>NZ_JBALPZ010000154.1:15357-15575 GCF_036965645.1 Neobacillus drentensis
CCGGCACGCCCGCGGAAAGCGAGTGACTGGAGCGGAAATCAACATCCAAGATTAACACAGCCTAACAATTAGAAAAGGTCAACCAGAAGACTGGTTAACCTTTTAATTTAATTAGATGTTTTAAAAAAAATATTCTTACTATATTACATAGTTACAGAGATTGCCTATTTCCTCTACTCCCACAGTTACAACGTCGCCCGACTTCATTGGACAACTGC
>NZ_JBALPZ010000154.1:15615-33090 GCF_036965645.1 Neobacillus drentensis
TCATTGGACAACTGCCAGAAGGTGAACCAGTGGCCAAAACATCCCCTGGCTCTAGGGTCATAACCTTTGATACCCAACTGATAAGGAAAGGAATAGATAAAGACATCTGATTCGTATTACCATCTTGTACGACCTTGCCATTTAAAGTCGTTACTATTCGTAAATTGGTTGGATCAATACCTGTAACAATCCATGGACCCAACGGCCCAAAAGTATCAAATCCTTTACCTCGCGTAAACTGGGGATCAACTTTTGTAAGATCTCTTGCCGTTACATCATTGAATATGGTACAGCCAAATACATAATCCAAAGCCTCTTCTTCCTTTATATTTTTACCCCGTTTTCCGATAACGAGTGCCACTTCCCCCTCCATTTCCACCTGCTTGGTTAAATGACTGGACGGAAGAATGATTTCTCCCTTATTTGGAATCAGAGACGACGCAGGTTTTAAAAACAAAAACGGCTCCTTGAGATTTGGCCTTCCCCCGGTCTCTGTTGCATGTTCTGGATAGGTCCATCCAAAATTAATGACTTTTGATGGTGTTACAGGCTCTAAGATTTTTACATCATTTAATTTAACTTTTGCACCATCAAATTTTAGTTCATCGTTTACTATTTCAGTAAAATTACTCGACAATTGTAAAATTTCGTCATCTTCTAAAATTCCGTAAAATACACTACCATTATCATTNNNNAACTATTATTTGTGTTCTTTGGAGTACCTTCATTTTCCTCTAGCCCCATTTCCTATATGAATTTTAATCTCAAAGTGCTCCTTCTATTTCTGCATAGTTTTCCCTACTATCATTTAATTGACAAAATATCATTGAAATTCGTTTATCATTATTGTTGAACAATTTTGATTATATTATAGAGTGCGTTTTCACTTATGTCAAAGTAAATGCAAAGAGGCAATCACCACTCCATCTGCCAGTAGAAAAAATCCATAAATCAACTCCAGTAGATGCAAAAAAAATAGAAAGCTAAAAAAGAGCATTTCCTCCTTTTTAAGCTTTCCTAGCACCATGGTTTCTATCTCTTTATTATTTTTGCCTGCTGTGCAGCAAAATCCATATCTTGATAATAACTATTCTTTACTAGGATATTAGGTCCCAGACAGGAAACAGCTGGGCAATGACAACTTAATTCTTTTGCAAGTTTAGAGGTTTGCCAACTGTCGTAGGCCGATAATAAATCGTCTGTTTGAATATTTCCAAGTGGTGGTGTATCACCGAAATCGGTTACGATGATGTCACCCGTAAAGATATTCACATTTAAACGAGAACGGCCATCCGGATCGTTTCTTACGGTGACATTCTTGCTTTCATAAAGCCTTTTCAAAAGAGCCAGGTCCTCTTCTTTCTGGCTGCACGCATAAAATGGCAGCGTCCCAAACAGCATCCAGACATTTTCATCCCGAACATCTAATAAATGATGAATGGCCTCCCTTATCTCCCCTAATGAAAGAGTTTCAAGGCTGCTGGCAAAATCACTTGGATACATAGGATGGATCTCATGTCGTTGACATAACATTTCTTCCACAATTTGCCGATGAATTTTCTCTAAGTGCGGAAGAGTCCGCTTATTTAACATGGTTTCTGCTGAAACCATGATTCCCGCTTTCACTAATTCACGGCTGTTTTCTATCATTCTTGTAAAATAGGCTTCTCGTTGTTTGAAATCGGGCTTTCTCTCCATCCTTGCAAAACCGCCCTGGGCGAAATCATCCACTGTTCCCCAGTTATGTGAAATATGTAAAACATCTAAATAAGGGACAATGAGCTCATAACGTCCTAAATCAAGGGTTAAGTTGGAATTAATTTGGGTTCGGACACCACGGTCATGAGCATACTTTAATATTGGTTCAACATAATTTTTTACCGATGATAAGGAGAGCATCGGTTCCCCGCCAGTAATACTTAATGAACGCAATGACGGAATTTCATCCAAGCTTTTTAATAACAGTTCAAGTGGCAGTGCCTCCGGGTCTTTTGATTGTAAGGTATAGCCAACTGCACAGTGTTCGCAGCGCATGTTACATAGGGTTGTCGTGGTGAATTCAATATTCGATAGCAGAGGCTTACCATACTCCTCAATATCTAAGTAAGCTTCCCATGGATCATATTTTGGGGTAATTTGTTTTCTAGTCAACATTTGAACTCCTTAAAAATCAGTCTTCAAAACCTTTTTATTATAGCTGATTTCTAGAATAATGGGTTGTTTTAAGTATTAACCAATTTTATGTTGCAAGATATGTGTCTATTCAAGGAACATTCTCCAAAAATATACATATCCTGACTCTTTTAGTTTACAATATACAAATAATATTAAACGGTAGATTGGTGGTAATCTTCATGGAAATCCAGCCTTTAAGTGAAGCGGAAAAACTCGCTTTAAAAAAAATTAAAATATTCCGCCAAAGCATCCTTCGCTATCTATTACGGGCTATGCTTGCGAGTATGTTTATCGGCTTTGGCGTCATTGTTGCCTTTAAGACTGGAAACTTTTTTTATTTAAAAGATTCGCCTTTTGCCTATCCTATGGCAGCACTGACCTTTGGAGCAGCTATTATTTTAATAGCCTATGGAGGCGGCGACTTATTTACCGGTAATACATTTTATTACACCTATGCAGCACTCCGTAAGAAAATGGCGTGGGTGGATGTTATTAAACTATGGATTTGCAGTTACCTTGGTAATATCATGGGAGCTGCCGTGTTTGCCTTTATTATTTTTACTACCGGACTTTTTGCTGATTCATCTGTGAATAGCTTTTTACTTCATGTCGTGGAAGTGAAAATGCAAGTTCCGACATCTCAATTATTTTTCAGAGCGATTCTTTGTAACTGGCTAGTTTGTATGGCCTTCTTCCTTCCAATGGGGTTAAAAGGTGATGGTCCAAAAATGTTTGCGATGATGTTGTTTGTATTCTGTTTCTTTATTTCTGGTTACGAGCATAGTATTGCTAATATGTGTACCTTTGCTATCGCTTTGGTATTAAATCATCCAGGCACGATTTCCTGGGCAGGGGTTGTACATAATTTAGTTCCGGTCACGATAGGTAACTTAATTGGTGGTGCTGTGTTTATGGCGATGATGTACTACTATGCCAATAAGCCATTTTTAGCTGAGTATGATAAAGAGCAGGGGCATTAAGTAATCTCTCTAATATCGACAAATTTCCTAGGAAATATCAGCAAGAACATCGGCTTTTCGACAATATTAAAAGATGAAAACCTCGCCGCAAGAGATGGCGAGGTTTCTCCATTACTCCAAGGATTCCTCCATTTTTGGTTGCTCTAAAGCTATAAAAACGATTCTAACTGTCGAAGTTCTTATATCATGGCTGTTCAGGGGTTATGAATTGTTGCTCTTAACCTCAGTAGTATTTCCATTTCTTGCACTTCAGCGGTTTTGAACCTCTCTTATCAGCCGTAGCACCTTCAGCTTCTGCTTCTCAGCGGTTATGAACCTCTCTTATCTGTCGTAGCACCTTCAGCTCCTGCTTCTCAGCGGTTATAAACCACTAATAACTTCTGAACAGCACTCCTATCACTGCTGTTCAGAAGTTATAAACTACTCATATCCTTAAACTTGCCCCAACTTTAATGGCTTTCCTTTATTATCGATTATTTACTTAAAAAATAAAGATAGGCTTTGATCATAAAGTAGCTGACTTCTTCAGGCAGTAGTTCCTTAAGCGGTTTTAAGCGGCTTCTTCCTGCTTCTGCTACAGCCTGCTCTAGTAATGGCAGATACTCCGCTGGAATGAGAGCGGTAAAGTTAACCTCCATCCCCTGCTGTGCGCATTGGATGATATGTTCCTCAACTGTTTTGAGAGATAAGTCCCGCTTTTCAGCGATTTCCATGAGAGAGAGATTCTCTTTATATAAAGTATACGTTTCTAAATGTGAGTCACGAACGGCCTTTTTGGCCGTTTTTTTCGGTGCATTGGATGCGGGTACTTCTTCACTTTGATATTCTGGATTCTCCTCAAGAAACACACGAATCGCTTGAATAAACTCCAGGCCATATTTTTGCAGCTTGTGCTCTCCAACTCCGCTTACCTGTAAAAATTCCTCATTCGTTTTCGGCTGTTTGGCACACATATCTTTAAGTGCAGCATCTGAGAAAATCACAAATGGCGGAACATTTTCCGAGTCGGCAATTTGTTTACGTACCTCTCTCAAGCTTTCGAATAATGGATCATTTTTCGACACTTGTTTAACCTGTACCGCTTCTCTTCGGTATACCTGCTGCTTTCCTAGAAGGACTTCCTTACCTTTCGGGGCAACAAAGATCGTTGGAAATTGTCCCTGTTCAATTGCGATTAGTTCTTGTGAGATTAGGAATTCAATAAATTCGCCTACTTCTTTTGCCCCCTGGTTGTTCATGATTCCATAAGTGGTCAGCTTATCAAAGCCCATTTCTGTGACTTTTTTGTTTTTTGATCCTGTTAATACTTGGGCAGTTAGATTTTTCCCGAAGCGCTGCCCCATTCGAATCACACAAGACATCACCATTTGTGCCTCTTTGGTTACATCCACCTTGCTTCTTGAATCTAAGCAATTTCCACATCTCCCGCAGCTTTCCGTTTCGATCTCACCAAAATATTTTAAAATAAATTCTTGAAGGCAGTTCTCAGTATGACAGTAATCCGCCATTTGCTGAAGCTTTTCTAACTCCTGCGTCATTCTGCTGCGATCACTTGATTGATCGATAAGAAAACGCTGAACCTGGACATCCTGCGGAGAATAAAGCAATATACATTCACTATCTAACCCATCCCGGCCAGCACGTCCCGCTTCCTGATAATAGCTCTCCATATTTTTGGGCATCTGAAAATGAACAACATAACGGATATTGGATTTATCGATCCCCATGCCAAATGCGGAGGTTGCAACCATAACAGATGCTTTATCCTCTAAAAAGCGTTCCTGTTCCCGCGCCCGGTCTGCATCCCCCATCCCGGCATGATAGCGGGCAGCATTAATCTTTTCCTTGCAAAGTTTCTCATAAAGCTGATCGACATTTTTCCGTGTAGCCGCATAAATAATACCAGCTTCTTGTTGATTCTTTTTTAAATAATCAAAGAGAAACTTAAGACGATCCTGGCCCTTGATAACAGAAAAAGATAAGTTTACCCGTTCAAATCCGGTGATGATCGTATTCGCTTGATCAATTTCAAGAGAATAACAAATATCTTCCCGAACCCTTGGTGTTGCGGTTGCTGTAAGGGCAAGTACAACCGGTTCTTGCGGAAGGTTATTAACCATCTGCTGGATATGGCGGTAGCTTGGGCGGAAGTCGTGTCCCCATTGGGAGATACAGTGGGCTTCATCCACGGCTACTAAAGGTATATCCATCTGTTTTAAGTCCTCGATAAAATCATAGGACTCTAATCTTTCGGGTGCTATGTATAATAGCTTGTATTTCCCAGCTTTTGCTTCGTTTATTCTCCTGCTTGCTTCTGAAAAACTTAACGAGCTATTAATAAATGTGGCTGGGATTCCTGCTTGGATGAGGGTATCGACTTGATCCTTCATTAAGGAAATCAATGGGGAAATAACGATTGTGGTCCCTGAAAGGACGAGGGCTGGAATTTGATAACAAATGGATTTACCGCCGCCTGTCGGCATGACACATATGGTATTCTGGCCTGATAAAACCGACCGGATGGCCTGCTCCTGCCCGTTTCGGAAGGAACTGTAACCAAAGTGAGTTTTTAGTAGGGAAAGTGCTTGTTCGAACAAAATGGTATCTCCTTTCAATTTTAGGGACTGTCTCTATTATACTGCTTCAGTTGCGAATACTGTTCTATTAATTAAAAAAACTAAGTGGTAATTTCTTATTTATAAAAGTAAATTCTGCTTATCTCCACTTCCATGCAAATGGATGTTTTACTACTAAACAAAAATAAAGACTGTCGGTATAACCGACAGCCCTTACCAGTCTATATGAAAATATCCTTTAAGATCTCTGCTTCATGCTCCCCTTGTTTAGGAGGAGGAGCCAATTCTGAAAGCTCTAAGTCGCTGTGCATTTTGACCTGGTAATCTCCCCAAGGTGATGCAAAAACGAGTTCTTTTTCTTTAAAATAGGGATTCTCGGCCAGTTCCCCCACCTCAAGGACAGGTGCCATACAACAATCTACTGCCAGGGCAAACTCGATCCATTCATAGAAGGTTTTAGTTTTAAAAAGGTTGGTCAGCTCCTGGTAGACAGGGTTAGAAGCTTCTGTTCTGGAAAAATGGGCCCCTATCCATTCCTCACGTCCGTGGGCATGACAAAAATTCTTCCAAAATTTTGGTTCTAAGGCTCCTAAACTCATGTAACGATGATCCTTTGTTTCGTAAAGGGCATACGAAATAAGGCTGCCGTTCAAAACGTTGATACCTGTCCCTTCACCCGTTTCTTTTTCTATCAAAACATGATTTCCAAGTAATGAAACTAGTTGATCGGTAATGGAAATAGAATGATAGCTTCCCTTCCCTGTTAACAGTCTTGAAACAAGCCCTGCTAAAATGCGCTCATTGGCGGCAAACCCGCCCAAATAATCGGCAAGAGTGATCGAGGGATGGATGGGTCTTCCTTGTTGATCTTTAAGCTGGGCAAGGACCCCGCTTAAGGCCATATAGTTTATGTCATGGTTGCCTAATTTACTTAATGGTCCTGTTTGACCATAACCAGAAATAGAACAATAAATAATATCAGGCTTCACCTGATGAACTGCCTCATATCCCAAACCTAATTTTTCCATCACCCCTGGCCTAAAACTTTCAATCACTACATCGGCATGGGCAATCAATCTTAGCGCCGTCTCCAAGCCAGCTTTTTCCTTCAGATTTAGTGCTATACTCTTCTTTTGTCTGTTATTCGCTAGAAAGACAAGGCCAGTATTATCCTTTAATACGCCTGTAATTCGGGCTGGATCTCCTTCTGGTGACTCTACTTTGATAATTTCTGCCCCCAATTCCGCTAGTCTGAGTGTGGCAAATGGCCCTGGAAGATAGTTGGTAAAATCAATCACCTTTATTCCTTTTAACATAGACAAAACCCTTTCTATTTACTGGAATCTGGGGAAAGAAGCTCCTCCAATTGTTTTCGCAAAACAAATTTTTGAATTTTTCCGCTCGCATTCCGCGGGAGTGACTCACAGAAAACATATTTACGCGGGCGTTTATAATTGGCCAGCTGATCGCTGTTTTTACAATACTCATCCAGCTCTTGCTCCATAACAGCCGGGTTCTTTTTTACAATAAATGCGGTAACTGTTTCTCCCCAGCGGTCATCCGGCTGGCCCACAACTGCCACGTCAAGTACTCCTGGATGAGCATGCAGCACATCCTCAACTTCCCTTGGGTAAATATTTTCTCCGCCGCTAATAATCATATCATCGACACGGTCATTGACATATAAATATCCTTCTTCATCCATGCGGCCGATATCCCCGGAGTGGTACCAACCTTTATACATAGCCTTTTCGGTCGCATCTTCGCGATTGAAATAACCAAGCATCATACATGGTCCCTGTACAATAATCTCACCTGTTTCACCTGCAGGAACGATATCATCCGGATCTGAAGGACCATCCTCCCTCGGACGAACGATTCGAATATCATGACTGAGAGCGGCTTGTCCGGCAGATCCTGCTTTCCGAAGCTGATCAACCTCTGACAAAAAGGTAATGGCAGGTCCCATTTCCGTCATCCCATAAGCCTGGATCAGGGAAATACCTAAGCGGTCATGAAGTGCATGAACAAGGGATGGAGCCATAGGAGCGGCACCGTAAAGACCAAGCTTCAGACTAGAGAGATCATATTGAAATAGATCCTCTTGTAGGAGCATATTCCACATTGTTGGAGCAGCAAATAGTTTCGATATTTTTTCTTGTTCAACTAATTTCAGGATGACTTTAGGATTAAACTGGTGCAAAATGACATTACTCGCCCCGACATGTACCCTTGGGATAAATGCACAGTGTAATTCCGCACAATGGAACATCGGTGCGGTAACAAGACCGACATCGTTTACTTCAAGTTTTTCGGCGGCGATGCACAATACACTTTGGTCCACCATATTACGGTGTGTATGCATAACCCCTTTCGGCCTTCCCGTTGTTCCGCTAGTATAAATAAACGCATAGATGTCGGTTTCAACTACTTCTATTTTTATTTCTTCTATAGGGGTTTCTGCCAGTTTTTTGTGATAGGATGCAGCATAGTCCGGTGTACCTTCATCAATGAACCAAAAGGCAGTTTGATCAAATCGGCCGGCAATGGCCTCTATGACAGGCTCTAATGCTTTTTCAAAAAGAACGACCTTTGGCGTGGCATCTGAGAGAATAAAGGCAACCTCTTCCGGAGTTAAACGGAAATTAATTGGATTAAATACCGCCCCAATTTTGGCGCAGGCAAACAAAGCCGTGCCTAATTCTTCCGTATTAAACATGAAGGTTGATACACGGTCTCCTTTTTTCACCCCTTCTTTTAAAAGGGCATTGGCTAGCCGGTTTACTTGTTCGCTCCATTCTTGATAGGTGTAACGGATGTTTTTCCTAACATCATAAATGGCCGGCTTATTTGGGAACTTTTTCACCGTTAAATCAAAGACTTTGCCAATCGTTGTACTCATTAGACCGCCTCCCATTATTTAGACCCTGAGGGCAGTCTGACTGCCCTCGTTTCATCCTCCAGATTAGGATGAGGTTTAGTTTATCGGCGATGATTCAATATTTCGGAGAACCTTTTTTCAAGAGTGTTGTAACCGTTCAATGATGGTCGCATTTGCCATTCCATGCCCTTCACACATCGTTTGCAAACCATATCGTCCACCTGTCCGCTCCAGCTCATGCATCATCGTAACCATTAAACGCGCACCACTGCCGCCTAGCGGATGTCCTAGAGCAATCGCGCCTCCGTTCGGATTCAGCTTCCTAGGATCGGCACCGGTCTCCTTCAACCAAGCCAGTGTCACTGGAGCAAAGGCTTCATTGACCTCAAATACATCAATATCATCAATCGAAAGACCTGACTTTTCAAGCGCCTTATGTGTCGCCGGGATCGGTCCTGTCAGCATTAAGGTAGGGTCTGACCCCACAACCACACGTGTGTGGACTCGAAAACGCGGTTTCAAACCGAGTTCTTCTGCTTTTTCCCGTGACATCAGTAATAAGGCAGCTGCTCCATCACTAATTTGGCTGGCATTCCCGGCATGAATAACTCCATCCTCTTTAAACGAAGGACGGAGCCCGGCCAATGCTTCAAGAGTAGTTCCTTTTCTAGGTCCGGAATCATCTTTAATGACAGCGGTTGTTCCGTCAGGGAGGGCCACTTCAATTGGAATAATCTCTCTTGCAAAATGACCTTCTTCCTGCGCCTTTAGGGCCTTCTGGTGGCTCTCCAGTGCGAATTGATCAAGTTCAGTGCGGGTAAATCCATATTTTTCAGCAATCCGTTCGGCCGATAACCCTTGGTGAATCATTTCATACTTTGTCCGTAGCGTCGGGCTAAATGGTTCTTCCGCCCCTTTGTAATTGGACCCCATTGGCACACGGGACATGCTTTCAACACCGCCAGCGATGACCACATCCATATCTCCGGCAAGGATTGCCTGTGCGGCAAAGTGAACGGCTTGCTGGCTGGAGCCGCATTGGCGGTCGATCGTTGTTCCCGGTACCTCTATCGGAAATCCGGCAATTAATGCGGCTACTCGAGCAATATCGCCAGCCTGCTCCCCTGATTGTGTCACACAGCCTAAAATTACATCGTCGATGATTGCTGGATCAATGCCGGCCCTGTTAACAAGCTCCTTTAGGGCTAACCCTGCCAGGTCATCCGGCCTGATATCCTTTAACACCCCATTCTTTCTTCCTACAGGTGTACGAACGCCTTCCACAATAACAACTTCTCGCATGAAAACTTCCCCCTATAATCCTAGATTTTTAGCAATAATCGTTTTCATAATTTCGTTTGTACCTGCGTAAATACTTGAAACCTGAATATCGCGGAATCTTCTCGCAATCTCGTATTCTTCCATATAGCCATATCCGCCGTGAAGCTGCATGCATTCCGAAGCAACCCGTTTAGCTATATCCGTCAATTTCCATTTGGCCATCGAAACCTTCGTTACCACGTTCTTCCCTTCAATGTGCTCTGCGATTAACTGGTCTAAAAAGGCTCTGCCCATTTCAATTTCTGTTGCCATTTCAACAATCTTAAACTGAGTATTTTGAAACTGGCTTATAGACTTTCCAAAAGCTTCCCTGCTTTTTACATAGTCAATCGTCGTCTTAATCATCACTTCCGATGCTGTTTGCGCCCCTATCGCGACGAGAAGGCGTTCTTGCTGGAGTTTTTCCATTAAATAGAGAAAGCCTTTGCCTGCCTCTCCCAGCAGGTTATTCTTCGGAACTCTGCAGTCTTCAAAAATTAATTCAGCGGTATCTTGAGAGTGCAGCCCCACTTTATTCAGTTTTCGCCCTCTAGTAAATCCTGGTGTATCCCGCTCAATCACAAGGAGACTCACGCCTTTATGTTTTGGAACCGCTTGGGGATCGGTTTTGACCGCAACAAGAATCAAATCAGCTTGAATACCGTTCGTAATGAAGGTCTTTTGACCATTGACGATATAGTGGTCACCGTCCAGTTTGGCTGTTGTTTTTATATTGGCTAAGTCTGAGCCGGTTCCGGGTTCGGTCATAGCGATTGCTGTAATAATATCGCCTGTTACGCACTTCGGCAGCCAGCGCTGTTTTTGTTCATAGGTTCCGTAAGAGGTGATATATGGGACAACAATATCATTATGGAGCCCGATGCCAACTAATCCGGATCCTACTCGTTCAAGCTCCTCATTGATAACCACAGCAAATCCCCAGTCAACCTCGCTGCCCCCATACTTTTCATCAATATCTGGACAGAGAAAGCCTTGTCCCCCCATCTTTTTCCAAAATGTCCGAGGAATCATACGGGTTTCTTCCCACTGTTCATAGAAGGGATATGCTTCTTTTTCTAAAAACTTTCTTAATGATTGACGAAAAATTTGATGATCTTCATTTAAGTATGGATGTTTCATTCTTGTAGCCTCCCTTTTTGTAATTGTAAACGCTTACTTAGTGGATGTGATTTTTAGCTTATGATGATTTTGAATGGATTCTACAAAATACTAGGGTAATTCTACAAATCTAAAATTTTTTCTACCAAAATAAGGGGTAATTCTACGAAAACAACAAGAATTCTGCACTAATTGGAAAAATGTTTCCAAACGACATCCTAAAATCGGAGCATCACTTCATTTAATTTTATTNNTTTCTTAAGTCAATCGTAAACATTTTGAGATATCTATATTAGGAGTTGATTGCGATGAGTGAAAAAGGATGTATTAAATGTGGAAGCAGGGATACTGGCACAAAAGATGTAGCAATGACAGGAACAGGTCTATCCAAAATGTTTGATCTTCAACACAACACATTTACCGTTGTTTTTTGTAAGAACTGCGGATATTCCGAGTTTTATAATAAAAAAACATCGACCGCTTCCAACATTATGGATTTGTTCTTTGGAGGATGATTTTTTTAAGTAAGGGATTCTCCTAATGGGGAATCCCTCCAATCTTTTAAGGTTAATTTTTCGGCATTCTAGCTATATCCATATACAGGACATTCCACCGATGACCATCGAGATCAGTAAAGCCACATCCATACATCCAGCCTTGTATCTCAGAAGGTTCGCCATATAAGGTACCGCCTGCATTTACCGCTAATTCTGCTATTTTATCTACTTCTTCCCGACTCTCCGCATCAAACGAAAGCAATACTTCAGAAGCCAGCTTCGTATCAGCAATTTCATGCCTTATAAAGTGTTTGAAAGTTGATTCTGGAAAAAGCATAATCGAGGTATCCGTATTGCCAACCACTAGTTGCGCTTGGTCGGTTTGGTCAGCTCGAGTATGTACGGAAAATCCAAGTTTACTATAAAACTCCTTTGATTGATTTATGTTCTTTACCGGCAGGTTAATCCATAACTGTTTTATCATCAGTTCTTCTCCTTTTTCTTGTAAACGACTTACCTCTATTATGATACGAATGAAAGGATTCATAACAAAAAGGATGACAGTTCTTCGTCCCTTCGGATCATTTTACTTAGGCTGCATCCTGATTGCTCCATCGAGCCTGATGGTTTCACCATTAAGCATAGGGTTTTCGATTATACTCTGGACAAGCTGTGCGTATTCGCTTGGATAACCTAGCCGCGGAGGAAAGGGCACCATTTTTCCAAGTGATATCCTAGCTTCTTCAGGCAGAGTATCAAACATCGGCGTGTGGAACAATCCCGGCGCAATTGTCATTACGCGAATCCCGTAACGGGCTAACTCTCTGGCAATCGGCAAGGTCATACCGACAATCCCGCCTTTAGAGGCACTATAGGCAGCTTGGCCGATTTGACCGTCAAAGGCAGCCACAGAAGCTGTGTTGATAATAACACCGCGTTCGTTTTGTTCATTCACATTATTGCCAGCCATTTTCTCGGCTGCCAGGCGGATCACATTAAAAGTTCCAATTAGGTTTACTTGGATGACCTTGGAAAAGAGTTCAAGATTATGTACTCCCTTTCTGCCTAGTACCTTGTCCGCAATCCCAATTCCCGCACAGTTCACCACCACGTTGATTTCACCCAGGAAATCAGAAGCTTTATTAATTGCCTCTTGGATACTCTCTTCCTCGGTCACATCCGCTCTTAAAAATAAAGCCGCTTCTCCTAATTCATTCTGAAGGCGCACCCCATTATCTTCTGATTGATCGAGAATTACGGCTTTTCCCCCTCTTCCAATGATATGGCGGACAGTCGCCTCACCAAGACCGGAAGCTCCTCCTGTTACAATGGCCTTGCATGATTGTATTTGCATAGATTGATCCTCCCTTCTATTTATTTTCATATTCATAGTTTGCAAGTTTTATGCTAGATGAGGTTTATGCATGTAGTAGATGGAAATGTAGTTGGGTACATTTTTTTTAGAGTGGTTCATACAAACAAATTAGCTGTAACCACAAGAATTTCCTGCCTTATAAACAAAAAGTCCCCCTTAAAATTCATAGAAAATGAACAACAGCTTCCCAAAATGTACAATGCCAATCAATGATAAAAAGATTAATATTTCTGTTAATATGCGATATGATTATCCTATATTAACATAAAGGTGGGAATTAAATGAGCAACCGGAAAATAGTCATTGCACAAAACTTAAAGCAGGAATACATAGAAAAAGTAAAAAACATCGTTCCTGAATGGGATGTAATCGTCGGCAAAGAACCGGAAGTTTGGAAGGAACATGCGAAGGATGCAGAAATCATTGCCGGCTGGAGAAAAGAACTAGCCGATTACTGTCTTGCCCCTGAAGCAAACCTGCAATGGCTGCAAACCTGGAGTGCCGGCGTCGATTCTTTGCCCCTTGATAGATTGCAAGCAAAAAATATCAAAGTCACAAGCGCCAATGGTGTACATGCTTATCCAATTTCCGAAACTATTTTTGCCTTAATGCTTGGATTAACAAGAAAAATTCATACCTATGTAAAAAATCAGCAATCGAAAACATGGGACCATGCCCACATAAGCCTCGAGATCCATGAAAAAACGATTGGGGTAATAGGTGTCGGTGAAATTGGAAGAGAAACGGCTAAAATAGCCAAAGCATTTGGTATGACTGTGCTTGGTGTCAGGCACTCTGGAAAACCATCGGACTTTGTTGATGAAATGTATACACCAAATCAGTTAGATCAGGTACTGCCAAAATGTGATTATGTGGTCGTCACTCTGCCACATACGCCAGAAACCCATCACTTATTTGGAGCACAGCAATTTAATCAAATGAAACCCTCTGCCTTTTTTATCAATATTGGCCGTGGTGAAATCGTGATGGAAGAGGAACTGATTACGGCTTTACAAGAAGGCACGATTGCTGGGGCCGGTCTAGATGTTTTTGAAACAGAACCGCTAAGTACGGACAGTCCATTATGGGAAATGGACAATGTCATTATTACCCCGCACACCTCCGGGGCAACCGAGCACTATAACAAACGAGTCGTTGAAAACATCCTTATTCCCAATTTAAAGACCTATCTATCTGGGAAGACACCTACCATTAATCTTGTAAATTTTCTAAAAGGATATTAGGGAAATATCATCAAATACATTCCGGTACAGTACCACCGGAATGTTTTTTCATTTCTAAATATCTACCCTCTCAATATTGCGGAGCGAAAAATAAGCGATCACAAAGCTCCAACGAGCAAGTAAAAGAGGAATGACACTAAACGTATAACCTGATCAATGACATAAAAAAGAGTACCACCTGGGTACTCTCCTTTTAACTATTAATATATCGTTTGCATTCCTTTTCCGGCCACAGTCATCCATTCGAATTGTCGGAGTCTTACCCCGAAAAGTGTTAACGGATCACGGAACATTTCCGGATTGGTATTCATTTTGTCAAGAAGATCCTGGTTTGACTCAATCCCTGACTTAGCCTCTTCTACAGCTGCCGTTAAATTCCTTAACGAACTCTTGAAAAATAAAGTTACATCGCGCTCTAGTGATTTTTCAAACAGCTCAAATGGCTGGAAAAATTGCTTACTAACTTCGTCAATCGTTTCAGCGTAGTCCTCATTTTCCACGAATGCTTTGTACTTGTTATAAAGCATTGCTTTATTTTGCGAAATAGCCCCGAATAATTTCCCGGCACTCTTCAGTAAAAATTGCGACGGCGTCCGACGGAGAAGGATATTGATATTTTCAAGCTGGAACCGGGTTGTCATACGGTCCGTATCGCGGAGCCAATCATCTAGCACCTTGAAATCACATACAAGTGCGAGATGCTCCTCCCCGTACATCTGGTTAAAGCCATCTCCCAACTCATTTAAAAATTCCTGCGCCTGGTCAAACTCCTCTTTACTATAGGCTATCCAGTCCTGTAAGGAACGATAGAATTTAGGCATAACCGTTTCTTCCAAGTATTCTTGTAATCTGCGATTCATTTCATCGTTCAATTCCAGGTGAATATTACTAAAGTTGCTGTCCTCTTTAATAAGGGCAGAGCATTCTTTTAACATCGCGGGAACTGTCTTGGCGATATCCTGTTGAATCGTTTCCTTGATTGTGCGGTAGGATTTCGTAATCGCTCTTGTTTTTTGTACTTCCGTATCCTTTAGCTGATTTACAGCTCCATTTAACTTCGTGTGCATTTCTTCATTCCATCGGATTGATTCTACTAGCTGATCTTCCACATCAATCCGTTTTTGCAATAGGCTTGCAATAATGGTTCGGATAAAATACAACAGCTTAGCTAGTCGTCTATCCTCTAGGTTTCTAGTAGTTTTTATCGACTGAATAAACTCTTTTATATCCTTTAACTGCTGACCTCTCTCATATTGCGATGAAAAGGCAAACACATTTGCATCCGGCAATATGGAATGAATCAAGGACTTGGTTTCTTGATAGATTCTAACCGCTTCCTGCTCACCCACAATCGTATCCATTTTGCTTAGCAGAAAATGAACCGGAATATCGGGTGCTAATTCTTGAATCTGCACCAATATTCCTCTTTCTTTGTCTTTAAATGGAGCGTTGCCATCAATGACAAACAAGACAGTATCGGCGACTTGTAGGTTTTTCAATACTTCATACCGGTCATTGTGGTTTCCCTTTAAACCCGGGGTATCTATAAAAGCCACTTTGTTGTCCGCTAAGAATCCGTTTGGACTTGTAAATTCAATGATCGATTCTAAGGCATTACGACGGCGGTCCATCCGCTCCTGAAAGTCTGTAAAGCCATCTAATCTAGAAATATCTCGATCCGTTATTTCCGTTATTTCCTCTTCTTCCCCATTTTTAAACATGACGATAGAAGAAGTGGGACTGTCTTGAAGATCTTCTCCAAGAACGGTATTGATAAAAGTGGATTTACCACTTCCTGTTAACCCTGTAATAAGCAAGTGCTGTCTGTCAAAATCGACTAATTGATCGACAAGCCATCTAAACCGGTTATTTTCACCCATATCATGGTCCGCTGCCCAATCGATAATGGCATCAAATAAGGCTAGGCTTTCCTCGAGCTCATCAATGTCGGTCTCTGTTATACTAATCAGCTTTTCCGCCTCGGAAACAATGGATCCACTCATTGTAGCAGGGAACAATTCGTTCCACGAAAGTACAGCGGCAGATGATAACACAACATTTCTTTTATCCGCTAAACGGAGCCAATTGGTCAACATATCCGGGATAAATTCTTGAAGCATTTTTATAAAATATCTGCCTTCAATCAAATTGAAATAAGCACTTTTATGAAGATTTGATAGCTCTTGCCAATCATCTTCTCTTTCTAAATCAAGTTGTAATAACAGCTGGTTGATTTCTCTGACCCAAGTAAAATATGACTCTTCGTGTTCGTAGCTTTTCCATAGTGAAGATACGAGTTGTTCAAACTTTTTCTTATCGAGATAAAACAAGCGAATTAAGGCAGGGGTAAAATAACTCGGCGCGTGGCCTTTTGTAACACCGTTATCTACATAGGTGTTTAATACGTTAATCCAGTTTAAATCCTCCGAACGCATGGCCTCGGATACAGCCAATTCAACCGCATTATTCCAGTCCTGTTGTCCTTCGAAAAATGCCCTTGCAATTTCGGTAACGTTCGGATATTCCGGATTTGCCGCAATTGTCTTTTTAATTGTTGCAACCGCTGCGTCGTTCTTGCCGCGTTCAATATACAGAGAAAACAATTGTAATGCGACTTCGGTATTTAATGTGTCGTTATCCGTTGAAATGGCAGTGTAAATATCCTCTGCCGTAGACAGCAAACCTAATTCATAATAGGCATCGCCTGTATTTTTCTTTGCCCATGGCTCAAGTTCGTCGGTGATGTTTTCCCATTTAAAAATCGCAGTTTCATAGTCTTTATGATGAAAATACACTTCCCCTTGGGCAAAGCGTATGGATGATAGGTTTGGGAGATCCTTTGCTGCCTCTTCCTGAAATGCTTCGCCAAGAATACGAATCGGATGACTGTCTTCATGCTCATTGATGAACATTTTATAATACGTCTTTTGTTTTAGCTGATCTTCTAACGTCATTTTCTTTCCCTCCAATTGCAAACACTCTATGTCATTCATATGGAAAAGAGTCATCTTTATTCCATATACTATTCGACGTATGTATGGATTTTAAGTCCCAATTATATCGATTCTAACAAAGGAATTTTTTAAAATGATGTCAGTAGTGTTTCAATTTGAAGACAAACACTTGGGTAAGCGGAATATTTGTTGTCATTCTGTAAACTCGCAGCAATTCTTTAACTGTCTTTAGGAGCAGCATACTTGTGTCTTTCGGGGGTTTTGAAACGTTCATAACTGCCCTTAGCTCCTCTGGCTTGGGGCGGTCGGGGGTTATGAACCTTTCTTAATTGCCCTAGCTCCTCTAACTTGGGG
>NZ_JBALPZ010000155.1:0-14739 GCF_036965645.1 Neobacillus drentensis
AGGCTCTCCGGCACGCCCGCGGAAAGCGAAGCCGCCTGGATCGGAAATTAACAGACTAGTTTATTTAATTGAAAGCTTATCTTTGCTCCTGTATAATTAGAAAGTCTGAGGGGTGAACGTACCAATGTTAAAATCAAAAACAAAATGGATTGTTCGCAATTCTGATCATAATCTCGCCCAAATGCTTGTTAATGAATTGAAAATTACACCGTTAGTGGCATCACTACTAGTTAACCGTGGACTTGATACCGTAGATTCTGCTCGGTATTTTTTATTTGGAAAAGATGAGTTTCACGATCCCTTCTTACTAAAAGGGATGGAAGCGGCCGTTAATCGCATCCGTGAAGCAATTGAAAGACAGGAACCCATTCTTATTTTTGGAGATTACGATGCAGATGGTGTAAGCAGCACCTCGGTGTTAATGATTACACTTCGTGATTTAGGGGCTAACGTCCAATTTTATATTCCTAACCGTTTTACAGAAGGCTATGGACCGAACGAACCTGCCTTCCGTCATGCGGCGGAAACTGGTATAAAATTATTAATAACTGTTGATACAGGAATTGCAGCTGTTCATGAAGCAGCGGTTGCAAAAGAACTTGGCCTGGACCTGATTATAACCGATCACCATGAACCAGGGCCTGTTTTACCGGAAGCATTAGCCATCATTCATCCTAAACTGCCTGATAGCACTTATCCTTTTCGTGAACTGGCGGGTGTAGGAGTGGCCTTTAAACTTGCCCATGCATTATACGGCAGTGTGCCTGAGCACTTATTGGAGATTGCCGTAATTGGGACGATTGCAGACCTGGTATCATTAAAGGGTGAAAATCGGATCATAGCTAAAAAAGGCCTGGAAAAACTAAAGACAACAAAAAATATTGGTCTCAGGGCCATATTAAAAGTTGCGGGCGTCGATCTTATGTCAATTAATGAAGAAACAATTGGCTTTACACTAGCACCTAGAATCAATGCAGTTGGCAGATTAGAAGATGCCGATTTAGCCGTACAATTGTTGTTGACCGAGGACCCTGAGGAAGCTCAAGCTCTAGCAGAAGAAATGGATGCCTTAAATAAAACAAGGCAGGAGATTGTCAATACCATTACGTCTGAAGCAATAGAAGAGGTTGAAAAAAACTTTCCCATTGAAACAAATAAAGTTCTCGTTATAGGCAAGGAAGGCTGGAATGCAGGTGTCATTGGAATTGTAGCATCCAGGCTTGTAGAAAAATTCTATCGACCGACCATCGTGTTAAATTTTGATCCGGAAAAAGGAATTGCTAAGGGGTCAGCTAGAAGTATCCTTGGATATGACTTGTTTAAAAATTTATCAACCTGTAGAGAAATTCTTCCGCATTTTGGCGGACATCCAATGGCGGCAGGGATGACGTTGAAACTTGAGGACGTTGCTGAACTTCGTCATCGGCTCAACCTTCTTGCGGAAGAGCAGCTATCAGAGGCCAATTTAATTCCAATAACCCAGCTTGATGAGGAGATTCGTCTTGAGGATATTAGCTTGTCATCATTAGACGAACTTAGTCTCTTAGCACCCTTTGGAATGGATAATCCAAAGCCAAAAGTGCTGATAGATAATGTGGCCATTACAAGTATGAGAAAAATTGGCAGTGAACAAAACCATCTTAAGCTTTTAGTGAAAGAAGAGGGAGCCAGCCTTGATGGTGTAGGTTTTGGGTTAGGTCCTTTAGTGGACCAGATTTCACCTGCCTCGAAAATTTCCTTAATTGGAGAATTATCTATTAACGAATGGAATAATATACGTAAGCCACAAATCTTTATACAGGATGTGGCAGTTCATTCGTGGCAATTATTTGATTTTCGCGGCCAAAAGCGAGCTATTCAAATTCAAAACAATGTACCAGCTGAAAACAGAAAAATTATCATTTTCAATAAAGAGCACCTTGAAATCATAAAACCAGAACTTCGGTCTGAAACGATTCTGATTCAAAATTTGGATGAGGCCAAAGTGTTTGATGGGTACCAAGCTAATATTGCACTAGTGGATTTTCCGCCGTCAAAGGACCTTTTAAAAGGATTGTTCGCTGGAAAAGAACCGGCAAGAATATATGCTTATTTTTACAAAAAAGAAAGTGATTATTTTTCTACCATTCCAACGCGCGATCATTTCAAATGGTTCTATGCCCTGCTGTTAAAAAAGGGTCCGATTGATCTAAAACTTCATGGTGAAACCATTGCGAAACATCGCGGCTGGTCGCATGAAACAATTAAATTTATGTCTAAGGTGTTTTCTGAACTGGATTTTGTTACAATAAACAATGGATTTATTACTTTAAAAACTGGAGCGCAAAAGCGTGACCTGACTGATTCCCAAACTTATCAAACAAAACAGGCCCAGTATGCTCTTGAAAGAGAATTGTTGTTTTCCTCATTTCAAGAATTAAAAGGCTGGTTCGATCAAGTCATTCAAGGATCGGTTGAATCTGAGGAGGCAATTGAAGAATGGATTTAAGAGAATTTATTACAATCGTACCGGATTGGCCAAAACCCGGGATTAAATTTAAAGACATCACCCCTTTAATGAATGATGGTGAAGCTTATAAATACGCAACTGACCAAATTGTTGAATATGCAAAAGAAAAGCAGATCGACATTATTGTTGGACCAGAGGCACGAGGCTTTATTATTGGCTGCCCAGTTGCCTATTCGTTAGGAGTTGGATTTGCACCAGTCCGTAAAGAAGGTAAGCTGCCAAGAGAAACCATCAAAGTGAGCTACGGATTAGAATATGGCAAGGATATTCTCACCATCCACAAAGATGCCATTCAACCGGGACAACGGGTGTTAATCACAGATGATTTATTGGCAACAGGAGGAACAATCGAAGCAACGATTCAATTGGTAGAGCAGCTTGGCGGTGTGGTAGCTGGGATTGCTTTCTTAGTAGAATTAAGCTATTTAGAAGGCCGCAGTAAACTAGACGGCTACGATGTTCTAACATTAATGCACTATTAATGGAGAATGGAGGGCACTCAGGAAACGAGTGCTCTCTTTAATATAAAGAAAAAATTTTTTTGTGTTTTGCAAAGGGAAATCAGCTCGATAACCCTTTAAAAACGACAAAAATATTGTATTTTAGTAAAAAAACAGCACAATCTCTTTACAACTTCGCTATTTTTTTCGATAATAGTAACAATCATTCTAATTTAGTAACTATTTTTTTAAGAACAACATTTGTATAAATAGACATTTTAATTTGTCCAAAAAATAGAGTTATAAAAACTTTGATATAAAAAATGAGATGAAAATAAAGGTGATTTCATGGCGAATGATCAAGTGTTAACGGCCGACCAAGTCATCGACAAGACCAGAAAGTATTTAAATGATGAGCATGTAGAACTAGTTAAAAAGGCTTATGAGTACGCAAAACATGCCCATCGTGAACAATATAGAAAATCGGGAGAGCCCTATATTATCCATCCTATTCAAGTTGCCGGAATCTTAGCCGACCTTGAAATGGACCCGGCAACAGTGGCGGCTGGTTTTCTCCATGACGTTGTAGAAGATACTAATGTAACCTTAGGGGATATTACAGAGGCTTTTAACAGCGAAGTGGCAATGCTTGTTGATGGGGTTACAAAGTTAGGGAAAATTAAATACAAGTCTCATGAGGAACAGCAGGCGGAAAATCATCGAAAGATGTTTGTGGCGATGGCGCAGGACATCCGCGTCATTCTTATTAAACTTGCGGACCGCTTGCATAATATGCGGACACTTAAACATCTTCCTATGGAGAAACAGCGCCGAATTTCAAATGAGACACTTGAAATTTTTGCACCTTTAGCTCATCGTCTTGGTATCTCTAAGATCAAATGGGAGTTGGAAGATACCGCATTAAGATATTTGAATCCACAGCAGTATTACCGGATTGTCAACTTAATGAAAAAGAAGCGGGCGGAACGTGAGCAGTACTTGGATGATGTTGTGGATGAAGTGAAGGGACGCCTAAGTGAAGTATCGATTAAAGCTGAGCTGTCAGGGCGGCCAAAGCATATTTACAGCATCTATCGAAAAATGGCTTTGCAAAATAAACAATTTAGTGAAATTTATGATTTACTTGCCGTTCGTATTGTGGTGAATAGCATTAAGGATTGCTATGCGGTTCTTGGTATTATTCATACCTGCTGGAAGCCAATGCCGGGCCGCTTCAAGGACTATATTGCAATGCCGAAGCCGAATATGTATCAATCATTACATACAACGGTCATTGGTCCTAAGGGAGATCCGCTTGAAGTACAAATTCGGACGTACGAAATGCATCGGATTGCGGAATTTGGGGTTGCGGCCCACTGGGCATATAAAGAAGGAAAAGCGATTAGCGACAGCTCTACTTTTGAGCAAAAACTGACCTGGTTTAGGGAAATCCTTGAGTTTCAGAATGATACGGCGAATGCCGAGGAGTTTATGGAGTCATTAAAAATTGATTTATTCTCCGACATGGTATTTATTTTTACTCCTAAGGGTGATGTCATCGAATTGCCATCTGGTTCTGTTCCTATTGATTTTGCCTACCGGATTCACTCTGAAATTGGCAATAAAACGATAGGCGCAAAAGTGAATGGCAAAATGGTCACGCTTGATTATAAATTAAAGACTGGTGATATCATTGAGATTCTCACTTCCAAGCACTCATACGGACCAAGCCAAGATTGGTTAAAGCTTGCTCAAACATCACAAGCCAAGAACAAGATTCGGGCGTTCTTTAAGAAGCAGCGCCGTGATGAGAATGTCATTAAAGGCCGAGAACTGGTTGAAAAAGAAATCCGAAATATGGAATTTGATCTAAAGGAAATTTTAACAACTGAAAATCTTAAAAAGGTTGCCGAAAAGTTTAATTTTTCCAATGAGGAAGATATGTATGCAGCCGTCGGATATAATGGCGTAACAGCCTTGCAGGTGGCCAATCGCTTAACGGAAAAAGAACGGAAAAAGCGGGATAAAGAACAATCTGCTACGATTGCCAATGCTATTACGGATCTAAAGGCATTTCCTTCGACGAAAAAACGAGAATCAGGTGTACGGGTTCAAGGGATCGATAACTTGTTAATTCGCTTGTCAAAATGCTGTAATCCTGTTCCAGGTGATGAGATTGTCGGTTTTATTACGAAAGGACGCGGCGTCTCGGTCCATCGTTCTGATTGCCCTAACATCGATTCCAATGATGCTCAAAATAGATTGATTCCGGTTGAGTGGGAATCTTCCTTAAACGACCGTAAAGAGTATAATGTGGATATCGAAATCAGCGGTTTTGACCGCCAGGGGCTGCTTAATGAGGTTCTACAAGCAGTTAGCGAGACGAAGACCAATATTTCCGCAGTTTCCGGGAAGTCTGATCGTAATAAAATGGCGACGATTATTATGTCGATTGCTATTCATAATGTTAACCACCTCCAAAAGGTTGTGGAACGCATTAAGCAAATCCCGGACATTTATTCGGTTCGCCGGATTATCAGTTAAGGAGTTTCTAGCATGAGAATAGTAGTTCAGCGCAGCAAAGAAGCGAAGGTAACGGTCGCTGGTGAAATAACCGGACAAATTAAGCAAGGCTTTGTTCTGTTAGTTGGGGTGACACACGAAGATAAGGATGAGGATGCCGTCTATTTAGCGGATAAGATTGCTAACCTGCGGATCTTTGACGATCATGATGGGAAAATGAATCTTTCTTTATTGGATGTTGGCGGTGAAATTCTCTCTGTCTCCCAGTTCACCCTTTATGGGGACTGCCGAAAAGGCCGCCGCCCTAACTTTATGGAAGCGGCAAGGCCTGAACAGGCAGTGGTTTTATATGAAGCCTTTAATCAGATGCTGCGGGACAAAGGAATTACCGTAGAAACAGGTGTGTTTGGCGCCATGATGGATGTTGAATTAATCAATGATGGCCCTGTAACGTTAATTGTAGAAAGCAAATAGGCAGCCTTGGCATTCGTGCCGGGCTTTTTTTGTTGGATCAAAAATGTTGTTTGTTTTTATTAACAAAAAATGAGCCGATATTAACGAAAAAAGGATCGATATTAACAAAAATTTAGATTATATTAACAATTTGGCCCACCTGCCAAAAAAAAGGCTCTGGAAGAATAAACCTCCCAGAGCCTTGCCATTAGTGTTAGTTATTTTTAAAATACCTCGCCAAGCCATCATACAGCCCTGAAGCTGCATTTTCTTGAAACACACTTGAGTTCAGGGTCATTTCTTCTTGCGGGTTACTTAAATACCCAAGTTCAATGAGAGCAGCTTTTTGACTGTTTTCCCGGATGACATGGAAATCACCAAATCTTACTCCGCGGCCGCTTAAATCCGTTTGGGCAATGGTGGAAGTATAAAGTGAATCTGCCAGTCCTTTTTGATAGTCATAAAAATAATAGCCCGTCATTCCCCGTGAACTGCGGTCTAAGCTGCTATCGTAATGCAGGCTGATGAAGGCATCGGCACTATTGGCCGTGGCCGCATACACCCGAGATGGCAGGGAAATAAATGTATCCGTATCTCTAGTTAGGTAGACATTGGCTCCGGCCGCTCTTAATTTACCGTATAGTAGTCGTGCGGTTCGAAGCGTCAAATCTTTTTCTAGTGTTCCATTCGTACCTGTTGTTCCATTATCACCGCCGCCATGTCCTGGGTCGAGGATAATGGTTTTATTTTTAAGGTAGCTTTCAGCCCCGCCTTTATGAATTTGCGGATTGGATCCATTGTTTGAAACAATCCAGCCAGCGACATAGCCTGTTGTTCCATTTTTTAATTGGATCTCGTACCAGTCATTTACAATACTTTTAACCGTAAATTGATCTCCCTCGTCACCCAAGGCAACTACTTCAGATTGGGCATCTGCTTCTTTTCTAATATTTGTCCCGTTATGTAAAATCGTAACAGTAGTTGTCTTTAATGCTTGTTTTTCTTGAGTGGAAGCAGTTGTTTTCTCAAGAAACAAACCTGATACCCAGCCAAAACTACCAGACTCATACTCTATTTTTACCCAATTATATTTCTCATCTAAAATAGTAAACTGCTGGTCCTGTGAAACAGTACCAACGATACTTGAGTTTAATGAGGAGTCTGAACGGACAGTTAAACTATCCGCAGTTACGGTTCCAGTGGCCCCTGTTACACTTTCTTTTTGGCTATCATTTTCTGATTGAGTGTCAATAAACTCTGCTCTAACCCAGCCTTTAATACCAGAAAAATTAATTTTCAGCCATTTATTTTGTTTGGAGATAATAGAGACGTCAGTCCCATTTGTTAGTTTTCCGACAATTGAACTTGAGACGTAAGGCTCTTCTCTTATGTTAATCGTATCGGCATTCACTTTCCCCATTTCGGTAGTAGTTGTTTCTTCTGTTCCTGAATTGGATTCGTCATCCTTCGTGACGAGCCAATTAACTACCCAGCCAGTTTGGCCTAACGATAATTTAATCTCAATCCAATCATCTTTTTCTTTTACAATTTGGTACTGTTCACCCCGTTTTACAGTGAAAATGTTCGGATAGCTTAATCCTGGGCCGCTGCGGACATTTACCGTATCCGTAGAGATCGTAACCGAACCACTTGAGGCATTGCCTCTTTCTTGCGGCAGGAAGGTACCGAAAGCGAGAATAATAGTGAATAAGAGCAGTGTATACTTTTTTGTCATCGTAACCTCCTTTATCTGTTTATTTTATCGTAAAAAAGCCAGAAATTCATTCCTTAATTGGTTAAATCAGCTAATTTCACTAGAAATAATCCATAAAAATCACATAAACATGCAAGTTTTTGACCAGATTGGAAATACTAGAAAAAAAGACTGAGGTGATTGGTTATGAGGTCGAGTGAAAAGGGAATGAACATACAGTCAATGGATGGCCGTATTTTTGGAGTGGATTTTCATGATTTTATTCAAAAAGAGGGTCATTCAAACTCTATTGAGCTTGCATCTGAATTTGGGTTAACAACGGGCGATGTCAGAAAGTTAAAAAAACATTTAGGAAGGTCTTAAATGTCTCTTGACATTACCATTGTTGCTACGTATTATTATATAAATATAAAAGATATTTCGGAATAACCATTGATGGAGCATAGTAATTAAGATCATCCATGAAAAGAGAGGAAATGCCTTAGGCTGAAAGCATTTCTACATGTACCTTAGTGAAAGAACACTCCGTAGGCTTCTCTCTGAAAAAGCAGCTGCTTTAGTAGGAGATGAACGTAGCAGGCGTTAACTGTTTAAGAGGAAGAGCAGTTTTTACATGTTCTTCAACTAGGGTGGCACCGCGGGACTAAAACTCTCGTCCCTTGTATGACTACAAGGGATGGGAGTTTTTTTGTGTTTCCAGAAAAAGCAAGCACCCTTATTCGCGTCTATTTAACAATATCTACATAAGCGTTATGTTTATAAAGGAGGTAATTCACCATGTCGATCAGCATCCCAAGAGGTACGCAAGACATACTGCCAGGTGAAGTAGAAAAGTGGCAGCTAATTGAAGCAAAAGCAAGAGAACTTTGTGAAAAATACCAATATCAAGAGATTCGTACACCAATCTTTGAACATACAGATCTTTTTTCTAGAGGAGTCGGCGATAGCACCGACATTGTCCAAAAAGAAATGTACACCTTCGAAGATAGAGGCAAACGCAGTATAACGCTAAGACCTGAAGGAACAGCGGCAGTCGTCCGCTCGTTTGTAGAGAAGAAAATGTTTGGTCTTGCTAATCAGCCTGTAAAGCTTTATTACATGGGACCTATGTTCCGTTATGAACGCCCGCAGGCAGGCCGATTCCGCCAGTTTGTTCAATTTGGTGTGGAGGCATTAGGCAGTAACGACCCTGCGATTGATGCAGAGGTAATTTCTTTAGCCATGAATCTCTATAAAGAATTGGGATTGCAGAAGCTAAAACTGATTATCAACAGCTTAGGGGATAAAGAAAGCCGAACTGCTCACCGTGAAGCGCTCGTGAACCATTTCAAACCGCGGATTGGGGAGTTTTGTCATGACTGTCAAAACCGTCTTGAAAAAAATCCGCTCAGGATCCTGGATTGTAAGCAGGACCGTGACCACGAATTAATGAAAACGGCGCCTTCGATTTTAGATTATTTGAATGATTTTTCAAAAGCTTATTTTGAAAAATTACAACAGTATTTAACGCAGCTTGATATTCCGTTTGAAGTCGATCCAAACTTAGTCCGCGGTTTAGATTATTATAATCATACTGCATTTGAGATTATGAGTAACGCGGAGGGCTTTGGAGCAATTACCACCCTTTGCGGAGGCGGACGCTATAACGGGCTTGCAGAAGAAATTGGCGGTCCTGAAACGCCTGGTATCGGCTTTGCTTTAAGTATTGAGCGGTTTATTGCAGCCCTTAATGCGGAAGGTATTGATCTTGAAATCAATCAAGGAATCGACGTATTTGTAGCTTCACTTGGGGAAGAAGCAAAGGATTATACCGTCGGACTTTTACAGCAGCTTCGAATGGCTGGTTTTTCTGCGGAAAGAGATTACTTGGACCGGAAAATCAAGGCCCAATTTAAAGCAGCTGACCGCTTAAAGGCTAAATACGTAGCGATACTTGGAGACGATGAGCTTAAAAATAACAAAATTAATGTTAAAAATATGGCTACAGGTGAACAAGTAGAATTAGATCTAAACACATTTATTAAACAATTCCAGGAATTGCAAGCTTAAAAGGGGGATAAACATGTTTGGCAGATCGTATTTTTGTGGAGAAGTTCCAGAATCAGCAGTAGGTGAGAAGGTAACATTAAAGGGCTGGGTTCAAAAACGCCGTGACCTCGGCGGGTTAATCTTTATTGATTTGCGCGACCGGTCGGGAATTGTTCAGGTAGTGTTTAATCCAGATACATCAAAGGAAGCCCTGCAAATTGCAGAAACAATTCGTAATGAGTATGTTCTGAATGTGGTTGGAACTGTTGTCGGCCGTGAAGCAGGAACCATTAATGAAAACATAACAACAGGAACAATTGAAGTTCAGGCTGAAGAAGTAACGATTATCAACGAAGCGAAAACTCCGCCGTTTCAGATTACTGATCGGACAGATGCTTCAGAGGATATTCGTTTAAAGTATCGCTACTTAGATTTCCGTCGTCCTGTTATGTTTGAAACTCTGAAGATGCGCCATCAGGTAACAAGACATATTCGGAACTACCTTGACAGTGAAGGTTTCCTAGATATTGAAACACCAATTCTAACAAAAAGTACACCAGAAGGAGCACGTGACTATTTAGTGCCTAGCCGTGTCCATCCAGGTGAGTTCTATGCATTGCCGCAATCACCACAGTTGTTTAAACAATTACTTATGGTGGGCGGAGTTGAACGATATTATCAAATTGCCCGCTGTTTCCGAGATGAGGACTTGCGTGCTGACCGTCAGCCGGAATTTACCCAAGTCGATATTGAAACCAGCTTCTTAAGCCAAGAAGACATTATCAGCATGATGGAGAATATGTTGTCTGGATTGATGAAGGAAGTTAAAGGGGTGGAAGTCCCTGCAAGTTTCCCGCGGATGACTTATGCTGAAGCAATGAGCCGCTTTGGGTCAGATAAACCAGATAC
This sequence comes from Neobacillus drentensis, assembly GCF_036965645.1. Taxonomy (GTDB): domain Bacteria; phylum Bacillota; class Bacilli; order Bacillales; family Cytobacillaceae; genus Neobacillus; species Neobacillus drentensis_D. The sequence goes on from NZ_JBALPZ010000155.1 coordinate 10,577, forward strand.
ACGATTTGGATTAGAACTTGTGGACCTTTCAGAAATTGTGAAGGATTCTGGTTTTAAGGTGTTTGCTGCTGCCGTTGCAAATGGCGGCCAGGTAAAAGCCATTAATGTAAAAGGCGGAGCCGAAAAATATTCTCGTAAAGATATTGATGCTTTAACTGAATTTGTCGCTGTCTACGGTGCAAAAGGCCTTGCTTGGTTAAAAGTCGATACTGAAGGCTTAAAAGGGCCTATTGCTAAATTCTTCAACGAAGAGGATGCACAAGCAATCAAGGCTACCCTTGAAGCGACTGATGGAGATTTACTATTATTTGTTGCCGATAAGAAGAGTGTTGTAGCGGATGCTCTTGGTGCATTAAGACTTAAACTAGGAAAAGAGTTAGGCTTAATTGACCCAAGCCAGTTTAATTTCTTATGGGTAACTGACTGGCCGCTGTTAGAGTATGATGAAGAAGAAGGCCGCTATTATGCTGCGCACCATCCATTTACAATGCCGTTTAGGGAAGATCTAGAACTACTAGATACAGACCCATCCAAGGTCCGTGCACAGGCCTATGACATTGTCTTAAATGGATATGAACTCGGTGGTGGATCACTGCGGATTTTCGAACGGCCGGTTCAAGAAAAAATGTTTAGTGTGCTTGGATTTTCTCCAGAAGAAGCGCAAGAACAGTTTGGCTTCCTCTTAAATGCCTTTGAATATGGAACACCTCCACATGGTGGAATTGCTATCGGTCTTGACCGCCTGGTTATGCTGCTTGCAGGCAGTACTAACCTGCGTGATACGATCGCCTTTCCAAAGACAGCGAGCGCGAGCTGCCTGTTAACAGATGCACCAGGTGAGGTTTCTGAGGCACAATTAAAGGAATTATATTTGTCACTAAATGTTAATAAATAGCAGGAATCCGCTTTCATAAATCCTTGTAGATCATTTTAAAATATGGTATTATGAAAGCAATTAGAAGAGTCCTGAAATGCACGTTGTGTTACCTGAAGTTTTGACCGAACATTATTGATTCGGGAGTCTAGAGTTTTCTGCCATGCGTAAATGCCCCACCTATACGGTAAAGGGACTTACAATAGCGAAACAGGACACCCACCTGCTAGTAGCGGGGATCAAAACGAAGGATCATGAGCGACGGCACCATTGGGACTCTTCTCTATTTTCTAAACAATCACCTTCTGCATAGGCGGAAGGTGTTTCTTTTGTCATTAAGCTGATAATCGAGCTTCAGCTCATGTCCAAGGCAGGCGCTGGAGCTTTTCTTGAGGGTATGATATATTTTTATGGTGAAAAAATATATAAAAGTGATTATAAATATGGAGTGAATCTAATGCTGCATCAATTTTCTCGAAACGAGCTTGCTATTGGTAAAGAAGGATTATCTATTATGAAAAACAGCACGGTGGCTGTTTTAGGAATCGGCGGTGTCGGTTCATTTGCGGCGGAAGCTCTGGCCCGGTCCGGTGTTGGCAGATTAATTTTAATTGATAAAGATGACGTAGATATTACCAATATCAACCGTCAGCTAATTGCACTTCTATCCACAGTAGGCAGACCAAAGGTAGAAATCATGACGGAGCGAATTAAAGATATTAACCCTGACTGTGAAGTGATCCCATTAAAAATCTTTTATACAGAAGACACGTATGAAGAAATCTTCAGTCATAAATTGGATTTTGTAGTAGACGCTTCTGATACCATTGTCTATAAAATTCATTTAATGAAAGAATGCTTAAAACGAAATATCCCGATTATTTCAAGTATGGGTGCCGCTAATAAAATGGATCCAACTCGTTTTCGGATTGCAGATATTTCAAAAACGCATACAGACCCGATTGCAAAGGTCATTCGCACAAAACTTCGTAAGGAACGAATTCACAAGGGTATTCCAGTCGTCTTTTCTGATGAAAGTCCAATTGTGATTCGTGAAGACATTAAAAAAGAAGTGGGAAATGAAAACGCGCCGATCCGCAAAGCGCAAATGCCACCTGCGTCCAATGCCTTTGTACCTTCCGCCGCTGGACTAATTATGGCTAGCTATGTTGTAAGAGAATTGTTAAAAGACATTAAAATTCAGCGTGTTGCTGATGAAAAATAAGCAATCAGCTCTAAACTATCAAGTTTAGGGCTTTTTTAAGTTCTCGGGCCTAGCGATACCTTCACTGCAGCCTTGTTCACACTAATGTAGAAAATTTATGCTAGTTTCAGGTAAACTTGGTTAAGGAAGTTTGTTTAAGAGAGGAGAGAGAACTTGGAGACAATTGTGGAGTTAAGAGATGTTACTAAGGTCATTAAAGGAAAAACCATTATTGACCAAATCAGCTTCCAAGTCAATAAAGGGGAAGTGTTTGGATTCTTAGGTCCAAATGGGGCAGGGAAAACTACCACCATACGGATGATTGTTGGTTTAATGGGGATTACCTCGGGTGATATCATCATTGGCGGTTCTAGTATTAAATCTCAATTCGAGAATGCCGTGGGTCATATCGGGGCGATTGTTGAAAATCCTGAAATGTATAAATTTTTAACAGGATATCAAAACTTGGTTCATTATGCCCGTATGTCGAAAGGAATCTCTAAAGAAAAAATTGCTCAAACGGTAGAATTGGTTGGTTTATCCGACCGAATCCATGACAAAGTAAAGACGTATTCGCTCGGTATGAGACAGCGTTTAGGATTAGCACAGTGTCTACTACATGACCCGGCGGTGTTAATTCTTGATGAGCCTACTAACGGATTAGACCCTGCCGGGATTAGAGAAATTCGTGATTATGTCCGCCTGCTGGCCCGTGAAAAGAATATGGCCGTAATCGTTTCTAGTCATTTACTGTCTGAAATGGAAATGATGTGTGACAGAATCGGAATCATTCAGGATGGCAGGTTAGTAGATGTGCAGCTTGTCCGTGAATTTGTACACGACGGTAACGGCGTTAGCTATGAATTGGAAGTGATACCGGCTGAAAAAGCGTTGAATCTTTTTGCTGTGAATTATCCTAACCATAAAGCAAACCATTCAAGAAATGGCTTAACAGTTGAATTAAGCAAAGAGGAAATGCCTAGTCTCGTAAAATTACTGGCAGCGGAAGGTATCTCCATCTATGGGATAAAGGAAGTCGCAAAAACATTAGAAGATCGGTTCCTAGAAGTGACCTCTGAAAAGGAGGCGGTTGATCGTGGTTAATTTAATTAAAAATGAATGGATGAAAATTTTTAAGCGGCCTGGAACAATGGTCATGATCTCTATTTTGGTATTAACTCTGGCCGTCGTTGCATTTGTAATAAAGGCCCAAAATAATAATATGGATGTTCAGCAGGACAAAAATTGGCAGCAAATTTTACAAGAGGAAAACAATGCCTTAAAGCAGCAGATGTCAAAAAGCCAGACGGATGTGGAGAAGCAGTATTTTAAAAAAGAAATAGCCATTAATGATTATCGAATTAAACATGATATTCCTCCTAAAGAGAAATATTCGGTTTGGTCTTTTGTAAAAGATTCTTCACAACTGATTATGTTAGCAGGCGTATTTATTATTATCATCGCTGCCGGAATAGTCGCCAGTGAGTTCAACTGGGGGACCATTAAGCTGTTATTAATCCGTCCGATTAATCGAACTAAAATCCTTTTTTCGAAATATGTGACCGTTTTATTATTTGCTTTGCTTATGCTGGCGATTATGTTTATATTCTCTAGTATGTTGGGTGCGATTTTGTTTGGTATGCCGGAAAAAGCAGTTCCTTATTTAAATTATTATAATGGCCGCGTGACGGAACAGAATATGGTTGTCCATTTACTTGTTTATTACGGTTTAAGTTCTATTGATATGATTATGTTAGTAACCATGGCATTCATGATCTCTGCTGTATTTCGTAATAGTTCACTCGCGATTGGGCTCTCTTTGTTTTTATTATTTACCGGAGGTCAATTTACAGCTCTTCTTGCAATGAAATTTGACTGGGCTAAATATGTTTTATTTGCCAACACAGATTTAATCCAATACTTTGAAGGAACACCACTAGTCGAAGGCATGACGATTCCCTTCTCGATTATCATGCTAGTTATTTACTTTGCCCTATTCCAGTTTCTCGCTTTCTACGTCTTCCAAAAACGAGACGTAGCAGCATAAACACTATAAGAACATAAATAAAGGTGCCTGTCACCATG
>NZ_JBALPZ010000156.1:0-6238 GCF_036965645.1 Neobacillus drentensis
TATGGGTCACAGTTCAAGGGTGTCAGGCACCTTTTTTACTTTTGAGTAGTTGTGTTTATTAAAAAATGTCATATAATAGAATTATTAATGTTCACAAAATTGTCGAAATTGTACTGTTGTTAGCGTTTAAATAGGATAAATATAATTGGAAGGATTTTGGAGGGATAGACAAATGGTAAAAGCTGCAGTGGCGGGAGTCCTTGGGTTTGTGCTAATTTTTATTGAATCAATGATTGTAATGAAACTAAAAGGCTATGAGACTATCCAGTACGGAGGTATCTCACCTTTTATTAATGTGTGGGCAATGAATTTCTTTTTTGTCTATGCGATCCTTACACAAGTTACAAATTGGTATGAAAGTAAACAAGAATTAAATGAGGATAGCACCTATTAACCATTCAAATTATGAATTAAGGTCAACATAAGCGTCTTCGTCTCATTAGAGAAGGAGGCGTTTTTTTTATCTTTTTCAAAAAAGTGGTAATTATTGTTGATTTAACTAATGGTATTAGTTAAAATAAAACTAATGATATTAGTCAAAGAGGATGTGGGGAAATGAGGTTAATTAAATTAGGCAATGTTTATCAGGTAACCTTTATGGCACGTCTTTTTCCGGTTAACTGTTATTTGGTGGAGGAAGAGGATGGATTAACGTTAATTGATGCTGCCCTTGGATTTTGTGCCAAAGGGATTTTGAAGGCAGCGGAACAAATCGGAAAGCCTATTACCAAAATTGTGCTGACACATGCCCATGAAGATCATGTTGGTGCACTTGATGCCTTAAAAGAAGAGCTGCCTGAAGTTCCTGTTTATATCTCATCCCGAGATTACAGACTAATGAATAATGACCGATCACTCGATTCTCATGAAGATCAAATGCCAATAAAAGGGGGAGTACCGAAGGGATTAAAAACCAGAGCTAATATCTTGCTCAAAGAAGGAGATTTAGTTGGTTCATTAACAGCGGTAGAAACGCCGGGTCATACACCTGGATCAATGTCATTTCTTGATTTGCGGACCAAAGCCTTAATTGCCGGTGATGCTTTTCAAACAAGAGGAGGCATTGCTGTTGCAGGGGATATAAAACCATGGTTTCCATTCCCGGCTTTTGGTACTTGGAGTAAGAAAACAGCGTTAGCAAGTGCGAAAAAACTACTTAACTATCAACCCAGGCTGCTCGCGGTTGGTCATGGAGAGATGGTGGAGAATCCTATTGCGGTGATGGAAAAAGCGGTGGAAGCATTAAATCGAAAAATCGGATAAGGGGAAGGAATATGTCACCAAGACCAAAAGTGGGACTTGAATTGTCCGCTATACTAGATGCAGCGGGGGAGATTGCCGATCAACAAGGAATGTCGGAGGTTTCATTAGCTAATCTTGCGAAGAAATTGGGGATTCGCTCCCCTTCTTTGTATAACCATTTCAATGGACTGCCCGGATTAAGAAAAAAACTTGCCATTCATGGAATTAATCAATTATACGAAAAAATGGAGGAGGCTTCCTTTGGAATATCAGGAATGGAAGCCGTCCTTGCCATGAGTAGAGCCTATGTAAATTTTGCCCGTAAACATCCAGGGGTGTATGAGGCGACGTTACTAGCGCCAAATCCAGAAGATGAGGAAGTACAAAATGCAGGGGCAAAAATTGTTGACCTTTCGATCCTTATACTGCAAACCTGTCATTTGGAGGGAGAGCATGCCTTACACACTGTCAGAGGTTTACGCAGTATACTGCATGGTTTCTCTGCTCTTGAACAAAAGGGCGGTTTTAAAATGAAGTTAAATTTGGACGATAGCCTAGTCATCACCATTCAGGCATTTCTTACGGGAATGAAGCAGCCATTAGGTTTGGATTGAAAATCAATGAATAATATCCAGAGAATGGTCATGTTTTAATGACCGGAGCTTTGATATAATAGGGATAACTTTACTTTAAGGAATGATCAGTATGCAAAGATCTGAACAATATGGATTAGTATTGGACGTTGAAACCACTGGGTTGGGACCAACAAAAGACGAAGTGATTGAACTTGCTCTTAAATTATTCACCTACCGAAAGGAAACAGGAGAAATTATTGAGATTATCGAGGAAGATTCTTTCTTGCGTGAGCCCATCTCAAGGACAGCCCGAAATAATTATGATACTGCCTTTCGTGTCCATGGTATTCCTTATGAGTTAGTAAAAGGGAAAAGTTTCTATGATGTGAAAATCAAAACCTATTTTCATCGTGCTGATTCGGTGTTTGCACATAACGCTTCATTTGACCGCAGCTTTTTGTATCATATGTATCCTGAAGTCAATGATTTAAAGTGGTATTGTACGATGAGGAATATCCCTTGGAAAAACTATGGCTTTCCAAACGGAAAACTTCTGACATTATTACAGGCTCATGATATTACAGATTACCAAACACATAGAGCACTCGATGATATTACATATCTAATGGACCTGCTAAAGAAAACGAGCCCGAACGGCAACCTCTATCTGCAAGAAGTTCTCGAAAAAGGGCCGATGAGAAAATACCAGCCAGCCGCAGCCCGCACCAAGCTGGGATAAAAATTGGTGCCTGTCACCATTAATGGTATTAACACTATGCCAATGTTGAAGGCTCATTAATTTATTACATGAAACTTGTATGTTAAAATATTCACTATGTTAAACTACATGGGGTATGGTGAATATGAAACTCTTAACATTAAACTGCCATTCTTGGCATGAGGAACATCAGCTTGATAAAATAGCACATTTAGCAGAAACCATCATTGAAAATTCTTATGATGTTATTTCCCTGCAGGAGGTAAGCCAGGCAATAGCTGAAGAGTATGTGGATGGGAACGTAAAGAGAAACAATTACGTCTACGTTTTGTTACAAGAACTTAAAAAGCGTGGCAATGACGAATATTCAATGGTGTGGGATTTGACTCACTATATCAAGAATGGAACCTATGAAGAAGGGGTAGCGATCCTAACCAAACATCCAATCATACAGCATCACTCCTTTTTTGTATCGCAAAGTGAGGATTATGCGGTAAACTGGAAAACAAGAAGAATTATAGGAGCAACGATTAAGTACAAGGACAAACCTTATACTTTTTATTCCTGTCATATGGGTTGGTGGCATGATGAAGTTGAACCTTTTAAGGTACAGGCTGACAAGCTGTTCAAGAAGTTGAATTGGGATGACCATTTATTCCTAATGGGGGATTTCAATAACGATGCTTCTCTAAAAGGAGAAGGGTATGAGTATTTGTTAAGTCATGGTCTTTATGATACATACAATCTGGCTGAAGAAAAAGATCAAGGAATTACCGTTAAAGGAAAAATTGCCGGCTGGAGCAATAATAAGCAGGATCTGCGAATAGACTTAATCTTAACCAATCAACCTGTACTAGTAGATTTTTCAAAAGTAATCTTTAACAATCACAATAAAATGGTGGTATCTGACCATTATGGTGTCGAGGCAAAGATTCACTTATAAACGAAATTATTACTCATTCATTTAAGCGTGAGCAATAGATAAATAAAAAGAAAACGGCTTCGCTGCATAAGTGCATGCAAAGCCGTTTTTTGGTTGCTTCCCCACTATGTATATTAATCTCATGCTCGATATTCGTATAGGGAATTCATCAAAATGATTATCTGCCCTCAGTGAAAACTTGAAATGTAATGCCGAATTTATCCGTAACACTTCCGTATGCCGGGCTAAAGAAGGTTTCTTGCAGCGGCATACCCACTTGTCCGCCTTCCTTTAATGCATCAAAGAACCTATGCGCTTGGTCGGCATCATTAGTGGAAATACAAATCGTTACTTGAGTTCCGCTCTGATGCGGCTGGCCAGGGAAGGTATCAGAAAGCATTAGGTCTGTTTCACCAATTTTAATGGTTGCATGACTAACACGATCCTTTGCCTCTGCTGGCAATGGAAATTCAGGGTTCTCCGGCATTTCACCGAACGATTGGCTGAAGAGAACCTGAGCATCTAAGGCCTTTTGGTAAAATTCAATTGCTTCTTTTGCATTACCATTCATTACTAAATAGGGAATCAAACGTAATGTCATCAAAAATCAGCTCCTTGGTTAATTGGTAAACTTCACTTTACACTCCAAACAAAAAACATTGGTATGAATATGGATTAGTAAAACAACACAATTCCTATTCTAACCAATATCTTAATTATAAAACAAAGAACAAATGTTCGCAATAAAAAAGAAAACCCATTAAAGGTTTTCTTCTATCAAATGGTGCCTGACACCATTATTACTATAGGTATCGTTCATTTATTATTTTTAGGTGATGGAGGGCGTGGCCTGCGATGATGTAGGCGAGGGCACGTGTTGTGGTATTGGAATTGTTGGTCACTCCAATCCTCTCCCAAGCTTCGTCTGGCATATTGTTGATGAGCGTGATGGTGGCATTTCGTACAGCGGTAAAGTCTTCAATAATTTGTTGTATCGAAAGCCCATCAAAGTTAGATGCAGCAATATAGTCGTTCTCGTTGAAACCAGGCAGTGGTGTTAAATCACCGCGGCCAATTCGAAGCAGACGATAGCTCATAATTCGTTCCGTGTCAGTCATATGACCAAGGACTTCTTTGATACTCCACTTCCCTGGAGCATACCGAGACTGTCCGGCCTCCTCCGATAAACCTTCAGCTACTGCTGTAGTTTTCTCCAAATTCTCTTTTAAAATCTCCAATAAGTCTCCATCTGGAACCAAATTTACATACGGTATGTAGTACTCAGAAAACTCACTTACTTCTGGACGTTGAACCATCGCCATTTTCCCCCTTTAGTGAATGATGGAAGAGTTTATTTCTAATAGATTTAGCCACTTTATGGTTTAGTCGTCATTCATTTATTATTATAATTTTTCAAAAATTCAATTGCCATCTATCTGCTTATTTTTTTGAAATGGGCCTATTATGTCCATACAGCAGTCCATTTATAATAAAAGAGCCGCTGCAAAAAGCAGCAACTCTTCGTAATTAAACCCTTTTTTCAAAATGGATACGTTTATTCAGGACATACATTACCGGCATGCCGACAGCCATCACAACCAATTCACCTATGGCCGTTGTAAGCCATGTAAAAAGGAAAGGTAAATCAAATGCTAAATGCAGTTCTAGCGCAATAAGGAACATAGTAATTGTGAAAACAATGGTATTCACTATCATTCTAGCCCAAATTCCTCTAATAATCCGTGTACAAAGACTAGTAATAACTAAAGCAATCACTGATTGGCCCACTCCAAAAATTAAATCGTAAGCCTTCATTGGCGAGAAAAATAAATTCGTTAAAAATACACCTAAAACAATTCCGTAAATGTACTTTTTATTAAAAACGACTAAATGATTAAACATTTCCGATACGCGGAACTGAACTTGGGTAAACCCAAACGGTTGAATCAACGCCGAAACTGCAATGTACAACGCTGCAATAATCCCATTAACAACGATTCCGTGCGCGTTTCTGTGCACTTTGCCTGATGGGGCATTCGTACTTACCGGATGCACAAATTTTTCCATATATTCATTTCTCCTTAGTTTTTTTACGTGGGAGGTTTTCGAACCACGTTGAAATACTTGCAATCTAATATATTATTATAAAAACAAACTTGAGTCAATGACATTATTTTTCTATACCAATAACTATAGGAAAAATTTCCAAAAAAGTAAATAATACCAATGGTGATTGTGCATATTAAAAATAAAAAGGAATGGCTGTAGATGAAATATAATAAAATGTTTTTACTCGTCTTAATGCTGGTACCATGGTTATCAGTGCCGATGTTAGGAAAAAGGAACTTTAAACGTTTTTTACCGGCTGCCTTTTTTATTACTTGCTGGATCAGTGTTGAAAGCATATTAGCAAAAAAGCGGGTATGGTGGAGATTTTACGATAGACTGATTCCTAATGTTATGGGGGAGCTGCCTTTCCTAATAGGTCCTTTTATGATTGGCTCGATCTGGATTCTAAAATTTACATTCGGAAACTTTTTTCGCTATCTTGTATTAAACTTAATCACGGATTTTCTGTTTGTTTATCCTGGTATGTTTGTGTTAAAAAGGATGGGCATCGTCTCTCTTATTCGACTGAAGCATTATCAAATGGGAATCTTGTTTATGGCCAAATCCATCCTTATGTACGGATTCCAATTCATGGCTGAAAAATTCCGTAAAAAGCCGAAATCACTAATCAAAAGACTCCTCCCATAACACGAATAAGGGACGATTTTCCTA
>NZ_JBALPZ010000156.1:6311-13035 GCF_036965645.1 Neobacillus drentensis
TTATAGGATTGTTACTGTTAAATCAGGCAAAACCTAAGACTAATGCAGTTATGTTAGTTTTAGGTTTTTATTTTTTTAGAGGTGATTGACATGAAAATCGCAAAAGTAATTAATAACAATGTCATCAGTGTGATTGATGCACATAATAAAGAACTTGTTGTTATGGGCAGAGGGATTGCGTTCCAAAAAAGACCGGGTGATCTTGTGGACGAATCAAAGATCGAAAAAACGTTTAAGTTGGATAATAAGGATGTCTCGGAAAAATTTAAAACATTATTGTATGATGTTCCAATGGAATACATGGATGTTTCTGAACGGATTATTTCCTACGCGAAAGAGAAACTAGGGAAAAAATTAAATGACAGTATCTATGTTTCGTTAACGGATCATATCACCTTTGCAATTGAAAGATGTCAAAAAGGTTTAATTATCTCAAATCCGTTGCTGTGGGAAATCAAGCGTATTTATGCTGACGAATATGCAATTGGTTTGAAGGCCATAACGAAGATACAAGAAATGCTTGGGATTACTCTTCCACAGGATGAAGCTGGCTTTATTGCGATGCATATTGTCAACGCAGAGTTAAACGAAGAAATGCCGAACGTCGTTAACATGACAAGATTAATTCAGGATATTCTAAATATTGTTAAATATCATTTCAAAATAGAGCTTGATGAGGAATCATTAAATTTTTTCCGTTTTCTTACCCATCTTAAATTTTTTGCGCAGCGTTTATATACCGATTCTCCCTACAACAACGAAGATGATTTTCTCTATGAGATGGTCAAAGAAAAGCAAAAAGAGGCCTTTGCCTGTGTGGAGAAAATCCGCGATTTTATCAAAAAAACACATAATCATCAGCTGACAAAGGAAGAAATGGCCTATCTTACCATTCATATTGAACGCGTGGTGAATAGATCCTAAATTTTTTTGAAAGAAAGCGTTGACAGAGAGTGAAAGCGGATGCTATTATAGTTGTACAAATTAATTAATTTTTTAGGATTGTTACTGATCAAGCAGGCAAAACCTAAATTGTATGATCATCACTTTTTAGTGTATAGCTTACAATTTAGGTTTTTTTTATTCCCTAAACCGTAGTTACCTTGCAGGGACTGGCCAGAACTTACAAGCGGCTTCGGCAAACTTCATATTTTTAACAGGATTGTTACTGGTAATGCAGGCAAAACCTGAGTAACACGAGTGGGGACCATTGGGTCAATTCCAGCTCTTGTTACTCAGGTTATTTTTTTACAAAAATCAGGAGGAATCATCATGGACTACAAAAAAACAGCCATAAGCATCCTTGAATTAGTCGGTGGAGAAGGCAACGTTCAAAATGTTATTCACTGTATGACAAGACTTCGCTTTAATTTACAAGATCAAACAAAGGTCGACCGTAAACGATTAGAAAAAGTTCCTGGAATCATGGGCACAAATGTAAGTGGGGACCAGTTTCAAATCATTATCGGAAATGATGTACCAAAAGTATATAATGCTATTTTAGAAAATAGCGCGATTAAAATTGATAGTAAAAGTAAGAAATCTGAAAAAGGGAAAAATCCAATCAATGCAATCTTTGATGTAATCTCAGGTACGTTCACACCAATCCTGCCTGCGATTGCCGGTGCAGGTATGATCAAAGGGATTCTAGCTATTTTATTAACATTCCATTGGATATCTGATAAGAGTCAAGTTTACACGATCTTAAATGCGATCGGTGATGGAGCGTTTTATTTCTTACCGATTTTGCTGGGAGTCAGTGCAGCTAGAAAATTTGGCAGCAACATTTATGTCGCAGCAGCCATAGGGGCAGCGCTGTTACATCCAACAATAACAGCATTATTAAGTGCAGGTAAGCCGGTTCACTTCCTTGGTCTTCCTGTAACGGCGGTCACTTATTCATCAACTGTTATTCCGATTTTACTAGCCGTCTGGATTGCAGCCTATGTGGAAAAATGGGTTGATCGGATTATTCCTAGCATGTTTAAACTAATCTTTGTCCCAACATTAACATTACTAATTGTTGTCCCAATTACTTTAATTTCCGTTGGTCCATTAGGTTCAATAATCGGAAACTGGCTGTCTGCTGGAGTAGGAGCATTATTTGATCACGCAGGAATATTTGCAGGAGCCCTATTAGGCGGTACATGGTCTTTAATTATTATGACAGGTATGCACTATGCGTTTTTACCAATTGCAATGAACAATATTGCAACTAAAGGCTATGATGTTATTATGCCTTCCATGTTTATGGCCAACATGGGACAAGCAGGAGCAACATTTGCTGTATCATTACGTTCTAAAAACAAATCTTTTAAATCTTTAGCAATGACTACTAGCTTAACTGCTATTATGGGTGTTACTGAGCCCGCTATGTACGGTGTAAACATGCGCCTTAAGAAACCATTTATCGGTGGTCTTATCGGTGGAGCCGTTGGTGGAGCATACTACAGCGCTCTTGGTGTAAAATACTTTATCCTTGGTGGTAATGCAGGTTTACCAGGATTAGCTTCTTTTGTAGGTGACACATTTGTCTGGGCAGCTTTAGGATTCCCAATTGCTTTCGCGGCTGGTGCCGTTGCAGCATTCTTCATGGGATTTGAAGATGTAGAGAGTGAAGAAGAGCAAGATACAACAACAGCAACAGAAACTAGGCCAGTAGACACTAAACCTGAATTAGTTGTAGCAGCGGAAAAAGTATTCAGCCCTTTAAAGGGTGAAGTAAAACCATTAAGCGAAGTAAATGACCCAACTTTCTCTACAGGAATCATGGGTAAAGGCTTAGCGATCCAGCCGCAGGAAGGAAAAGTAGTATCTCCTGTTACTGGTAGAGTAACAACTATTTTTAAAACCAAACATGCTATTGGCATTACAAGTGACAATGGCGCAGAAATCTTGATCCATGTTGGTTTAGAAACAGTAAGGCTGGATGGAAAACATTTCACAGCACATGTGAAAGACGGTGACTTTGTTGAAGTAGGTCAAACTTTAGTAACGTTTGATATGGAAGCAATTAAGGCAGAAGGATATGACTTAATTACTCCAGTGATTATTACAAATCCTGACCGTTATCAGACAATCGAACCAGTTAAACAAGGAAGAATCAATGCACGTGAAGCATTCCTGGCACTGCAGTAATATCTAAGGATAGGAGGAATCTAAATTCTCCTTCCTTTCAACATATTAATGAGGGTAACTAACGCTAATCAATGGACTTTTAAAAAAACTAGAGGTGAATGATAATGAATCGAAAATTTCCAGAAGGATTTCTATGGGGCGGAGCAACCGCTGCTAATCAATTAGAAGGAGCTTATCAAGAAGGAGGGAAAGGTTTAAATCTTGCCGATGTACTTCCTGGTGGGAAAGTTCGCTTAGAACTTCTTATGAAACCTGGTTTCAATTATGAGATTGATCAAGAAAAGTATCACTATCCAAACCACGAAGGAATTGATTTTTACCATCGCTACAAAGAAGATATTGCTCTTTTTGCGGAAATGGGTTTTAAGGTATTTCGTCTCTCCATTGCTTGGTCACGTATTTTTCCAAGAGGAGATGAAGAAACTCCCAATGAAGAAGGTTTAGCTTTTTACGACCGGGTATTTGATGAGTTGCACAAACATGGGATTGAACCAGTAGTGACAATTTCTCACTATGAAACACCTCTACACCTTATTAAAGAATATGGTGCTTGGAAAAACCGAAAACTTATTGGTTTCTTTGAGCGGTATGTAAGAACTATTTTCGATCGGTATAAAAATAAAGTGAAGTATTGGATGACGTTTAACGAAATTAATGGAGCGACACATTTCCCACTTTTCGGTTTAGGTTTTTCTGCCTCAAGTGAAGAAGCTCGTTTACAAGAAAGTTTCCAAGGGCTGCATCATCAATTTGTCGCTAGTGCTTTAGCTGTAAAAATAGGACATGAAATCATTCCTGGTTCTCAAATTGGATGTATGCTTGTTTATGCTCCAGTATATGCTTTCGATAGCAACCCTGATAATGTCATGTATGCCTTAAAAGAAGAACAAATTTTTAACTACTATTGTGGAGATGTCCAAGTTCGTGGTGAATATCCTGCCTTCGCTGATCGTTACTTTAAGGAAAATGGTATTAAATTAGACATTCAAGATGGCGATCTAGAGATTATTAAAGAAGGTACTGTTGACTATATTGGATTTAGTTACTATATGTCCCGCACTGAAAAGAAAGAAAAGACGGACGAAGAGGGTGCATCGGGTAACATTATCGGCGGTGTGAAAAATCCTTTCCTTAAAGCCAGTGATTGGGGCTGGGAAATTGATCCAGAAGGTCTTCGAATCTCATTAAACAAGCTTTATGACCGCTATCAAGTGCCTTTATTCATTGTAGAAAATGGTCTTGGGGCAATAGATAAGGTAGAAGCAGATGGTTCTATCAACGATGATTACCGCATTGATTATTTGAGAGGCCATATTAAGGCGATGGCTGAAGCGATCGAAGATGGTGTTAACCTAATCGGATACACTCCTTGGGGCTGTATCGACCTAGTGAGCGCTTCTACTGGTGAAATGTCTAAGCGTTACGGATTTATTTATGTTGATAGACACGACGACGGCAGCGGAACATTAGAGCGCAGCAAGAAAAAGTCTTTCTTCTGGTATAAAGATGTTATTGCCACTAATGGCGAACAGCTTTAATACTAAAGCTTGCCGGTAAGCCGTATTTGGCTGCCGGCTTTTATATTTTGAAGTTGAAAAATAAAGATAGATGGAGAAAAGGTTAAAGCCTTTCCTACTCTTGAAATGTATTTTGTGAAATTAAAATCTCCCATAACCCCCCGAAAGACATGGCACGAGTGGGTTTCAGCAGATAAGAGGGGGGATAACCCCCGAAGGCCATGGAGCAAGTGGGCTACGACAGATAAGAAGAGTTTATAACCCCTGAAGGCCATGGGGCGTGTGGGATACGACAGATAAAAGGAGTTTATAACTCCCGAAAGCCATGGGGCGTGTGGGCTACGACAGATAAGAGGAGTTTATAACCCCCGAAAGCCATGGAGCAAGGGCTACGACAGATAAGAAGAGTTCATAACTCCCGAAAGATACTGAACGAGTAAGTTTTGAAAGATAACGAGGATCTATAAGCCTTGAAATAAACATGAATTGGAGGAGAATAAAAATGAAACACACTAAACTTAAACCCTTCCCAAAGGACTTTTTCTGGGGCGGTTCCACATCAGCCTATCAGATTGAAGGGGCTTGGAATGAAGATGGGAAAGGTCCATCTGTTATCGATATGGCGAAATATCCTGAAGGCACCACTGATTTTAAAGTAGCTAGCGACCACTATCATCATTACAAAGAAGACATTGCTCTATTAGCCGAAATGGGATATAAAGCCTACCGCTTTTCGATTGCTTGGACAAGACTCTATCCAAATGGTTCTGGGGAAGTAAATCAAAAGGGTATTGAGTTTTACAATAATTTAATCAATGAAATCGTCTCACATGGTATCGAACCGATTGTTACGATGTACCATTTTGACTTGCCATACGCCCTTCAGCAAAAAGGCGGCTGGTCAAATCGGGAAACGATTGATGCCTTTGAAGTGTATGCCCAAACCCTGTTCGAAAACTTCGGTGACCGCGTGAACTATTGGTTGACTATTAACGAACAGAATATGATGATCCTCCACGGAGACGCAATTGGAACCGTAGATCCTAACTTAGAAAATCCTAAGAAGGAGTTATATCAGCAAAACCACCACATGCTTGTTGCACAGGCAAAGGCGATGAACTTGTGTCATCAAATGCTTCCAAATGCAAAAATTGGACCGGCCCCAAACATTGTGTCCATTTATCCAGCCAGCTCAAAACCAGAAGATATTATGGCTGCCCATAATTATTCAGCGATCCGCAACTGGCTTTACTTAGATATGGCTGTTTTTGGACGCTATAATACGACTGCGTGGAATTACTTTGAAGAAAAAGGCTATGTTCCTACCATTTTAGATGGAGATATGGAAGTTTTAGCAAGTGCGAACCCTGACTTTATTGCTTTTAACTACTATACTTCTCAAACGGTTGCGGCAAGTGAAGGGGATGGTTCAGATATAGGTCATACGGGCGACCAGCATATTACCGTGGGTGAGGCGGGTGTCTATAAAGGAGCGGTCAATCCGAATCTGAAAAAGAATGAATTTGGCTGGGAGATTGATCCCGCGGGATTTAGAAACACTTTAAGAGAAATTTATGACCGCTACAACCTTCCGCTAATTGTAACCGAGAATGGATTAGGGGCATTCGATAAGCTAGAAGAGGGTGATGTGGTTAACGACCCTTATCGTATTGATTTCTTACGCAAGCATATTGAGCAAATGCAGTTGGCAATCACTGATGGTGTTGAGGTATTTGGCTTCTGCCCATGGTCGGCTATTGACCTTATCAGCACCCATCAAGGCTGCAGCAAGCGTTATGGTTTTATCTTTGTAAACCGTGATGAGTTTGATTTGAAAGACTTACGCCGTATTCGAAAGCAAAGCTTTTACTGGTATAAGGAACTTATTGCTACGAATGGTGAGAATTTATAATGAATTTATGAAGAGCTTCTCCCAGATGGGACAAGCTCTTTTTTTTTAGAATGCATTTATGCCATGAAACTACCTTTGTTATGAGAAAGTAATTTGAACAAGTATATCTCCATAAGGGGTTGAAGGACAAAAAGATCACGGAGCTCGAAGAAAGTGT
>NZ_JBALPZ010000157.1:0-19446 GCF_036965645.1 Neobacillus drentensis
ATTGGTATTATCGGCTGTGGTGGAATTGCCCACGCAAAGCATCTTCCAGCACTATCAAAACTGAACGATAAAGTTGAACTGGCAGCCTTCTGCGATATTATCCTGGAAAGAGCGGAAGAAGCTGCAGCGAAATACGGAGCACCTGGCGTATTAGTGACAGAAGATTATAGAGAAGTGCTTGAAGATAAGACGGTTGATGTGATTCATGTATTAACACCGAATATTTCCCATTCAGAAATTACGGTTGCAGCTCTTGACTCAGGGAAACATGTTATGTGTGAAAAACCAATGGCTATTAATACTGAAGAAGCACAATTGATGATCAATGCTGCAAAACGAAGCGGAAAGAAACTGACAATCGGGTACCAAAACAGATTTCGTGCAGACTCCCAACAATTATATAATGCTGTTCAAAACAATGAACTGGGTGAAGTTTACTTCGCAAAAGCACATGCAGTTAGGCGACGTGGAGTACCAACCTGGGGTGTATTCCAAGATAAAAAGAAGCAAGGTGGGGGCCCGTTAATTGATATCGGCACACATGCTCTTGACCTTACCTTATGGTATTTGAACAATTATCGACCTATGAGTGTTTTAGGTTCCACATTCCAAAAGCTGAAGGACAAGCCAGAAGGAAATATGTTTGGTCCATGGGATCCAGAAACGTTTGAAACCGAAGATTCTGCTTTCGGATTAATCAAAATGGAAAACGGGGCAACCATCTATCTTGAAGCCTCTTGGGCATTGAATATACTAAACGGTAAAGACGCCCAAGTAACGTTATGTGGTAAAGAAGCAGGAGCAGAAATGTTTGGTGAGACTTGGAAGGATGAGGGCTATGTTGTCTATAATCAGGTAGCGCATAATCAATTGGTAGAGACAAAACCTTCAGGAACAGGTGGGGTTTACGGCTTTAGTGGAGGAAATATTGCCATGCATGATGCGGAAGCCATTCAATGGATTGATTCCATATTAAATGACACAGAACCACTCGTAAAACCGGAAGAAGCGATTGTTGTTACTCAAATACTTGAAGCCATTTATAAATCAGCAGAAACAGGTAAAGTAATCGAATTTGACTATTCCGATGTATCATCACGATTGGTGGAAAGTAAATAAAAACATATAAGCACTCGTGTAACAGGCCATATTGATTCACGAGTGTTTTCAATAATCATTAAATGAACTTAATAGAGGAGGTAAAAATTACATGCCAACAGTATTCATAAAACTTGGATTTAATGACAAAGTCCTTTGTGAAAAAAGATTTCGCAATATTTATCTGAATAGTGTTCCAGTAGGGTTCAATTTAGGGATTAATTTAAATTATTATCGGGGTTTGCATGTCTCCTGCATTCAGAAGATTGAAGTGAAGGTGGATGGAGAGGTCCTTCCAGAACAATTATATTTATTCTGTATTAATGGGAAAAAGTTTTCTATTAATCAGTTAAAAGATCTTTACGCAGAATTTTGGGGCACTAAGAATACAGCAAATCTTGAAATCTATAACAATGGCTTATTAGAAGGAGAACATGAGGTGGAGTTGACCTTACATTTCCGATCTCCTTATTTGAGATTTGCTCCTAGATTTTATGGAACAATCGATAGTTCAGCTAGGAAAAGGATGACGTTAATTTCCAATAAAGAGGAGGTCCATATTCAATGATTAAGAATATAGATTTCGGTGTTTCACTATACGGATTCACGGAAAAATGGTGTACGGACAATAACTATCATTTTGAAGATATGTTTAAAGAATTAAAAAGATTAGGGATTAAGAAATTTGAAGTTGTAGGATCGCAAATGTTTAATCATTACCCAATCCCAGCTGATGAAGAAATTGCTTATTTGCTTTCATTATGTAAAAAGTATGATGTTGAGCCGTTTAGCTACGGCGGTTATGTGGACATTGGTAAATATTCTGATCATGATATGAGCGATCAAGAAATCATTTCAGAAGTCACTTTTGATCTTATGACAGCTAATAGATTGGGCTGTAAGTATATTCGCGGTTTTGGTATTCCTTCTCATTTGGTAAAGGATGTTGCCCGTTTTGCTGAATTTTATAATGTGAAAATTGCGTTCGAGGTCCATGCACCATCGAGTCCAAGTGACCCGGATATTCAAGAGTTATTAAAACAAATTAGAGAATCAGGAACTTCCTATGTTGGATTTGTCCCTGATTTTGGGTGTTATATTGAAAGACCTAATCAATTAGTAATTGATAGATATATTAGGGAAGGAGCGAATAAAGAGCTCTTAGATTTTATTGTAGAAAATAGGCATAATGGTTATTCAGAAGAAAGCTTGTGGCAAAAAGTCCAAGAATTGGGCGGGTCTGAAGCAGAAAGACTTGCCATAAGCGAATTATTTGGTTATTTAAGTTTTGCACCAACAGCTGATTTAGAGGGCTTTAAAACCTTATTGCCGTATAGCTTATACTTCCATGGAAAGTTCTATCATATTGGTGCAGATTGTGTTGAAACGACTATTCCTTATGAAGCGTTACTTAAAATGATTGTAGATTATGGATTTGAAGGAGTCATTATGACTGAATACGAGGGACATTGTTTTTACTTAAATGATGCGGAAGAACAAATAGGCCGCCATTTACAAATGGAACGGAATATATTGACCGCTCTTTAAGATACAGCATGATGCAAAAACCTTAACAGCATAAAAGTTTTTTCATCTTTTGGGCTTTATTTACCTTTTTTATTGTGGCCTTAATGGGAGGTAGTGGGGGAAATGGAAAATTTCAATTTTGAAAAAAATTCGCAAGAGCCTAACAAAGGAAAGAGGGTTGCTATTATTGGCGCTGGCCCAGGAGGCTTATCTGCTGGGATTGCCCTTCAACAAGAAGGTTTTGACGTAAAAATATTTGAAAGACATAAGCAAACAAAGGCACTAGGCGGCGCCATTATTCTGAACGCAATTGGTATTAATATCTTGCGTAGTTACGGTATTAAGACCGATGATATGGCAACAACAGCCATTCAAAGATTTAGACGTTTTGACGGACATCAAAGGGTTCTGCAACAGTTTGATTCGAGTCTATTAAACAAAGCCAATGTTTCAGGCTGGATGGCAGGCTTGATGCGTTCCGAACTTTATGAACGACTCCTCAACAAAATACCTGACGATATGATTGTAAATAACCATGATTTTATTTCTTATGAAGAGGGATCTGAAGGTATAAATATACTTTTCGAAGGAGGGAAGTCATATACAGCAGATTTGCTCATTGGAGCTGACGGTGTGAACTCTCTCGTACGCCAACAACTTTGGGGCAAATCAGAACTACAGCACTTAGGGATTGCTGTTTGGCTGGGATGGTCTGAAGTGGAAGGACTGAACAGGAATGAAATTGTCCTAAATCATAGTGATATCTTCCAATTTGGCTATGCACCGCTTGTTTTTAAGGGGAAAAATTGTTTTGAATGGTGGTTTGTTGAACCATGTGGGGAAAATCAGCCCGAGCCAAATGATCCATTAAGTTATATTCGTGACCGTTTGAAAAACTTTGCTGAACCTGTGCCGGAAATTCTAAATGCAACGAAACCACAAAACCTATTCCGCTGGCTGATAAAGTATAGAGAACCATTAAATGCTTGGTCCAAAGGCCGAGTAACAATTATTGGGGATGCTGCACATCCAACTTCGCCATATGCTGCGTATGGGGCAGGAATGGCAATTGAAGATGGATATTTTCTAGGGAAGTATTTACAAGGTCTCGATTTATCTGATGTTACAGTCATTCAAACTGGACTAGGTAAGTATGATAATCAGCGTGTTAAATATACCAATCATGTAGTTGACTTTGCTAGAACCCTAGGGAAGATCTTTCATAATGCTCCAAAACCTGTTCGAATTCTTCGAGACTTTCTACTGGATTTTACTAAAATTCCAGAACGAAATATTGTGAAAAATAGTATTGAGGAGGCAGAATCACTTTTAAAGACGGTTCTCGATTTGGAAAAAGGTAACCAACTTTCCCCATTAACTGAAGCTGAATACGAAGAGGATAAATCCGTCAAATTTTAGTAACGACTTATTTTAAAAATATCATTATGTTTTAAATATNNAAGTATAAAAATAATAGTGAAAATATTAACCTATTTCTTGATTGACTAATGAGCTAGAAAAATGAAATAAAAATCTATGTCTAAAAGGTTAATTAAGGGAAGGGATAAAGTTATCTGAGAGATTATGATAATAATGTAAGCGCGAACAGTGATAGAGAGAAGGAGAGTAAACTAGAATGAATAATAAAGTGGGAAATAATAGGAAACCAAAACGAGGAGTTTCTCTTTATAGTTATGCAGGCGAATTTGGCGTAACCATGACATTAGAGGACATGTTTGCCGAAATGAATGATATTGGTGCAAGAGGATTAGAAATATTAGCAAACTCACATATTGAAGGCTACCCACATCCTAGTGAGGAATGGCTGGAAAATTGGGATCGATTAATTGAAAAATACCATATTGTACCGGCAGAATACGGTCATTGGGTTGATTCACGTTTGTATGCGGGAAGACATCTTACTTCAGAAGAATCATTACAAATGTTAGAGCGTGATTTCAAACTTGCAAACAGACTTGGATTCACGGTTCTCCGGACAAAATTGGGAGTAATCGATGATTATCTTACTCCTGTTGAAAACTGGAGAGAATTTATTGAAATGGCCCTTCCATTAGCAGAAAAATACAATGTCCGCATGTGCCCGGAGATTCATGCACCAACACTTTTAAAATCTAAGATGGTAGATGATTATGTTGAGTTTATTAAAGAGACAGGAACCAAGTATTTCGGACTAAACATCGACTTCGGTGTATTTGAAACAAAAGCTCTACCTGCAAGTGAATGGGGTCCCGATGATTTTATCATGCCTCCATCTGAACATAGTCCAGTAGAGGATATTATCCCATTGTTACCTTATGTTTATTGCTGCCATGCTAAATTTGTAAAGATGTCAGATGATTTTCAAGAAATGACGATTCCTTACGAAAAAGTCATTCATACATTAATGGAGCATAACTGGGATGGTTATATGGTGAGTGAGTATGAAGGTCCAAACAAAGATGTGACCGGCTATGCCTCTGAACAAATTCGGAAACAGCATGTAATGATGAAAAGAATTTTGGGAGAATAAAAGAGAAGGAGAATAATAATGACTATGTTAGAAAAACCTTGTATTCAATCGAGAGGCTTTAAAAATGTAGAAAGTAATGGAAAAATAATCGGCTTTCAGATTACTATTAGATCTTTGTATTATCGAGGCCTTTGGCTTTCTCAATTGCGGCCAGCTACAGTTACAGTAGATGGAGAAACATTTACAGGCGATCAGATTACATGGACGATTAATGGTGTGACCTATGCACAAGCTGAAATGGCTTCCCTTGGAGATGTTCACTGGGGCCTATTAGAACCAGCGACACTTACAATAGCAAAAGAAGGCGGACTAGAATCCGGGAGCCATAATATTGAAGTAAGCTATACGTATAGCTGCTCCTATTTTCCTCCTGTTGTGGATACCGCCCTGGGTGGGACGCAGAAGCGAACATTAATTTTAGTTTAATTTCTTTTTAAATATATCAGAGAGACAGTTTAATACTGTCTCTTGGTATTTATGAGGAGGTAACTTAAGTATGAATTTAGTAGATACAAAATACGGAACCATTTCTGGTGTCATAGAAAATGGGTGTACGGTGTTTAAAAAGTTTGGGGATAATTCTAAACTAGAAAATGCAATAAAAATCTTAGAAGAAGGCTTCGAAGATGCCATACAATATTTCAATGAACCGGCAAAATATCACCAATTTATTCGTAGTACAAATTCATTGGAGCGGTTAAATCAAGAAGTAAGAAGAAGAGAACAGGTAATACGCATTTTTCCTAATACTCAGTCAGCGTTTAGATTAGTTGGAACTATCTTAATGGACTTAGCCGAAGTACAAGTTATGAAAAAAGTAGTTCCGGAAAAATAAAAAAAGTAGCCGTGAAGAGCGCGAAATTTTGATGTATACATTGTAATCATAAGGAAAATGAATTTACACAATATACAGGACTTGACTATGGAATTCATCCAAGGTATCCGAAGGAGGTCCAAGTTCGGACAAGGAGACCTTGGATTTCATCAGAGGTGTGCGAATGTGGACTAGATTCGGACAAGAAAACCATGGAATCCACCCAAAGTGTCCGAATAAGCATCTGCTTCAGACAGGAAGCCCCTTAAATCATCCAAAAGTTGTCCCAATAGGCGACTAAGTGAGCGTAATAGGTATTAACATAAACAAAAATTATGGAAAGACAATAATAAAATAAGTTGGAGTGATTTTAAAATGCCAAATGAGTTAAAGAACCCAATCTTACCAGGTTTTTATCCAGACCCTTCCATCTGCCGGGTGGAAGATGATTTTTATATGATTACCTCGAGTTTTTCACTCTTTCCAGGCGTTCCAATCTTTCACTCTACCGACTTAGTCAATTGGGAGCAGATTGGCCATATTCTTGATCGAAAATCCCAGCTTCATGTGACAGCAGATCATATGACAGCGGGAATCATGGCACCGACTTTAAGATATAACAATGGAACCTATTACATGATTACGACGAATGTTAGCGATAAGTGGAATTTTATTGTGACTGCTAAAAATCCTCGTGGTCCATGGTCAGAACCTTACTGGTTAGAGGGCTGCCCTGGGATTGATTCATCTTTATTTTTTGATGATGATGGAAAAGCATACCTTACAGGTACAAGAGAGGATACGAATACAGATGGTACAAGGTCTCAGGCAATCTGGGTTAGTGAAATTGATTTAGACCGGATGTGTCTTGTTGGAGAGGCACGGACAATTTGGGGAGGAGCCTTAAAAAATTGCGCTTCACCAGAAGCTCCACATCTTTACAAAAAGGACGGCTTCTATTATTTAGTGATTGCTGAGGGTGGTACAGAGCACTTCCATGCCGTAACGGTTGCCCGCAGCAGAACGATTTTTAATGATTTTGAGGGCTATGCAGGTAACCCAATTTTAACCCATCGTCATTTAGGGAAACATTATCCAATTTGCAATGTAGGCCACGCAGATTTGGTTGAATTGAAAAACGGCGAGTGGTATGCCGTCATACTTGGTTCTCGCCTAATTGAAGGCTATCATAAGAACCTTGGACGAGAAACCTTTATTGCACTAGTTATTTGGGAAGAAGGCTGGCCCGTGATTAGTCCTGGTACCGGTAAAGTTGAATGGAGTTATCCAGCACCGGATCTTCCAGCGTCTACAGAACGAGTAGTTCCAACAAGGGATGAATTCGAAGGTGACAAACTTGGAATGGATTGGGTATTTTACGGGACTCCTTATGAGAATTTTTACTCGCTCTCAGACAGTAAACTGACAATGAAACTTCTTCCTCGTTCAATCAGCCAGGAGATCCGTAAAATCGACATACATGCAACGGAAGTGGATAAAAACGTCCCAACCCTCGGGTTTATTGGCCGTAGACAGTTGCATGCGAATTTCCGTATGTCAACAAAAATGAACTTTCTCTCATTAGAAGAAAATGAGACAGTTGGTCTTGCCATCATGCAGGCATGTAATCATCAATTCCGGTTGGAGCGTTCGCTGGAAAATGGAAAACAAATTCTGAGACTGATCCAGTGTACTAGCGAAATAAATGGATATCCACACCAACCTAACTTTCAATGTACGACAACAGAAATTGAGCTTGCTAAAACAGAAGTAGATGGTCGAGAAATGATACTTAGCATTACTGGAGACGGACAAGCGCATAACTTTTATTATGGAACAGATGAAGAGAATCTAAAATTACTTTACGCAAATGCCGATGGAGGGAAATTAAATCCTGAAGCTGTAGGCGGTATGGTCGGGACTATGCTTTGCTTGTTTGCCAGTTCCAATGGGAAAGAAAGTAAGAACAGTGCGGAGTTCGAGTGGTTTGAGTATACCGAAACCGAAGCAAGCCGTGATGGTCGTGTTATAGTTCATGCGTGAAATAATGGATAATAAATGATATTTATGAAAGAGGTTAAAAATTATAATGAGATTTTTAATCTCTTTCTTTATTTTTGAAAATAGTGAATTAGTTAGGTTAATAATTGCTTAGCAAAAAGATTAAAAAAGAGAAATTAAATAAGTGCTCAGGAGGTGTAAGATTAAATTAAGTAAGGTTTTAATTTTAAGAATAGGAGAAATTTGATGCAAAGTTTTAAGTTTTTTAGAAAGATGAATATGCCATTATTTATTCTAATGGTGAATATGTTTCTCGCATTGCTTGGGGTAGGGTTAGCGATTCCTGTTCTCCCTAAATTTATATTAGATCTAGGTGCCAGCGGAAAAGACCAAGGATACCTCGTAGCAGCAACAGGGCTGACTCAGTTTCTTTTTTCTCCGCTTGGTGGGAAGTTATCAGATAAATATGGGAGAAAAATTATTACTATCGCTGGCTTAGGTATTATCATGCTGTCACAGCTTATGTTTAGTATCGCCTCTGATTTATGGCTCCTCTATTTATCTCGCTTAATTGGCGGGATCGGTATTGGAATACTAGTACCTGCGAATATGGCATACATTGCCGATGTGACAACAATCGAAAATCGTGGAAAAGGGATGGGATTACTGGGCGCTTCCATTTCACTTGGATTCGTTATTGGGCCAGGTATTGGTGGATTCCTAGCAGAATATGGGCTGCGAGTACCGTTTTATGCATCTGCTATTGCAGCTGGAATTGCGATGATCGTTTCCTTCTTGTTCTTACCGGAGTCTTTGTCAAAAGAACAGCAACTTGCTTTTAGAAATTCAACTTCAAAAAAAGATGGCATGATTCATGAAATCAAACGATCTTTTAAAGTGCCTTACTTTGTATTGTTATTACTAGTTTTCACGATGACATTTGGATTAGCTAATTTTGAAGCAATCTACGGGCTATATGTAAGTGAAAAATATGAATATACACCTAAAGATATCTCGATAATTCTGACTGTTGGGGCAATTGTTGGGGTTATCATTCAGGCTGTGATGGTAGATTGGCTGCTTCGCCGCTTCGATGAGATTAAATTGATTAATGTGTGTTTCTTACTTTCGGCCGTTTCGATGATTCTCGTCTTGTTTTCTGGGAACTTTATTTATATGTTAATCATGAATATATTATTTTTCTTGTTTACTTCGATTCTACGTCCAGCAATTAATACCATGTTATCGAAAATGGCAGGAAATGAACAAGGTTTTGCAGCAGGCATGAACAATGCCTATAGCAGTTTAGGAAATATTATCGGGCCTTCATTAGCGGGTATATTCTATGATGTTTCCTACAATATCCCTTTTATTTTTGGAGCAGTAATTTTAATAGGTAGTATTTACATGTGTGCGGCCTGGAACCAAAGAGTTAGAAGGAAGAATGATTTTGTGGCGGTTTTTAGCAAGCCAAAACAATCTCACTAGTAATAAAATAAACTTATAAAGGAGTAGAACAATGCAAATTGGCTTAAACTTATTTTCAGTATTTAAGGAACTAAACGATGACTATTTTGGCACGCTAGAAAAAGTGGCAGAAATGGGTTACAAAAATATAGAATTAATCACCCTTAATTTTGCTAATGGAAAGCGATACAGTGATACCTTTACTATATCAGCCATAAAACAAAAGTTTAATGAATTGGGCTTACATGCATTTGCTGCCCATGAAGGTGTTCCGCCAGGTCAATCAATAATGGATAATGATTGGGATAAAATTATCGCGGAAAATGCAGAACTTGAATGTAAATCCATTGTTTTCCCGATGGCCTTTATTTCAGGGCAAGAAGACACACTGCAAACCGCACAACACCTCAATATCATCGGTGAAAAGTGCAAGGAAGCGGGGATTTCCTTTTATTATCATAACCACGCTCACGAGTTTAAGAGAGTAGGAGAGAAATCCTTATTTGATCTATTAGTAGAAAATACAAACCCAGAATTTGTGAAGTTTGAATTAGACCTTGTTTGGGCAATAAGAGGCGGATATAATCCCCTTTCTTTATTAGAAAAATTAGGTTCTCGCTGTGATTTGATCCATCAAAAGGATTTAGGCAAGCATGTCATTCTAGTTAATCTGTTTTCAGCAATGAATGGAGAAGAAGATCCAAATCCGATGAAATTATATACTGAATATGTAAAGCCAACAGATTTTGTTAATCTTGGTACAGGGATTGTAAATTTTGAAGAGACTTATAAGAAGCTTAGTGAATTAGGATTTATTCGTTATGCAATTGTCGAAAATGAAGGGCAGATCGTTGATAAATTCACAAGTATTAAGAGTGATTTGAACGTAATGGAAGAGACAATACACGGTTTGGTAAAATAAACTTTAATATTTAATCATAAAAAAATCAGCCCATTGGCTGATTTTTTTATGAAGCTTCTCTATGCTATCTCGACAGTTCTAACCTTTCTTCCCGCCAAAGGCACAGGGATATACGCAGTCCGAACAATTACATCTAATGCTACTTCATGAGTTCCTTTGGTTAAACCGCCATCCTTACGAACTCGAACCGTTAATGGCTCTCCATATTCCCATTTATAGGTCGTAACGGTTTCCATTTCATCTAACGTGAACCAGTCTACCTCTTCAACGGAACATAAAATATCCTCACGAGGAACCTTATCGCCGTCCACTTCCACACGAATATCATTTATCATGGATAGTGGAATGCCTCTATAATAGGTAATGTTGGTTTTTAATTCAAATCCTGAAAACTTACTCGCTTCTTCAATATTTTTACATGTATTCTCAAGAAACACATTATTATCAAACATATTAAAATACCTCCTGTCCTTCTAGTTCCTTAATAACATTTCGAATCAGTGCCTGATGGGCTAATACCTGTTCTTTTTCCACCATTGGATGTCCAGGAAGTACCCAGCGGTTTCCTTCATATTCTGTGGAAACATAACCGTCATAACCTTTTTCGTGCAGATATTGTAGAATCCCTTTATAATCCATAGAATATTCTTCGCCAGTTTCTGTCATTTCAAATAACTTAAAGTGGAAATGTTTAATATATGGCATATATTCATCTAAAACGCTATATGGCTCATTTTCATATCCATCTGCCATATGCGCAAAGAAGTGATCGGCTTCCGAATTTAATAATTTTTTTAAGTCATCTGGAAAGCCGCCATTTTCCAAATATACTTTTTTAGGATCTTTCCCTTGGGCGAAAATATGATTAATATAATCAATTGCTTCCTGGTTTGTCCCTAAATGTTTGCAATAATCAGCCATTACTCTTGGCAGCCTGCGGCAGAAAATTCCTGTATCAATGACTAGGCCTACATAAGGAGAATTCAATCGCTTCATTTCTTTAATAAATTCTTGTGTTTTTGGAACATCAAAACTTAAACCCGCATGGATCTCCAGAGCCAGGGTAACATTATATTTTTCAGCATATGGCAATAATGGTTCGATAACAAAAGCTGGTACCATTGATACTAGTCGAATTAATTTAATCCCTAAACTGTTTGCCAGCTTAATCTCCTCTATTAGTAAATTGACACATTCCTTTTGCGTTAATTCTCTATTCTTGTATAAGTTTGTATTTAAGAAAACATCAGCTATTACTGGTTTCATCTTATAGGTGCTTACTAATCTATCCCATTCAGCTAATGTTTTCTCTGAAGGATGGGGGGCATTATGAAGCATCTGATCGGGAATAATTTCAATTCCTTCCACCTCATTCTCTGCCAAAAATTTAAAAATATCTTCTAAGCTCATACGTTTATTTAAATATTCATCTTGCAAACTATATAAACTTACGCATGTTTTAATTTTGCTCATTGAAAAATCTCCCTTCATCTTTTTATTCTGATGTATTGATGTCGCTTACATAATTATCATAACTTGCTTTACTCCATGTTCCCTTTTTTTATTTATCTTAAGAGTGTTAAATTGTAGTGTTATTTTTTATATCCATTTCGTTAATACAAAAAAGGTTAAAAATCATATTGTGAATTTTAACCTCAAAAAACGAAAGACTACTATCTAATTTAACAGATAATGTATGATATTAAATTAAAAGTACGCACTTTTAATGTACATAGTGCTAAAAAGGATACTATAGGTTACAATAACCTTGAGGTGAAGTAAAAATGTCACGAATGCAGGATAAGATGTTTAACTGTGAAAAGGAATTAACTCTTTCTGTTATCGGTGGTAAATGGAAGATGCTTATATTGTGGCATCTAGGGAAAGAAGGAACCAAACGATTTGGTGAATTGAAGTCTCTTATGCCAGGGATCACTCAAAGGATGCTTGTCAACCAATTACGTGAACTTGAGGAAGATTTAATCGTTCACCGTGAAGTTTATCCAGTGGTCCCACCAAAAGTAGAATATTCGCTTACGGAACATGGGAGAAGCTTGATGCCAATCTTAGAGGCAATGTATGATTGGGGAAAAGATTACATGGAGACGATTGGTTTAAATCCATTAATTAGGCAAGAGTCGGCTAAGTAAGTAATCTAAAGCAGTGGAAGATACCATAATAAACACTAAGGCAATGTGCTGTTAAACATTGTCTCTTTTTTTTTGTATAAATGGGCTGTTAATATTCAAATGGGGAGGGGAAATTAATTTAATTGACTCCCTTTACAGTATACTTTTTTACACTATGTATTTAAAAAGTGCGTACTTGTGCGCTATATATATTTTACCGATAATAGGAATAAGGTATTAATTAGGAAGAGGGGATTTTATGCAGTTTAGAGTATCAGCGGTTCAATATCATCTCCACACGATTCATTCCTTTGAAGAATTTGCCAATCAAGTGGAACATTATATAAAAACAGCAGAAGAATTTGGATCAGATTTTATTCTATTTCCAGAATTTTTCACTACTCAGCTTATGTCAATTGGCAATATTTATGGGGAAGCGTTGACCATACAGGAATTACCGGCCTTTACGGAACAATATCGTGACCTATTTATTTTATTGGCCCAACAATACAAGATGCATATTATTGGCGGAACTCAAGTAATCCGCAAAAATGACCGGTTATACAATGTAGCTCATTTGTTTTACCCAGATGGCCGGGTTGCTGAGCAAGCAAAACTTCATATTACTCCAACGGAAGTAAATGAGTGGAATATGAGTGCTGGAGATAGCCTAGAGGTTTTTGAAACAGAAAAAGGGAAAATTGCGATGTTAACTTGCTATGACATTGAATTTCCTGAAATTGTTCGTATGGCTAAGGCGAAAGGAGCAGATGTTATTTTCTGTCCATCTTGCACCGACGATCGTCATGGTTTCCATCGGGTTCGTTATACAAGTCATGCCAGAGCAATCGAAAACCAAGTATATGTTGTCACAACGGGAACGGTAGGTTCTTTGCCAACCGTTGATTTCATGCGTGCTAATTTTGGGCAGGCAGTTGTAATTACACCTAATGATGTCCCATTCCCTCCCCAAGGTATTATGGTGGAAGGGGAAATTAATCAAGATATGATTGTCACAGCGGATCTTAATCTAGAACTGCTATATATAGTACGTGAAAAGGGTTCTGTGACTACTTGGCGTGACCGACGCACGGATCTTTACCCGGATTGGGAAACGGATAGACTTGTTCGTAGTTAAAGATGGGGGTTCATCATGTATCGAAAGGAATTGTTTGTTTTCGAGGGAGTAAAACCTGTTCCAGTGATCATTCGAAATTATGAGGAAAAGGACTTTCCAGATTTGCTTCGTATTCAACAGGAATGCTTTCCTTCTCCATTTCCACCTGAATTATGGTGGAATGAAGAGCAGCTAATAAACCACGTAACACTTTTTCCAGAAGGAGCATTGTGTATTGAAGTGGCTGGAAAAATCGCAGGGTCAATGACCGGATTACTTGTTGACTTTGATCCAAATCATCCAGATCACTCATGGGAAGAGATTACAGATAATGGCTATATTCGCAATCATCAACCAGATGGCAGCACCTTGTATGTGGTCGATATTGGAGTCCGGCCATCCTATCGGAAATTGAGTTTGGGAAAATGGTTGATGTTTTCTATGTATGAGGTGGTTGTTCATTTGCGTTTAGAACGATTGCTTGGCGGCGGCAGGATGCCAGGATATCATAAATGGGCAGGCGAAATGTCGCCAGAACAGTACATCGAATCAGTAGTCAGGGGAGAGCTGAAAGACCCTGTTGTCACCTTTCTTCTCCGTTGCGGCCGTACTCCAGTCAGAGTAGTGGCTGATTATTTAGAAGATGAAGAATCGTGTAATTATGGGACTCTTATGGAGTGGAAAAATCCATTTTCAATCAGTATAAAATAAGGAGACTATAAAATGGAATATAGTAGAATTACGAATATTACAGATCCGTTATTTAAACAAATGCATCAATTAATGCAAGATGTATTCCCTCCAGAAGAGGTATTAGAATTTGATCTTTGGAAAGAGCCTCTGGAAGATCCGGGTATTCGTGTCTTTGTTGCTGTTCACGAAGGAAAAGTAGTTGGGGCTACCGAATATCGTTATTATGAGGATTTTAATGTAGCGATGACTGATTTTACCATCATCGGCCAAGCAGGCTTTGGAATTGGACCATTCTTAGCGCAAAATAGATTAGAAGATTTGCATGAATTAGCAAGAACTAATGGTAAGAAATTGTCTGGTATGTTTGCCGAAATTTATGATCCATACCGTGTTGAACATTATGAGTTTGGTGGAGTTAAGCCAATGAATCCTTATGTTCGCCGTGAAGTGTTGGCACACCTTGGTTACAAACGTCTGGATTTTCCGTATGTTCATCCGTCCTGGAACAATGATGGGGAAGCTGTAACGGGTCTTGACCTCTGTTTTCTTCCAATGAACGGAGAGAGTAATAAGCTGGAATCAGACTTGATTATAAAGTTTTTGAAACGGTACTATACAGTATTACCGAACAAACCAGAGTCTTGGTATAGTATGATTGAAAATCTAGAAGCAAAAGAAAAAGTGCAATTAGTATATTTTTAATACAATATTTCTCGAGGAGGAAGTCTTTTTAATAGACATTCTCTTTTTTTATTCAACTGAAATGTAGGTGAATTTTTTGGTTGTATTTTATGAATATTCTGTGAACAAAACTTTTTAATACCTCTCACCACCGGTTACGACAAGCATATCATGTATCAAGGTGGTGATAAAAATGACATTTACACTTTCAGACTGGATGCTTTATACAATATGGGCCGTGTTTGGACTAATGATTCTTGATCTCTTATTAGGATTTTTAAAGTCTTTCTGGAAAGGCACTCTTACTTCAGATTTTATTTTAGGCTATTTAAAAGACGTCCTATACTATGTTGTTCCATTAAACTTCCTTATTTCTATGTTTACCATTGACCCTACTGGATGGATTTTAATAGCATTCTTTTTCGTTGGCGGCCTTGGCGTTGCAATTAAATATTTATTAGATATTATAAACAAATTTAAATAATCCCCGTCAGAAACCCTCCCATGGTGCTTGGAGGGTTTTTTCAATGTTTACACAAAAGGAAAGGGATCTTGGTGATATAGTCAATAAATTTACCTTTTTCAATAGGTATGACTAACAGGAAATAAGAATAAATATCAGTATCTTAGATTAAATATCTCAGGTGCCTAAACACAATAGAGGCACCAATAAAATGAATTGCTTGTATTATTTTCGGAATATTCAGAAAGGAGTGGAGGCTATGAGGAAATATCGATGGGTAAAATGGCGTAAAATTATCCTCTGGGTCGCCGCTGTGGCCATTATAAGTATATATCTGCTTAATAGTGGACCAACGGTTTGGGGTGTCGTGATAAGTATTGTTAGTTTGTTACTGCAGCTGCTCTTCGCCATGCTGTTCATGATTATCCAATTTGTTGCCCTTTTCTGGTTCCTTGCCCGCGGCAGGACCTATTGGATCTTACCAGGGGAAACCGGCTCCACCTGGGCTGATTACAGGGGAAACCCCGAGATTGTCGAAAATGCGAAACGGATTGTTACCCTTTTAAAAGGGGTAAAAGAGTTTAAGGAAATGGGTGGTGAGGCCATCCGCGGTTTACTGCTATGTGGACCGCCCGGGACAGGGAAATCATATCTTGCCCAAGTAATTGCAAATGAAGCCCAAGTTCCTTTTGCTTATGCCTCTGCACCTAGTTTTCAAAATATGTTTTTTGGTGTTGGAAACCTTAAAGTAATGGGTCTCTATAAGAAGGCCCGTAAGCTTGCAAAAGTGTATGGTGCTTGTATTATTTTTATAGATGAAATTGACGCCATTGGAATGAGCCGTCAGGCAGGAGGCGGAGCAGGAGGAATGATGGGTGGACTAATGGGGATGGGAGGGTCAGGTCTGTTAAATGAGTTGCTTTTACAGATGGACCCTCCAAACATTGATAACGGCTGGTTCTCAAAGTTGCTTCGGTCAATCGGTCTTCGAAAAAAGAAGGCGGACCGCCCTGCAGTCCTAACGGTTGGTGCTACAAATCTTCCTGATGTACTTGATCAAGCACTACTTCGTCCAGGGCGTTTTGACCGAAAGCTCTGGGTTGATTCCCCCGACTATGATGGCCGGATTGATGTATTCCAATATTATCTCGAAAAGGTAAAACGGGACTCCACTATTACCCCTGAGCGGGCAGCATTAGATACCATAGGTTACTCCCCAGCACAAATAAAACATATTGTGAACGAAGCTGTCGTAATTGCTCATCAACGTGGAGCGCAAGTGGCGGGCTATGAGGATTTCCGTGCCGCTATGGAGACATATGAATGGGGCCTAAAACAACCATTAAGGTCGATGAGTGAGGATGAAAAACGAAATGTAGCCTACCATGAAGCAGGCCATGCGGTGGCTCAGTTCCTCCTTAAGCCGCATGAACGAGTTTGGAAAGTCACGATTATCCGCAGAGGAGGCGCGCTTGGACTCGCTGCTACTAAACCAACGCATGAACGTTATAATCGAACCGATAAAGAAATACTAGCAGAAATTCAGGTTTGTCTGGCAGCACGTGCGGTAGAAGAAGAGTTTTTAAATAAAAAGTTAAATGGAGTAACTTCTGATTTGAGGCAGGCAACCGAACTTGCAGGTGCCTATTTAGGGATAGTCGGTATGGGAGAAGAATTATTCAGCTGGCTTGCCGTGGGCTCGCGCACGGATGGCCTAAGAGCCCTGCGTACAAAAATCAATGAACTTTTAAAAAGTGAGATGACAAAAGTAAAGAAGCTTGTGAATGATAA
This sequence comes from Neobacillus drentensis, assembly GCF_036965645.1. Taxonomy (GTDB): domain Bacteria; phylum Bacillota; class Bacilli; order Bacillales; family Cytobacillaceae; genus Neobacillus; species Neobacillus drentensis_D. Next base: position 17,234 of record NZ_JBALPZ010000157.1, read on the forward strand.
CGCTGAGTTTGTTCATAGGATTGCAGAAGAGCTGTTAAAACGAGGCGACTTAACTGGCGAGGAAATAGAACAAATCTATATTAGTCTTTATGGCCAAAGTCGAGCTGAAGTCCTAGAAACGCAGAATCAAGAATTATTAGAATCACCTGTTGAGGACAAAAACGAGTAAAAAAATTTTGAAAGTGTCTTCAAAAAGGTCTTTTGAGGACAAACAGAACTATTCTCAATATGATTTTAATAAAATGGATGGTGGGAGTCACCATCCATTTTTGTGCTTACATAAATAAATTTGTTGACAAATAGAATTAATACTACTAAAATTATTAATTATTCAACAATAGTTTAGTTTATGAGAATGAATGCTACATCATCATTCATTTCTTTACAAATTAAATATTTAGCAAGCTATGATTGCTATGGATCACACTATAGCAGGAGCAGCTTCTGGAGAGACCGCTAAAGAGCGGCGCCGAAGGGTTCACAATCTCAGGCAAAAGGACAGAAGAGTACAAAGACTATTTATTATTCTACCAAATAGAGTAATAGATATTATTTGTTATTCTTTCGCCCGAAGAGATTGGAGAAATTCCAGTCTCTTTTTTTATTGGTTTACTTCTTGTTCATCTTTTCACAGATACAAGAAGAATTATTTTACCATTAGGGGGAGTTTCAAGTGGCACAACAAGAATTAAAGAGGGATTTAAAAAACCGGCATGTTCAATTGATTGCGATTGGCGGAACAATTGGAACAGGTCTATTTTTAGGATCAGGTAGAGCTATCCAATTAGCAGGTCCATCCATTATGTTTGCCTATACCATCATAGGGATCGCCTGTTTTTTTGTAATGAGAGCCTTAGGGGAGCTTCTTTTATCAAAAGCGGGATATACATCTTTTACTGATATAGCTGAAGACTACATTGGACCATGGGCAGGATTTGTAACGGGATGGACGTACTGGTTTTGTTGGATCATGACCGCCATGGCTGATATTATTGCCGTTGGTGTATATGTTCAATATTGGTTTGATATCCCTCAATGGGTTCCAGCCATCGTCTGCTTAGTTCTGTTATTGGGACTAAATCTATTAACGGTAAAACTATTTGGCGAGTTAGAGTTTTGGTTTGCCTTAATAAAAGTCATAACGATTCTCGCTTTAATCGGAATAGGCGTTATCTTATTAGTAATAGGATTTAAAACAGATGTGGCAACTGTTTCTGTAAAAAATATTTGGGAGTACGGTGGTCTTTTTCCGCATGGTGTTTCAGGTTTCTTACTATCTTTTCAAATGGTAGTCTTTGCCTATGTGGGTGTTGAATTAGTGGGTGTATCAGCAGCGGAAACATCTGATCCACAAAAAAATATTCCTTCTGCAATCAATAAAATTCCGTTACGGATTCTATTTTTCTATGTGGGGGCGCTATTCATCCTTTTATGTATTAATCCATGGACACAGTTAAACGCAGCAAACAGTCCTTTTGTAAAAACATTTAGTTTGGTAGGAATACCGATTGCAGCAGGAATTATTAATTTCGTCGTATTAACATCTGCGGCATCTGCCTGTAATAGTGGATTATTTTCAACAAGCCGAATCTTATTTAATTTAAGCTCTAAAAATCAAGGCCCGGCCCCATTTTCTAAATTGAATAAGAACCATGTACCAAGTAATGCGTTATTGGTTTCAGCACTTGTTTTATCAATGGGAGCCCTTTTAAGCAAGTTGATTCCCGAACAGGCTTTTGGCATCGTGACAACGATCAGTGCAATTTGCTTTATTTGGGTTTGGGGTATTATCTTAGTTTGTCACTTACGATATCGGAAACTACGTCCAGACCTGCGAAAAAGATCGACTTTTAAAGCACCATTTACTCCGTTTATTAATTATGCGGTCTTAGCGTTATTTGTGTTTATTCTAATTGTTATGCTTTTTGCTGAAGCAACACGAACAGCTTTATTATTGACACCAATATGGTTTATTCTTTTATTTATCTTGTATTCGTTTAACAGAAAAAAGGAAAAGAATATAAGAGTTTCAGCATAATGATCATGATTTGATTAATAAAAACAAGCTCACATATAGTGGGTTTGTTTTTTTTTTGGTTTGGATTACGTATGTAACTCTAGTAAAAAGGGAAGGGGCAGTTAGTCATACCGTCCTATCAAAATAAAAAAATACTTTTTATTTATTTCTGTTCGTTAAAAAGGAAATAGGAAAA
>NZ_JBALPZ010000157.1:19495-34461 GCF_036965645.1 Neobacillus drentensis
GTAGAAATATTAATATAATGGAAGGCCGGGTGTAACACAGAGAGCTAGATCGTAATATTTCTAACAAAATTGTAATGTGGATATGCCCGCCCAACATAAAATACACGGATTAGTTATTTTAATGGGTAGTTGGGGGGATAAATTTGCAAAGAAAATGGTTAATTTTTATTAGTTTGGCTTTTCTGTTATTGTTTAGCTTATGTTTCGGTGTACCCTCTAGTTCGGCGGCGACTGTCAACAAGTTTATTATCATTAACAAAGCAAACAACCGTCTGGCTTACTATGAAAACGGCGTCTTGAAGAAACAATTTAAAGTGGGCACAGGACGGAGTAGTTCCTTAACACCAGAAGGCAAATTTAAAATTGTTAACAAAATTGTTAACCGTCCATACTACAAAGGTCACATCCCAGGAGGAGATCCTCGAAACCCGCTAGGTAATCGGTGGATGGGTTTAAATGCCCGAGGAACATGGGGGACAACATATGGAATTCACGGAAACAATAACCCAAGTTCAATTGGCGGGTATGTGAGCAGTGGATGTGTGCGGATGTATGATAATGAGGTAGAGTGGTTATTCAATCAGGTGCCAGTGAATACACCGGTTGTTATTACCACTTCGAATAGCTCCTTCGATGCTATTGCAGTGGCGAATGGATTGAAAGGTGGGAAAAGTACACCTACTGTTCCTGTTACTACAATAGGGGAGACCCTCAAAAAAGGAAGCAGGGGACCTGCCGTAGTCACGCTTCAGCAGAAGCTGACATCTCTTGGTTACAGCACCAAAGGGATTGATGGAATTTTTGGTGCAAACACTGATAGCGCAGTCCGTAACTTCCAAAGAGCCAAGCACTTGCAAGTAGATGGCGTTGTAGGACCAAATACGAGAAAAGCCCTTGGACTATAATTTCAATCATTCATAATTTAAGCTGCTCAGTTTTGCTGAGCGGCTTTTTCTTATTCCATACAGTAAGAAAGAGGACTCCCAAAGAAGTAGTCTTTTGGGAATCCTCTTTCTAATTAATAAATTTTTATTTTTGTATCTGAGCCCGTTTTACAAAGAATACCAATACCAGGGCTATAAAGGCAATAATGGTAGCCACAATAAATGCATCATTTATCCCATCTATTGTAGTTTGTTTCATGACTTGCCCATAAAGCACATAGGTAGTAAGTTGTTTACCAGCTGCTGCCGGCATGTGTGTTAGTGCTGCTAAGCCTTGACTCAGCTGTGAAAATTGACCTGCGATGAATGGATTCGCACTAGTCATTGTACTAATATATTCCCCATAATGCACTCCTGACCTTGAGGTCATAACGGTAACAAGGAAGGCAGTTCCAATACTGCCGGCAATTTGTCTTGCCGTATTGGATGCCGCCGTACCATGTGCCCCAAGATGGCGAGGTAATTGGTTAAGACCTTCTGTCATAATGGTCATCATAATGAATGACATACCAAACATCCTAAATACATAAAGGAGAAGCAGATGGGTGTAGCTTGTTGTCATACTTAATTTCGTAAATTGCCAGGTTGTAATAACCGTTATGGTTAAGCCTATGACTCCAAGCCACCTTGCACCGATTTTATCAAATAGTGCACCCGAGATTGGTGACATAATTCCCATTATAATCGCACCAGGGAGCATCAATAAACCAGATTCTAAGGCGGTAAAACCACGAATATTTTGCAAATAAATAGGAAGCAAAATCATCGCACCAAACATAGCCATGTTGACAATCATACTAATGATTGTAGTTAAGGCAAAAATGTCATATTTAAATACTCTTAGATCTAACATTGGTTTATCAGTTGTCAGTTCACGCCAGATAAACGCGAGGATAAATATCGCTCCGACTGTTAAAGAAATAACAACTGTTGCACTGTCCCAGCCATCACTACCTGCTTCACTAAATCCATATAACAAAAATCCAAAACCTAAGGTAGAAAATAATAATCCTGGGAAATCAAACTTGGGATTTGTTGTTTTGGTGACATCCTTCATCCACATGAAGCTGAAAATTAAATCAATTACACCAATTGGAATAACGATATCAAACAATAATCTCCATGAATAATGTCCAATCAGCCAACCAGATAATGTTGGGCCGATAGCAGGAGCAAAGATCATAACAACTCCCATGAGTCCCATCGCCTTCCCACGTTTTTCCGGAGGGAAGAGGGCGAAAAAGACAGTCATAAGCAAGGGCATAATAATACCAGCACCGCTAGCCTGAACAACCCTTCCAATCATCAGCATGGTAAAGTTGATTGATAGGGAACAAACCAAAGAACCCAGGGTGAATAGTAAAATCGCGGCAATAAACAGTTTCCTGGTTCCAAACTTTTCAATCAAATAAGCCGTAACTGGTATTAAAATACCATTAACAAGCATATAACCAGTTGATAGCCATTGTACTGTATTCGCAGAAACTCCTAAATCATTCATGATATGAGGAATTGCTACATTAAGTAATGTTTGATTAAGAATGGCGACAAATGCTCCAAGCATTAATGCAGTAAGAATTTTCCCGGTTCCTGAAGATTTTTCTGTTTTACCTTCTGCTTGTCTGGAACGTTCTCTAATTTCTTCTTTCGGCTCAACATCGGCTTGAACATATTCCAAAGCTGGCTCTGCTATCGCGTTATCTGCTATCATTTCCTCGACTTGACTTGATAGATCTTCATGCTGATCCTTCTTATCGATTACTTGGTTTTGTGGGACATCTTCTACTTCTATGTTTTTTACTTCAGTTTGAGCAATTTTCGGCTTTTTTTGTTTCAACACACCAAAATTGATGAGTAGTAACACCAAAATACATATAAGGGCATAAACCGTGATATATATTGACATCTTATCACCTACTTATGAATTCGCACGGTCACGTTCATACCAGGAACTATTCCTACACCTTTATTGTCATCAATGGATACTTTAACAGGAACAACTTGTGTTACCTTTGTGTAATTTGCTGTGTTATTTGAACTTGGTAACAATGAGAATGTACTTGCGGTTGCTAAACCGATTTGTTGTACTTTCCCTTTTAATTCTGAATTAGGATAAGCATCAACATAAATGTCAACATCTTGTCCGACAGCAATTTCGTCAAGCTTTGTTTCATCAATGTTAGCTGTTACCCATAAATTATTTAGATCATATACTTGTGCAAGCGGTGTTCCTGCTGCAACAAATGAATTTTGGACCGCGTTACTTTGGACAACTGTTCCGTTTGTAGGAAGAGTAACTTTCATTTCAGTTGGCTGTCCATCGGTTCCAGTCGTTAAAATCGTCCCAATTGTTTGATCTTTAGAAAAACTATCCCCAACTTTGCCTTCCCATCCCGTTAATTTTCCGTTAGCAGGAGCTGCAATGGATACTTGTTGTCCAGCGATTTGCGCATTGTCTGTCGTTAAATAATTAACGGTTTTATTGTAGTAAGCATATCCTGCAAAACCTCCACCTACTAAGACAATTAAAATAATAATGTTGACTAAAAGTAAACGTTTCGTACTCATTCAATTATTCCTCCTCAATGGTTAACTTTTCCAATACCAGTTTATGAAGACGCAGCAGATGAGAGATTTCCTCCTCTGGTAAATCAAGGACTTCTTTCATTTTCTTTATAAGCATGGAATCAGAAGAATTAAATTGATCCAATGTTCTTATTCCTTCTTCTGTTAAACGTATGGAGACAGATCTTCTATCTCCGGGAGGTATCACTCGTTCGACTAAGTCACCATGAACGAGCCGGTCAATCACTCCACTAACGGTACTGTTGGTCAGTTTTAATTTTTCAGCGAGTTCACCTAAACTGATATTAGGATTGTAGTTAATTTTGTATAGTGCTTTTAATTGAACAGGAGTAATTCCTAATCTTTCTGCATCATGTTTTACAAGTTTATTGTAGGCTTTATTTATTTCCATAAAACTTCCTAAAATTTCATTATTAAGTACGTCTATTTTTGAACCCCCCTTTCTTTCTGAAATCTAATATTACTCATAAGAATATTTCGTGTGCGAAATAAATTATAAACAGGGACAATCAAAAATGTCAACCATTATGTCACGAAGGTGTCAGATGACTGTATAAAAACATAAACTCTTCTTAAAGAGTTAAAAGGGGAAATGAAAATGAAATATGAGATGCAAAAAGCCATTTTGTTGGCTGAAAATATAAATGGTTTCATAAAATATGTTCAAAAAAGCCACAACCAAAGAAATAACTTTCGGTTTCATCCTGATAAACTGTATCAAGTAAAACTGTTAATTGAGGAATTTAAGTTCCAAATAATCGCCGATGAACTTTTGCGAATCAATCAGTATTCCTGGGATGGAAAATACACACATTACTTAGTTGGAAATTTTAAAAAAGGGCTTGAAATTATTGATGAATATACAAGTAATAACTACGATGATTTATTTCTTTTAACGGCAAGACTTTATACATTAAAGGACCTTAGTCAATTATTCAGCAATTTTGAAACTGAAGCTTATTCATAGGATTTGTAAGTAGATGATAAATAATCATTTAAAATTTAATTAAGGTAAAATTGTTAAACTTGGTTTCGTATTAAGTTGGATTCATTATAAGATGCAATACTCATTACAATGATCATGAGGTTCATTCATTTGTTCTTTTGAATAATCCAAATGAATAATATAAGGTACATGCTAATCCCCAATATTAAATTTTGATAGTTTTATAGTGAATTACTTTTTATAATTAAATATATAGAACTAATTTTGATGAAATATGAGCAACTAATTAGTTAAAGTAGGGGTAATGATTGTATGAATGAGGAATTACTAAAAAAAGCCGAAACAAGTTATCAGCTGGCAGAGCAGCGGGCAGCCGATTATTTTCAATCACTTTATCATCAGGTCATGAATAAGACCTATGTTCCTGCCTTAACAAAAGATATTCAATCATGGAAACAAAACCATATTCATCATCATCCAATCTTATCTATATTTTCACGCAAGAGGAAAAAAACGGCTTCCCAAGGATATTACAATTATATTCGCTGGCTGGATTACACTGGTAAACTAGATCGTTACCTAGACCGCAGTATTTCTTATTTATATATGCGAGATCTGGGCAAAGCACTGGATTCACCTGAAACCCAGGTAAGCATTAGACGATCCGTTGATAATTTAAAAAAGAACCTGACCAAAAGTCGAAAAGATAATGCAAACTCGTTCAGTGTGGCGGGATTATACCGGTGGGCCCAGAAGGAAGGCATTGAATCAGCGATGATTTGGGTTTTAGATAAATTAAAAACTGTCTCCCTGAATATTCCAGAGGGATTGGATGCCAATCATGCGCAGCGTAAGCTAATCAAAATCATTGCTGGAGTAATTATGCACGTGGTTGAGGAAATGGACGATCATGTATCCCCAGAAGACCGGAAACAAAAACTCGACCAAGCTATCAGACTTGGCTATTCCTACGGTCTGACTTATCCTTTTATTGACGATCTCCTTGATTCAAATATTTTATCCAATGCCGAAAAAAAAGAATATTCAAACTTAATCCGTACCACTCTTATTACTGGGGCTGTCCCGGAATTGGGGAGATGGGCAGGTAGTAATGTAAAACTGATTCAATACATCCATAAAGAACTTCGTGATGCCTATGAATATATTAAAAATAAACAGCGTCCAGAGACATTGATAGCATTTTTTGAACAATCCTATGTGTTTTTTAACTCACAGGAGGTAGACCGTGAAAAGGATTTATCCAACCCCAATTATTCAAATGAAGAGCTTTATATACCGGTTATTTTAAAGTCATCTTCTTCTCGTCTGATTGTCCGCTCTGTCATAAGTGCGCCAGAGGATGAAGGGTTCGACAACCGGACTTTTTATTATGGAATATACAATCAGCTGGCGGATGATTTTGCCGATATGTTTGATGATTTAAAGGACGGGGCAGTGACACCTTATACGTATTTTCTCAAATATCATGATCAGCGTCCCGATTTGATAAATCCCTTTGAATTATATTGGGCGGTAATCGCTAATTTAATCCATAATGTCTATAACGAAGATGCCAAGATCTGTGAGGTTATACTTGATCGAGCCATAAACGGGCTCAAACGATTTAAGGAACGAATCGGAATGGCAAAATACAACGAAGTGATGGAACTTTTTTCTTCCGGACAACCAGGTTTCAACCGTGTTATTCAAAAAATGGTTAAAGAAGCAGATGATGTGGATTTCTTTGATAAACTGCTTCGGGACCATATCATTACAGTTTTAAAAAAGGATCGACAGGAACAAGATGATTTTTTGGATCGGATAGAGGCAGTACGGGTTCAAATTAATAACAATTTAAAAATCCAGCAGGGAATAAATATACCTTTGATGGGTGACTCCATTATGGAAGCCTCCAATTATAGTCTCTTTGGTGATGGAAAGAGATTAAGGCCGATTGTTGCTTGGGAAATTTCCGTAAATGGGTTTGGATTAAATGAATCTGCCATAATGCCGCTTTTAAAGTCATTGGAATATATGCATACAGCATCCCTTATTTTCGATGATCTTCCTTCTCAGGATAATGCTTCCTTCCGTAGAGGGCGCCAGACCCTGCATGAGGTGTATAATGCAGCAATTGCGGAATTAACTGGTCTGTTTTTAACACAGAAAGCGATAGAGGAACAAGCATCTCTTCTTGAATTTGAAGCAAAAACAGTGCTTAAGATGATTCAGTATTCGGCCCGTATGACAGAGAATATGTGCAAGGGGCAAGCAATGGATTTGTCCTCAAAAGGACAGCCGTTAACATTAGAACAATTAACGACCATGAGTTTTTATAAAACAGGACTTGCATTTGAGGCTTCCATCATTATGCCTGCCATCCTTGCTCAAGCCAAGGAGTCCGAAATGGAGGCATTGAAGAAATTTGCCCGTTTTGCCGGTATTGCTTTTCAGATTAAGGATGACCTTCTGGATGTAGAAGGGGACGATCGCAAACTAGGAAAAGCAATTGGTAAGGATAAAGAAAATAATAACTCTACCTTTGTATCCATTCTAGGTCTGGAAGGTGCAAAAAAAGAGATGTGGGAGCATTACTGTCTGGCAATGGAGGCACTGGAAGAAGTGCCTCGTAATATTACGTTCTTAAAGCATTTATTAAATTATATGGTAAATCGCGAACATTAATAGATCGATAAAAAACTATCTGTACGATAGTTTTTTTTTGTTTATAAAAGAAATCTCTTTCAACAAAAGATATAATAAAACTATGTTTCGATTGCTTTCAACGAGGAGGTATCTGCTCTGAAAACAAAAAATATATCGCTTCAGACAAAAATCTTTGGGCTGGCCCTGTTACTGGGGTTCTTGTTAATCCTCCTGATGACCTCATTTTATAGCTATATGGAAAGTAAACAAATAGAGGAAAACAAGGGGAAACTGGCACTAGAAATCTCAAAAACAGTATCATTTATGCCGACAATTATTGAAGGTTTTCAGTCTAGTCACCCATCCAAAATCATTCAACCTTTAGCGGAAAAAATCCGAAAAGAAACGGGTGCGGAATTTGTGGTGGTAGGGAACATGGATGGAATAAGGTACTCTCATCCCTTAAAATCGATGATCGGAAAGAAAATGAGGGGTGGAGATAATGATAAGGCTATTAAAAAAGGGCAATATTATGTTTCCAAAGCAAACGGTTCACTAGGTCCCTCGATTAGGGGGAAATCGCCTATCTTAAACAAAAACGGAGAAGTGATTGGAGTCGTTTCAGTAGGCTTTCTGTTGGAAGACGTAAATCAACAAATTACAAAAAATATTATAAAGGTAGTATTAGTCTCAATCTTTGCTCTCTTAATTTCCTTCTTAGGCAGCATGCTGCTTGGACGGAATATTCGAAAAGATACAATGGGCCTCGAACCCTATGAAATTGCTACACTCTATAAAGAAAAGAACGCCGTACTCCATGGAGTGAAAGAAGGAATTTTAGCCGTTAACAGAGACGGATTTATTACCATGATGAATCAGCCTGCAAAAAACCTTTTACACATTAAAGGTTCTGTCCGCCATTTAAAAGTCGATGGACTGTTTCCATCAGGGGATTTATATGAAGTTTTACAATCGGGGAGTCCGATCGTTGATAAAGAAGTAGTTTGGAAGGATAAAACCGTAATCGTCAATTGCACGCCACTCTTCGATGAATCTGTAATAAGTGGTGTTGTTGCTTCTTTTCGTGATAAAACAGAAATTGAGCAAATGGTCAACACGATATCAGAAGTAAAGAGTTATTCGGAAGACCTTCGTGCTCAAACACACGAATACACAAACAAATTGTATGTGTTATCAGGCTTGCTTCAACTCGGTGAATTTGATCAGGCAATTGCGATGATTCAAGCGGAAACCCAGGTATTACAAGTTCAAAATACGATTTTATTTAACCAGATTAAAGATTCAAAGGTCCAAGCTATTCTTTTGGGAAAATTAGGGAAAGCATCGGAAAAAAAGATTAACCTTGAGATTAACCCAGAAAGCTATATCGAAGCTTTGCCATCCCATTTAAAATTTACCAGTCTAATTGTTATCATTGGCAATTTAATAGACAATGCCCTTGAAGCAGTCTCTGATTTAAACAATCCAATAGTGAAATTTTTCGCTACCGATATCGGCAGTGATATCATTTTTGAGATTTCAGATAACGGAAAGGGAATCAGTGAGAACGATATTCCTAATCTATTTAATAGGGGCTTTTCTTCTAAGAAGGGGGACATGCCGAGGGGATTTGGGCTGTCAAATGCAGAAGAAGCTGTGGTTGAAATGAATGGGATGATTGAAGTCCAAAGTAATCAGGAAGATGGGACAGTTTTTACCGTGTATCTCCCAAAGCAATATCAGAGGAGGCAAGAACATGCATAAGATTAGCGCAATGATTGCAGAAGACGATTTTCGAGTGGCCGATATACATGAAAAATTTTTAAAAAAGTTTAAGGAAATTGATGTAGTTGGAAAAGCATTAAATGGGAATGAGACATTGAAATTGCTGACGGAGAAAACAATCGATTTATTGCTCTTAGATGTCTATATGCCAGACATGCTGGGGTCAGAATTGCTTTCCATCATAAGAGAGCGTTTTCCAAAGGTCAGTATTATCATGATAACTGCTGCAACAGATAAGATTTTTATTGAAAAAGCATTAAGCTACGGTGTCGAAAGTTATTTAATTAAGCCTGTCAATAGGGAACGGTTTGACGAAGTAATTTTACAGTATCTAAAAAAATACTCACTCCTTTCTTCTGAACAAGAAGTAAATCAGCAATATTTAGACCAATTGTTTGGTAAAAATGTTATTGAGAATATTGGAAAAGGCGGGTTTCCGAAAGGAATTGATGAGATCACACTTGGAAAGGTGAAAAAAGTCCTTTTGAATAAAAATCATGGCCTCTCTGCTGAAGAAGTGGGGAAGGAAATGGGGGCTTCCCGGATTACGGCTCGACGGTATTTGGAATATCTGTCCTCGAATAATGAAGTGAAGGCGGAAGTGGTTTATGGAATTGTCGGGAGACCTGAAAGAAAGTATTATCCCATTTCATGAAGATGCCAAAAGGCATCTTCTATTTGTATTATAATCTTGTGAACAATATGTACAAAATGTAGTTTAAAGTACTTTAATAACTTTATTTTGTAATCGTTTTCATACCCGAGTATTTAGATTATTATAAATTTACTAACAAAAGGGGTGGAAACGATGCTTGCAATTTTGGGATTTTCAATGATTCTTATTTTTATGATTTTAATTATGACTAAACGGTTATCTGCGATGATTGCACTCATGGTTGTACCGGTTACCTTTGCCTTATTTGGGGGATTCGGCAAAGAACTAGGGCCAATGGCGCTTGAAGGGATCAAAAGTGTCGCACCAACCGGAATCATGATTCTGTTTGCAATTCTCTTTTTCGGAATCATGATTGACGCTGGAGTCTTTGATCCTATTATTTCAACGATCTTAAAACTTGTAAAAGGGGACCCTGTAAAAATTGCCATTGGAACAGCAGTCCTTGCATTATTAATTTCTCTAGATGGTGATGGAACTACTACCTATATGATTACCATTTCAGCCATGCTTCCATTGTATAAACGGATTGGGATGAAACCTTTAATCCTCGCTGGAATCGCCGTCTCTGCTTCTGGTGTAATGAATCTTCTTCCATGGGGAGGGCCTACTGCTAGAGCCATGACCGCACTACATCTTGAAATGGGAGATATTTTTACTCCTGTCATACCAAGTATGATAGGTGGAGTGTTGTTTGTATTATTTATGGCGTTTTGCCTTGGCAGAAAAGAGCGCAAACGAATTGGTGTTTTAGAAATTGATTATAGTACTCTTGCCGTGATGGCAGCAACAACAGAGGATGCTTTCCTAAAACGTCCAAAGTTAATTCTTGTAAACTATCTGCTTACGATTATCCTATTAGTGGCGCTTATTCAGGAATTACTGCCTAGTACAGTATTATTTATGATTGGATTTGCGATTGCAATTACCATCAATTATCCAAATATCCATGAACAAAAAGAACGGATTATGCACTATGCAGATAATGCATTATCTGTTGTATCGATGGTTTTTGCTGCTGGGATTTTTACAGGTATTCTTGCAGGGACAAAAATGGTGGATGCAATGGCAAATACGATGATCACTCATATTCCAGCAGAGTTGGGCTCTCATTTTGCCGTTATTACGGCTATAATCAGTGCACCATTTACATTTTTTATGTCAAATGATGCATTTTACTACGGGGTACTTCCATTACTAGCGAAAGCTGCCAGCGGGTATGGAATCGACCCGGCCATGATTGGCCGCGCATCGTTATTGGGACTGCCAGTCCATTTATTAAGCCCATTAGTACCTTCGACGTATTTATTAGTAGGGATGGTTGGATCAGATTTCGGAGATTTACAGCGCTCCTTTTTAAAATGGGCTTGCGGTTCAGCGGCGGTGATGATAGTAGTTGCACTAGTGCTTACAATCATACCAATCTAATATTCTAGTAAAATCCAAAGGCTCCTACAATGGAGTTTTTGGATTTTGTCTTTATAAATAGGAGAGTCTTATGGAAGTCTTTTTTCTTATTTTATTAAATGTGGTTTTACCAGTATTTCTTTTAATTGCTGCAGGTGTATTGCTGCATCGGAAGTTTAAGTTTGATATGAGTACATTATCTAAATTAAATACATATTTTCTTATGCCTTCCGTTGGCTTTGTGAATATTTATCAAAATAATGTTGGCGGAGAAACGCTTGTGCATATTCTCGGATTTTTGGTTATCCAATGTACATGTTTGATGATCATAGGATCGGTGATATCAAAAGCTGCTAAGTTTGACAACGGGCTGTCATCCACCTTTAAAAATAGTATTGTGTTAAATAATGCTGGAAACTTTGGTTTACCGGTGAGTCAGCTGGTTTTTCAACATAACCCATTAGGGGCATCTATTCAGATTGTGGTGATGATTTTTCAGAATTTGCTAACTTACACTTATGGGTTGTTTAATTCGGTTTCGGTTGATCAGAGAGGATTTAGTGCATTAAAGGAATTTCTAAAAAATCCTGTCATTTATGCATTTATATTAGGTTTGGTTCGACATTCCTGCCATGTTAAAATTCCGGCTTTTATTTGGACACCAATCCATAATACGTCGAATGCATTCTTGGCAGTCGCGTTAGTTACTCTTGGTGCACAAAGTGCTTATATAAAAATAAGTCGTTTTTCCCTGCCGCTGTTTTTAAGTTTATTTGGCCGTTTAATTCTCTCTCCATTGATAGCGATATTTATTATTACAACATTAAAATTAGATGGAACGACGGCACAGGCTTTGTTTATTGCCAGCTCTTTTCCTACCTCCAGAAACAGTGCTCTATTCGCGTTAGAGTATGGAAATCACCCGGAGTATGCAGCCCAAGTTGTTTTAATGTCTACTATACTTAGTATGATAACAGTGACTTCGGTTGTTTACTTATCGAACATTTTATTCTAAAAAGACCGTTTAGCTAATTAAACGGTCTTTTTGCAGGCTTACTATACTGTCACCTTTTGCACGGTTCTCGATTCTTTTAAGAAAATAAATATAAAAACGATAAAAGTAATAAAAGCCACCGCGGAATTATATAAAAATACTTCCCGCATTCCAACATATTCGCTGGCAATTCCGCCTGCCATGCTTCCTATTATTCTAGCTAAACCTAAACTAATCAATCCATTCATCGTTTGTCCTGAGGCCTTAAGTTCTTTAGGCACCTCCTGATTGATATAGATAGCAAGCGTAACGGATAATACGATAAAAATTAATCCATGAAGCATTTGAATCGGAAGGAGGAGATACGGATTATGGACAAAATAACAGAACAGCCACCGCAGACCAGCAAAAAAGGCAGTACTTACTAAGACAACGGGAATACCAAATCGTTCAATGATTTTATGGCCGAATAGTAAAAAAGGCACCTCACTGATGGATGAGAAAAGCATAGACCAGCCAAGCAAACTATTATCTGCGCCTAGCTGATTAAAATAAATCGGGAAAAAAGCATAATAATACCCAAGGGTAATCTGAACGATAAAATTTAATAATATAAACAACATGAGTTTTCGGTTTTTTAATAAAACTAGCAGAGAAACCTTGTTTTTACTAGACTGATGACCTTTTATTTTGGGCAATTGAGTGCAGATTACAAGGGTTAGCAGCATAACAAGAGAGTACACGATAAATATACTATTAATATTCTTTTTCGCCACTATCCCAAAAGCAACCGACATAATTGCAAATCCTATTGTTCCTGCTAGACGAATTGGACCAAAATTCCATTTGGTTCGAGCAAGATGTTCTAAAGTAATAGCGTCATTTAAAGGATATATTGATGTTTGAAAAAAGGTGACAAGGCAAATGATAAGTAATAAATAAAGGTACTGATTGGATAACGGCAGTAACAATATGGAAACAGCACTTCCCAAAGCTAATAATTGAAGGACTCGGTTTTTACTTTCTGACCGATCTCCAATGCTTCCCCACAGTGGCTGTGCTAGAATGGCAACCAATGGACCGAAGCTTAATAGTGTCGCAATGGAGGTCTGACTTAAACCTATACTTTTTAAGTAGACAGGCATAAATGTACCGTAGACGGCATTGCCCATATAAGAAACTGCGTACAAACAAAGAAATAGCAGGTAGATGCGAGCCGATTTTTCCTTCAAGAAGTTCACCTCAATAATTCAATAGGTCATTCATACAATCCATACATAAACTTACCGGCTTGAAAACCATTATTTTAAGTAGTGTTCGTTGTGTATTTTTTCCAGTAAGGCTAGGCACCCTCCGGAAACTAATTGGTAAGTTTCTTCAAAATCGCCAGTGTAATAGGGGTCAGGCACATCCTTTTGGTGTTCCGTTAAGTCTAACAGACGGAGGATTTTGGGATGCTTTGGCTGTCCGGTTATTTCGAAGATGTTCCTTTTATTACTTTCATCCATACCTACTATATAATCGAACTTCTCAAAATCCTGCTTTGTTAATTGACGTCCTACAAGACCCTTGGCTGAAATGTTATATTTCTTCAAAATAGCAAGGGTTCCTTTATGAGGCGGAGAACCTATGTGCCACGAGCTCGTAGCAGCGGAATCCACTGAAATTTTGTCGGACAAATTTTCCTTTTCTAATAAGTCACGAAATAATGCTTCCGCCATTGGTGAGCGGCAAATGTTCCCTAGGCATACAAATAAAACGTTAATCATATTATAAGCTCCTTTTATTTTCTTACGATACTCTTTAACCTATTATAATAGTAGATAAAATAAAAGGAAAAGAGTTGCTTTTCACATTAATTATTGTCACTATTTATAATGTGGAAAAATTAATTATTAAAGGGACGTCACGATGGAAACTAAAAAAAAAGAACCATGGTTAGTTTTTGAATTTGCTAATTCAGAGGGCGATATTAATCCTCTTATATTTAGAAGGCCAATTAAAGTGATAGCGGCTTATACCATAAATGAAGTTTTGCCCTGTCTTAAACTTGTTCAGGAAGAAGTAAATAACGGTTACTATGCCGCTGGATTTTTATCGTACGAAAGTGCACCTGCTTTTGATGCAGCATTTATTACCAATAAGGAAAGTAAAATGCCATTATTATGGTTTGGGGTTTTTGCTGAACCAGAATACCAAAGCTTTAGCAGTACAGGAACTTATGCACTTACAGAGTGGGAACCTTCCGTTAGTTTAGAAGAATATAATCAATCAATCCAAGCGATAAAGGACGGAATCGAGAGGGGCGACACTTACCAAACTAACTATACCATCCGACTTCATAGCCATTTCGAGGGAGATGATTTTGCTTTTTTTGAGAAGTTAAAAAAAGCTCAGTCTTCCAATTATTGTGCTTATCTCAACACGGGAGAGTATAGTATTTTATCGGCATCACCTGAATTGTTTTTCCGTCTGCAGGATGAAATCATTATCACTCGGCCTATGAAAGGGACTATTAAACGGGGGAAATCCTTTGAAGAGGATGAGGCTAATGCCCGTTGGTTATATCTTTCTGAAAAAAACCGGGCCGAAAATGTCATGATTGTCGATATGCTGCGGAATGATCTATCTATCATTGCTGAATTAGGATCTGTTCAGGTTCCAAATTTATATGATATTGAGCCCTATCCAACTGTCTATCAAATGACTTCAACCATAACAGCGAAAGTGGCTGAAAATACTGAACTTGTCGATATTTTAAAGGCAATCTTTCCTTGTGCATCCATAACTGGTGCACCAAAGGTAAGCACGATGAAAATAATTGCAGAATTGGAACCGGAGCCGCGTGAGGTATATTGTGGGACAATCGGTTATATAACTCCAAATAAAGAAGCGGTATTCAATGTACCGATTAGAACAGTCTTGATTGATCAGCAAACAGGTATAGCTACATATGGGGTAGGGGGGGGAATCACCTGGGATTCT
>NZ_JBALPZ010000158.1:0-4663 GCF_036965645.1 Neobacillus drentensis
ATATTGATGAGGGTTTTTTTTATTATAAAAAATGTAACCAAGTTAATCATGGATTTAGTATAATTTTATTGTAATGGTAATAATAACTAATCATTCCATTTTAGGGGTCTGAACAATGATAAATAATTGGCATATACCGCGAAATAAACGAAAGTTATACCCAGTAGTAGACATTCTATCACTATTTACTCTTCAAAATTTGGGGGATGTATGGAGACAGAATTTGGATAGGCATTTGAATTTTGAAGAGGAACTTGAGAGATATGGTCTAAAAAGAGAAGGACATCGAAGAGACCAAAGAGGTGGTGGGGCTAGAACATATGAATCTTGGTTATACAATCTTGGTCTAATATTTATTGATACAAAATTAAATGTTATAAGGACAACTTTAGCTGGTGAGGCTCTACTATCAGGGCAACCGCCTGTACCGATTATTACCAATCAGTTAATGAAATTGCAATATCCTTCTCCTTACTCAACAAGAAAAAGAGTCGATATACATTATAGATTTCAAGTTCGTCCTTTTCGTTTTTTACTCCAATTACTATCAGATACGAGAATTAAAGCTTTAAATAAGGAGGAAATAGGAAGATTTGTAATTACTGAAGGGGAAAATGAATCAAATAGGTGTGTTGAACAGGTTATTTCAAGAATTCAAGATTATAGAGAACATGGTGACTCAATTTTAACTGAATCATTTGACCAAAGTTATACCAGTAGTACAACAGGGGTAAGGTCAAGGAAAGCCACGTTATCATATCTAGAGGATATTGCAAATACATTCATTAACTATTTAGAATACACTCAAATTATCACTAGGGGAGATAAAGGTGTAATTTACATAAAAAAAGAGATGGAAGAACAAGTTTCCCGAATATTAAGTGACGGCTCTGACTTAAGGTCATTTAACCCAAATCATCCTTTTGGTAATGAAATATTCCAAAGGCATTTTGGATTAGCTCCGGGAGGCAATAGAGATAATAGAAACTTTGGCGGACAAGTAGTTACAGATGAAATGTATAGGATAAGGAGAATACGAAGTGATTTCCTGCATATAGCAGGTTTAAAACCTATAGTGAATACTACAATCTCCTTGATAAGAGAAATAGCAGAAAATACCGGATATACTGTAAATCAAGTGGAGGAAGCACTTGAGAGCTTTAGGCCAGATACTTTTAGTGCCTTTGAAACTAGTTATTTAAATATGGCTATCAGTGGAACAGAATTAGCAACAGAATTTGAGATTGCCACAAAGGATATTTTTATACAGTTAGGATTCGATGCTGCGCATGTGGGCAGTAATGCACTGCATCCTGATATTCTTGTAAATTCTCCTTCCGGTTATTCTGGAATTATTGATACTAAGGCGTATAGGGCTTATAGTATATCAAACGATCATAAAAATAGAATGGTAAAAAATTATATTCCAACATTTATAGAAAAGTCAGAGAATCTTGTATTTTTTATGTATATTGCAGATGGTTTCGGTAAGAATATATCCGATCAAATAAGAAAAGTTTCTAGTGAATCAAAAATAAATGGATGCGTATTAACAGCACATAATCTAGTTAGTATCTTACAAAAACATATGATAAAATCTATAGATCATCATAAATTGCATAGATTGTTTACTAGTAACTCACGAATTGAACTCCAGGATATTGAAAAATTATGACTTCTGTATTGCAGAGGTCTATTTTTTTAGGAAAGACTTGTTATTTTCAACATTATAGAAGGTAAGGTATAATAAAAATATCGAACAAGAGTACGAATATGGAGTTGTGAAAAATGATATTTAGAAAAGGAGAGTTATTTTGCGGACCTGGCGGCTTGTCTCTAGGGGCAAAAATGGCTGGATTCACATATAACGGAGAGGAATACGGAGTTGAGCATGTATGGGCAAACGACTATGATGAAGCAACTTGCAAAACTTTCCGTCATAATATATGTCCTGATAGACCTGATACAGTGATACAGGGTGATGTTAGGGAACTCGATATTACTAAATTAGAAAGTATAGATGCTTTTTCATTTGGATTTCCATGCAATGATTATAGTATTGTAGGTGAATCAAAGGGGTTAGAAGGTAAGTATGGTCCACTGTACTCATATGGAATAAAAGTTTTAAAATATCATAAGCCAAAGTGGTTTATTGCTGAAAATGTTGGGGGACTAGAATCTGCAAATGAAGGTAATGCATTTATCCAAATACTTAGGGAAATGGAAGAAGCAGGTTATAATATTACACCTCATCTTTATAAGTTTGAAGAATATGGGGTTCCACAAGCGAGAAGACGTATTATAATTGTTGGAATTCGAAAAGACTTAGGATGGAAGTTTAAAGTACCCGCACCCCCAAGTGAATATTTGAATAAACCTAGAACTTCTAAACAAGCCATAGAAGAACCTCCAATTTCAGAAGATGCATTTAATCATGAGTTCACATCACATCAAAAGAAAGTTATTGAAATGCTAAATCATATTCCTCCAGGAGGAAATGCCTGGTCAGAGGCAATACCTGAGAATCTTAGGTTAAATGTTAAGGGGGCCAGGTTATCAAATATATATAAAAGGCTAAACCCAGAGGAGCCCGCATATACGGTAACTGGTTCAGGCGGAGGGGGTACTCATATGTACCACTATAGTGAGCCGAGAGCTTTAACAAATAGAGAAAGAGCTAGATTACAAACTTTTCCAGATGATTTTGAATTTTTGGGTGGCAAGGAAAGTGTTAGAAGACAAGTCGGAATGGCTGTTCCTCCAGTTGGTGCAAAAATTATTGTAGAAGCAATATTGAATTCTTTTGCAGGGATAGTATATGAATCAGTCCCTTCAAAATGGGAAGATGAACTAAGTCAGATGCTTTTAACCGGTGAGAAGAAAAAGAAAAGAAATTCCACTTCAAAAGTTAAAGCAAAGGTAATTACAAGCCCAGAAGAAGGACAGCAGCAGGCATTTGTATTAGATGTAGAATAATCCAGAAAGAGCCTCCTATAAGGAGGCTTCTTTAATTAATGGGGTATTAGTTTATTAAAACTATGATTTACTGGAGCTTCGATTCACCAATAAAGGTTGCTATTTTATTTATTGCTTTATCAAAATCCTCTTTGAATTCATGTTCCCAGACCCTTAATATATTCCAACCCTTTTCCTTGTAAAATGCATTGACCTCAAGATCCCGCTTTTTATTTCTATCAAGTTTTTTATCCCAATAGTCTTGGTTCGATTTAGGTCTGTTTCCATGAATAGGGCACGCATGCCAAAAGCAAGAGTCAATAAATATAACAATTTTGTATTTACTTATGGATATATCAGGTTTCCCTAGTAACTTAACATTTTTTCGGAAGCGAAAACCCAATTTCCAAAGTGCTTTAGTAACTTTATTTTCAAGTGCAGATTGTGATTTAATTGCTTTCATATTTTTAATTCTTTGCTCTTTTGTCAGGTTGTCAGCCATAAAAGTCACTTCCAAATAAATGTTAAATAATTTATTAGTTACCCAAATAAAGGAAAAATAAACAAAATATTCTTTAACTTCTTTGAGAAATAAGTGAAAAGATTAATTAACCGTTTAATTAAATTGTTGAATTCCTTGGTACATACGGTCCCGAAAAAATTAACCAAACGTTTTATTAGTTTTTGTATGCTAACTATAAATGAGGAGTAATTCTTGTGAAAGTTGCTTCTTCCGGGGTGCCTTTGAAGAAATAACACCTAGTATAAAATAGCTGGC
This sequence comes from Neobacillus drentensis, assembly GCF_036965645.1. Lineage (GTDB taxonomy): Bacteria > Bacillota > Bacilli > Bacillales > Cytobacillaceae > Neobacillus > Neobacillus drentensis_D. Next base: position 3,734 of record NZ_JBALPZ010000158.1, read on the forward strand.
AATATTTAATCCGCTTCACCAATCAAACCTAACAAACTGGGCTGAGCGAAACCTAAAGAAATACCAGACAACAAGAAGCATAAAGCAAAACAAAAGGACTTGCATATCTTTTAGATAGCTGAACTGCCCCGTAAATGTTAGACACGCAACTAACATTTACGGGGTGTTTTTTTATGGCCAAATTTACAATCGAAAAGAAATTAGAAGTCGTTCATAAATATTTAAATAATGAAGGAGGATATAGATTTCTTAGTGAAATCTATGGAATAACTAAAAGCACAATTGAAAAATGGGTTCTACAGTTTCAATATCATGGTGAGAAAGGATTACTGAATAACTATACAAACTATACAGTTCAGTTTAAACTAGACGTACTCAATTACATGAACGAACAAGGGACGTCTCTGTATGAAACAGCTGCTATTTTCAATATTCCAGCACCAAGTACCATTTTAAATTGGAAGCTGATACTTGAAACGCAAGGATTAGATGCCCTTAAATCCAATAAAAAGGGGCGTCCATCCATGAAAGAAGATACAAAGAAATCGGAACTTAAGAATCCAGCACCAGCTGAAGGATCGGTAGAAGCATTACAAGAAAAAATCAAGCGTTTAGAAATGGAGAACGCCTACCTAAAAAAGTTGAATGCTTTAGTTCAAATGCAGGAAAAATTACAAACAAAATCAAAGCGCAAGTAATTTTTGAACTAAAGGAACAGTATGAAGTCGTGGATCTAGTTAAAGTCGCTGACATTCCACGCAGCACGTATTATTACTGGGAAAAACGGTTAAATCACCCTGATAAATATAAGAAAGTAAAAGAAGCTATCAATGAGATCTATCATGAACATAAAGGTCGTTATGGATATCGCCGGATTACAAAAGAGCTAGAAAAAAGAGGGGTCCACCACGATCGAAAAACCATCAATGG
>NZ_JBALPZ010000158.1:4835-5050 GCF_036965645.1 Neobacillus drentensis
GTACTAGATTTATGTAATGGAGAAATTATTGCCTATAGCGTCATGAAACGTCCTGTTTATAAATTGGTAGCAGATATGTTAGGCCAAGCGATTGAACGCCTTCAGCCAGGAGACCAAGTGATCCTACATTCTGATCAAGGTTGGCATTATCAAATGAAAAAGTACCAAAAAACCTTAGAACAGCATCAAATAAAGCAAAGTATGTCCCGCAAGGG
>NZ_JBALPZ010000159.1:0-4668 GCF_036965645.1 Neobacillus drentensis
AGCATATACTAATTCCTGACCCTCTGCGCTGCTAGTAACTTTTATTGTAGAATTATCTATCTTTTTCAACTCTACGTTAGCTATTTTGGGAGAGTCACTTTCTGCTCCCTGTTTTTGCTCTGTACTTTTACTACATCCAGTTATCATCAAAAGGACCACAATCGATAATATTGTTAACAACTTTCCTTTCATTATAATTATTACCTCCTAGTAAATTTCTTGGTTAAGTATCTACTACCTGAGAATATTCCGCATAACTATAATTTTAACTTATTTCATAAATATAATAAATAATAGAATATAGTCTTCGTCTATTAATACTTAAACACCCACTAATAAATCTAGATTTATAATTTCAATTTTAATGTTTGGTATTGCTTAATGATCTTAGTTCTTTAGAAGAGAAATATATAAACTATGATTATTTTTATGGTTGTATGACACTATTACCCTTTACAAATAGCTGCTTCAATTGGCTGATTTCTCCGTTTATAAATTGACCTTTTTGACCAACGACTCTATTTCCAGTTGCCGATATAGACCCATTATAGGTACTTAAAACGAAAAGAAAATTTTCTAATTTACTACCATTCTTACTTTTATAGGTATTGTTCATTACATTTACAGAGCCACCATAAGATATGGCTATAAAGTTTTTACTATAACCTTCTAATGTATTTCCCTTTACAATAATATTATTTCCTCTTGTTAAAAAACCATAATTAAAATTTTCTACATAGTTATTTTCAAAAGTGATATTCTCTGCTGTTGAATGGGTACCAAATCCACTATTGCCACTGGCTAATGTTCCTTGCTTATATCCATATGCTTTAGAATTAGACACTTTACCATAACGTGAAGGTGTTTTACCCGAGAAATCCACACCACGACGCACATGTTTAAAAGTACTACTTGTTACAATTGTTCCACTACCACCATAATCTTGAATTCCATAACCCGTGTTAATGTCTTTAGTGGTTCCTAAATTTATATATGAGTTTCTTACTTGAGTTTGATATGTGCAATTCAAAAAAATCCCAATATGCTTGGAATTAGAAACAGATACATTCTCAATATCAGTATTACTTGTATAATTCACTTTTAACATAGCGGTTTTATAGGCCTTAGGATGTGTAAATGAAATATTAGACAACTTTATTGAAATATTAGGATACACAGTGGCAGTAACAATTTCACCCGCCCCTACCATATAATCTTCGCTGGTAGCACGGTCTAAATATACCTTATTTCCCTCAATCTTAGTGATCTTATGTAATTCCCCTTTTTTCAAATATCCTCTATTATCCCAATACCATAATTTATTAGATGTTAAATGTAACAAATCCCCAGCTTTCATCCCTCTAGTAGTTTGTAAAGTTACGTAAGGGTTATTAATTGAAATCCTCTTACTAACTACAGTAGAAGTAGTTGGAGTATTATTTAAAATAAAGGCACTCTTCTTGCTTATCTGCAATATTACAGGTTTCTTCTTTCCATTCTTATCACTTTCAATCTTAATTGAATGCTCACTAACTAAAGGCTTATCGATAATATATGTAGCCCCGTTCTTCAGAGTTAAGGTATCACTGTTTTCAATAGCTGCTTGTAGTGCTTTTGTATCAATTTTTTTATCAAAACCATTCGCACCAAAATCTTCTGGAGTTCGTAATCTTACACTTTTAGGTTTAATCTGCGTTTGTGAAGGTGCTTTGCTTTTATTCGAATTCTCTTTAGAATCAGGTTGGTCTGCTATTGATACAATCAACCAAACTGATGCTGTGAGCAAAAATAAAATCACAAACAGAAATGGGCCTTTCTTGATGTTTAGTAATTGCCTCCGCATAGAACCTCATTCCTTAAAATGAATTTTTAATCGATAATATAATAACCCAAAAAAGAAACAAGGTGACCCTTAGGAAGTCACCATTTGTTTCTTTTCTAACTAAAAGAATATACTATAAAAATAATGAATACAATCAGACTATTGGCTTGGGGAAATTGTAACTTTTTGATTCTTTAAGTCAAAAATATAATTATAAGTGTTAGTTAATAAGTAAACAAAATTATTATCTTCACTTTTAATAGTCGCATTTTTAATTAATTGATCTTTGCTAAGGTCATTGAAATTAAATTTATCTACTATAATAGCATTTGAAAAATTATCATTATTAATTCGATAAGTAATATTATCAAAAACAATATATTTGTTACCTAATTCATCTGTATGCTCACCTGTTTTTCCTCGAATGCTCTTTTCAATCTCGTTAACGTTACTATTAATAAAAGATAAATAAAATTCATAAGATTGTCGAAATGAGTATGGAAAGCTCATAATAAAATCATTAATTTGTATGTTTTGTTTCTCTAGCTGATCCTCAGGAATATAAATATTTCTTGCTTCTACAAAGCCCTTTTTATTGTCCAAATTTATTTCATACAAATTTCCCAATTTTTTTTCAACAAATACTTGATCAGAAAATGTTAAGGTATGAATTTTTTTGCGCAATTCCTTTGTTTGGAATATATTCCCATTTTCGATTTTAACATATCCAACTTTATTAATTTGAATTGCCTTTGTCCCGACAACCTCTAACTTTTGAATATCATTTACTTTCTTTGCATTTCCCTCTTGGATGCTCTGGTTTTTTAGATTTACTTTTGATTGTGAACCTTTAATAAATCCATCATCCATCAGTACCAAAAAAGAACTAAGAAAGATAACTGCAAGAAAAAGTAAAATTTGGAAAAACCATTTAATTTTCCTTTTTCTTACACTAGGGCTTTTCCTGCTTCTGATCTGCTGATTATGATTAGGTAAATCACCCGACTGTTGATTAACCATTTTTTCTTTTTTATAATTCTTTTTTTCTTCATCCGTTAGGTTGTTAAAATATTTGATAAATTTACTATAGCTTGCTAGAACTGTTTTTGTATCACCAAATTCAACTAGTTCACCATAATGTATCCACATAGTCCTATCACAAAACGAACGAATCTGAGAAACTGAGTGACTAATAAAGAAAATAGTTTTTCCTTCATTCTTAAATTCATTCATTTTTTTTATACATTTGTCATAAAAGGTCTGATCCCCAACAGAAAGAGCTTCATCGATAATCAAGATATCTGGGTTTGTATGAACAGAAATAGCAAAACCAAGCCTTGCTTTCATTCCACTTGAATAATTCTTTACAGGTTGATGAATAAAATCACCCAAATCGGCAAAATCAATGATTAGTGGAGTTATTCTATTGATCTCGTCTTTTTTTAAACCGTGCATTAAACATTTTAGTTCAATATTATCTATTCCCTTTAAATTGTTGTTCAGCCCCACTGAAATTGCAATTAATGATGTTTCTCCATTAACTTTAATTTTGCCAGATGTGGGTGGAACAACTTGGCCCAGCAAATTAGATAAGGTTGATTTCCCTGAACCATTCATCCCAATTATACCAATTGTTTCACCTTCATTAACGGTAAAAGAGACGTCTCTAAGAGCATAAAAACTTTTATTACTGCCTCTTGAGAGTATTACTTCAAAAATCTTATCGAATTTTTTTGTGTGAAGTGTATATTTCTTTGAAACATTTCTGAAATCCACTTTTGGGCTTGAAACCATGTTAAGCCTCCATATCTAAATGTAGTCCACAAATTGTTTTCTAAATCTTATATGAACAATTGAACCAATAAATAACATTAAAAGAGTAATTATCCAAAAGTAAAGCATATATTTCCAATCATGAAAGAACCACTCTTTAACTAAAAAGGTTTTTCTAAATCCGTCAATTAAATAATACAATGGATTTAACCTAAAAAAGTTTAACAACGATAATTTCTCCATATCCCATAAAACCGGTAATACATATATCATCATTCTCATAAAGGATTGTAATGCTAATTGAAAATCTCTTGCCATAGTCGCTATTGTAGAAAATAGTAATGTTACAGCAAATAAAAAGATAACCATACATAAAATAAAATACGGTAGTTGTAAAAGGTATATTCCTGGATTAATTCTATATACGTAAAGTATTACTCCTAGTATTAATAACATAAAGATAAGATTAAATATGTTACTAACAATGGTAATGGAAGGAAGAACACTAACGGGAAACTTCATTTTAGAGACCAAACTAACTTTATTATATACACTGTTAGAACCTTGAATTATTGCAGAGCTAATAAAAAACCAGGGAATTGCCCCCAATATCATATAGACAAAAAAAGGTGTACTCCCGATAGGATGTCCACTTCTTATTCCTAGCCCAAAAACTAACCAATAGATTATTATTTGCATAGCTGGATTAATAAATTGCCACGCTACACCTAAATAATGTGATTGGTATCTTCCCTTTATATCATAAGACGCTAATCGAAAGATCAAATAAAAATTTTCAATTTGCTCTTTTATAACATTTATAACTGCTTTCATTTAGTGACGTCCTTTTTTAGAATAATATCCTAGTTCGCCTTATATAACTTCTTTTAAGGCTCAGGCATAACAATTCATTATAACATATATAATAATAATCGTGGTATCCTCTTAAGAACCATATAATCCTTCACTAGCAATATAAAATCCGGCACCAAATGAATGGGCCGGATAATATTAAAGGACTGTAATAATCCATTTTTCCAAAATTCTATAGTGAAATCCATAGAGGATAAACC
>NZ_JBALPZ010000160.1:0-13958 GCF_036965645.1 Neobacillus drentensis
TTACTAGCTGCATAAAAAGTCTTTTTTAAACTGTCCACTTTATGGGTCACAGTTCACTATTTAGCATTCTGTGATTCTTTTAAATTTCTCAAAATAAAATAACAGCCATACTTCACTGCGCGATTGCGAATAGCTTCCCTTGTTCCTCCAAGGCTAAGCTTTTCAACTACGGTCGGCTTTCCCTTAATAGCAACCCCAATATAAACCGTGCCAACCGGTTTCCCTTCAAGCTCATCCGGACCAGCTACACCAGTGAAACTAATACCAATATCAGCACCTAAAATGCGAGCAGCATTTTCCGCCAGCTCCACCGCACATTGTTCACTCACGGCGCCATCAATATCAAGTGTTTCTTGTGCAACTTGCAAAATGTTATGCTTGACTTCATTCGAATAACAAACCACGCCGCCTTTATACACAGAGCTCACGCCACCCACAGAAGTTAACTCCTTCTGGAACAAGCCCCCCGTCAAACTCTCAGCAGCCGTAATCGACAGGTTTCTATCTTTCAACACGTTGGTAAGCTCTGCTAATAGAGAAGTATCATCATATCCATAAATAAACTGACCCACTCGTTGACTGATCGCCTTTTCCACTTCATCCAGCATAGACTGTGCAACATTCTCATCCAGATGTTTTGCCGTCAATCGCAGTGTGACTTCACCATCGCCAGCCAGCGGGGCAATCGTCGGGTTACTTTGAGCATCAATGAGATCCATAATTTCCGTTTCCAATGCAGCTTCCCCGATTCCAAAGAAACGCAGCACCCGAGAAACAATTTTTTCATTCGCCGCATCCTTAGAGGCTAGCGCAACGCATCCATATTGACGAAACATTGGTTCCATTTCCTTAGGAGGACCAGGTAAAAGCATATAGGTATTACCGTTTGTTTCCAACACCATTCCAGGAGCCATCCCATGATCATTTGGAAGGATGTGAGAGCCTTCTAATACTAATGCCTGCTTTCGATTATTTTCCGTCATCACACGATTAGTGCGCGCGAAATAAAGTTCAATAGACTCTAATGCATTTTGGTCCAACACTAGATTTTTCCCAAGGTGACGGGCAATCGTTTCTTTTGTTAAATCATCCTTAGTTGGTCCCAATCCTCCGGTAAAAATAATGACATTTGCGCGTGTTTCAGCCGTTTTAATGGCAGAAAGCAGCCTGTCAGGATTGTCCCCCACAACTGTATGAAAAAATACGTTGATTCCAAGGTCCGCTAATTGCTGCGAAATAAACCGGGCGTTGGTATTAACAATTTGACCGAGCAACAACTCTGAACCTACCGCAATAATCTCAGCATTCTTCAATTAAAATCCCCTCCTTAACTAAAATTCAAAAGTATTATTTTGAATTTTTTAACACATGGCTGTTCTTAGCGAAATAATCCCAGCCTGACCAAATAGTAAAAATCATGGCTACCCACAAAGACAAAATATCAAATCTAAATGAAATCATTTCAAAAATAAAATTATGTAGTAATAGTGAAGAAATCGCGATAATTTGTGTCCATGTCTTAATTTTACCAAGCATATTCGCCGCAACAACCTCACCTTCCCCTGCTAGTAACAAGCGAAGTCCAGTAACAGCGAATTCTCTGCTGATAATGATGATTACAATCCAAGAAGGTGCATAGACATCATTAAGTTCTACAAGAACAATGAGGGCTGCTGACACTAGTAATTTATCAGCCAATGGATCAAGGAACTTCCCCATATTGGTGACCAGGTTATATTTACGTGCATAATGACCGTCCACCCAGTCAGTAGTGGAAGCTAGTATAAAAATAAGTGCACCAATAAAATGGGTAACAGGCATATCTGCCCCAAGAAGATGCATGTTACCCCAATCAAAGGGTACGAGCATAATAATTAAGAATAATGGGATTAATAGGATCCTTGATACCGTTATTCTATTAGGAATATTCATAATTTCTTCTCCTTATTGAAAAAAGTGAAAAATAGTCATCAGCAGATGACTATTGATTCTTCAGAACATATTGAATCTTGATGTTCTGAACATTGGCTGTTGCTGGAATGGCATACTCAAGCTTTTGATCGTTTACATAAATGTCTGTATCTGCAGCATTTCCAACCCTAATCACAGCCATATTTTCTGCAGATAAATCTTGTGTTTGACTCTCGGTTCCCCCTTTTTTAAGGGTCCCTTGGAAAAAGGTTTTCTGTTTTCCATTTTTAATGCTTACCCATGTTTGTCCTTTTGAAACTAACTTAACGACAAATTTATCAGCATTTTTCAAATCGTAGGTAGTGGTATTACCCTGTGTTTGAACAGCTGTTAATTCCTGCTTTGGAGTATCCGCAGGCGGGGTCGTTTCCGTCTTTGTCTTTGCAGCTTCTTCTTCTTTTTTCGTTTCGTCCTCTTTTACTACTTCATTAGCTTTTACTTTTTCAAGTTGGCTTGATTTTTCAATTTTAACCTGTTCACGGTCATTACTAACTGTTTCCTTATTATTATCACCAGCATGGTTGGCAACAAAGTAATATACAACACTAGCAACACCAATGACAAATATACCTATTAAAACTTTCGGCAGAACATCAAATATTCTTGAATTCCCTTCTGAAATCGTCTTGTGTGTTTTCACTCGTGATAAATGATGCAATTCATCATTATGAGAGGCCGGAATTTCGTTCTTATAGGTTTCAAAGATTTCATCAGGATTTAAATTTAGCGCTTCTGCATATTGCTTAATAAAGGCCCTTACATAAAAATTCCCGGGCATACTTTCATAATTTCCTTCTTCAATCCCCACTAAATATCGCTTTTGAATTTTGGTAATGGTCTGAAGATCGTCCAAGCTTAAATTTTTAGCTAATCGGGCTTCCTTTAATTGATTCCCTAGTTCCGTCACCTGTAACACCTTCCAATTAATTAAAAATCAAAATCTCCAAAATCTGATCCGGAGAACATATTATGCTGGTCAACGACGTCGTAAGTAATTTCTTCATCGGCATCGTTGCGAAGTTCAATAATATAATCGAAATCGTCTAGCGTGTATTCTGAATTTTGCACAAAAATATCAGGATGCTCAATCACCTTAACGGAGGGCAAGCGCATAATTTCACGAACAAGCTGCCAATGACGTTCGTTTGCACGTCTAGTAGAGACAATTCCATCAAGAATAAACAAATTGTTAGCGTTATATTCATCCTCGATCAACTGATTACGAATCGTTTGTTTCAACAAAGTGGATGAAACAAACAACCACCGCTTATTTGCACAAACACTTGCTGCAACAAGTGATTCTGTTTTACCAACGCGAGGCATTCCGCGAATACCGATTAGTTTATGCCCCTCTTGCTTAAATAATTCTGCCATAAAATCAACTAATAATCCAAGTTCATTTCGCACAAAACGAAATGTTTTTTTGTCATCAGCGTCCCGTTGAATATAGCGTCCATGTCTAACAGCTAGTCTGTCACGCAGTTTTGGCTCTCTTAGTTTTATTAGTTTTATTGTGTCCATTGTATTTAAAATTGACTCAAGCCGTTTTATTTGATCATCATCTTTTGCTAAGATTAACAATCCACGCCTGCCTTCATCCACCCCATTAATGGTAACAATATTAATGGCAAGCATCCCTAATAAAGAGGAAATATCACCCAAAAGACCAGGTCGGTTCTTTTGAATCTCATATTCTAAGTACCATTCTTTTTTCATAAATAAAAAACCCCCAAAAAGAAGTTTCGACAATTTTCTTACACTGTCACATCTAAACTTTATAATAAATGATTTTGATAGAAGATGAAAGGAAAAACCATGAATCTGATGGATTTATTAAAAAATCTATAACAGTAGAGCAAGAAGGTTTACTAAAAGCGAAAAGAGAGGAGACCATTTAGTCCCTCTCTTTACGCTTTAGCCGTTATTTGAAATTAGTTTTACCATCATATTAGCAATGGCCTGCTGTTCTTGTTTATCAGCAACGGACCAAAGATCTGCAAGAATTCTTTCTTGTTCATTTTTTGGTTCAACTTGATTGGCTAAGTAGTCACCAATTTGAAAAGCAAGGTTACTAATAGCACCTTCACTCATGCCTTCATTTTGTGCATGATGAAGACGGTCCGCTAAGAAGTCTTCCCATTGTTTCCAGTTTTCTAAAACAGACATCGTATTCCCTCCTTTAGAATAGTACAAGGTTATTTTGCGAAGAATCACCCAGAACTATTCATCCACTAACCTGAAATTTTCCTTATGTGTACCATCCACCGTTCACAGACAACACCTGTCCTGTAATATAAGAAGACTCCTCTGAAAGTAAAAAAGATACACTTGAAGCAATTTCTTCGGGTTTCGCTATTCTCCCCATTGGGATATCGAAAGAAATTTGCTCTAGTTCTTCAGAAGTGAAGCCTTCCATCATCGGGGTATCCACCGCGCCTGGGGCAATGGCATTTACGCGAATGCCATTTAAAGCCACTTCTTTACTAAGTGCTTTTACAAAGGCGATTTGTGCACCCTTAGCAGAAGAGTAGGCCACTTCACATGCTGCGCCCGTCTGTCCCCATATAGAAGTAATCACAATGATACTCCCTGAACGTTTGGTTAAAAATTTAGGTAATAACTCTTTGGTCAGCATTAAGGGATTTAAGACATGGATATTGAATAACTCTTGGGCTTCTTTATGGTCTAGATCTACTAGCAGTCCATAATGACTTTTTCCACCGCAATGGATTATTGCATCTAATGAAAAGATCTGAGGCACTATGGACTGATAGCCATTTGTAGAGGCAAAGTCTGCCTTAATGGGTATGTACTCACCGCCTAATGGCTCGAGCTTTTTTATTAATTCCCGGATTGTTTGTTCGTTTTGATTGTAATGCAGGTAGAGATGATAGCCTTTTGCCGCTAAATGCAGGGCGACTGCTTGTCCGATTCCCCCGCTTGCTCCCGTTAATAATACATGTTTATTCACTTACATCACTCTTTCTTTAATAAGGACCATTCACTGTTACCTAACCGTCATCCGCCAGTGTGAGCAGGATTACGCTAGTAAAAGCATCATGTCCGCCACTTCTATATGCTTTCCGCCAGTAAATTGACCTGTGCGCCACTTTTATATGTTATCCGCCAGTAAACTAACCCATGTGCCACTATTAAGTGCTTTCCGCCAGTTAATTGACCCTTGTGCCACTATTAAGTGTTATCCGCCAGTTAATTAACCCATGCGCCACTTTTTATATGTTATCCACCAGTTAATTCAACATGCAAAGAAGCGCCGTGATATCGACGCTTCCTCGTTTTACTTTTGTTTTGGTATTACCTGGCACACAGAGAAACGTTCCTCAGAAATGACTTCAGATGCTAACTTTTGAACGTCCTCTAAGGTTATTTTTTCCAACGTTGGCACCACATCAAATAAATTCATATCATTAAACGCATAACGAGTAAATTGATTAGCTATATATTCAGGTGAATTTACAGCCCGTAAAAACGCACCAATTTTCTTCTTTTTAGCTCTTTCTAACTGTTCTTCGTTAAACACACTTCCCTGCTTTGCAGCAAGGAGCACTTGTCTAAGCCTCTCAGCAAGCTTATCAGGTTCTCCAGTATCTCCTCCGACCATCGCAAAACCAAAGCCTTGCTCCTGAGTATAGTCGTAGGAGAAGGTTTCATCGACAAGACCCTCGTCGTAGAGCTTGTTGTAGTTTTCGGAGCTTTTTCCAAACAATAAATCAAGCAGTACATTCATAGTTAACTCATTTTTCAACAGCACTTCGCCCGATTGATCAACATGAAGAGCTTTGATTCCGAGCAGAGTTTTAGAGGTTTGGACATTCATTTGAAGAACCTGTTTCTTTTCAGCAGCCTGCGGCGGCTCTTCTTCAAATTTCCGCTTAATTTCCGGCATATCCTTATAATCTTTTTTAGCCTGGTTATCTCTCACCTGAGTCATTATCTTATCAGGGTCTACAGGACCAACAATAAATAACAGCATATTACTTGGGTGATAGAAAGTATTATAACACTCATAAAGCCAATCCTTATCAATATCGGCAATTGATTCAATCGTTCCAGCAATATCAATTTTCACTGGATGATTTTGATATAAGTTCTGGATTAAGCCAAAGTATAAGCGCCAATCGGGATTATCATCATACATAGTAATTTCCTGACCGATGATCCCTTTTTCCTTTTCCACTGTTTTCTCGGAGAAATATGGACTCTGTACAAAATCAATCAGTGTTTCTAAATTTTTCTCAACATCAGACGTACTTGAAAATAAATAGGCCGTACGGGTAAACGATGTAAAGGCATTGGCTGAAGCCCCTTGACGGCTAAATTGTTGGAACACATCCCCATCTTCTTTTTCAAACAGCTTATGCTCTAAAAAGTGGGCAATCCCATCTGGGACCTTGACATACTCTTCTTTGCCGAGTGGTACAAAGGTGTTATCAACCGAACCGTATTTGGTTGTAAAGGTGGCATATGTTTTATTAAAACCTTTCTTCGGCAGAATATAAACATTTAAGCCATTGGACATTTTTTCATGAAAAAGTTCTTCCTGAAGCTGGTCAAAAGTAATTTTCTCCATTATTTGCCCGCCTCCGTTCCCGTTAAGAAATAAATCGTATCAAGCTGAATCTTTTCTGCCACGGCTGTGATTTCTTCCTTTGTGACATTATTCATTTCATTCATCCACGTATCAAGAGAAATAGTCGTACCTGCAACCACATTGTGATAAAGGATTTCGGTTAAACCTCTGGCCGTGTCGACAGTCTCCATAATTTGATTTTGGATAACCGCCTTTGTTTGTTCCAATTCTTGATCAGTAAAATCCCCTTTTTTCATTGCATCCATTTGTTCATGAATAATTCCGACTGCCTGGTCATAGTTTTTCAAATCAATCCCGGACATGACCAGCATTAATCCTTTATGGCTCTCAAGCCGGCTTGCTGCGTAGTATGCAAGACTGGCCTTTTCACGAACATTAATAAAGAGTTTCGAATGCGAGAAGCCTCCGAAAATTCCATTAAACACTTGGAGGGCAAAATAATCAGGATCTCCATAAACAATATTGGTTCTGTACCCCATATTTAATTTACCTTGTTTCACGTCTTGTGCTTCTTTTACTTCGTTCACATCAGTTCGATGAGTTGTTTTGTCAGTTTGATTTTTTTTCGGAGTGCGGTTTTCAAACTGCAGTAATTGGCCAGCTAATTGTTTTACCTCTTCTTCCTTTACGTCACCAATGACATACAAGTCCATCTCATCTTCTAAAAAGGCCTTCTGATAATATTCGTATAAATTTTCCGGTGTGATCGCATCTACATCGCCCGCTTCACCATTTACCTGGAGGGCATATGGTTCTCCTTTACACATTTCTTCTAAAAGGCGGACATTGGAATAGCGCATTTTATCATCGAAAACAGATTGAATCCGTGATTTAAGTACTCGTTTTTCCTTTTCCACTGTATCCTTATCAAAGGAATTCCCAGAGGCGTTTGGTTTCGTCAAAATCTCAGACAATAGTTCAAACCCTTTTTTCAAAAGAGGGGCCGGGTCGCTTAAAAATTTTTCATTGGCTATTTCTAAGGTTACACTCATGACGTGGTACTCACCTTTTTTAGCCAAATCAACAAAAAGAGTGGCGCCATATAGCTCATCTAAATAAGATCGTAATGCTGTTGTGGAAGCATATTTAGCTGAGCTGCTTTGTAAAACATGCGGGAGCAGGGCCCGTTTTGTTACATCTTCTTTTGTTAAAGGGGCTTTCATTCTCCAGACGAATGTATTGGTCTTATACTTTTCAGTTTCAATAATATGGAGTTTATAACCCTGCAATTCTGTGATTTTTTCTGCAGTTGAGTCCATTGGTAATCCTCCTTTTTCCTAAAGGGCTTACTTATAGCATATGTAAACATTTTTCTTTATATCTTTTCCTTTTAGATAAAACCTATACTTCTTACTATAATTTGCCATACCCATTTTACACAAGAAATACGTCTCTTTATAAAAAAAGAGCTCTCAAATGCTGAGAGCTCTTACTTGTATTATTGTCTAGTTCCGGCGCCTAGGGGCTCGGGGGCATAAGCCCCTTGTCAAGGCGCTTCCGCTTTTAGTATTATCTACTTCCTTTTATATAATGCGTTCCACTTGCTTTTGGAGCATCAGCACGGCCGATGAATCCAGTTAAAGCGAGCACCGTTAATACATATGGAGCAATTAACAAGTAGACATTTGGAATTTCTTTCAAGAACGGCAAACTTGAACCGATGATACTGATACTCTGAGCAAAACCAAAGAATATCGCCGCACCCATTGCACCAAGTGGATGCCATTTACCAAAAATCATCGCCGCAATAGCCATAAAGCCTTGACCACTAATGGTAGAGTGGCTGAAGTTAGAGGTAATCGATTGAGCATATACTCCTCCTCCGATACCACCCAAGGCTCCTGAAATAATTACACCTAGATAGCGCATTTTTGTCACATTAATCCCCATTGTATCAGCCGCCATTGGATGTTCTCCAACAGAACGAAGACGTAGACCAAATGGTGTTTTAAACACAACATACCATACGATAATGGCAACGATAATAGCCAGGAAGGAAGTCCAATAAGTGTTTTGGAAAAATATTTCACCTATAATCGGGATATCTTTTAAAACCGGAATATCAATTTTATTGAAGCCTATGTTGATAATATCGGTTTCACCTTTATCATAGATAAGCTTTACCAAGAATAAAGTTAAACCTGTTGCTAGTAAGTTAATCGCAACCCCAGAAACCGTATGGTCTGCACGGAAAGTAATCGCTGCTACAGCATGTAACAAGGAAAAAATCGCTCCTGCAACCATGGCTACTATGATTGCCAGCCATGGAGTTAAACTTCCAAACGTGTCCACAAACGTAAGGTTAAACACGATGGCAGTAAATGCGCCGATTACCATTAACCCCTCAAGACCAATGTTTACAACCCCAGAACGTTCTGAGAAGATACCGCCTAATGCAGTGAAGACAAGTGGAGCTGCCCATAACAAGGTGGATGGAACGACGATAATTAAGATTTCCATTAAGCTCAACTTACTTCACCTCCTTTTTACTGAATCGATCAAGAAATGCTCTTATTATATAACTTGAAGCAACAAAGAATACGATCAAAGCAATAATGATATCAACCAGTTCATTTGGAACACCTGCTTCGAGCGGCATGTTCAATGCCCCTACTTTTAATGCGCCAAATAATAAGGCCGAGAAAAATACACCCAAAGAGGTATTCGCACCAAGCAAGGCTACTGCAATCCCATCAAATCCAACTCCGGTAAAACCGCCTTTTACAGTTGCATATCCAAAAGTACCTAAGCCTTCCATGGCCCCGGCCAATCCGGCAAATGCACCTGCAATAACCATAGAGAGGATAATATTTCTATTTACATTCATCCCTGCATAGTGTGCTGCATGCTGATTAAAGCCGACTGCGCGTAATTCAAATCCTCTTGTCGTTCTTTCGAGTAAAAACCACATCACAATACAACCGATAATGGCAATAACAATACCCCAGTGAAGTCGTGAATAATCTGTAATACTTTGTAACCAATTAGATCTTAATGTCGCTGTTTCCTTGATCATATCGGTTTTATCTTGATTATTAGTGATGATATTTTTAATAATATAGTTGGACACATGTAATGCTACATAGTTCATCATAATGGTAACAATTACTTCATGAACGCGAAAACGAGCTTTTAAGAGACCGGGAATAAATGCCCATAAAGCCCCTGCAGCCATAGACGCTAATATGGCAAGCGGTAAATGAATTATTTTTGGAAGATCAAAGGCTACCCCCACCCAAACTGCCGCAAGCCAGCCGACTAGAAATTGACCTTCTACCCCAATATTAAACAGCCCAACACGAAAGGCAAATGCCACCGCTAAACCAGCTAGAATATACGGAGTAACTTGTCTAATGACTTCCCCAAAATAATAAGAATCACCAAAAGCTCCATTCCAAAGTGCCGTGAAAGCTGCTAGAGCATCATAACCGCTGACAACCATGATAATGGTTCCAACGATAATACCTAATAATACGGCAATTATGGGGGTTAAAATACTATTAAAGCGTTTAAGCATTGGAGTGTTCACCTGCTTCCTTTCTATTTGACCCAGCCATCAACAAACCAAGTTCCTGCTCAGTTGTTTCTTTTGGATTGACAATGGCAACGATTTTCCCCTCATAGATGACGGCAATTCGATCACTCACGTTTAATATTTCATCCAACTCAAATGAAATAAGCAGTACTGCCTTACCATGGTCACGCTGATCAATGAGACGTTTATGAATAAATTCGATTGCTCCAACGTCCAACCCGCGTGTAGGCTGTGCTGCAATTAACAGATCCGGATCTCGATCGATCTCTCGTCCGATAATCGCCTTTTGCTGGTTTCCTCCGGAAAGTGCTCGAGCCAATGTATACTCGCTTGGTGTCCGAACATCAAACTCACTTATTAGTGTTCTTGCCTTTTTATAGATTTCTTTAAAATTTAAAACACCACTTTTTGAATATGGCTTTTTATTATAAGTTTGCAAAACCACGTTCTCGCCAATCGGGAAGTTTAAGACTAGACCGTGTTTATGACGGTCCTGTGGTATATGGCCCACACCTGATTCGGTAATCTTCCGAGGTGTATGGTTGATTAGCTCTTTTCCATTTAATTTGATGCTGCCACTTTCTGACTTACGTAATCCGGTAATGGCTTCAATAAATTCGGTTTGTCCATTCCCGTCGATCCCTGCGATACCAACAATTTCACCGGCTTTAACAGTTAAATTTAAGCCATTTACAATATTAATGCCGCGAGAATCTTTTACTACCAACTCCTGAACATTAAGAACATCATGTTGGGGTTTAGCTTCTGCTTTTTCTGTTTTAAAGGTTACTTCACGTCCAACCATTAAGCTCGCAAGTTCGTTAGGATTAGTTTCACTTATATTAACGGTACCAATCCCTTTACCCTTACGGATAACTGTACAACGGTCTGCCACTTCCATAATCTCTTTTAATTTGTGGGTAATGAGAATAATAGATTTCCCTTCTTTTATAAGCGTTTTCATAATTTGTATAAGTTCTTTAATTTCTTGCGGCGTCAGGACAGCAGAAGGCTCGTCAAAAATAACAATCTCAGCACCGCGGTATAATGTTTTTAATATCTCTACCCTTTGCTGCATTCCCACGGAAATATCAGAGATTTTTGCCTGAGGGTCAACGGCCAGACCATAACGTTCTGAAATTTCACGGACCTCTTTTTCAGCCTTTTTAAGATCAATTCGACCGCCAGTTGTCACTTCTCTGCCAAGTATAATATTTTCCGTAACCGTAAATGTGTCGACAAGCATAAAGTGCTGGTGTACCATTCCTATTCCAAGATCATTTGCAATATTTGGGTTAGTAATATTAACAGGTTTTCCTTTTACACGAATTTCACCTTGTTCCGGCTGGTATAAACCAAAAAGTACATTCATTAAAGTGGATTTACCTGCACCATTTTCACCAAGTAATGCATGAATTTCGCCCTTCTTTAATTGAAGGGTAATGTTATCATTCGCAACGAAACCGCCAAACTCTTTACGAATGTTGAGCATTTCAATTACAAAATCCATCTTTTTCACTCCCTGTATTAAGATAAAAGGAAATTTTGACCAATAGTAGTAAGAGGTCAGACCTTTCAGATTTTTAAAAAAACAGGGATCTCCTCCCCAGTAAAATCTTCAATGAAAAGTAGAATAAACTTCTACACTTCAGTTAAGATTTCAATAAGAAGGAATAAGCAGGCAATAACCCGCTTATTCCTCTTTTTTATTATTTTGTGCTAAAAGTTTTTAATTCTGCCCGAGTGCCAGGAACTTTTATTGAACCAGATTTAATTTTGTCAGTCCAATCTTTTACAGCAGTTTCAATAGCAGCTTTATTTGGAGCTTTGCTATTGATTGGTGCTAAACCAACACCATCTTCAGCAAGTCCATATAACGCGACCTTTCCGCCAGGGAAATTACCATCTTTCGCTTTTGTAGAAACGTCGATAACAGCATTGTCTACACGTTTAAGAGCGGAAGTTAAAACAACATCTGGACCCATGTTTGCTTGGTCACTGTCAACTCCAATTGCCCAAATTTCACGAGATGGATTTTTTTTCTTAAGGTCATTAGCTTCTTTAAATAAACCAACACCTGTACCACCAGCAGCATGGAAAATGACATCTGCTCCAGAAGAGTACATTTTTGAAGCGATTGATTGACCAAGTTCAGCTTTATCAAACGCACCAGCATATTGAATGTCTACAGTCGCCTCTGGTTTTGCCGCTTTAACACCAGCTACAAATCCTGCTTCAAAACGTTCAATTACAGCACCTTCAATACCGCCAATAAATCCAATTTTATTGGATTTGGTCGTCATGGCAGCTGCAACCCCCGCTAGGAATGATGCTTCTTGTTCTTTAAACAGGATGCTTGCAACGTTGTCTTGTTTTACTTCAGAATCAACAATTGCAAAATGGTGATCTTTTTGTTGCTTGGCAATTTCTTCAACGGCACCTTGCATTAAGTAACCAATACCAAAAACTAAATCAAAATCTTGACGTGCAAGAGTGTTTAAATTGGTTGAATAGTCTGCATCGGATTTTGATTGGATGTAATCATATCCGCCCTTACCTTTTTCCATTCCGTTGTCTTTACCAAACTTTTGAAGACCTTCCCAAGCAGATTGGTTGAATGATTTGTCATCAACACCACCAACGTCAGTAACCATCGCTACTGAGAAAGTATCTTTGTTTCCACCTGTAGATGTATCGCTTTTGTTATCACTTTTTCCACAAGCACCTAAAAGTGTCCCAGCAGCAAGAACTAGAGATAACGCCATTCCAATTTTACGCTTTTTCAAAGAATTGTACCCCCTAAGATTATTTACTTGGTTTGATTAAGTAGAAATGTTTAAAAAAGTGTTACAGTTTTTATTTACCCATATTAACAAAAAAATCAAGTTCTTTTTCTTAATACATGAAAACTAAACTTATCTGCTTTAAAATAGTTTACCGAAAATAATACAGGTTCATCCGTTTCATCAAAATGCATTTGTTTTAAAACTAACAAAGCAGTTTCTGGATCACATTCTAAAATGGGAGAAATTTTTTCATGATACCCCAAAGGCTCGATTTGGGCAACAGCGTATGTAATTCTGCGATTGGCCTCTTCATCTAATATTTGAAATATAGATTCTTCCTCATGAGAAAATGTCTCAGGCAATATGTTCTCCGGAACCTTATCAATGCAATAGACGACTGGTTCTCCGTTTGCTGTTCTTACCCTCTCCATCACGAAAATATCCTCATTAGCTGAACATGAAAAACGGCGAATATCCTCTTCGGTCGGACCTTGCGTTGATGAACTTAAGAAAATGGTCCCTGGCTTCATCCCAACTTGTTTGATCATGTCAGTGACACTATTAAGTTGTTCAATCCCAGAAGTAAACATGGGTCTCGCGCTTACAAAGGTACCAACACCATGGCGTCTTATAATGACGTTTTCCTCTTCAAGTATCCGGAGTGCTTCCCTAAGAGTTGCCCTGCTTACACCTAGTTGTTTTGCAAGATCGAATTCCGATGGCAATTTTTCTTTTTCTTTATATACACCGTTTTCAATATCTTGCTTTAACCGATCAATTACTTGTAAATATAAGTGCCGGTTATCTGACTTAATGGACATGCTGTTTCCTCCAGCCTTTTTCCTAAGACATCAGACATCTGATATCATTCCTACTAATCGGATTTATATTAACATTTTTCTCTGGATAAATAAATAGGAATATAGAATTTCGTCGAAAAAAGGGGGTAAATATGCTTACAACCAATACAACGCTTACATTTTATGCCGAATTCCGCGGATTTTGTTGAAAATTGCAGAATAATAGGAAAAATCCATATATTCATCATCGATTC
>NZ_JBALPZ010000161.1:0-237 GCF_036965645.1 Neobacillus drentensis
TGTTTTTGTTTGATTGGGACACCTGACTTATTAAGACTGTAACGGAATAATAGGTGTTCACAATCAGTACAACAATTAATGGCCCAATGATTAAAAACACACTCAAAAAAAGCTTGAATAGCAATGAACGTATAATAGGCTTGATTGTCCGCATGGTGATCCTCCTAATGTAACCCTTACAGTCTATTAAAGCGGAAACCTTGTGTTTAAATTTAAGATAATTTTATTTTTTCAAAA
>NZ_JBALPZ010000161.1:265-9698 GCF_036965645.1 Neobacillus drentensis
CTTTTTTTGTTTATGTTATAAAAATTTTGACAATAATTATTGAAACTTGGTATCTAACAGGGTATACTTCAAAACAATTTAAAGAATTAATTATTGTCGAACATAAAGAAAGTGCCTGTCATCAGGCTAATTGCCTAGTAGCAGACACTTTGATCTTGTCAACTGAACTTGTTGCCTCATCCAAAATGAAACGGGTATCAAAGCGGCTAAATTTAAACCCTTCTTTTTAATAAACGGTAAATGGAAACAAAAGTGGTTCATGAAGATTTTATCATAGTGTTTTGGAAATACACACATGCGAATCTTAATAAATGGACCATTTTCCAAACTTTCATAGGTTTGCTCCTGAACCTCCTCATTCTGATAGTTCCATACATATGTAGTAGTTCCAAACGGATAGAAGGGTTTACCATCTGAATAGGAGAAATGTGTTTTACCTGAAACAATTACAGGACCATGATTGTTCTCTCCCGCTTCAATACATTGAAATTTACCTTTTAACAATTTAAACTTTCTATTTTACTTTTTGTTTAAAATAACCACTCTATGGCTTTTCTTGTCTTATTTTTTCTCTTTTCACAGCCTGGAATTTTTTTATTATCAGGTCCAAAAGATCAAGATTATTATCAATAAAAGTTAATCGTTCCTGACTAACTCGGTGCCATTCATAATTACCCATGTTAAGTGCGATAGAATAGCGTATTCCTGGTGAATATAGCTGATGTAGCTTGCTAATAATATAACTACTTCCGACAACACCATCATTTCGGTTTATTATGGTTTCAATGTCGTTTTTTACCCATTTTGGAGTTACCTTCATAGCCTTTTTTGTTAACACTTCGTATTCTCTCAAGATATCACCTCATATATCATTTGACTCATTTCCAAATCAATTAATAGAATGCAATAACAAGAACTGTAGGTAT
Source organism: Neobacillus drentensis (assembly GCF_036965645.1). GTDB lineage: Bacteria > Bacillota > Bacilli > Bacillales > Cytobacillaceae > Neobacillus > Neobacillus drentensis_D. The sequence continues at coordinate 1,192 of NZ_JBALPZ010000161.1, forward strand.
AATTTTGATTTGAAATAAAACGGGAGACTAAGAGTCCACCAGCTGAAGAGTTTACTTTATTTACCGTAATTCAAAGCCAGTTTGGCAAACATATCTTCGAGGGTATACCTCGAATCAACATAGTGATAAACACGAATCATTCTTTCATTTTGATAATGTTCATAATTTAAATGGTTTGTAATCCTTGGTGCCGGCTTTAATTCATATCCGTAATCATGATCATCCAGCAATAAGCTTATAGCAGGAGAATCCCCGAGGGACCATGTTTCTCCTTTTGGCCAAGGTATATCCGGGATCGCTGTCGCAGCCCAGTCGTTAAAGTCCACCAACTGTTGGTACAGATAATTACCTATTTCCCCACATGGTTTTACTTTATAGGCCAGTTCAGCAATACACACCCTCAGTGTTGCATACACATTTTGCGGAACTTGCCATAGTTCTAATTTGGATTGGAACACGACATTCGCAGCATGTGGGTCATTGAATAAGTTAAACTCCCAGCCGCCCTTTGGCCAAGGGCCACCTCCAATCCACACCGCAGTCAATTTGTCGGCAATTTTTGGTTCCATTAGATAGGCAGATGCCAAATCGGTTAATGGTCCTAAAAAGACAACGAACAACGGAGTTGGATCGTCAGCAAGTGCCTCGCGTATAATAGCCTCCGCCCCCTCCGACCTTTCAGGTGTGTTTTCATTTAAAATTGGCTTCTCCGCCCCTTTATAAACTGGAACTTGGCCATTTAAATTCATAATAGTTAGAACTTTTTCGATTTCATCGTAGCTTGCCAGCATCGAATTTTCAGTACGATTAAACATAGAAGCCCCATTAGAGTAATTAGCGGCAATGATTCCCTTGATTTTAAACCTTGGCGTAAGTAATCCATGAACAATGGCAAATTGGTCATCCGCCTCATTTTTCGCATCTGTATTGATAATTAATCTGATTTTCTTATTCTCCGGTATGTCAAACGGCAGTTTCATATTCATTCACCACTCTTTGTTTATACAGTACATAAAATGACAAATTAGACTGTCATTTTACCTTGTGCATTCTTTCTACGTTCTGCCAATTCCTTACCAATCTGAACTTGCTTTTCCTCTGTTAGATCAAACCATAAGATGGAAATTCCTAGTGTACTCAAAATTGAAGGTAGAACAAATATCACGAACTTAAGCCCAAAGAGGGTTGAACTACTTTGCTCTACTCCAGGTACGTAACCAATAACAGACAGTGCCCCTGCAGCTATCGCACCTGATAAAGCGGTTGCAAATGTTTGTGTAAATCCGCTGATAGAACTCATAAATGCATTGATATTCATCCCTGTTTTCCACTCGGTATAATCGATTGCAGCCGGCATCAATGCCCCCGAAGCAGGACCACTCAATGAACCAATTAATGTGGTAATAACTGAAATAACGATAAAAATGATTAAACCAGTATTATTAGCAGGAATGAATAACAATATCGGTCCTGATATCAGTCCTACAACAACGCTCGTTAAAATGGTAACTTTCAATCCAAAACGCTTAATGACTATATGACTTAAGGCTACACCTATAAGGGCCGGTACCAAAGCAATGATTCCCATAATTGCCATTAAGCCTTCATTGTGGAAAAAGTATTTAAAGAAATGTATTTGAACTGCAGACCTTACCCCAGCTGATAAGACAGCTCCAAATCCACCCAAATAAATGATGACAGCCGTTTTATTTGTAAAAGTAGCCGCAAACATTTGTTTAAATGAGGGTGACTTTTCATCTTTTTTTGTTTCTACCATATATCTTTCCTTTATTTTCGATACCTGGTAAATTGCTACTAATACAGTGAAAACACCAGCAATTGCCATCAATAAAGAAAATCCTTTAGCATCATTCCCGCCTCCTAAAGCCTTGTATAAGGGTACTGCACCTACGGCAACAATTAAAGCTCCAGCCATAATAGATAGATATCCTAATTGCCCTAGTGATACCCTTTCATCCACTCTTTTCGTCACAGTCGGGACTACTGCGCCTCCTGGTAAATTGATGATTGCGGATATAACACTATAAAAAGTATAAGTAATAATGGCGTACACTAAATTTCCGGTCGGACTTAAATTTGGATTAGTAAAAGTTAACCATCCTGTAATACCAAAAGGCACTCCTAGTATGACAAACCACGGTGTGTATTTCCCCCATGGGGTTTTTACCTTATCGATAAAAGCTCCAAATAATGGTGCTATGATCGCATCCAAAATACGAATAACTAGAAATAGTGCTGCTATATAAGCGGGATTAATTTTCATAAAGTCAGTGTAAAAGAAAAGCAAATATGTTTGCGTCATTTGAGTATGAAAAGTATTAGGCGCACTACCAATCACGAGGGCTATCTTTTCACCTAATTTTAGTTTTGGAGCTTCAAAATCTTCATTATCTACCGGTTCAATCGCTTTTGTGGCTTCCATCGTAATTCCCCATTCATAGTTTTATTAAAGCCATTGGTTTTGTGCACATTATAGCCGGCAAAGAGTCTGTTTATGTTACAAAAGTGAACGAATCATAAACAGCCTACTTCACCCGACAGCATTAATCTTAGTCTAGTGTAAACGATTTAAAGTCAAACTTCCCTGTGCCCTTGAACTGAAAAAACAAGGAAGATATAGCATCTTTAACTTCCAGTGCACCTTCAAAATTTTGATAGGCTTCACCCGCGTCGATAGGAATCCGGGCAACCATATTTCTTCCGATACTGGATAAAACAATCATTTCTCCTCTTGCATTCCCTCGAACCTGCACTGAAATCTTTGTAGTTTCTTGCAAATCGAAGTATTTAAAACCCGCAACCGCTCCATCTTGCATGTTGGCAATATATTGATCACCTTGCTCCTCACGGTCTGCGCCGCTTTGTGTAAAGAATGGATGAGTCTCATAATCTTCTAGGTACGTGCTAATGTGGCATGCCCCACGCTTTGAATATAGATTGCAGGCGATAAAAGCTTCGTATTCGCCTTTTCCAACAAGCGGACCATCGTTTAGTCCACAGCTTGTCATCTCTACTTGCTTAATGTCTCCGTTTTTATCTATAACGATTTTTTCAGCACAAGCTTGTCGTGAAAACGCATGCTTATTGGTTTGCCTATGATAAAAAACATACCACTGGTCATTTATTTCAACCATGCTACCATGGTTGTTGCCTGTGTAATTTAGCCTTTCCGCTTCCGTTCTGCCATTCAAGAAAATATCTCCATTACTAATAATGGTCCCTCCATATACAAAACCACCATCCGGCCTGTCACTTGTTGCATAGCACAATTCATGACTATTTATGGATGAGTAGATAAAGTAATAGGTATTGCCTATTTTTCGCATCGAACTCGCTTCAAAAAACTCATGTCCTATAAAACTTGTCCCATTGGCATGTCCTGCCTTCGGTAAAATCAACTTCGGGCCTACCTTTACAGTCAGCATATCCGGCTCCAATTCAAAGCAATAAGCCCCTTTATATTTTCGGCTTTTGAACAACTTATCGCATTGCTCACTATCCTCTGGACCAAAGCCTGAATAAAGGTAAATTCGGCCATCATCATCCATAAAAATTCCTGGATCAAATTGAAATATATCATCACTGCTTTCCCCTACTAATTTTCCATCTTGATACCTTACGGAACCATAGTATTGGAAAGAGCCAGCCGGGGTATCGCAAACTGCGACAGACATGATTCCTAGCATATCAAGAGCATAATAGAGGTAATAGCGGCCATCTGGTCCTTTTTGAATATCTGGTGCATACAAACATCTGGCACCATCCGTGTTCATAGGATCTTGATTTTTGCGGTAGATAATTCCTTCATATCGCCAATCATAAAGACTATCTAATGGAGCAGACCAGCAAACATAATCGTTTTCGCAGAATCTTTCCCCATTAAACCTGTCGTGGGAGCCATAAATATATAGTCTATCACCAAAAACATAGGGTTCCCCATCAGGTATATACTCATAACTCGGAAGGAATGGATTAAACACTTGCTTTTTCATATATCCTCCTTAAAGATGAAGCAGTGAATTTCGTATTTAGAAAACTAACTTCAAATGTGTCCACTCTTTGTTAAGGATTGAAAGAGTGAGACACATTTTAATGAAGTTTCGTAAAGAATATCTATTATATGGCTTATTTAACGATTACCCGTACACGGCAGAGGTTTTGAACCTGCGTATAGATATCGCTTACATCACCATTTCTATTTGATTTAACTCTCAATACAGGGAAGTACGTTCCAGGTTTACTAAAAATGTATTTTGCTTCCACGGTGGCGATAGTGCCATCACCACTAATGTTGGTAAATTCCCCCTTAACAGGAAAATCGGTTTCTCCCTCAAAGCTCCATTCGGCAAATGTCAATTGACCAGAATGGGCAGGAACTTCAACCTCCGCTATAAAGTCTACTGGCTCACCAGCCTTAACGATTGCACATTCGCTTACGTTCGCCTTAAGGGCAACTACTGGTTGAATTCCTTTTCGCTCATTTGCCTTTGATGGTACGGAAACTTGTCCATCGATCACTGAATATTGAGTGCTCTCATGAGGGATGATACCAAACTCAACCCATTCACTAACATCGAGCACAGCCTGATGGAGAGCTCCTAGATAGCTGATAAGATGTAAATCATCCGCCGTCTTTGCCTGATCATCGTGCATGGCATTATCCATGTACCATAGTCTGAAACCTTGAGATTCTTTATCCCCCAGTTCGTCCTTAACCTTTGTGCGATACCAATCGGGCTGCCACGGATAAGCGCTTTCATCAAGTAAAGCAGCAACTACGATCATTTTCCCATTGAAACGGCCGCTCTGGATAGATCCAGCCCCTCCACGGGTAATGTTAGGTCCTATAATAACCGGTCGTTGTGGATATAGTGGCGTGCCATGCTCATCGCGGAACTGATCCCATACATGAAAATCCGCCGATGGAACCTGATGCCGGTGATAGGTCTGTATTGCAATAAAATTCGAATTGTCCAACATAATTTCATCGCCTGGTTTTACTTTTTCAAGGACTTCAAGCATTCCCTCGATTCCAAAACCTTCTGCGATATAAGCTTTATCTCCTTCCAACCTGTCAAGAGGTATCTTTGAGCCTGCAGCCTCACCACTTAGGAATACGATATCCGTGCCAGTTAAGTACACATCCCCTGCCGGTACGCTCTTAAGTTCCAGCCAAGGTTTAAATAAACTGATATCAATACTTTTGTGCCTGTGCCATGCATCATCGGCGCCTGTCTTCGTGTCATCCTTTATTAGTAATTCTTCACTTATCAGATGAGTCTCGGTAATCACTGTTTTGTATTGAAGCCGGTCTCTTACTGCAGAACTGTTAGGGTCTGCACCCAAATAACCAGGAACCGTCCAAAAATCCTTTAAATAGTCAGGATCTACTTGCTCTATTACCGGTACGAAAAGCGGAAGTGCTCCCAAACCAACATATTCATGTGAAAACCACACCCTCGTAGGGAATCCCATTTTCGTTACTTCTTCAAGTGCCGCTCTTTCCTCTTCATTGAGACCCGCATAGATATCTCCACTTCCACCGGGTTCCAAAGCATCAGCAATCATTGGAAGTTTATTTCTGAGTATCCGCAATGCATGGGCACGAACGGTAAAAACATTTGGAATGGCCATTGGTGATCCAATGATATAGGGCACGGCTCCATCCCAGGCATTCGTGTTTTCAAAGCAGCTTATCGTCTTAAATCCGCCGCCGCTTCCCCCATAGACATATCCAAAAGGACGATGCGGTCCATAAAGCTTTGCTGCGATTACACGTGAATACTCTGCCACAGCAGCACTTGAACGATAAATAGTCGTATCAACAGCTGCAGGTCCGCCCATATTCGACTCGACAAAATAAGCTCCGTTCGTGATGGCAAAGCCTATTTTATCTTCTTCTCCCTTGCGGATTTGCGAGGCATCCTCATGTCCTTGAAAAGGAGCCATAAATTGAAAAAAACGTCCTTTATAGTTTTCCTTTTCCGGAAAATACAAAGAGAATCGGACTTCGGTGCCCTCAAATCCGCCATGAATATAATGGTATCGCACTGCGCCCTCTCGCCATTCATCAATATCTACATAGGGCTTTTGGAATTCGGTGTCTAATTTTGGATCATAGAGTAACGTTTTTTCTTGTAACATGTTATACCTCCTAGAGTTTTCTACTTTAAGATAATTTCATTTTCACAGAAATCATGAAATCTGTATTTCATTTTTTTTGTTTGTGTTATAAAATTTCTAGTATACTTATTGGAGGCAGATATGTATGAATAATCACGTTACTCTACAAAAGTTATACGAAGCGATGAAAATACCCTTACAGCTTTTTGATAATCATGTACCAATCCAAAATTATGGGTCTGGTGAGTTTTATCCAAATCCAGCTATCAGCATGATTAACAGCTCTGTTGATAATATTCATTCCGTTTGCTATACCGTTTTACCTGAAAATTTATTTTGCGGCCTGATTCGAATTGACAATTCATCCCAATATGTGATTGTAGGACCGGCGATGGCATTCGAATGTACACGAAACCAGGCCGAGAAAATCCTTGAGAGTTTACAACAGCCAGTAAACAGAATAAATGAATTCTTGCATTGGTTTCGGACAATACCTAATTGCGACCTCCAACGATTTCGTAGTATTTTAGTTTGTTTAGATTATTTTTTAAATGGGGCAGAGCATGAACCTGTACACATCGCATACCAAGTGAATCCTTCGCCAACGCTATCAATCGATACGAATCCTACGTTTATCGACCATGTTAGTGATCTATTAGAAAAACAAATGCTTTCTTACATCGAATATGGGAATACGAACGCACTTGAAACCGTTTTAAACGATATGGAAACTACGAATGGTGGTGGAGTTCCTAAGTTAGCTCCCGACGTCGTACGATCCTTTAAAAACATATTTATTGTGTCAACAACACTATCTTCAAGAGCGGCCGTGAAAGGCGGCTTGGATTTTGATACCGCCAACGCGCTGACAACAAGGTATCTAACTCAAATTGAAAAGATTAAAAATTACAGTGAAATCTTCATTCTCTTAAAGCAAATGTTCTTGGATTTTGCAAAAAGAACGGCTCGATCTCGTTCCTATTTATCAGACTCCCTTCTTGTCAATAAAATTAGTAAAGAAGTACAAGCCCATCTTTATGAGAAAATTACACCTGCAAGTATAGCAGAGCGTTTAAGAATGAATGGTTCTTATCTTTCGACCCATTTTAAGAAAGAAACTGGAAAAACACTGACGGAATTTATTAATGAGGTGAAAATAAAAGAAGGCATACGCTTACTAGAAACCACCCAAATGCCTCTCATTCAAATTTCGGCCCAGCTTGGTTTTTCTTCACAGAATTATTTTCATACAGTTTTCAAAAAAATAACTGGCATGACGCCAGTCGAGTATCGGAATAAAACCTAAATCTTGGAGAAAAGCCCATAAGATAGAAAACAGCACTGGTTAATATTGGAGAGACCTAGTTAAATAAGACAAAGGAAAAAGCACCCCCTGAATCGTATTTAAATAATACGTAACTCAGGAGGTGTTTTCTTATGGGGAAGATAAATGAATATTCAGAAGAAGTTAAAAAGGCTGTTATTGAAATGAAGTTAAGTGGTGAGTATTCTAATCGTGAAATTATGGACAAGTTCGGAATTACCAATGTTACTCAGATTAAAAGGTGGATGAAGTGGTATCGTGAAGGGCAACAATATCGTTTAGCGCAAGGGATTGGTAAACAATATAGTTATAGGAAAGGTCCTGCAGAACTATCTGAAAATGATCAGTTAAAGAGAGAAAATGAGTACTAAAAGGCACAAATAGAAATTTTAAAAAAGTACCAAGAAATCGAGAGGAGTTGGTTCCAGAAGCTGTAGTCGCCTTAGTTGAGAAATTAAGAGATAAATATTGTGTGACCATTCTTTGTAAATGCTTAGATATACCTAGATCAACTTACTATAGATGGAGAAAAAGGAATCCAAAAGTTAAAACTGAACTTGAAAAACAAATCATTGAAATTTGTAAACATCATAAATTTCTAATTGGGCATCGAACAGTCAGGGCCTGGCTATTACGTGAGTATAAGACGAAGGTTAATCGTAATACTGTACAACGAATTATGCAAAAATATAATCTGCAATGCCGGGTAAAGCCAAAACGTAATAATAATATAGCTGGGGAAATGAAGGTAGTCGTCCCTAACCATTTGAATAGGAATTTTAAAGCTTCTAGACCTAATGAAAAATGGGTAACTGATATTACCTACCTGCCGTTTGGACAATCTATGTTGTATCTTAGCACAATCATGGATTTATTTAATAATGAGATTATTGCATATCGAATTAGTACCAGCCAAGATGTTTCCTTAGTAATAAATACTTTAAAGGACGCTGTAGAAGGTCGTGAATTGAATAGCTTAATACTTCATAGCGATCAGGGATCTCAATATACGTCCCTCTCCTTTCAAAGAATAGCAAAA
>NZ_JBALPZ010000162.1:0-13445 GCF_036965645.1 Neobacillus drentensis
ATTTCCTTCAACTTGTCTAACTCATCTTTAGTCAACGTAATCCCTTTTCCCATTTTCTCATGGTTCTCGGACCAATCACGGATATCATACTTGGGTTCACGGCCATTCCAGCTAATTAGATTAAGTTCTCGCTTCCATCCCTTTGCAGATTCTGAAAGTACGGCGATCTTTTGTGTGATTTCATATTTAATGTCTGCCATTTATCTTACCTCCTTTCCATAACATTAGATTTTATCAAAGTTTATACTTTTCGCCATGTAATGTCATTCTTGTAATACTTTTTCTTTAATTGAGATAAATCATACTCACTGAATTTTTGATGTCATTAGTTTTTAAATTGACTGACCAAACAGCACAGTTGCGAACAACAGCAAGAAAACATATCTCTTTTATTTATTTCACGCTTCCCTCAAGTTTCGTTTTTTCTGAAATTTGGTAATGAAAAAAATGTTGGTACCAATCGTGGCACCAACATTTTCATTCATAAAACGAATCTAATCAAGTATTTGTAAGGAAGGACCTTGCCCCAAAATTTTTAAGTCTACTTTAATTTATAATACTTCTTATACCAATCTACGAATTTTCCGATTCCTTCATTTATACTAGTTTTGGGCTTAAATCCGATCGCATTTTCCAGGTCTTCCACATCTGCGTAAGTGGCTTGTACATCACCTGGCTGCATAGGCAGAAATTCCTTTTTTGCTTTTTTCCCGAGTTTGTCTTCAATCACTGAGATAAACGTCATCAGCTCTTCCGGTCGATTATTGCCGATATTATAAACTTTGTATGGTGCTGTACTTGAAATATCAGGCACTTGGATTCGTTCTGGTTTTTTATCCATTAAACGAACAATTCCTTCTACAATATCATCAATGTAAGTAAAATCTCTCTTCATATCACCAAAATTAAAAACTTCAATTTTTTCTCCATTCACGATGGCATTAGTAAACTTAAAATACGACATATCGGGTCTGCCCCACGGACCATATACCGTAAAAAACCGTAAACCTGTTGTTGGCAGATCGTACAAGTGACTATAGGTGTGAGCCATTAATTCATTCGCCCGTTTGGTAGCTGCATACAAACTTACCGGATAATCTACATGATCCTTCGTGGAAAATGGCAATTGAGTATTAGCTCCATAAACAGAACTTGATGAAGCATAAATAAGGTGTTCAATGTTAAACTGGCGGCTGCATTCCAAAATATTCAAAAACCCCACTATATTGGATTCGATATAAGCATAAGGATTTTCTAAACTATAGCGAACCCCTGCTTGTGCGGCTAAATTGATGACAATATCGATTTGACTTAGCGAGAAAATTTTTTCCATCTCTGCTTTGTCTTCAATGGAACATAATTCAAATGTGAAATTTTTATATTCCTTTAATTGCTTTAATCTAGCCTCTTTTAGATGAACATCATAATAATGGTTTAAATTATCTACTCCAACTACCACATAATGGTTTATTAATAATTGTTTTGACAAGTGAAAACCAATAAAACCAGCACAACCAGTAATTAAAATAGTTTTCAATTTAGTCAACTCTAGCCTCCTTTTCTAATAGGCTCGGACATCTATAAAACAAGCAATCCATTAAAAGCCTCCTATATGTGGTATTTATAACCGAGTGAAATCGATATTTTTTTGCCAGTCATCATAGATTTCAGGGTCCATTTCTTTTGCTTGCTTCAAAAAGGTGTCCAATAGTCCCAAATCTTTTAAATCACGAAACATCTTAGGATTATATGGGTCATCCTTGGTTAGACCATCTGAGTGGTCGATGGCTTTTAGGATTTCCCCTTCTGTAATAATAAAATGACCGATGGATGTCTTGATTCTAGTAAATCCAACCCGCTTTAATTCTTTTCGAATCTGAATGATTTGTTTGGTAAAAGATTCAGGAATATTTTTTTTCTGCTTTAAATAATTCTTTAAATTCTGTCCCCTTAAATATTCCATCACTACATAGTTTGGTCCAACTTCATAAACCTTTGGCACCCTGTTAGTGTCCTTAGCAGCCTCGAGTGCCTTCCCTTCCTTTACCGCTGCTTCTGGAATTACATAAATTTTCACGCAACGATCTTCACTTAGCTGAAAGACAGCACCTTGACTTCCTTCCCCAATTAGTTTCAGGGAGGTTGGATTATGAATCATAAGCTCTTTTTTACCATTGGTTTCTTTTCTTGCCACTCTTATCTTTTTATAATCCTCCATCAACCCTACCCACCTTTTTCTACTTTTGGATAACCACTATCTATAGTATGAAAGAATCACTTTGTTGCTTTAGGTTAATACCATGTCTTTTTACAAACTTAACCAATCTTTTACAAAAAGCGCGAAAAATATGTATTTGTCCATTTCAAATTATTTTTTTTTGAATTTTATATAAAAGAGGATTTATAAATGAGGATCTTTATAAATTGGACAAGAATGACTCAGAAAGGAGACGGAAGATGGGTTACATTGAAGATCTTCGCGCTCAAGTTGGTACAAGACCCTTAATCCTAACTGGGGTCACCGCTTTGATTATTGATCAAAAGCGTCGTTTTCTGATGGTTCAATCGGATAATGTTTGGAAGTTGCCGGGTGGCTTTATCGAATTAGGCGAATCAGCGGAAGAAGCCTGCAGACGTGAAATATTAGAAGAAACAGGAATGAATATAGGTGACCTTCAATTAATCGGCGTTTTCTCGGGTAAAAGCTATTTTACCAAGCTTCCGAATGGCGATGAATACTTCCCTATTACCATTGCTTACGTAACCGAAGATATCCGCAGTGGCGAATTAACCCCAGATGATATTGAAGTACAAAAGGCGCAATTTTTTAAATGGTCCGCTTTTCCAAAAGAATTAAGCGAGCGGGACCGACAGATCTTCCAAAGTTTTATTGAAAGAATGATTTCTCAGGGAAGGAAGGGATAGAATTAGTGAAGTCCATTGCTTTTTATCTTCAAGAACCTTTTAAAATTAATCAAAAGTTTATGTACAATCAAACGATCATGTTGGATCAATATCGTCCTATTGTCATTGGTCCTTTCCCAGATAGCGAAAATGTCCTTTATCCGTTTGAACATTATTATAATATAAACGACATTCAAGACTTTGGCGCCTTTTTTCAGGAGCAAAATGTCGCAGCCATTCACGCCCATCAAGGGAAATTTGCTCTTGATATTTTACCGATTGCCGTAGAGCACAATATACCTGTGATTGTGCATTTTCGAGGCCGTGACTCCTCCACCCAAACCTATAAGAGGTTTCGTGAAAATGTACTCCGTTATCAAGATTTAGTAAAACAAGGAGCAGGTTTTTTGGCCGTTTGCGATTTTCTAGCGGATGAGTTAAAAAAACTAGGGTTTCCCAAAAAAAAGATACATGTTTTATATGGTGGACTGGATTTAAGCATGTACCCCTATTTTGAACGGTCTCTGCCAACGGCAGGAGAAATCCGGATTCTATCTGTTGCACGACTCGTGGAAAAAAAAGGATTTCTCACCTTATTGAAAGCTTTTCAACGGATTCAGCCCCAATACCCAAGAGCAACACTACACATTATTGGAACAGGTAAAGATGAAGAAAAAATTAGATTATTTATTGAAGAAAACCAATTAACGGATTGCGTTTTTCTCAGAGGGCCAATGGAATCAGAGCAAATTTCAAAAGAATTAAGAGAAGCACATCTCTTCTGCCTTGCAAGTGAAACTGGCGTAGACGGGGATGTAGAGGGAATACCTAATGCCTTAAAAGAAGCTATGGCAAGCGGGTTACCCGTCATCTCCACCATCCACGGAGGAATTCCAGAATTAATTGAACATCGGAAAACAGGCTATCTAGTACCTGAAAAAAATGATCTAAAATTAGCCCAAGGATTAAAATATTTTCTGGATCATCCAAGACTGTGGAAAAGATATACAAGAAATGCACGACAGGTGATTGATGAAAAATTTGATGTACTGAAGCAAATCCAGGTACAACAACAGTTATACGACATCATACTAGAAAAAAACGATGAGAGAGAGCCCTAAATATGATGAATGCATATAGAAAGGAGGATTTTCTAAATGAATAAAGGTAAAGACCATGCTGAACAGCTCATTTACCCTGTTCAATATATACAAGGTTTAATAGGCGGAACCGCTCATGTCATTCTTTTTAGCAATGGGAAGAAATATGTGGTGAAGTGGTTTGATGTTTATAAAAGAAGAGGAAAAGAAGTAATCAATGAATATCTAATTGGCAAACTGGCACAGCTTTTATCGCTTCCTGTGGTCCCTTTTCAGCTTGTATATATACCGAAGGAATTTATCAAGAGAACTCCAGAGTTACACTCAACAATATATCACTACACTGCAGGAATCCATTATGGATGTGAGTTTATTGAAAACAGCACAGTATTTGCGAATGTCAGAGAAACGCCTCCTACTAAGAAGGAGGTTAAAAACCGCGATATGCTTGCCGGCATAATGGTATTCGACCAATGGGTGAACAACTCCGACCGCGGTACACAGAATGTGCTCTTTGAAATTCTCGGTGATGGCGGCTATTATGTCCATATGATTGACCACGGAAGGGTATTTCCTGGCCGCTACGAATGGTCTGCACAAACACTGATCGAGGAGCCTGTTTACAACTACCATTGGCCCTTTTATATATGGACATACACTCTTCTGGATAGTCCGAATGAGCTTACTTCCTATATTGATACAATAGTAGTTTTACCAAACGAATCGATTTACGAGATCATCCAATCAATCCCTAAAGAGTGGAAAGTACGCGGAGAAGATAAAGAGGCTCTCTACCAGTTTCTATTAAAACAGAAAAGTAACCTGCCAGAAATCGTAGATCAAATTATTGAATATCATAATAATTTAAATGAACAATCCCAATAATTCTTAAAAAAAGTAGCTCCCTTTTTTGCAGGTAGTTACTTTTTGTCTATCGATCGTTTCAATTTATATAAAACCTTACCAATTTCTTGTACTTTGTCTTAAGAATGATGACGTTTGTCCAAACCACTGTTATCTTAAGACAATATAATAAATGGTACTTATCAGATAATTCAATATGAACCTGGTAAAGCTAAACCTTCATTAAAAAAACCAGCAAAGATAGGATGAAAAGGCTTATGCGAACCATTGTATTTATTGAAAGTAACAAATCCGGATCTAGTAGAGAGGCAATAAAAGCTGCTGAAAGACTCGGCTATTTTACGGTGTTATTCACCAATAAACAAAGATTCATTCAACAACGAACAGAGTTTCCCGAAGTTCATCAAATGATTTTAGTGGAATTATCCAATGATGCAGAAGTAAGAAAAAACCTCAACCAACTAAAGGGACAAGGGAAACAAATAAAAGGAATTTTTAGTTTTGTCCATTCTTACGTTTATCTCGCAGCCGTTTTAGCAGAAGAATATTGTACAAGTGCCGTCTCCACTAATTCGATTTTAAAAATGGAAAATAAAGTTTTAACTCGTGAGCTTCTCAAAGGACACCCAAATTCCCCCTATTATGAACTTTATAATCCAGATGATTATTCCTTAGAATACTTTATTGGGCTAGCCAAGGAGTATTTACCACTGATTGTAAAATGTCCCACATCTGCCGGTTCAAAAGATGTTATATTGGTCAATGACGAAAAGCAGTTAAAACTGGCAATGCAAGAATTACTAAAAAAACATGAACAGATTTTAGTGGAAGAGTATCTAGAAGGACCCCAATATTTAATTGAAGTTTTAGTACACAAAGGAAAAGTTCATATTGCAGCGATCCTCGAACAACAGATTACTCTATTCCAACGATTTATCGTAACCGGATATTGTTTATTACCACAAATCAATCAAAGAATGTACAATCGTATCTATGATGCAGTAAGTTCCATTTTACAAGCTTTTCAGATGAGAAATGGTGCCTGTCACCTTGAGATGCGTTTTGTAAATGGAGAATGGAAATTAATTGAGATTAATCCAAGAATCTCAGGTGGAGCGATGAATCGAATTATTGAGGTTGGCTATGGAATAAATTTAGTAGAAGAAACCATTCAATTAATGTTAGGAAATGAGCCTAATCTTACTAGAAAACACAGTAAGTATGTATATGCACATTATTTAACCGTTGATTCGAAAGGTAAATTAAATAAGGTAACCGGAAAAGAACTCAGCTCTCAATATCCCGGTGTAGAGGAGGTGTATATTAAACCCCGAAAAGGACAGATCGTACGTCCGCCTATATCCATGGGAGATCGTTGCGGATACATTTTGGCCTCCTCAAATTATAAAAGTGAAGCGAAAAGAATGGCAACACAAGCAGCCAGCCAAATCACCTTCTACATTGACCCCCTTTAAAATTACCAGTGACAAAAAATGAGGAGGATATCGCTTTCCATGATGGAACAAAAAATAGAAAAAGAAATTGGAGAGGTGAAAAAGAAGTAATATGACGCTAATTGGCATGCTTCATCATCGTAGAGATCCAAATAATGTAAAGAAAGCATATGCTTATGCCGCTGTCGCAAAAGCAGAAGGTGTATCCTTTTTTTACTTTACCCTAGGGAAGGTAAATATCAAACGGCACACCATTTTAGGAAAAGCCTATGAAAATGGACAATGGATTGAAAAGGAATTTCCTTTCCCTGATGTCATTTATAATGCAAGTTATCTTGCGAGTGAGAAAACGAAACATATCTATGATTATTTGTATGATCGAATTCCGTTTACAAGTCATTCGATTGGGGACAAATTATCGGTATACAACCGAATTAAAAAGGCAAATAAATTTAAGCATTACCTTATTCCATTTTATGAATTGACGAACGTCCAGATTTTTTTTGACATGATCAAGCGTTATCAAAAAGTGATTGTCAAACCGTTATCTGGGCATCAAGGAGGCGGCATTGTTTTTATTGAAAAAAATGGTTCCAATCATTATAAAATGAATGATGCAGGATTAGAATCATCTATGAATGAAAAACAATTGTTAGACTGGTTATCCCATAAAGTCCAAGAACAAGATTACGTCGTTCAACAGTTCATTACAAGTCAGACAAAAACTGGTCATGTTTTTGATTTCCGGCTGCATGTACAAAAAAATGGAGCAGGAAAATGGGTGATTACTTCTATTTATCCAAGGATCGGACGATTAGGGACCATTACTTCTAATATGGGCAGCGGTGGTTATAGTACTTACCTGGATGTTTTCTTAAAAACAGAGTTCGGTGACTCCTGGTATGATATTAAAAGGTATCTTGAACAGTTTGCGATTAGTTTTTCCAATCATTTTGATTCTTTATATGACAATGAATTGGATGAACTGGGAATTGACGTCGGAATTGATGAAAATGAAAAACTATGGCTTTTTGAAGTGAATTGGCGACCCGGTCCGCCTAATATCTATAGTCTTGAATTAGATGTCGCAAAAAATACGATTTTATATGCTAAATATCTGGCAGATACAAATAAATAGTAATGGGAAAGCATAACACATAAATTACCCATTTCCACATTTTTATAAAGTCCCTCCCATCCAACAAGGCCGTTGTTATGGCGTCCTTTTTTTCTTTTCATTTTTATATCCCTAAAAAAGGCAGCTTGCCGCTCATGAACTTCACCTGCACTTGGGCTGAAATTCATTAAAGGAAAGCTGCCTTTTTATGTGAAGTTTTAACTGCTTAAATAGTCGATGACATCATCGAAGTCTGAGTCATTCCCACCCGTCTTGAAATAAACAATATCATTGGGGATTAAAAATGAATCAAAGAACCTCTTCATTTCTTCTGCGTCTGAAAAATGATAAACATGATTTGGATTTATTCCTGCCTCGATAGCTGGCTTTTGAAAATCTTTTGCAATAAACCCTCTGGTAATGAGTATATCAACCCCCGAAGCAGCAATTAGGTGTCCTGCCTTTTCGTATTCTTCATCTGCATATTTTCCCAGTGATGCCATTCTTCCTAGAACCGCAATTTTTCGTTGGGATGGCAATGCGATGCGCCTTAATGTTTCTAAGCCTTTTCTTAACGAAGCAGGATTGGACTTCCACGTATCATCCACCAGCGTTACTTGATTTCGTCCCTCGATTATTTGAAAATGGGATTTCATATGATGATAAGTGGATAATCTTTTTAAAGCATAGCGAATGTCCACCCCTAACATGGCCGCTGCGGCTAATGAAGCGACTGCATTATAGACACTATGCTCACCAAGACCCGGTATATAGCCTTTATATTCTCTTTTCTTATATTCCATCCAAAAAGTCATGCCGGAGGATTCATATTGAGTCTTCTTAATTCTAAAACTAGCATTCTTGTTTTTTCCGAATGTGATGATCTTTCCCTTAAATTTAGACGTATCGATGGAGGATAGATATGAGTCGTCCGAATTTAGGATGAGAATCCCCTCATTATTCATCCCTTCCATGATTTTTGCCTTTTCTGCTAGATAATCATCAAAGGAGTGAATTTTATCCGTATGATCGACATCAATCATGGTCATAATCCCAATATTCGGATAAAAATACTTACAGGACACCGTCATATCCCCTTTTTTAGATACGGCGGTTTCAAACACTGCCACATCGGTCTCTTCCTCTATTCCCAGTAAATAAGAAAGATTGTAATAATCGGCATTTTTGCTGGATATCGTTGCCTGGACATTGTGTGTTTCTTCTAAAATATGTTTTAGCATTTCTTTCGTGGTAGACTTTCCACATGTACCCGTAATGGCGACTACTGGAATGTTAAACAGATGTCTGTAATACGAAGTGAATTGAAAAAAACTTTCTTTGAGGTCCTTTACTAGAATGATTTGCTCAGAATTTAATTTTTCCATATGCGTAAATGGTGTATCGGTAACGATGAATACATTCCTGTAATTCTTTATCTTTTCAACAGATACCTCTCGATTGTTCGGACGAAAATATAACGTATGACTGCTAATTTCAGATCTGTCATCCGTGACGGTCTTGATCCGTATTCCTTTTTGCTTGTCATTAGGCCGAATGTTCATGGCTGTTAAAATGTTCTCCAATAATAATGTCTTCAAAATGTCCCCCCTGTAGTTCCTTTTTTGAAAAAAGCATCTAGGATTGAATTGCTATGAATTGCCTACTATATCATATGATTTGTCCCCTCATGCTGGTGTGTGATATTTACACAGGCAATGAGCGGAAATAATTATAGTATTCTTTAATTTCCGGTCTCCCCTAACGAAGGCATTTTTTCCTATCTCTATACATAAGTTACTCCAATAAAATAACGGTATTATTTGCACCCATCAATTGTTCATTCTTCAATTAATGCAATAGATACATGCCATGCAGGAAAACTTGAAAGGAATGTAGAATTATAGCAAAAATTTAGCAGGTAACATGGAGGAGCCCTCGTGAATAAACAAACCATTTTAGTGATTGAGGATGATGAAAAAATTGCCCGGCTGTTGGAAATTGAACTGGAATTTGAAGGCTATTCTGTTGCAAAATACACTAACGGTCATCAGGCTTTTGAAGCTTACCGGAACGGACGGTGGGATCTTATTTTACTAGACGTTATGCTTCCTCGGCAAAGCGGAATCGAGCTCCTTCGCCGGATCCGATTAAATGACCAGAAAACTCCGGTCATTTTATTAACAGCTAAGGATTCGGTCGAGGACAAAGTGACTGGACTTGATTTTGGTGCCAATGATTATATAACGAAGCCATTTCAATTTGAGGAGCTGTTAGCAAGAATCCGGGCTGCGCTCAGAATAAATAAACTAGAAGAATCAAATGCACAGGATGGCTTGCTTACATTTGGTGATTTGAGCATTAATCAAAAAACTCGCGAAGTTTTAAGGGGACCAAACCCCATTGATTTAACTCCCAGGGAATACGATTTACTGGTTTATTTGATGGTCAATAAACGACATTTATTGAGCAGGGAGCAAATTTTAGAAGCCGTTTGGGGTTATGATTTCATGGGTGATACCAATATTGTGGATGTATATATCCGGTATGTAAGAAAGAAAGTCGACCTGCCTGATAAACCTCCCCTCATCCATTCAATCCGTGGTGTTGGATACGTATTAAAGGACAGCAAATGAAACTTCGAAATAAAATTAATCTTTATACTTCCTTTTTATTTGCTGTCTTACTGATTCTGATCAATAGCACGATTTATTTTTCATTTCATCAATTAATCTTCGATGGAGAACTCAATACAGCCAAAAAGGAAATCGAAAAAACCACTCGTGATTTTAGCGATTCAATCGGCATCATACCTGAAGATGACCTGCTTCGCTCCTATGTTCCAATCAGTGGAATGATTCAAATTGTGTCAGAAAAGAACCAAGTTACTACAGCAGTCACGAGTCCAACTGAGCAGGCATCAATACAGAGAAAAGATTTATTTTATCAACAAGAAATTAGTAGATTAATGGTTTACCAAAAAAAATCTTATATCTTTGAATCCATGCCGATTATTCTCCCTGATGGAACAATCGCCAATCTTCAGATTATAAAAGGCATTCAAACAGCGACTGACAATTTAAAAATCCTCCGTTATGTCATGCTGGCTGTTACCATGATTGCTTTCATACCTGTAATCCTATCTAGCAAATTTCTTAGTAATCTTATTACCCAGCCTATTCTTTCCATGATTCATACCATGCAGGAAATTAGAGTGAAAGGCCGATTCAAGCGGATACCTCTTGAAGGACATTCTAATGATGAGCTTTTCAAAATGGGTGAAACTTTTAACCATATGATGGATTTACTGGAAGTGAACTATCAAAAGCAAACGGAGTTTGTCTCAAATGCCTCACACGAATTGAAAACACCTTTAACCATCATTGAAAGCTATGCGAGCCTATTAAAAAGAAGAGGATTCTCTGACCCTGACCTCCTATTAGAATCGATTGAAGCCATACTCTCAGAGGCGATCCAAATGAAGGAAATGACGGAACAGTTATTATTACTTGCGAAGCAGTCTGAGCAGTGGAGTGTTCAAAAAGAAAAGATTCAGCTTAGTGCTCTTGTGGAACAAACGGTCCATTCATTCAAGAGTGCCTATGACCTGAACATTGAATGTAGACAGGATCATGAATCCCCTTTGTTTGTAGAAACAGATGAAAAAAAATTAAAGCAATTGATGTTTATTTTTCTTGATAATGCACGGAAATATAGTGATCAAAGACTAACGGTAATAACCGGTATGGAGAAAGAAAAAGTCTTTATTAAAATGATTGACCGGGGAATTGGAATTCCAAAAGAAGATCTCCCTAAAGTATTCGATCGATTTTACCGTGTAGATAAGGCTCGGAGCAGAAAACAAGGTGGTTCTGGTCTAGGCTTATCCCTGGCAAAAGAAATAGCGGATGCCATTGACGTCCATATTCTGTTGGTGAGTGAAGAAGGAATTGGGACAACGGTAACTCTCGTGATCTAAGTGGGTTAACTCACCTTTTTTGCTTCTCAGCAATTTCTCATTTTTGTTTAGGAAAATACTCTTATAAAGGTTAGCGAGGTGAGAGCTTGAAAAAAAAATCGTGGATTTGGATTTTTGTCCTTTTCCTTTTAAGTTTAACGGTCATGATAACAATCCACCAGCTTACCAGTTCTTCTGGGGCTAAACATCTTACAACTGTGGAAGCACAGAATCTAGTTCAAAATAGGTATCAGGGTACGGTCACCCAAATTCGTTTAACTAACGATCAATATGTAATCCAATTGAAGAAGGAAAATCGCATTTACAAAATCATCCTGGATGCCAATACGGCTGAAATTGTGTCTATGGAAAAGCTAGCGGACCAAACACCACAACAGATCCTAACAGAAACAGAAGTTAGAGCTCTTATATCGAAAAAAACAAAAGGAACCATTACCTCAATAAAAAAAGAAAAACAGGATGGAAAAGAAATCTATCTAGTTTCAGTAAATGAAGGGACTAATCTCACAACCTTTATAGTGGATTCGGTGACAGGCACCATTTCCACTTCCTCAACGGTAAAAACTGAACCACCCAAAAAACTAACCGAAGCAGAGGCAGTCAAGCTTGCTCTTCAGCAAGTGGATGGCACTGTCGATGAAATCTCCTTTGAAACAAAGAATAATCAACCTTATTACTTTGTTAAGGTGAAAGCTAAAGATAAGCAAGAAGCAATCGTTCAAGTTCATGCGATTAAAGGAACCGTGGTGTCCATTACTTGGGATGATGATTTAAAACAGGTTTCAGATGATGACAATGATAAATAAAGTTTCTCAGTGATTTTTAATCTTCTTCTCTAATTCTCTCTCATTTTTACTGGATATTCTGTAATGGAACAAAGAATAAAGGAGGAAGAGAAATGAAAAAGAAACTTTTGATTGGATTATTGTCAGCATTGATTTTACTTTGTGGAGCAGTAGTGGCGGTTGCAGCAAAAAATAAAGATATTCAAACTGAACAGCCTGGTACCTCTCCATCAAAGAGCCAAGATCTCCAAACATTGGATGACAGCAAAAATAGGTTAAGTACCAAACCTAAGGATGATAGTATCAATCATGATCTAAATGATGACAGTAAAAACAGACAAGTGGTTAGACGGAATGACGATGGTATGAATCATGATCAATTTGATGACAGCAAAAACCGTACTGACGACAATAAGCATCAAGGACATGACGATGGTCCGGACCATGATCGATATGATGATAGTCACTAAACTCTAACTATTCCATCAGAAATAAAAGTTCGGGACTCACATATTTAAATGTGTGTCTCGAACCTTAATTAGCGGGAATGATAGATACTACTTTTGATCCCATAAATATTTAACTACAGCATCATACTCTTCTTTAGATAAAGATCCTGGCGCGCTTTTTGGCATATTTGTTTTAACAAAATTTGCTAAATTCGCTTCCGTCTTAAAATCGGTATGAATCTTTGTTGAATCCAACTTAATTTGCCCTCCTGTGATGTCTCCAGAACTATGGCAAGTAATACAAGACTTTTGGAATACCTCATCCCCTTTTACCTCAGCTGTTGTAGTGGTCGTAGTTTCTTTTGCTGTTTCTTCCTTGAATCCCGTTTCGTTGCTGCATGCACTGATCAATGCGAATAATAAAAAAAAGAGAGCACCGATGGTTAACTTTTTCAATTACTCCACCCTCAGTCGGATTAGATTCTTGGTTTTGCATAATTCCATCGATTATCACATCATATTACTTAAGTCCTAGAATTATACTTTCTTAAATAGGAACAATCTTATGAGAATAAACGACTAATACAATACTGGCTGCTCTAACACGGAATGTCCAATCTCCAATACTATATTGCTAGAGTAAATGGTGTTTTTTACCGGGAGATCGAAAAAACAAAAGCTCCTAATAAGACTGTAATATCCCTACATAAAGAGCATTCATAAAACGTTCATACCTTTATGTCGATATTTTGAACTTCCGTAAATCTCACTTTAATATATCTCAAAATAAATATAT
>NZ_JBALPZ010000162.1:13457-14078 GCF_036965645.1 Neobacillus drentensis
TATTTAAGGAGTGAGATTTATGCTAAAGACATTAAGAGAAAATACAATAGCCGCTGGAGTTTTAACCCTGATCAGATTATATTTAGGCTATTCTTGGTTAACAGCAGGATGGGGTAAATTAACTGGCGGGTTTGATTCTTCTGGATTTTTAAAAGGAGCTATCGCTAATCCTGTAAAGGGTCCAGATGGCAGCATGGTTTACAGTATGTACGTTTCGTTTTTAAAGGGTTTTGCTTTACCAAATGTAGATATTTTTAATACCATTGTTCCATTAGGAGAGTTCTTAGTAGGACTTGGGCTGATTCTTGGATGCTTAACAACAGCAGCGATGTTCTTTGGGCTTGTCATGAATTTCTCCTATATTATGGCAGGCACTATTTCACACAATCCTACAGATATAATATTAGGAGCAATTATCCTATTTGCCGGTTTCAATGCAGGTAAATTTGGTTTAGACCGTTGGGTAATCCCTTTTATTAAAAAAACGGCTAAACAAGATGTACCAATAAAACAGAACAATTAACCACAATGATCATTAGTTAAATAAACATATTTTCGTAATCGATTAGAGAGATTGGGTTCACCAACTCTCTATTTTTTTACACAAGGTATATCTTAGAT
>NZ_JBALPZ010000163.1:0-223 GCF_036965645.1 Neobacillus drentensis
GAAATAGGCACTTAAATCAGTGACAATGACCTAACAGAAATCATAATTTGTTGAAGAGAGTACAGGTATATATGATGGTTTCATTTAAACGAAACTGACGAATTACCCTCGTTCATCTCTCTATATAGGTGTATGACGAACCTAATTAATAAATACAAAGGGGAGGAAAAAATGCAGAATCTTCAAAATGAACTTCAAATGTTAGGAATGGATAATTTCCAAG
>NZ_JBALPZ010000163.1:445-3705 GCF_036965645.1 Neobacillus drentensis
GCGGCTGTGGCGGCTGTGGTGGCTGTGGCAGCTGCTATAACGGTTACGACGGATACTACAACGGATACAACGGTTTATACGGTTACTAATTCACAAAAGAAAAAATGGATATTTATGGAAACAAAGTGCCCATGCATAATTTGCCGCAAGGGCACTTCTTTATTGATTATCATTTTGGACAAAAAATCGTACACTAACTGATAGTGCACAATCGTAACGATTAGGAATTCGTTCTTTCACTAACCTGCCCTTTAGTTGAATAAATACCTTCCACTTGCTACTTATCCCCATAAACAATAACCTTTTTAGTGTTATAATAAAAATGGTTGGGGGATTGAAGCCCTCGGCTTTTCTATTGGTTAAATACCTCTGAAACAAGAGAATGGTTATTTTCATAAGTTTATTAATAGAACAAAAAAAAAGAAACAGTCTATTTTATAATAGTTCTGTTGTCTCGAAAAAAATTTCTCCTGAAGGTAACCCCTTTTCATCAATAATTATGTGCTTATACAGTTTCCTTACTAAGCTTTTCATTTCCTCAGTAGAATATGCTATTATGACAGCCTGTTCTTCCTGATTATTCCCCTTGATTATTACATTGTACCGCTGTCTTCTTCTCTCCATTTGTAAAAATTCCATTTATTATCACCCTCGCCTTGATGCGAAAATTCAATACCCAGTCAGCAAGACTTTTAAACAAAAAAGTATTCGTTAAATATTGACAACAATTTGTGATAAAATTTTACCTCGTTATCTCTATTGTTATTCAGCTAATCTGCCAGTTACTTAAATAAGAAAAGCCGCTAAATGGCAGCTTGATCTGCGACTCTTGCACCTTTACTTAAGTACAAATTTTCAAATCTTTATATAGGCTTATAATTTTTTTAACTTCAATGATTTGCAGGAAGGACATTTAAGGGTAGATATATCGGTTTCATTATGTACCCACTCATAATGACAAGTCGAGCAGTGTAAAACTGTATGTTTTTTTTTGAATTCTATTGATTCATTCATATATCGCTCATAATCTTGAGGGTACATATCTGCCAATGTACGAAATACAAAATTACCAGTACACTCTCTTCCGTTCCAATATTCTTTACCATCTTTATATTCAATCATATTTTACACGTCCTACTACTTTTTATAATTTATAAAAATGACCTAACTTCATAATATCATAACCTTTGGAATCATTTACCGATTTCTTTATCTTGTTATTACACTAAACTGCCTATTTTAGAGAACAAGAAAAAAAGAGGTGCCGCAGCTCCCTCCGTTGTTATACTCAAGCACCCGTTACTTTAAGTACATTTTTTCACATACTCTAAATTAAACTGATATGTCGCTTTTACCAATTAGCAATTCAAGATTGTTGAGTAGGCATAATAAAAAACACGGCTTGAAATAACCGTGTCCAAAAATCAACAATCTCCATGTTTATTTAGATGCAGTGGAGGTGGGAAAAGCCATCCTTTTTCTTTATTTAAACGAAGCACTTTTGCTCCAAGGGCTACCTTTTGGTTATGAAATTGAGCGTACATCATAGCAACGTCTTCCCTGATGGATTTACCGATTACTTGGCTGCAAGTTACTAATCCAGCAGCAATATTAGCGGAAAGTGTAGCTGAAATTGCTGGATCTGGAATTCTTGCACCTACTGGAATATCCTCCAAACATGCATCTGGAGGCTCTGGAGCAGCAGGTGGTAAGCCCACACCGTTTTCTTTTAATAACTCTTCAACCTGTTTTTTTTCTTGCTGACAAGTTTCAATTGCCTCTACTAATAACTTCTTTAAATCTTCATCACCTGCGTGGTTTATCATCGTTTGATAACCTGCAATCAGACTATTTCCGACTAGTTGAGAAGCCCAAATATCAAAGACTTCTCCGTAATGTAAAGGCTCTTCCTTTGGATTTCCAGATAAAATTCCCATCGTTATCCTCCTTAGTGAATATAAAAAATCTACTCATATTAAGTGCCACCTTTCATTAAGCACTATAATAGCTTTTCCTACACTAAAGAGAATATAGATAATTTCTTTAATAACTTTGTTAATTTTGTTAGGACTTATTATCACAAGAAGAAAGGGGGCTGCAACCATCTCTTAGAGGTAATCTCGGTACTCTATACGAGCTGCATTTATTACCAAGTTTAAGGGTGTGAACTAATAAACGTATATTTTTATAATAGTAACTAAACCTAAAGTAATGCTCTTGGATTGGCGAGTGATCATTTTGACAAGTAAAGACAGTATCATCTCGATGCAGGATAAAAATTTTTATACGACCGAAGAATTAATTCACCAAAAGATAGATATTTGGCAAGAACATGTTCTTTTTTCTGGCTTATGGTGGTTTGGGGTTGCCCTCTCAATTATCCCGTGGATTATCTGGTTTCTTATTAGAAAAAAACAAAGTACAGATCGAATAATGTATGTGGGCTTTTATATCATGGCAATCTCAACCCTGCTTGATATTTTAGGAGACCAAATAGGCATTTGGCATTATCGGTTTCATGTAATCCCGACACTTCCTACCTATTTCCCATGGGATGTTACACTCATGCCTGTATCGGTAATGATTCTCCTGCAATTCTTTCCAAAAATAAATCCATGGTTTAAAGCAATATTTTTCGCACTTTTAACTTCCTATATCGCAGAACCATTTTTTGACTGGCTGGGCATTTATGAGCCAGATGCCTGGCGTTATAGTTATTCTGTCCCGATTCAGATTCTTCTTTTCATGAGTGCATATTGGCTTACCCAACGGACTAAGTTTTCTCCATTGTAATGAAGGCACATAAATAATTTTTCCAACGAAAATACTCCTCTCTTCGCTACAAGAGAGGAGTCATAATTTATTATAGGGAACTATCCTTATTTAACTAAACTGCCATTTAGTAAAATAACGGTAATAAAAAAGGGCTGCCGAAAACAGCCCGTTTGTTGTGAAATTAAAGCACCCGTTAGCCATTCATGCAGCAGAAAAATGTCGCTGCACCACAGAGAATGAAAGTATGGTTTTTGTGGTCATACTGATATTGGCGACATGAGGTTTAATTCAAGGCTCAGTTTAAAAAATTTAAATTGCTGGGTCTACTTTAGTTTTGTCATTTTTAGATTTTCACTGTTTTATACTTTCATGGTAGTTCAACAAGGATTACTCTCAATTAAAGCAACAAAAATTGCTCTAAAAGGATATGTTGAATAACTATTAGCTAATCTTTATTGCTTGTTTGCTAACTCATCTCTATCACT
>NZ_JBALPZ010000164.1:0-319 GCF_036965645.1 Neobacillus drentensis
CTAGAGGAACTTAATTCCTCAATTTCAAGACCTTTTTTCGTCACCTTTACAACTCTACCAATCGACCATTGATTGTTTTCATTTTTATACTTAATCATTTGGCCTTCTAATTTCAATGCTTGGTTATAATCTAATTGCACTTGTATATCCTCCTTTCAATTTAACTTGTTATAGATTATGAAAAAAATCATTACACGTAAAGGCTAGTATACCGACTTGTCCAAAAAATATTGACTACTGTATCTATGTAAGAAAATTAATTGCCTCCATATAAAAAAGCTCAAAAATCACGCCAAATGGCTAAAAACGCCTTCAAATT
>NZ_JBALPZ010000164.1:361-872 GCF_036965645.1 Neobacillus drentensis
TCGTTATGTACTAAAAGTGCCCTCAAATTAGAAAAAGTGAAGTTCGCGTTAGTTCACCATTCTCGGTATTGTGGAGGTGTTGAAGACGCAGGCTTTTACATAAAGGTCTCGCAAAGGACAAGGGGATGAAGGAGTGTCATAAACTATTCACATTCTTATGGATAACCTATGACCATTTACTTCATTTATCTATATATCAAAGTTGAAGGAATTTATTAGAAGAAGGGCAGTGGTAGAAGATGGCAAAGTTTAGAATGGTACGTACTGATTTTTGGACGAATCCAATTGTTTCAGAAGTGATGACGCCAGAGGATCGTTATTTTTACGTTTATCTTTTAACGAATCCACATACAACTCAAATTGGAATCTACAAAATAACGAAAAAACAAATGGCGTTTGATCTTGGCTATTCCATTGAGAGTGTTCATTCGTTAATGGAACGATTTATCACGCATCACAAGTTGATTCGTTACAATCCTGAAACCAGAGAACTCGCGATTAAAAACTGGGG
>NZ_JBALPZ010000164.1:906-12463 GCF_036965645.1 Neobacillus drentensis
AAGAGGTAGAGGATCTCTCACTAATTCGATATGTTTTGGAACCTATTCAGAAACAGGAAATTCGCAGCTTGTATGAATCTTTTTGTAAACAAGAAGAGATGTTTTTCAGCGATGAGATTATTGATCAAGTTGAAAATGATACATATCTAGAACCTCCATACGGAATGAGTGACGATACGTTGACGCATCGTTATACGTCAGGTGGACAAAAAGAAGAAGAAAAAGAAAAAGAAAAAGAAAAACAACAACAAGAATCTTTTAATCCATATGTAGAGAAAAATCCAGACATCGAGAATCCATTACAGAGTAACCAAATAGAAGTGCAAGAAATCGTTGAGTTTTGGGACAACAATGGATTTGGTTTTTCAAACATTAATGCGAAACAGCAGCTATTAGCTTGGTTAGAGGATTCCCGCTTCCTACAGCCGAAAGAAGTCATTTTAAAAGCGATGAATATTGCCTGTGCCAATAACAAGCGAAGGCTGAGTTATGTGGTTGGGATTTTGAAAAACTGGGAAAATGATTCTCTTCTGACGGTAGAAGAAATAGATTCGTATCATGAGAACCAAAAGCCGCTACCCAAGGACAAGCAACCTGCCATGTCAAACGGAAGACAAATTCCAAGTGGATTTAAACTAGATTTAACGGCGGGTGAAGAGTGATGAGTGTAGCAGAAAAAGCGTTCTTAGGGTGTTTAATCAAAGCAGAGTATTTACTCAAGGATACTGTGGTCCAGCCTGACCAGCTCGAAAGCACCAGGCATAAAGAATTAATGCGAAAAATGGTGGAGTTAAACCGGGCCGGTAAGAATATCGATTTGATCACCTTGACCACCTTACCCGACCTCGAATCCTTCGGGGGTATGTCTTATCTTTCAGAGCTGTTATCGTTTGCGGATCTTGAAAAATTTGAAGGTACGGAGAAGCTCATTCTCGACCTATGGAAGGAACGGGAAAAGAGACAAATCTTGACGATGGCAGCCCTGAATGATTGGGAGATTGCAAAAGTCATAGCCGAATTGGATAACATTAACCAAATGAAAATGGTGGATCACACGTCTTTACAACAAGCTTTATCCGATATTTATGAGGCCCCTTGGGAAGATCAAGCATCGCTGAAAAGTGCCACAACCGGCATCATAAAGCTCGACGAGGTGACGGGTGGCTTCCAGGATGGCGAAGTAACAATTATAGCTGCTAGACCCTCGATGGGGAAAACCGATGTAATGCTGCATTTTGCCAAAATGACGGGCTGGGCTGGTTACTTGCCACTCGTATTTTCCTTGGAAATGCCTGAAAAGCTGATTACTACACGATTAATGGCTTCAACAGGTGGCTTTAACCGTGCAAAAATGCGGGATCCAAAAAGAATGCTCAGTCAAAGTCAAAAGGATAAATGGTCGGATGTGATTGGTGCGCTCAATCAAACTCATATACAAATTTTTGATGGGGCAGGACAATCCATTGCCGAAATCAGAGCGAAAACGCGGAAAATGATGAATCAATTTCCATCCAAGAAACCGATCCTTTTGATTGATTACTTAACCTTAATCCAGTCAGGACAAATGTACGGAGGGAATTCTCACCTACAGGTCACGGAAATATCAAAATCTCTGAAAACGATGGCGAAGGACTTTAATTGCCCCGTCATTTGTTTGGCGCAGTTAAATCGCTCAGTGGAATCAAGAGCGGATAAACGGCCAATGATGTCTGACATTCGCGAATCCGGCAGTGTGGAACAAGACGCCGATGTGATTTTGTTTTTATATCGTGAGACGTATTATAACAAGGAAATCGACGATCAAACCCTTGAGATCATAGTCTCGAAAAACCGAAATGGTCCCGTTGGAAGCATTACGGTGAATTATAACGAGCATACAGGAAGGATTGTGGACCAAAAGGAAACCAGTGTGACTGTTGCCTAACTTGGTTGAGTCATATGAGCACGAAAGCCAAGCTTGCCAAAAATTTTGAATATCGAGGTGTCATTAGATGTTTGTGAAAGATCTTTACCTTGATAGTTTACGTTATGAAGAATCATCATTGGCCCATTACATACACCATTTACTAGCAGAGAGGAAGATTTCATTAGAGGATAACCTGTCCAATTTAGATTTAGAAGAAGCAGACCATCAGAAGGTAGCTGAAATGATTGAAAACAATGTGTTAGGATTTCATAAAGTTTGCATTTACTCATTGAAAATGAAACCAAAGGAATTTGTGTTTATCTTTGCGAAAAACAAGCTAGAGGCCATCCAGTTCTATACGAAAACATTTCAGCAAATGCCCATGAACTGTCACGAATCTTGCCTGGATTTTGAGTTTACTAGAGGAAATGGAGTGGTTTCATTTCGAGAGATGAGGAAGGAATATGAGAGTTTTCCAGCGATTGCAGGGTATTTTAAAAGGCTTTAACGAGCAATTTGGACAGTTTGTAGACCTAGAAGCTTGAATGTAGGAGGTAGTTATTTTGCGAAAAAGAATAACAGGAGCCGCATTAGTAGCAGCCACAACACTTCTAGCCTTACATTCGCCATCCTATCAGCAAGAAGATTCAAAGCCAACGGTCAGCGTACAGCAGGATAAGGTGATAGCGAGTACTTCACTTATGGATGAAGCATTGGTCATCCCGACAGGACAAGTGCCTGTCACATTGGTGGATACCATTGATGGAGATACCATAAAGGTAAGAGTGAAAGGGAAAATTGAAACGGTTCGTTATTTATTGATTGATACACCGGAATCGAAAAAGCCAGACATGTGTGTCCAGCCTTACGCTAAGGAAGCTTTCTTAAGGAATGACGGACTGGTGAAGAGCGGCACTCTAACGATAGAATACGAGCAGGGGAACATAAGGGATGCCTATGGCCGGCTCTTGGCCTATGTTTATATTGATGGCCAATCTGTTCAAGGAACGCTGCTAAAAGAAGGATTCGCACGAGTAGCGTATATTATGAGTCCACCTTATAAATATTTGGTATTATATAGAGACGTTGAAAGTTTGGCAAGAAGAGAGAAATTAAATATCTGGAGCCGACAGAACTTTGTGACAAGGTGGGGGTTTAGTGGGTGTGTGCCATAATATAACCAATTAGAGTATGGTCTTTTATGATATAACCGAAAATCCTTCACCAAGAAATATTGATGCTTCAAAATTTAGGCGATAGTTCAGAAAAGGCTTTTGAAATTGAGAATGCGATACTGTCCTCCACAGTCTTCAAAACTGCTTGAGACCTGCGTGTCAGGTCTGGTGGGTTCGATTCCCACGCAGTCCCGCCAACCCTTGATATTTAAGGATTTATGAGGGCTTATATTGAGGATAGAAGGATATTTTTGCCCCCTTTCCAAGGCAAAAATATCTTCATTGGTCACAGTTTGGTCACAAGGAATAATTTAAAATAATAATTACTTAATAAGTTGCTCAAATTGTTGAGCAGCTTCTTTTTGCATGTTTGGTAATACGTGAGTGTAAGTATCCATGGTGATACCGATTGTAGAATGCCCTAATCTTTCTGAAACAACTTTTGGGTGTATTCCTTGCTGCAGCATTAGTGTAGCATGGGTGTGCCTTAAATCGTGAAACCTTATATATGGCAAGCCACTAATTTCAACGAACTTACGATAATTCCTTGCCATTTCTGTTGGCTGAATCGGTTTTCCGTTTTTTTGAGCAAATACTAAATCAAAATCATGATAATCTTGGCCTAGCAGGAGCTTATATTCTAATTGCGGTTTGTATAATTTTTTTAATTCCTTTGCTAGGTTAGGTGTAATTGTGATTGACCTACTTTTGCCCGATTTTGGTTCTTTAAACGTTAAGCCAACCTTTTTTACTTCTTGTAATGATTGTCTTACAGATATCACAAGATTATCAAAATCGATATCCTGCCAGCGCAATCCTAACACCTCGCCACGGCGCATTCCTGTATATATAGTTGTTAAGTAAATTGGATAGTATGAAGAGCCTTTAGCCACTTCCAGAAATGTTATAACTTGTTCATGATCCCAAGTGTGCATTTCAACTTTTTTCGTTTTTGGCGGTGATACTGCTCCAGCAACATTCCTAGATAAAAGTTGCCATTTTACTGCATCTTTTAGCGCTTTAAAGATAAGCCTATGGTGGTGTTTTACCGATGTTGCTGAAAGGCCACTGCCATCTAATTTTCCATTATATAATTTTTGAACATAATATTCTTGTAAATGAGCGGGTTGTAATTTTGAAATTTTAATATGTCCTAACCCAGGCTTTAAATGTTGCGTAATCATGATAAAAGATATAAAACCATAGTTTTGAGAATCAAAATGTTATAAAAAATTGATTGACTTTCAATAAGATCAGCCCTCTGCAAATGGTCCAGATTAACTCTTGTATTACGTAGTAGACTTATACTGTGCAGCAACAATTCCCAATTGTGGAAAATATAAACAAAAATTCGTTAAGTTTTGTTCATATTTTAATATCAAAGTTTGTTATATTGTGAAGCTTTTCACTTAAAATAAAGGGCAGCTATCTATAGTATGAAAATCCACCGTATTCAACGTAAGTAATGATAACAAAAGTGATAGATTTCTATCTTTGTGGAAGCAATATCGGATTCAAGAACTGTTAGGACCTGTCCCCAAAAACCATCTGTGGTATACTGAGTTAAACAAAGTAGAAATGGGTGTCAATACATGAAGAACGAAGAGATACTTGCTGTGCTGAAATCTCTGTCCAATGAGACGCGACTCAATATTCTTTGTTGGCTGAAGGAACCAGGAGAAATGAACGCGAACCTGCCCACGGCCATCAAAGAAGAATTTCCAGGCGGTGTATGTGTAGGAAGCATTCAAGAGAAGTCCGGCCTCGCACAGTCTGTTATTTCCTCTTATCTGTCTTCCATGCAGAAGATTGGCTTGCTTGAGTCACGCCGCTTCGGCCAGTGGACATATTACAGGCGCAATGAAGAAGCAATTGCTGAGTTTTTGGAACAATTCGCAGCTGGATTGCACGCAAAAGTGGATTAACTTAATAATGTACGGCTTTATTATTTGCATATTAATCTATATATCTGTATATTCATTTTTATAGATTTAAAAAAACAGCGATATGAGGAGAGAGTACGATGAACTTATCCAAAGTAGCAGCACCTTTATTTGAGGCTTTTGAAGGCGGCAATCTGAAGCTAGAAAACCGCATTGTCATGGCTCCCATGACACGCTGCTTTTCCCCAAATGGCGTTCCGGGTCCAGATGTGGCTGGATATTATCGCCGCAGAGCAGAAAATGGTGTCGGTCTTATTATTACAGAAGGAACGGTTATCAACCATCCGGCAGCACCGGCCGACCATAATGTGCCCCACTTCTATGGTGAAGAAGCACTTGAAGGATGGGCACACGTTGTTCGGGAAGTACATGAAGCAGGCGGCAAAATTGCTCCACAAATCTGGCATACTGGCACGGCTCGCGAAAGAAAGAAATTTCCTGATTCAGATGCCGATCCAATCGGCCCATCCGGCTTGAGTCTGACTGGAAAACAAGTATCTGATCCGCTGACAGCCGAGGAAATCCGCGGTCTTGTTCAAAGCTATGCACAAGCGGCTGCAGATGCAAAGCGCATCGGTTTTGATGCGGTGGAGATTCACGGCGCACACGGTTATCTCATCGATCAGTTTTTCTGGGAAGTGACCAACAAGCGAACAGATGAGTATGGCGGCGATATGATTGGCCGTACCCGATTTGCGGTAGAGGTTATCGAAGCGGTGAGAGCTGCAGTCGGTCCTGACTTCCCAATTATCTTCCGTTTCTCCCAATGGAAGCCGGTTGATTACACAGCAAAGCTGGCTGCAACTCCTGAAGAACTGGAACGTTTCCTTAAACCATTGTCTGAAGCAGGCGTCAATATTTTCCACGCTTCCACACGCCGTTTTTGGGAACCAGAATTTGAAGGCTCTGACCTTAACTTGGCAGGCTGGACACGCAAGCTAACTGGCAAACCAGCCATCACAGTTGGATCAGTTGGCCTTGATTCCGAATTCACTAGCTTGTTTGAATCAGGAAAAGGTGGACAAATTGCCGGTATCGATAGCCTGATTGAACGCATTGAACGCGGAGAATTCGACCTAGTTGCGGTAGGCCGTGCCCTCTTGAACGACCCGGCATGGGCAGCCAAAATTCGCGATGGCCGCAATGATGAACTTCAAGCATTTACCCGTGAGGCACTTGGTACGCTGAGCTAATCTGTGTTTTAGGGACAGGTTCCTATACTCATTTTTAAGGATTTATCTTATTTACCGAAAATTTAAAGGATGGGTTCCTCGTAAATGGGACATTAGATTCTATTACTCATTTAAAAGGCTCCACAGAGATAATTTTACTCTGCCGATCCTTTATTTTGGATATTAATGCTCGTGAATCCGAGTCGCAAAGTGCCTGTCCCTGCGACCCGCCTAGTTTACTCGATTTCCTTGCTTAGTTGAACACAGTTTGGAAAGACTCAACTGGTGCTACAAGATTCAAATGCGATGTCTTAGAGGATTAGAACATGGATTCTCAATAGAATACTGGGATATATAAGTTGATAAAACTACCGAAAACATTTTATCAGTATGTCAATGCAGTAAATGTGAGAATGAAATATTGTGTACAAGATATTAATGCACAGTACAACGATACTATTCAATAGAAAACGATATTCCACAATCGGAGTGATTGCGGAAGACCAAAAGCCTATATCCTCGGTAAGGAGGATGTAGGCTTTTTTACTTCAAAATCGTTGACGTTTTTCTATTGGTAAATTCTTTGACAGCAAGTGGTAAATTTCGTGGCAACTGCTGGTAAAAAACATGGCAGATATGGTACATTCTTGTGGCTGTAATCAAAGAAGGGCTTCTACTATTAGATAGAGAACATTTGATTGAAAAATTAATAAAGGAGGTCCTGCCCATGAAAAATTCTACGTTGCTTCAAGG
Source organism: Neobacillus drentensis (assembly GCF_036965645.1). Taxonomy (GTDB): domain Bacteria; phylum Bacillota; class Bacilli; order Bacillales; family Cytobacillaceae; genus Neobacillus; species Neobacillus drentensis_D. The sequence goes on from NZ_JBALPZ010000164.1 coordinate 7,856, forward strand.
GAGAAGAGTATAGGGGATAGCGCATAAATTCGCCCTCTAAACAATGTGTTTCCAATGCGTGAAAGGGGCATCTTAATGTTTCATTTTGACTTTAACCCATTTGTTCATATTAACAAAAGGATGAGGCTCCGTATAAAGTCTGAACGATTCCGCAAATTTTTGGTCACACCCTTTCTGTTTCTGGCATTTAAATGATGTAGGTTTTGGCAGTATGTTTATTAATCAGTTTGAATCATTACCCGATGTAGCTTTGTATAACTGCTAATATTTATACATAATTGTCAAGCAGTGCTTATTGTATTAACTGGGAGTTTAGTTTAAGTGTATTCCTTCACAAAGTTACAGAAAAAGCCGATTATCCCAAATAAAAAAAGGAAAATCGGCTTACTTTAACTCTTCATTTAAAATGATTCCGTTTGATGCATTAAATAAAAATGTTAAGTTAAATCGTAATTAGTGTAGCTTTGAGCTCTGTGAACCAACAGAGATTATTTGTTCCAAGACATACAAGTCATACTTTTATGTTCAATAACACAAAGGTTTCTAAATCAGAACAACATCAGCCTCAACCTTAGCTGTATACAATTTCGTGTTTTTCACGCTTTTGATATAGCTCCCAATATTTCTCTGCAATTAGTTCAGGCGCAAAATGAGTGCCCGGAGCGACAGCGCCAGCAATTGTAACCGTGCCGACAAAAACGCCTTGAGGCTTTAGTTCTTCTGCCAGAGTAAAGGCTAGGTTGCGTAGAGAAGATTTGCCTATGCCCAAAGCAGTGTAGGCTGCCGAAGGATACATCGCCAAGCCGCCACCCGTGAAGAGGATTGTTCCTGATTTTTGTGCTACTTGATCTGGAATAACTTGAAGTGTACAATGCAAGGCACCGGCTACGTCCACCTGAAAATGAGACACAAGGGATTCTGCTGTCAAAGAAGTTGGTTTTCCGCCTTTCAAAACTGCAGCGTTGTACACCAGAACATCAGTTGTACCGTAGTTTTTCTTGATTTGGTCAAAAGCTTCTGTTAGTGATGCTGGACTTGCCGCATCCGCTGCTACTGCGTAAGCTTCTACTCCTTCCGAGCTCAACTCCTGCACATATTGCTTCAGCGCTTCCTGATTACGAGAAACTAGAACAACACGGAAGTCATTGGCACCGAATTTTTTTGCGACATGATTCCCGACACCAGGACCTGCTCCAACAACGACGATAAGCTTTTTATTCATTTTTTTATCCTCCTAAAATTTTAGTAAACTCAACAAACAAGACCAATATTATCCTTTTCCTGCGCTACACCTGGTCTCGACTTTTAATAAGAATTGAGGCGATTAATCCTACTCCTAATAAAAGTGCTAACAATTCAAACGTTAAAAGATAGCTACTTATGCTCAATATACCCATAGCTACAATCGGTCCAAGAGTTGCACCCATAAATAGAATAAACGAGAACAGTGAAATCGCAGCGCCCCGTGCCATTCCTCCTAATTGTCCGACAAGTGAGATTAGGGTAGAAATGGTTATGGAGACGCCAGCCACAAAAACAACACTCATCACGATAAGGAAGACCAAATTAGTGCTAACTCCTAAAATCGCAAGACCTAAAACGGCTAAAGATAAGCCAACTCTAATAACGGCGTGAATACCAAACTTTGTGACCAGTTTTCCAGAAAACGGAGAAACTAACATACCTAAAATGCCGACACATCGCACATACAGAATATCTTGATTATTAAGACCGAATGTTCCACTTAAATAATTCCCTAGCGTTGTATACATACCAACAAAAGAAAGTAAAAGCGTTATAGTGATGATGTAACACAAAATTAAGGATTTTTGTGTAAAAACCTTTCCCATTTGTTTAAAAGAGTCAAGCATACTGCCTTTTATTTGTGGAGCATCACTCATTGGGATAAAAAACGTTACTAATATTGCAGTGATTAGATAAACCACTCCAAGGATATAGAACACAAAGTTCCAACCAAAGTTCTCACTTATTAGACTGCTGAACACCTGACCAACAATTCCAGACATTAAAAATCCTGTGCTAACAAATCCAGTTGTAGTAATCCGTTTTTCTGCTGGAAAATGTTCTACTACATACGAAAGTGCAGCTGGAGCAAACGTTGCAGCAGCAATTCCTTGTATCGCCCGAAGAGCAATCAACCAAGACAAATTATCAAGCAATGCAATTACAGGTGAAACAATGGTTAACACAATTAGTCCAATTAAAATAATTTGCTTTCGTCCATACCGATCTGATAAGGGACCGATAAATAAAAAACCCACAGCATAACAAAATGAAAATGCACTGCCGATCCAGGCTGCTTGTGACGTTGATACTTTAAACGCTTCTGCAAATACTGAAACCAAGGGAATGGTGATATATAGGCTAGATACAACAACTAAACCACACCAAAAAAGTATTGCTGTTATGAGAGAATAACTTCTTTCCGAAGTTTCATGATTAACTTTTAAATCTGCTTCTTTCAAAGAAAGGACCTCCTTATTGAGATAGTTAATACCATGAAAACAGACTTCTGCCTTCTTCCAACAGGGCAATCATCGCCATATCATTATCAGATAACGTAAAGTCAAAGACATCCATATTTTCAATCATTCGTTCCCTATGGGTGGATTTAGGAATCACAACGATTCCGCGTTGGATTAAATATCGAAGACCCACCTGAGCGTTCGACTTTTCATATTTTTTCCCGATCTCTCTTAATGTTTCATTAGAAAAGAAGTGATTCTTTCCCTCTGCAAAAGGAGCCCAAGATTCAATTTGCGTGCCATATTGTTTCATTATTTCCTGTGCCTGCGCTTGCTGCCGAAATACGTGTGTCTCCACCTGATTGACCGCAGGAATGACATTGCAGGATTCAACCACATCCATAAATACATCGGGATTAAAATTAGAAACTCCAATTGCTCTTATTTTTCCGCTTTGATAAGCTTCCTCCATGGCACGATAAATCCCGTGATAGTCAGGAAAAGGCTCGTGCATCAAAAGCAGGTCAATGTAATCGAGCTTCATCGTTCGTAATGATTGATCAATTGCATTTACGGCTTTTCGGTAACCGCCATACGGTATATACAATTTGGATGTAATAAACAAGTTTTCGCGCAGCACACCGGATTTTCGGATTGCAATCCCGACCTCTTTTTCATTGCCATATACCTGTGCTGTGTCTATCGAACGATATCCAACATCGATTGCATCGAAAACGCATCGCTCACATTCTCTGGCACTGATTTGATAAACTCCAAATCCCAAAATTGGCATTTTCACACCATTATTCAAAGTGATAGACTCCACAATTTTCCCCCCCTTACTGAAAAACATCTCTTGCCCTTTGTTCCAATCTGTAAGATTTCCTTAATGTTAAACCAAGGACCGGAAGCTTGAATGACTGTCCCAAGTTTTAACATTAATACTCTTGAATTTTAATCCATAGCCACTTGACAGTGAATACACTAAAAAGCTAACATAGCTTTAACTTAAAGTTAAAGCAGGTGTTGCATGTACAATAGACAAATCTATACATTTATTCAAGTAGCAGACTGTGGGAGCTTTTCCAAAGCAGCAGAAAAACTGTTTATCTCTACCGTATCCGTAATGAAACAGATCAATGCTCTTGAGAGTGATATAGGAGTGAAACTACTGGAGCGAACAAACCAAGGCGTATTTTTGACCGCAGCCGGAAGTTCTATTTATCATGATGCAAAGCAGATGATTCAAGCTTCCGACAGCGCCATCCAGCGTGCCAGACAGATAGCAGGTGAAGAACAATACGTCATACGAGTTGGAACTTCTTTGCTGCGTCCAAGCAAGATACTGATTGATCTATGGTCAAAAATTGATGGCGGCAATTTACCTTTCCAGATAAAAATTGTCCCCTTTGAAGACGATATGATCTCTACTGTTGCCTCTTTAGGCAAGGAGATCGACTGTTTTGTAGGTCCCTGCGGCTCTATTCAGTGGATGAAGCAATACAATGTCCATTTGCTTGGAATGAATCAATGCTGCATAGCTGTTTCACGTAAACACCGACTAGCAAAGAAAAAGCTATTGAAATGGGAAGATTTATACGGAGAAACTCTTATGCTTGTAAAACGTGGCGAAGCTCTGGTTTTAGACCGCTTGCGGGATGAGATTGAAGCAAAACATCCAGAAATCCATATCATAGACACACCAAATTTCTATGATGCAGATGTTTTCAATAAATGTGAGCAGATGAATTATGTCATGGAAACACTGGATATTTGGGCAGAGGTACATCCTTCCCTTGTGACGATTCCTGTAGAATGGGATTATGAGATTCCCTTTGGGATTGTATATGCCAATGAGCCATCCAAAGCTTTCATGGCTTTTATTGATACAATCAAAAAGGCAAACGTTTTGAAATAATTCCTGTCCCAATTGTGTATTTGGTATTTAAAACATACTGTTTATGGCAGTATGTCTTTTGAATGAAAAAAAAGCTGAAAATATGCAAGAAGTGAATAAAAACTTGCATATCTTCAATTAAAAATAAACGGAATTACTATAATAAAAGGCAAAGCGATTTGGAGATGTGTCGGAGCTAATTTTGAATAAATATCACTATTGATA
>NZ_JBALPZ010000164.1:12478-12834 GCF_036965645.1 Neobacillus drentensis
ATATAACACAATCTTATCTCAAACAGTCCCCAAAAGGCTGGTATTTAGCCGGGGCAGCATCTTTGAAATAACCGCAATAAAGAAACAGAATAAGTTTGTGAAGAAATACATTTAAAGTAACAGGTGCGATGGTTCAATAAATGAGCTGTCGCTTCCTTGTTCCACTAAAGGAGTTTAGTTGAAGAAGGAAGCGGAAAATATAGTAAAGGAAACTCGCCAATATACCTGTGGCGAGTTTTGATTTTTTGTATGTTAATATCGAAGTTAAAGCAACTGTCATTTTGGTTTATAACTTTGGGAAAGCACCTCAGAACGGGCAGAAGAATTAATAATTCTGGACTTAGAGTAAACTCTAA
>NZ_JBALPZ010000165.1:0-10831 GCF_036965645.1 Neobacillus drentensis
GGGGATGGTGCCTGACACCATTTCCTGTATTTGTAATTTAATTATAGGAAAAAGGGTGAACTAACATAAGTGCATTAGTTCACCCTTTATACATGAGATATTTCATGTTTTTCGTATGAATGGTTTCATTAGGCGATGGGGAGGAGGGTGGTGACGGAGAATCCATTAGTTCCATCGACGATAACTGTGCCTTTAATGGAAGCGGTCCGTTCTTCCATGCCTACAATGCCAAGCCCTTTTACCACTTTGCCGGATCCAATCCCTTTGCCATTATCTCGGACCTCTACCCGAATTAACTTATTCAATACCCGAATGTTAATCGATATTTCCGACGCACCTGAGTATTTTAAAGAATTTGTAAAGGCTTCGGTGATATTCTCTGCAATAATCTTCCATTGAATCGGCGCAATCAAATCTATGTTTCCTTTGTATACAAACGGGATCCGTATCTGGTGCTGAATGGAGAACTCCTCAATGAACAGTTTTAGGCGCTGCAAGCCGATTTGTTCGGTTGGAGGTTTCATATTTTTTAAAGTAATCCTAATATCCTCGATTCCTTCTTTGGAGATATTTATCGCATTTTGAAGCAGCTCCGCGGCTTTCAACTGATCAATTGCCAAAAGAGTCTTTGCGGCTTCCATTTGAATCAGTGCGCCGGTCATGGAGTGGCCGATGCTGTCATGGATTTGCTGGGAAATCCGGTTGCGTTCCTCTAAGCGATAGGTATATTCTGATTGCTTAATGTACTCTTTATTTTCATTAAGGCTTTTGGAGAGCCGCTGCATATCTACCCGCATCTTATCCAGTGTACTTTCATATTTAATCAGCTTTTTTGAGTAATGGCTGGTCATAAAATATACAACAAAGCAAAAAAGGGCAATCAGAACGTACGATGCCTGTAGCTGAGGGACAATGAATACAGGCAGGAATCCCACTACCAACAACAACCATTTTTTATCAAAAAAAGGCCAGGCAAGCTCGTAGAAATGATTCGGCAATAGGAGGACGAATAACGAATTCACTTGCCGAAAGGAAATAAAAATAATCAACATCGATGCAAGGTGGATGACAATCTTCACTTTTTCCAAACGAACAAGATAAAGGGTAATATTCATACTGATGTACACTAAAATCGAAAGGACAATCCAAGCTAGATTACTTGTTTCAGCTTGAACATACAAAAAACTAAGATATAGGATGATAATAAGCTTGCTGAAAATGATCCATAATTCCATCGCTTGGTCCTCTTAATCTACTGAGCCGGTAAGAAAGTAAATGGCAATTTGTGTTCGATGCTCCAAGCCAGTTTTACCAAGAATCGAAGTAATATAGTTAGCAACAGTGCCTTCCGAAATAAACAACTCCTTAGAGATCGCCTTATTGGAATAGCCCTTTGCAATTAGTGTCATGATGTCCATTTCCCGTTCGGTGAAGAGGCTGGCATCAACCTTGGACTCGGGTTTTGCATGGCCAGTCATTTTGGATTTAACCTTATCGAGCACGACATCTTGCATAACTGTGTTACCATAATAGACACTTTTAATGGCATCGCGGATCCGCTCTGGGTCAGTATTCTTCAACAAGTAGCCTTTTGCCCCATTCTTAATCGCATCCATAATGTACCCATCGTCATCAAACGTTGTTAGAATCATCGGCTTTGTCTTTGTCGTTTCCGTTAGGAGTTTTGTGGCTTCAACGCCATTCATATTGGGCATCCTTACATCCAGAAGCGCAATGTCAACTTGATGTTTTTGACAATATTCAACTGCTTCCTTACCATCATTTACGGTTGCCAATACCTCAAATTCACCGTATGTACTTAAAATGATCTTCAGACCCTCACGAATAAACGAATTATCATCCGCAATCAAAATTTTTATATTCATCTCACAGCAGGACTGACCTGCCCTTCACATCCTTCAATTGGTATGATCTAACATAAACATAGCAGAAAGAAGGAATTTTGAGGAGTACCTGATGAATAAATAAAATTTTTATAATACAAAGATTGGGTGCACATAAAAAAGGAGCTTTATTTTTAGGCTCCTCTTTAAATCATGAGTCAAGGTATGGAAAAATCGAGATATATTCGGTTACCTCCGTAAACTTAGTAACTATATTTGCAAAATTATAAGTAGTCACAATTTGAATCGTTACTATATAATGATAGAATCATGCTTTTTGAAATCATATGGAGTGAAAAGATATGTTTAATGAACTATTCATGTACACATTTACCGTTATCATAGCAGGCGTATTAAGCCTCTTTTTATGCTTTTATGCACAATTCAGGCTCAAGGATGCGCCTGGTGTAAGGCCATATAGATTAGTAACTTTGTTCTCAGCTTTTTTTACCTTTTCATATGCGTTTGAACTAGCAAGTCCGTCGTTAAAGCAGATTAAATTTTGGTTAAATATCGAGTACCTTGCTATGCCTTTTATCCCCGTATTTATTCTATTAATGTGTTTTGAATATGTAGGACAAAAGCTAAAACCATATTTATACTATGCCCTTTACGTCATTCCCATCATAACTATCTTTATGCATGAAACAAATGGCTTGCATCACTTATATTACACCTCCATGGGGCTGAATAGTGACAGCCCATTCCCGATATTAAAGGTAGAACATGGTCCTTGGTTTTACGTTCATTCAATCTTTCTCTTTTTGTGTCTAATGATCAGTATTATTACATTACTCATGAAACTAAAAAAGGCGAAATTTCGTTTTCGAATGCAAATCATCTTGATGGCAGCAGGAATAGTTATGCCAATCATAGCGAATTATTTTTATTTAAATGGATTGAGTCCATATGGCATCGACCTAGGACCGGTTTCCATGAGTATTTCTTTTATTTTCCACGGTGCTGCGCTTTTATCCTATCAAATGTTCAATGTAACCCCCATTGCGAGGGACTCGGTATTTGAAAGTATGAAGGATGGAGTTCTTGTTTTAAATCAAAATGATGTAATCGTCGATTTTAATCATGCCATGCTGAATGTCTTACCAAATTTAAACTCTCAAATGATTGGAAAATCAAAAGTTGATGGTTATGGACAACTTGCAGACATGATTAGACAGGAGGAAGAATTGGATTATGAACTATGTGTAGATGGAGAAAAGACTTACTACCATATTGGTTTTTCCACTGTTAGAAATAAAAATAATAAGAACATAGGGAAAATCATCACGTTTGTGAATGTGACAGAAAGAGTCCTTCTTCAGGAGCAGTTAAAGAAATTAGCCTGTACAGATGGCTTAACAGATCTATATAGTCGAAACTTTTTTATGCAAGAATCAGAAAAGATCATAGAGTCTCTTAGCATGACTGGCGGAAATGTGTCTTTCATCATGTTTGATATTGATCATTTTAAAAAGGTAAATGATTCGTTTGGACATGAAGCAGGGGATAGGGTTTTAGCTCATGTTGCTAGTTTAGCAAAGAAAAGTCTGCGAAGCACCGACATCATTGGGCGCTATGGCGGTGAAGAGTTCATTCTTTTACTGCCAGATACACCTATACTCATGGCATATGAGCTTGCTCAAACCATACGTGTAAAAATAGCAGAGAGTATGACTCCTTTCATGGACAAAGAAATTCATGTTACATCCAGTTTTGGAGTTTCCTCAGCTCAGATTGTTGTGGGAGATCATAGTCAAACCTTGCAAAAGCTAATGAGAGAAGCTGACCAGGCGCTCTATGGTGCCAAACGGAAGGGGAGAAACTATGTTGACCTTATTGAACAAGCTTTTGAGTATTCAAGTTAGATTTAACATACGTTAGATCGGGATTCTACTGGGTTTAATATTACAAATTATAGCTGTATTTGTAAAAATTTTTATTATTTTGACATTAAAAAAGACAAGCTGCTCTTCATATAGTTTAATGCGTGATAAATTTATTTGAAGGGAGCATGCTTTTATGGTGTTTCTTTGGCTTTTACTTGCGATCCTGTTGGTGGGAATTATTGGTTTCTTCATAGTGAAAAAGTCAAAAGTAAAGCAGGAAGAACCTCAAAACGCTGACACAACAGAGGCATTACCAAAATTTAGATTTGATGATAAATAAGATAATTTTTGAAAATGATATGGTTTACTATTAACGGGTTCATTTCGGCTGTCATTTTTGGCAGTCTTTTTGTTTGTATTGATAGAGGAAAAGGGAAAATTTAATCATGTTGTACGTTCATAATACAAACCAATTTGTGAGATGTAAATGGATTTACTTGGAAGTTATCCATATGTTTTAATAGAATTATATTGTTATTTAGGAGAACTCAGTACAAAGTGGGGGTATCATATTGACGAATAATGAGGTATACGACGTGTTGACGATTGAAACGGTTTCACGACGACTAGGTATTACACCGAGAACGCTGCGTTACTATGAGGAAGTAGGTCTTATTTCCCCAGCATTACGTACAAATGGCGGGCATCGTCTTTATGATCAAAACACAATTGACCGTCTTAAGCAGATTCTACGGCTGAAAGATTATTTGGGAATCTCTCTTCAAGAGATTCAAGAGGTAATGGAGGCAGAAGAGTCGCTTAAGGAAATAAGAAAGACATTTCTTGAAAGTGCCGAGAGTGCGGAGGTACAAAGGGTGCTAGTGAATCAATACATTGATGTTTTACACAACTTAATTGAAAAAATGAATATGAAAATTGAAAATGTAGTAACCATGCGTGATATGTATCAAGAGCAAGTGGAACGTTCTTTACATTTTATGGACGAATTGAAGAAGAAGTAACTTAGGTGTACAGACAAGATTTTTTTAGATACATAAGAGCTGCTCGAAAAAAATTAAAAGATGGACATCCCTTTTCTTTACTTTGGGACTGGCTCTGGCAGGCAAACGATACATACTACAAATGACTACATGAAAATCTCGTGTACATGAAGCAGTCATCAAGGTACCACAATTTTGATTCTCCGTTTTTTACAGACCTCTGTAGAAGTTTTAAGCATGCTAACTTACTTACACTCGACTCTCCATTTACAAACGAATATTTATTGGTATCGATTGGAGCAGGAACATTAATCAGTTATAAATGTTTTTGCTCCTTTTTACTTCTAAAAAAATAGTAAACTTGGAATATTCTTTCCAAAATTTCATATCTTTTAATGACGTTGACGTTAACGTCAATTATGAAAGAGGAGGTTTTTATGATGTGGCAACTTTGGCTTACAGGTCTAATCGGTATCTGGCTCATCATTTCTCCGTGGGTGTTTGGCTTCACCAGTAATGCTGGCGCTGTGTGGAACAGTGTCATTTTTGGAATCATCGTCTTAATTCTTGCAGTTTGGGCAGGCGCGTCGTCTAAAAATAATTCCTAGAAAAAGTTTTATTCGGCCAACAGCAGGGATGTCTAAATCGGTCTCTCTCTGTTGTTGGCTGAAAATATAAGCAGGTATGGAAACAAACAAAAAGCAGGGTCGAATGAATAAAAGAAATGATGGTGAGAAACAGCAAATAAGTGAATTTCCATTTTCAGCACAGGATTTCCATAATTTAGAGGGGCGGATGGATTTTGGAATATAAAGTTCGAAAGGTGAGAACAAAAATTTTTACAGGTTCTCCCAATGAAGTCGAGGAGCAGGTTAATGTTTTTTTAAATACGCTTGACCAAATGAATTTTGTGGATGTTAAGGTAGCAAATTTGGATGGAGGCATGATTTCTGCAGTAGTGGTATATAAGGTCGTGCAAAAGCTATAGCTTTCTAAGAATCACTTGAAATTGAAGTATTGATGTTAAGCAGAAAATAGTTATCTATCCTTGCTTCCGACAATAGGAGGCTCTTTTTCATTTTTATAGTAAAAATACCTCTTTATGACCTTAACCCGTCTTATTTTTTACTCTTGCCCAATATTCTTAATTTTGAAATGACGGCATATGAATAGAGTAAAAGACAGGACAAGGTGATATAAATTCTTCAGAAATTAATGGCTACGATTATTGGCAGCTTACTACTAGGAATTGGAGTAAACGGATTTCTTGTACCTAATCATTTAATTGACGGTGGAGTTCTTGGAATTGCATTGATCCTTCATTATTTTTTCGATTTTCAGACTGGAGTGACAATGGTGGCCTTGAGCCTCCCGATTTGTTTAATTGCATCCAAGAATAAGAGAGGGTATTTTTTTAGCAACTTACAAGGGCTGATGTTCTCTTCTTTGTTCATTGATTTGCTTACTCCCCTTCGTCATCAATTTTTTGTTTCACATCTTACAAGTGCATTAATAGGAGGAGTTATAATCGGAACGGGTGTTGGTTTAATGCTAAGGTATAAGACTAGTACGGGAGGAACGGACCTGCTTGCTAAAATCATTGCTGAAAATTTCACCATAAATATTGCACTTACGATCATACTCATTGATGGCCTTATTGTTTTAGCAGGTTTTACTGTACTGGCATTAGACACCTTCCTTTATTCGTGTATGGCTATTGCGATTGTCGGTTTAACAACGTCCTTTATTAAAGGGAAATCAACTTTGTAATGTATATGTAGTGTAAAAGATGTTTAAATTTAGGTTTAAAGGGTTGACTGATGTTAAAAAAAATAATAAAATAGGGAAAATTCGAAAAATTAAACGCAATGATTGGGAGTACTAAGGGATCCTTATTGTTTAGAGAGCTGTCGGTTGGTGAGAGACAGTCAATAATTCCCCCAACTCACCCAGGAGTGGTAAGGTTGAAATTTAGACCTTAACGGTTGATTACCGTAATAAAATCATTAAGTGGATTCGTTTGCTTTTTTGACGAATCAAAAAGAGTGGTACCACGTAGGCAAAGCCTGTCGTCTCTTATGAGATGATGGGCTTTTTTTATTTAAAATGACTAAATAAAACAATAAAAGGTGGGCAACAGAATGAAAAATATTGAAAAGTATTCCAGAGGTTACTTTATGCCTCCAGTAAAAAGCTTGAAATGGACGGAAAAGGAGTATATTGAAGAAGCTCCAACTTGGTGCAGTGTGGATCTGCGAGATGGAAACCAAGCATTAGTGGTGCCAATGAGTCTAGAGGAGAAGCTGGAATATTTTCAATTACTGTTGGAAGTAGGTTTTAAGGAAATTGAGGTGGGCTTTCCTGCCGCATCTGAAACAGAATATACTTTTTTACGAACCTTAATTGAACAGGAATTAATTCCAGAGGATGTAACCATTCAAGTATTAACCCAGTCAAGAGATCATATTATCAAAAAAACATTTGAATCACTTCAAGGAGTGAATAAGGCTGTCGTCCACCTTTACAATTCAACATCCGTGCCGCAGCGTGAGCAGGTGTTCCAAAAGACGGAAGAAGAGATTATTGACATTGCGGTAACCGGAGCAAAAATGGTGAAGAAATACGCGGACGAAACGGAAGGGAATTTCCAGTTTCAGTATTCACCGGAAAGTTTCACAGGTACAGAAATGGAGTTTGCCCTTGAAATTTGTAATCGTGTACTTGATGTGTGGCAGCCTACTGCCGAAAATAAGGTAATTATCAATCTTCCAGCTACAGTTTCCATGTCAATGCCACACGTTTATGCCAGTCAAATAGAATATATGAGTGACCATTTAAACTACCGGGACCATGTGATTCTATCCCTACATCCGCACAATGACAGGGGAACCGGGGTTGCAGATGCCGAGCTAGGGATGCTTGCCGGGGCGCAGAGGGTAGAAGGAACACTGTTTGGAAATGGAGAAAGAACAGGAAACGTAGATATCGTCACACTTGCCTTAAATATGTATTCGCACGGAGTGAATCCCAAGCTTCAATTTGAAAATATTTATCATATCCTTGCCAAGTATGAGAAATTAACAAGAATGAAGGTTCATGAAAGACATCCATACGGTGGTGAACTGGTCTTTACTGCTTTTTCAGGATCTCATCAGGATGCCATCGCAAAAGGAATGAAGTGGCGTGAGGAAAGAGAAAATGAGTATTGGACAGTCCCTTATCTGTTGATTGATCCAAAAGATATTGGCAGACAGTATGAAGGCGATATTATCCGAATTAATAGCCAATCTGGTAAAGGCGGTATCGGATATGTATTGATGCAGAATTTTGGGCTTGACTTACCGGCGGAAATGCGTGAAAGCTTCGGCTATAGTGTTAAAAATGTTTCGGACCATATGCACAAAGAGCTTATGCCAAATGAAATTTATGATATTTTCTTAAAAGAATATGTCAATATTAATACCCCTGTTGGGTTTATCAAATACAGATTTACGCAAGATGAAAAATATGAAACGACTGTATCAGTTAAGATAAACTGTGAGGTTCACGAATTGACTGGTATCGGGAATGGGAAACTTGACGCTATCAGCAATAGTCTTCGAACCACATTGGGGCTCGATTTTAAAGATTTAGTTTACAAGGAACATGCACTAGAAAGAGGTTCGGAATCAAATGCAGTATCATATGTTGGCTTCACGGCTCAAGATGGTACTACTTATTGGGGCTGTGGAATTGATGCTGATATTATGACATCCTCCATAAAAGCATTATTTAGTGCCGTAAATAAGTTGGTATCTAGTGTTGAATCTGCAATTGGAAACGGATTTTCTCTTTCAGAGAGATAACTTTTCAGATTTATGTTAAACAGTATCAATGTGGGCAGCTGCTTGACCTGTGTAAACAGTTCATGCGGCAGCCCTTTATCATGTTATGAAATGAATAAATTGTTTCTGGAAGTGTGAATACATATGAAAATGATCGATGCTCATATTCATTTAGATCAATACAAGGATCATGAAATAGAGTGGATTTTGGGCGGTTTAAGTTCAATTGAAGCATTGCTTTCCGTTTCAAATAACCTTGAATCATGTAAACGAAATCTTGAATTATCAAGAAAATATCCAAAGATAAAGCCCGCGTTTGGGTTTCATCCTGAGCAAAGTCTGCCTGCTGAATATGAGTTAGGAAGGCTGGTGGAATGGATGGATCAAAATCGAAATGACATGGCAGCGGTTGGCGAGGTAGGTTTGCCATACTATTTAAGATTGGAACAAAAGGTATCAAGGCATCAGTTTGGTCAATATTTGGAACTCCTTGAGTCGTTTGTGAAATTGGGGAAGAAATGGGAAAAGCCGATTGTTCTTCATGCCGTTTATGAGGACGCGCCAGTGGCTTGTGATCTATTAGAAACGCATTCTGTTGAAAAGGCTCATTTCCATTGGTTTAAAGGGGATGAAAAGACGATCGTGAGAATGATTCAGAATGGATATTTTATTTCGGTTACACCCGAGATCGTCTATAAGGAGAAAATCCAGAAGTTAGTTCAAGACTACCCATTAGAGCAAATGATGATTGAAACAGACGGTCCATGGCCGTTTGAAGGTCCTTTTGAGGGGAAAATGACCCACCCTGGTATGATGAAGGAAACTATCTTCAAGATTGCAGAAATAAAAAATCTCTCAGAAACAGAAGTCTCTGAAAGACTAATTGAAAACACTAAGAAATTTTATGGGATATAATCAGTAGTTAGAAGTGAATTCCAATAGCTATAGTTACAAGAGGGATTCAGCCAATAACCTATAGATTTCAATTTTGTTCTCAAAGTTATATATATTAGAAATAATCATGAATTCTTCAGTCCTGTATTTTTCGCTCAACCGTAAAATTTCGCTTTTGACTTTTTGCGGTGTACCAATTATCATCCGTTTTCGATTTTCCTTTAATATCATGCGTTGATCAAATGTTAATGAAGTGGCCTTTGCCTCTTCGACAGACGGAATCCTCGTGTCGATCCCTTTTTCAACAGCCAATAGCCATAAATCCTGGCTTAAAGCCAATTCTTCGGCCCTTTCCTGGGTTGAGGCACAAACTACAAATACACAAACATTTGCTTTAGGCTTTGTCAATGTAGGCGAGGGCTGAAAGTGCTGATAATAATAGTCCATTGCCCGTGTTCCATTCAAAGGAGTGATAAAATGCCCATAAGTAAAAGCTGTGCCATTTTCTGCGGCGAGCCTTGCACCTCGATGAGTAATTCCCAAAAGCCACAGCTCCGGTATACGGTCAGTCACAGGGAGTGCTTGTACATCATAAAAAGGGTGGTCTACTGGTAATTGATTGTGTAAAAAGCCTTGGAGGTCCTTCAACTGCCGAGGGAATTCATTCAGGCTTTTTCGTAAACCATCTGTTAGTGCCAGCCGTGTGGTCGTGGAACCGCCAGGGGAACGCCCAATTCCAACATCGATTCTGTTCGGAAACAAGGCTTCTAACAGCTTGAAGTTTTCAGCAATTTTATAAGGAGCATATTGAGGGAGCAATACACCTCCTGAACCAACACAAATTTTTTCAGTATTGGAAGCAATATGAGAAATTAAGATTTCTGGAGAGGAACCGGCTATTCCATTGGTATTATGATGTTCGGCAACCCAAAATCGAGTATATCCGAGATCCTCCGTTATTTGCGCTAGTTTAACTGTTTTTTGTAAGGCGGTACTTGCTGATTCACCTTTACATATGACTGATTGATCAAGAACACTTAATTTCAATTGTTAAACCTCCAGCTAAAATCCGTATGTATGGTTTGAAGCAAAGCTCTAGTTGTCTAGTCTTACCGTTCATTCCAGCAGATTTAGTAAACAAATTAATAATAAAAAAATATAATCCACTATTATATCTTTTTAACCATTATATTTCATCGTTTATAGAGAATAAAGTACACGGTAGCCGAAACCATTGTATTAGCAACCAAGGACTTTTTTGATAAATTAAACCATGATTATAAGAACTGTTTAATAATAATTTCAATATAATGGACAATTATTATACCAGCCATGCTTTTAACTAATGTGTGGAGGATTGGATAAATGAACAAAGAGAGAAG
>NZ_JBALPZ010000165.1:10925-13031 GCF_036965645.1 Neobacillus drentensis
ACTTACTTAGATATTAGAAAAATATAGGGGGATACATGTGAATAAGAATAAAATTATAATTTCTTTTTTATCTATTAGTTTGTTACTCTGTGTATTTAGCACGTCTATTTTCGCGGAAAGTAAAAAGCAATTAGAAGTGTTAGTAATGGAGCATGAAATGAAAATTGGTTCACTCGAACAAACGATAAAAAATCTTCAAACTAACTCGGGGCAAAATCAGTCCATTTCTACTGAGGTAAAGCAGGCACTATTAAGTGATTTATCGGGCATGATTGAGAATTTTACAACAGCTTATTACGAAGATAAAGATGTTCATGTAAATGTTGTAAAAAGTGATATTGTTGAAAAAGATGGAAAAATTGTGTTACAAATCTTTACTGAGGGAAATTATAATTGGACAAGTAAATGGTTTGTGGATTCTTACGGAAATGTAAATAGTGGCCCTGGATACTCATTTGGTAGAAATCTAATCTATAACTTTGATTCTATTTCAAAAATGTATGGGGTCAATTTGAATTATGAATTTTATCAAAATGGAGATAGAGTTAATTTTACAAACAATTAATAAAAAAGCCCTTCTCGTATTTGAGAGGGGCTAAATAAGTTCTATTGAGCTATTTTACCTCGTGATATTTCCAAGTATTGCCCATTAGTAACAGATACACTGTATCTGCCATTAAAGTTTTCATTGTCAATAATATCGCTTTTTCCGACAGGTCCGGACATTTTAGCGACATATCCCTCGCCGTAACTTTCAATCACATATGACCCGGGCTGTAAATCCACGCCTACTTTGTAATATCCAGATTCATTGTAGTTTTGGGTGTTATTTAGGATTTCGTAAATTTGTTTAGCTCCACTTACTCCTAATGTACCAAAAGCTCCAACGTTTATTAAAACACCGTTTGTTTCTATATTACCAGCTCCATGTACATAAACATATCCAAAACTGTCAAAGTTCTGATTGTCAATAATGTTATCTGAAGCATCTTTTTCTACATAATATTCTCCACTGCCTTTAAATTTAACAAATGCATATTCTCCAGCTGGTATATCTCCTTTTATATAAGAACCAGTATCAAAAGCTTGTTTTGATGCGATTAAACCAGTAATTTTATCAATCATTTGTTGTTGAGGTGTTTTCTCCTCAGGCTTCTTTTGTGCTTCATCTGACTTTTGATTTGTATTAGAAGGATTTTGTTTTACGTCCTTTGTCTTATCCTTTACTTCTGTTTTAGGTGATGAGTTGGAAGTATCTTCGGTATCTGGAGTGATCGCTATGCCCATAATAAACAATATAAAAAATCCAGCAGCAAATAGCATTCTCTTCTTGGCTTTCCCTGTTTTCCTAAAAGAACTTATTATAGCCAAAATAATAAAAATGATAAAACCTAGAACTCCTATTGTACCCAAAAATGCTCCCATGTTACTTCCTCCTGAAAATTAATATATGCCTTTGATTTCCAAAATAAACAAGAAAGCCCCTCCTTATCAAGAGAGGCTAAGGAAGAAAATTATCCATAATGATTTGATATTAATCCAATTTGTGACTTGCTCTCTATTTATTATCATAGAAAACCAAGCAGTCTATACCATAATCATAAGCATCATGAACACATCACCATCCATAGAATGACTGAAGTCGATAGTGACATAATTGAATGCCAAAAGATGGTAAGGAACTGTCTCATCTTATTTGGAGGTATCGTAAATAGGATCACCAGGTAAAAAGGTTGTGGATATTAAAAAAACCTCCTAATTAATTAGAAGGTTTGATTAAAAGGGTCTACCTACATAATAAAAAAAAATCCCCCCAAATAGCTGAGGGGATGACACTATCTACAAAGCTGATATAATATCCAACTTATCAACGTTTAAAGTGGTCAGTGACCTCTATTTATTAAGCCTTTTTCTTATAGAGAATAAAGCTCGAGTACCTAGTCGGTATATGTTTGACCCAATACTGATGGAATTCCTCGAGGACTTCTTTTGCAAATAAGTCGCCTTTACCTTCATCTCTAATTACTCCATAATCCAATTTGCTTTGATTGGTAGTACCATTAACCTGAACACAATTTTCTAAGTCCAATTCAATATAGAATTGGA
>NZ_JBALPZ010000165.1:13066-38431 GCF_036965645.1 Neobacillus drentensis
CTTCAATGCCATCCAAATTGGTAATGGCCGCAAGATAATTTCCAAATTCTTCGATAAGAATTTCAATCATCCAGCCTTTTTGTTCACATTCCTTTAAAAAAGCTTGATATAATCTGATAAAGGTATTTAAATCCATTTAGGCACACATCCTTTACAGAATGTTGAATATTTTTTAATCTGAAAAAAGGCGAGAAATTCACTCCGGTTTGTTTCTATCCTTATCAAACTATATGCAATAAGATCAACGAAAAGAAGACTTAGATGATATTGGTGGGACAATATAAGTAATTGGTTTAAAATTGTAATGATAAATTCTTGCCAATTGAATAAAATTCTTTAAGCTTAATTATTAGGAAGAGTAATAGAAATGGCGATAGAAAAGGTACATTATTTTATAAAAGGAAAGGAATTTTCATGGAAACACAACAACAGTCCCTTAGTACTGAAAAAACTAGCACCATCTTAAAGGTAAATCCAAAATACAATTATTTTCTGTTACTCAGTATTGTTTTTGGAGGATTTCTGATCTTTGGCTTATCCGAAAACATTAAAGGTCCAGCTATTCCCATCATCCAAAATGAACTTCATTTAAGTCAATCCCAAATTGGGATGCTCTTAGCCTTGAATTCGTTAGGCTACCTTCTAGCCTGTTCATTTACATCTGCTTTAAGCAGCAAAATAGGGATTAAATGGACTGGAGTCATCGCATTTTTATCGATGGCATTGGCAGGATTTGTGATTTATTTATCAGTGAATTATGCTACACTGTCTGCTTCGTTCTTTTTACTTTATATTGGTAACGGAGTGCTTGAGATTGGCCTGGGGATCATGGCTGCTCGAATTTTTACTAAAAATACAGGAACGATGATGAACCTGTCGCATTTTTTTTACGGGCTAAGTTCAACCGTTGCTCCGACGATAGCGGCATCGATCATGGGCTGGAATATATTTGGCACTGAAATAGGATGGAAAGGGATGTATCTTTTTGTTTTATTATTTTCACTGCTGCCGATTGTTCCTTCATTGTTAGGAAAATTTCCAGAAGAAACACATGAAATAGAAGAAACCACTTCCTACAATTCTCTGATTCGGGACCCTGTCGCCTGGCTTATCGTCGCTGTTTTATCCTTTGGTGTGGTCTCAGAAATTGCGGTTGGAAGCTGGCTGGTACAATTTTTGGTGAAAGCTTATAGTTGGAACATCCAGGATGCCTCGAGGATGTTGTCTATGTTTTTCCTGTTCTTTATGCTGGCAAGGCTTTTCTTAGGAGCAGTTACGGATAAAATCGGTTTTACCTTGTCGATTATTATTGCATCGGCATTTTCAGGTATTTGTGGTTTAGCCGCCATTTTCACAGGAGAGAAAGGAGCGATATTATTTGCCGTTTCAGGAGTGGGCATTGCGCTCATATATCCTACGGTGATGGCACTTTTAGCCAAACGTTACCCCAAAGGAACTGGGGCGGCGATTACGTTTACGGTTACTCTTATGGGGATCGCCAGTGTGATTGGTAATCTACTGATTGGGTTTATTATTGATTTTGTAAGTAAAATATTCAAAAATGAAAATGGTTCAGTGAACGAGATTGTTGGATTACAGGCGGGATATGGCTTTATTGCTATTCTTGCAATTTTATGTTCGGTGTGCAGCCTCGTTTTGTATATGATTCTTAAAAAGAATAAGGAACTAATTTGATAGTTAAACGTAAGAAGGTACCCCTCCTTTTATGAGTGTGTATCTTTTTTTATTGTTTGAGATTATTTTCATAGGGGTTATTGATTTGGATATTTTTGCACATTAAGGCGTTTTTTTTATACCTTTTGGATATCTTATATTAGAATAGGAAAAATTCGCGAATGTTTTCAAGGAGGCACAAAGTATTTAATTTATCTATAATCTTGATACCTTGGTTATCGCTGATATTTATCGGAAAACGCAGTTTTAAACGGTTTTCATTTGCGGGCATTTTTATCGTTATTTTTGAAATCATGAATCATTTATATGGACACAAACGGAAATGGTGGAAGTTTTACGATAAGCAGAAATTATTTATAAAAGATGAACTGCCTTTTAGTATCGGTCCTTATATGCCTTTTTCCATGTGGTTACTTGAATTTTCGTACGGAAACTTTAAAAAGTTTATTTTACTAAATGCTATTTCAGATGGACTTTTTGCCTTCCTTTTCATTGATGTTCTAAAAAAATTAAAGATTATCCGTCTAAATCGGTTAAACCATGTTCAATTTTTTATTTACTTACACTATAAAGCTTACTTGTTATATGGAGTACAGTATTTTGTTGAGAAAATAAGAAGATTTAGTTGATTTGACGGCACCCAAACTGCTTTTTAAATCTAAAAAAGGTCGTCAATAACCCTGATTGACGACCCAAACTACTTTATTATTTAATGAAATACTAGATTAATAGTCAATAGTCATATCAATTGATTTCTTTTTACCTAACAGGTTTACCAATAAAACCCCCGAAACAGTAACCATTCCCCCAACAATAGAGAGAGTGCTTGGCCATTCGTGAAGCCATACCCATGCCACTAAAATGGCAAAGACAGGCTCAATGTAAAGAATGGTTGAAACGGAGCTGGCATTTCCCATCGAAAGAGCTATAGCCCAAGTAACATAAGCAATGCCTGCCGGGAAGATTCCTACATAGACGGCAGACAAATTTGCTTGTAAGGTTGCATGCTGGATACCTTCAATCAGCCCTGGTGAAAAAACGAGAAATGGCAGTGTGCCTGCCCATGTAAAATAGGCTGTCAATTCGATAGGCTTGTAGCGATCAAAGAGCGGTTTTTGTAAAACAAAGAACAAAGAAGTTGCAGCTGCTGCAATTAATATAAAGATGATTCCCGAGGAAAAAGTAAAGGTATCATTTGTGCCCACGGTTATAATGGCAATGCCTGCAAAACCTATGAAAAGTCCAATCCATCCCATTATTTCAAGACGCTCTTTTAACACGAACATGGCAATAATAGTGGTGAAAATTGGTGAAGACGCCACAAGCATGGCAGCTGTTCCAGCAGATACGGTTTGAGAACCAAAGGTAACCCCGATATGGTAGGTGCTGATCCCAATCCATCCCAATATTAGAATTCTAAACCAGTCCTTCTTGGCTGGAATTTGGAATTTAACTCCGGGAAGAAATGCGTAAATAACAAACGAGAGAGAGGCAATCAAATAGCGAAATAACACTAAGTGGCCTGATGAATATCCACCTTGCAGGCTTGCGCGGATAGCCGCAAACGCAGAGCCCCATATAATTACCGTTATCATTGCCATAGCAAGTGCTTTTTTATTCATAAATATCCCCTTTACATAACCACAAATCCCCAATTTAATCCGTTAAAGTCATACGCTTTTTATTATATCATTAATAGCCAGCAGGAAATAATTTGGAATAACTATATGGAATGAAAATTCGCATTTTGCAAAAAATAGTATATCAAAGGGGTTATAAAAAGGAGGTACTAAAATGCCCAAAGTAGAAGTTTCTTGTGCGATCTCGAACTGTACATTTTATGGAGATGGAAATGTTTGTACTGCTGATAAAATTATGGTGGAGCTAGATAGTCATGCAAGATATGATACCGAAATGTCAGCAGAGTTAGGTGAAAAAAATCATCAAGATACGGCTGATCATTCAGCTCAGACTTGTTGTAAAACATTTAAACCAAAACGGGGCTCATTTTAGTTCAGAGTAAAGTTTTCCCAAAAAAATTAATAGTTGTTCTAAGGAAAGGCAGCTTCAGACAGCTTAAGCTCCAAAAACAAAAAGCTGTCCGAAGTCAAGGGAAGTTCGGACAGCAGTAGCCCAAAAAAAGCAAGTGTCTGTCCGAAGTCAAGGGAAGTTTGGACAGCAGTAGCCCAAAAAAAGCAAGTGTCTGTCCGAAGTCAAGGGAAGTTTGGACAGCAATAGCCCAAAAAAAGCAAATGTCTGTCCGAAGTCTAGGGAAGTTCGGACAAGTAGTAGCCTAAAAAAGCAAAAAGCTGTCTGAAGTCAAGGGTAATTCAGACAGCAATAGCCCAAAAATGCATATGTCTGTCCGAAGGCATGGCCGATTCAGACAAAACCAACAAGTAAAAAAACACCTAAATCCCAATGATCCGCCATCTTCTTTTAATTGATTAAACTCTTAATATCCCCAACATTCCCCCATTGAATAGGCAAGCCTACGTAATTTTCAGCTATCGTACTTAATCCAGCCTCAGATGAAGTATAATAATCTAGCTCTGCCAACTGAACACCGCGTTCAAAGGAATCAAACTTTGGATCGGTATGAAGAAGTCTTGTCATGAAATAGGAGAATCGTTCTGCCTTCCAAACACGACGAAGACAAATTTCCGAATAACGATCCAGTACATCCGTACTGCCGCTCTGATAAAACTCGGTAATTCCTCTAGACATAACCTTTACATCCGTAGCTGCAAGGTTAAGCCCTTTGGCACCTGTTGGCGGAACCGTATGAGCAGCATCACCGGCAATAAACAGGCGGCCATATTGCATGGTCTCACAAACAAAACTGCGCATTTGAAAAATTCCTTTTGAATTAATCGGTCCATCCGGCACCTGCCAGCCATCATTTGTTTTGGTTCGTGCCGTTAATTCCGACCATATTCGATCATCCGACCAATTGTTAATATCATCGTATGGGTCTACCTGAAGATAGTGACGCTGTAAAATAGATGTACGTGTGCTTAGCAAAGCAAAACCTTGGTCATGACTCGCATAAATTAATTCATCTGCAGCAGGTGCGGAATCAGAGAGGATTCCTAACCATCCATACTGATAAAAATGAACATGTTCTTTTCTATCAGGAATTGCAAGTCGGCTTGGTCCATGATAGCCATCACAGCCTGCGATAAAATCACAAACAAGCTCTTCGTCCAAGCCATTTTTACGGTATCTTATTTTCGGTTGATTTGTATCAATATCATGTAGCGTGACATCTTCCACGTCAAATATAATATCTTTGCCATTTTCATAGCGGGCATTAACCAGATCGATAATCACTTCATGCTGTGGATAAACAACGACTTGCTTTCCGCCAGAATATTTTTTTAAATCAATATGGCGTCTTTGCCCATTAAATTGAAAGTAGTTGCCATTATGAAAATGACCTTCACGATCCATCCGGCCGCCAACACCCATTTCTCTTAAAATATCAATCGTCGTCTGTTCTAAAATACCAGCTTTTACCGTACCCTCGATATTATTTCTAGATTTACGCTCTAAAATAACAGAATCAATGCCTTGTAGATGAAGAAGTTGTGCAAGAATAAGGCCAGCTGGCCCGGCCCCGATAATCCCAATCTGTGTTTTCAATTTTTCCAGCTCCTTTAATTGAAAGCGTTTTATATTTTTATAAAAATATAATATAATTAAAATATTCTGAATTATAGTGTTAACTTCTTATATACGGAACAAATTAAATCTTTTGAGGTGATTGATATCATTTCGACCCATAAAAAAACTTCTGTCTTACAATCCGTCCAAAATGGACTACAAATATTAAAACTTTTTACAATGGAAAAACCAGTTTGGGGTGTCACTGAGATGGCCAATGCACTTGAACTGAGTAAAAGTTCAGTGAGCAGGCTAGTTTCTGATTTGGCTGCTGAAAGTTATTTACAAAAGGAAGGGAATAAATATAGTCTTGGATTTTCGATCCTTTCTATTAGTGGCGTGATAACATCCCATTTAGAAATCCAACGAGAATCAAAAGACATATTAAAAAAATTAGTAGCTGATTTAGGGGAATCGGCTCATGTTGCTATATTAGAAGGAATAGAAATTACCTACGTTCATAAAGTAGAATGCACGAACCCTGTACCTCTTTTGTCATCGATTGGAAAAAAGAATCCGGTATCTTGTACAAGTGCTGGCAAAGTTTTATTGGCATTTGGGAAAAAGAATTTAGTTGATAGCATTATCAGGCAAGGTCTTCCACGAATGGGACCAAACAGTCAGACAGACCCTGAGCAACTAATCGATCAATTACGACAAATTAAAGAACAGGGATATTCCATCTGTATCGATGAAATGCATGACAATGTTGTAAGTATTGCAGCTCCAGTTAGGGACTACACGGGTGAAGTGGCAGCGGCTGTCAGCGTTGTGGGGACAAGGGATCGTATTCATAATCATGAAATTAAAAGGTTTATAGGAAGGGTCATGGAAGCAGCAAATGAAGTATCGCTGAGATTAGGAAATATTCCTGAAAAGGAGTGAGCAGTACATTGAGGTATCCTGCTGCGAATAGTTATCATTACTCGTCTTTGAGAAATGCACTTCGTCTTCTCAATTTATTTTCTCTAGAAGAACCTGAATTACAATTAGAGGATATTGCCAGCCGTTTGGAAATAGGGCAAAGTACGGCATTCCGGTTGGTTCATACATTGATGGTAGAAGGTTTTATTGTCAGGGATTCATCTACTAAATCCTACCGTTTAGCAGCATCTTTGTTAGATTTTGGACAAACGCTCATTAAAAATGAAAATTTATTTCATTTGTCACTCAATCATATAGAGAAACTAGCAGAGAGGGCGGGTGAAACAGCCCATATTGGTATTATGAAAGAATTTCAGCTGATGTATCTCCTGAAAATCGATAGTGAACATCCCGTCCATTTATTGTCGCATGCGGGAAGGAGAAGTCCGCTACATTGTACAAGCACAGGACAAGTTATGTTAGCATATCAAGAAGAGTCCATTATTGATCAGGTGTTGGAGAGGGGACTAATAGCCTATACAGCACAAACAATCACTGATCCTATGATGTTAAAAAAGTTATTACATACGATCCGATCGAAAGGTTATGCGGTGAGTAAGGAAGAACTTCATAAAGGGGTTGTATCGATAGCTGCTCCTGTTAGGAATAGTAAAAACAAACCAATAGCCGCTGTTAGTATCGCAGGACCGATAACTAGAATAAATGAGCGAACTATTCCCAAATTAATAAAACAAGTACAGCAAGCAGCCGGTGAAGTGACAAAAAGCCTACAATATTGATTTGTTCAAAGAGTGGTAAAACAATATATTGACTTGTGGCAATTATAGGATTACAATTTAATTGAAATCGGTTTCATTCTTCCTTCTTGAATGCAATGAAATCATTAGCGATGGAGGAAAGAGATGAAAAAGGAAAATATAACCATATATGACATTGCTAAAGAAGCTAATGTATCTCCAGCAACTGTTTCGAGAGTTTTAACCGGAAATGCAAAAGTGCGTCCTCAGACGATGCGGAAAATAGTGGATGTAATTGAAAAATATAATTTTAGACCTAATAGTCTAGCAAGAAGCTTATTACATAAACAATCTAAAACGATTGGTTTTATCTTGCCAGATATCAATCATCCCTTTTTTTCAACATTGGTTCAAAAATGTGAAGCACATGCATTAGAATTAGGGTATACAACATTTTTGTGCAATACGATGAACAACTCAGCAAATGAATCAAAATACTTGCAAAGTTTAGTAGAAAAACAGGTGGATGGAATTATCTATCTAGGCGGAAGAATTAATGATACTGCCACTGATCAAGAGTATGCAGAAGAAATGAAGAAAGTGTTGGAAAGAATTCCTGTTGTGTTTGTTAATGGCCAAATGGAGGGCGTAGATGCCCATGCGGTTAGGACAGACGAAGAGTCGGGAATTGAAAAGCTAGTTGAACTATTAGTCAATCTAAAACATAAAAAGATTGGTTTTCTTGGTGGAATGGAAGGAATAAGTTCAACGGACGTGAAAAAGAATACGTTTATGAAAGCGATGAAAACGATAGGATTGAGCGTCAACAAAGATTGGGTTTTTGGAACTGGTTTTAGTATTGAATCGGGTGAAGAAGTGGCTGCACAATTGCTCTATTTAAAGGAAAGGCCAACAGCAGTGATCTGTGCCAATGATTTAGTAGCCATCGGAGTAATCAAAGTTCTTACTAAATTTGGGTTAAGAGTTCCAGAGGATGTGTCCATTGCTGGGTTTGATGATATTTATTTGGCTCAGCATTTTCCTCCAGGGATAACGACTGTAAGCCAGAATTATGATCAACTGGGACAAACGGCAATCAATGTACTCGTAGATTTAATTAATGATAAAGAACCAGAGAAAGAAACGGTCGTACCAACATCACTTGTATTAAGGGATTCTTGTAAATTATGTTCAGAATAATTAAATAAAATATTGCACCTAACCAGATTTTAGAGTACGATAGAAATGAAATGGGTTTCATATTAGAGAGAATATAAATTGATAGAATGCCATTTTGCTATAAGTGATCTTTTATATTCCTTTGCTTTTAGATATTTCTGAAATGGGTTTCAAAAAGTGTGTTGTTTGGATAAGAATGATGTTGAATTTATGGAAGAGAGGTAATGGTATGCTAAAACAACTTAATAAATATAGGTATACTCCTCCTAAAAATGGATATCCGGAGTGGAATAATAACCCCGAAATCTTTCAATTAAATCGATTGGATGCTCATGCAACATTAATGCCCTACAGAACCGTTGAGGATGCATTAAAAGGGGACCGAACTTCGTCTGAATTTTATCATTCGTTAAATGGAAACTGGAAATTCGCTTTTTATGAGAATCCGGAAGGAAGAAATCAAGGATTTTTTAAAGAGGATTATGATGCTGGTGAGTGGGATGAAATTAAGGTTCCGGCACACTGGCAGTTACAAGGGTATGATTATCCTCAATATACCAATCTTCGATATCCTTGGGAGGGAAAAGAAGATATAAAGCCGCCTTTTGCTCCCACAAAATATAACCCTGTTGGGCAGTATATCAGGAATTTTACGATTCCAGAGGTTTGGAAGAACCAGCCGGTTTATATTAGTTTTCAAGGCGTTGAGTCAGCCTTTTATGTGTGGGTAAATGGAGAACTTGTTGGATACAGTGAGGATACCTTTACACCGGCAGAGTTTGATTTAACACCTTACTTAATCGAGGGCGAAAATAAGTTAGCAGTAGAGGTCTATCGTTGGTGCGATGCAAGCTGGTTAGAGGACCAGGATTTTTGGAGGATGAGTGGAATCTTTCGTGATGTATATCTGTATTCAACTCCAGAAGTTCACATCAATGATTTCTTTGTAACCACAGAGTTGGATCGTGATTATAAGGATGCAACATTGAAAATCGAAGCAAAAATCAAAAATGTGTTTGAGCAGGTAGTAAATGGTTATACAGTCGAAGCCATGCTTTATGACGTAGATAATAATCCTGTTTTTGAGGACTCACTTCCAATAAAGGTGGACATGAATAGTCAATCGTTTATTACCGTTTATGCTGCAACAAATGTAAGAAATCCTCTAAAATGGAGTGCAGAAAGTCCTTACCTTTATTCACTGGTTTTTATTTTAAAAGATGAAAGCGGAAACATTCGAGAAGCGGAAAGCTGTAAAGTTGGATTCCGCACATTTGAAATAAAAGACGGACTTATGAAAATCAACGGCAGACGAATCGTCTTTAAAGGTGTAAACCGACACGAGTTTGCAGCGGATAAAGGGCGGGCCATTGGTTATGAGGATATGATCAATGATATTAAACTAATGAAACAGCATAATATTAATGCCGTTCGTACATCCCACTATCCGAATAATACGTTGTGGTACGAATTATGTGATCAATATGGTTTGTATGTCATTGATGAAACGAATCTTGAAACTCACGGGACATGGAAGTATGGGCAAAAAGAAGAAGGCGATACGGTGCCAGGAAGCAAGGCAGAATGGCGGGAGAATGTCCTTGATCGATGTAATTCCATGTTTCAACGAGATAAAAATCATCCTTCGATTGTTATTTGGTCGCTTGGGAATGAATCGTTTGGCGGGGATAATTTTATTAAAATGCACGATTTTTTGAGGAAGAATGATCCGACAAGAATTGTTCATTATGAAGGAATTTTCCATTACCGTAAATCAGAAGCAGCTTCAGATATTGAAAGCACCATGTATGTCAGTCCCGAAGGTGTAAAGAAATATGCTGAATATGCCGAGAACGCAGAAAATCCGAAGCCGTACATTCTCTGTGAGTATAGCCATGCGATGGGGAATTCATGTGGAAACCTTTATAAATATACGGACCTCTTCGAAACATACCCTATTATTCAGGGTGGATTTATTTGGGACTGGAAGGATCAAGCATTACTAACAAAGACCAAGGATGGCGTCCCTTACTTAGCCTATGGTGGTGACTTTGGAGAAACCCCGCATGATGGGAATTTTTCAGGGAATGGTTTGATTTTTGCTGATGGTTCGATTTCACCTAAAATTATCGAGGTGAAAAAATGCTATCAGAATGTCCGTTTTACGGCTAAAAATCCAGATGAGGGCCTTGTTGATGTGGTAAATAACTATTTGTTTACAAATCTTCAAGAATACGAACTAGTTTGGCAGCTAGCAGAAAATGGTGTATTCATCCAAAAGGGGACATCCGAAATAGAGGTAGAACCATGCTCCACCAAAACGATTCAACTGGATTACTCACTTCCAGAAGTCTGTAAACCGTCAGATGAATACATTTTAACGGTTAGCTTGCATTTAAAAAATAGTACTCCATGGGCTGAAGTGGGCCATGAAGTTGCTTTTGAGCAATTTGTAATTCCTAGAGTAAAAGAAACAACGGCATGTGAGTCCGTAAACTTACCAAAAACAGAAGTAAGGCAAGAAAGAGATGATGTAACGATAAATGGCGCTGGCTTTACGGTTATTTTTAATAAAAACAATGGAACGCTAAAGTCATATACATTTAATGGTGTCCCTCTGCTTAAGAATGAATTGGGTCTAAACTTTTGGCGTGCAATGACGGATAATGACCGTGGGAATAAATTGCATGAACGCAGCTCTGTCTGGAAGGAAGCGGGGACGAATAAAGTTCTGACATCATTTTTAGTGGATGTGAAAAGTCCTTCGACCACGGTAGTGACAACCGAATATAATTTGCCAGCAACATTGTCTCAATGCAAGATTGTTTACTCCATTACGGGTGATGGAGAAATAACCGTAGATTATCAACTCCAGCCTGGGAATGACCTTCCAGAGATGCCAGAGCTTGGAATGATGACATCATTAGATGGCTCATTTGACACTATCACCTGGTATGGAAAAGGCCCATTTGAAAATTATTGGGATAAAGAAAAAGGGGCAAAAATTGGATTATATTCTGGTAGAGTAAAAGATCAATATGTACCATACTTAAAACCTCAAGAATGCGGAAATAAAACAGGCGTAAGATGGGCAGTACTCTCCAATCAACAGGGGGCAGGGTTAAAGATATCTGGAGTTCCTACTATTGAAGTGAATGCCTTACCTTATACTCCATTTGAGCTTGAAGAGCATGATCATGGTTATAAATTACCTCCAAGCGGTAAAACAG
The DNA here is from genome assembly GCF_036965645.1 of Neobacillus drentensis. Taxonomy (GTDB): domain Bacteria; phylum Bacillota; class Bacilli; order Bacillales; family Cytobacillaceae; genus Neobacillus; species Neobacillus drentensis_D. The sequence goes on from NZ_JBALPZ010000165.1 coordinate 24,459, forward strand.
TCGTACGGATTAATTATAAACAAATGGGCGTAGGCGGAGATGATAGCTGGGGTCAAAAAACACATCCTGAATTCACGCTATTTGCCAATCGATGCTACTCTTATACATTTAAACTTAAGGGAATTAGTGTAAAGGATTTATAGACCTTGTCTTGTGAATTGGATCCAACAGGACCTATTCGATAACGAGGTATGAACTGCCGCTTTAGTATGAAAGTGTTCCCTTGGATTATTAAGCCAAGGGAACATAATCTAAATCTGGTCATGAGTATAGTCTTGAAACCCATTTCTAATTGATGCGATACCAAGCGGATTACCTAAATAGGGTTAACTTAAATAGGTATAACTTAAATAGGATCATAATAATAGTAATCTTAAAAATAAATGAAATAGTCAAAATAACAGTATTTACATTTAATAGGAACCGAAATATAATGAAGACATAGTAACCGCTTACAATAAAGTGTTAAAAAGACTTCTTTGATATTCCGCATAAGAAATTTCCTTTATCTTAATAAAATGAAACCCGTTTCATCCATCTAGAATCCATACATAATAAATGAGAACAGAATATCCGATACAAAGTTTTATGGGAATGTTTTTTGAAACCCATTTCAAATCTCCTGGTTAATTGATATTGCTCCATGCCAAATGACCTATAGAAGACCTTTTGTTTTTTTAAAGAAAGTCTTTTTCAGGTGCTAGTGTACTAATCTGATAGATCACCTTGCCGCTTGTTTTATATGCTGGTTTGCCGCTTTTGAGTTCAAAATATGTTGTTTAGGGGGGATTTATTTGAAAACCGTTACTGTGGAATCACAGACACCCATTGTTGAAAGTCAAACAAAAACAAAAGAGTCCGCATTTAAACGAATGTGGAAGAACCGAACCCTTCTTCTTATGTGTTTGCCTGCGATTATTTTCTTTGCTGTCTTTGCCTATCTGCCCATGCCGGGACTCTATCTTGCCTTTGTAAACTATGATTATTCACTTGGAATTTTTAAAAGCGCTTTCGTAGGACTTGATAATTTTCGCTTTTTGGTCATGACTGGTGATTTATGGAAGTTAACCTTTAATACAATTGCCTATAATCTAGCTTTCATTGTTCTAGGTAATTTCCTGCAAATTGCAGTAGCCATCATGCTTAACGAACTGACAAATAAATGGTTCAAAAAAGTATCACAAACGATCATGTTTCTGCCACACTTTATTTCCGCCGTTCTCGTTGGACTTTTAGCGTATAACATCCTTAGTTACGATTATGGTTTATTAAATTCATTTTTAAAAATGATGGGATTGGATCCGGTACAGACTTATTCTAATCCCCATATTTGGCCTTATATTATTGTCATTACATTCTTATGGCAATCCACAGGATATGGTTCAATTGTTTATTTTGCAGCCATTATGGGGCTGGATAAATCTATTTTAGAAGCAGCAGAAATCGATGGCGCTAATGCTTTCCAGCGGATTCGATATATCATTATTCCTTGGCTTAAGCCCACTTTCATCATTTTATTATTGTTCTCTTTAGGTGGAGTATTAAAAGGAAACTTCGGTTTGTTTTATAACTTGGTTGGGGCAAATAATACCATGCTTTATCCTACTACAGATATTATCGAAACCTATGTTTTCCGAACATTGATGACGAATTTTAACTTCTCGTTAGGTAGTGCTGTTAGTTTATATCAATCTTTCTTTGGACTCGTTATTGTCCTTGTAGCTAACTGGATTATTAAAAAGGTTTCACCAGATAACTCATTATTTTAAAGGAGGGACGTATGGATGGAAAATACGGCCAGACGAAATATAGATGTGTCGACGATCATGGTTCGTATAATTGGTTATGGTTTTATCGGTGTTTTTGCTCTTTCGTGTCTTTTGCCCTTTATCTTGATCATATCTTCTTCTTTCTCATCAGAGAAGGCTATTATGGACCACGGATTTTCCTTATGGCCTAAAGAGTTTTCTACATTTGCTTATCAGATAGTTTTCCAGAATCCAAGACTTGTTATTGGATCCTATATCGTAACGTTGGGGATTACGATTGTTGGGACTGCAGTAGGTCTATTTATTGTCGCCATGACAGGTTATGCCTTGCAGCGCCAGGATTTCTTGTATCGTAATAAGATTTCATTTTACATCTACTTTACAACCCTTTTTTCAGGTGGTCTTGTCCCGTTCTATCTATTAATTACGCAGTATCTGCATCTTAAAGATAATTACTTGGCTGTACTGTTACCAGGATTGCTGAGTCCTTTTCTAATTATTATGATGAAATCTTTCACAAAGTCGATTCCACACGAGATTACAGAATCTGCGAAGATTGATGGTGCGGGTGATTTCACTATCTTTTTAAGAATTATTCTGCCAATGTCTACGCCAGCCTTGGCGACAATCGGATTATTCATTGCCCTTGGGTATTGGAATGAATGGTATAATTCCATGCTTTTCCTCTCACCGAATATGGAATATAGGCCGCTGCAGCTGTTTCTTTATAACGTGATCACGAGTGCTGACTTTATCAGAAATTCAGCTGCATCCTCCAATGTGCCGCCGCAAGACGTACCATTGGAATCTATGAAAATGGCAACAGCCGTTGTAGCGACTGGACCGGTTATTCTGTTTTATCCGTTTGTACAGAAATACTTTATTACAGGAATTACAGTTGGTGCAGTTAAGGGGTAATGGAATATGACCGAGGAACTTTCCTCGTATCATAGAGAGTAATTATTTTAAAAAGTTTAGGGGGAAATAGAATGTCTAAGATGAAAAAAATCCTGGCATTGTTCATCATCATGATGTTGACCTTCAGCCTTGCAGCCTGTAATGGCTCTAGCAAAACCAGTTCAGGAAACGCAGGAACAAAGGTAGACAAAAATGGGAAAATTGATACTTCCAAGCCTGTAACCGTTACCATGATGGTATTGGGGGATAAACCAACCAATGGACAAGTAGAAAAGGTATTGGAAAAAGTGAATGCTAAATTAAAAGAAAAGGTAAACGCTACGATTCAATTAAAATGGATTGAATGGGCTGATTATATGACAAAATATAATCTAACTCTAGCTTCTGGAGAACCTGTTGATTTAGTCATCACAGCAACTGACTGGCTAGATGCGTGGGGAAATGCACAAAAAGGGGCATTCATGGATCTTACCAACCTTCTCCCAACCTATGCACCTAAGACATGGGCAGAGGTTCCCAAGGCTGATTGGGAGGAATCAAAGTATAAGGGCAAAATTGTCATGATTCCTGAGGACCAATATACTCAATGGGTGAACCACGGATTCTTCTATCGCACAGATTGGGCAAAAGAATTTGGAATCAATGAACATATTAGCGATTTTGAAACAATGGGTAAATACTTCCAAGGTGTGAAAAACAATAAACCAGGTGTCATTCCTTGGGATGCACAAGGAACAAACGTGACCACTGCTTGGGGATACACCACTTCTTATTCGGATGCGATTGAACTGCCAATCACGACAGGCGTGTTCCCAATTTACTGGGCTAAATCCTACGATGAAAAGTATAATGTCATGAGTCCTATTTTCACGGATACTTTTGTAGACTATGCGAAATTGATGAAACAATGGGGAGATGCTGGATATTGGCGTAAGGACGTATTGAACTACAAGGGTGACACTAGAGCCGAATTCCAAGCGGGAAAAACAGGTGCTGACCAGCATCATACCCAAACATTCTCAGGTCTTCGCCCGCAAATGGACGTGAAACAACCAGGTTCAGCTATCGATATGTTTGCTTGGTCTGATACTCGGAACAACTTAATTTCAACATCTATTACACATGGTGCGATGGCGGTTGGAGCTCATAGTAAAAATCCTGAGCGTGCCCTCATGGTATACGATTTAATTCGAAACGATCAGGAACTTTATCGATTATGGAGCTACGGTATTGAAGGTGTACAATACGAAATTAAAGACGGCAAACGTGTTCAACCTGAAGGTTATGATGAAACAAGAGATACATTCTCTACCAACTTCTGGGGCGGTCGTATGGACAAGTACGAAATCCCAAGTGCCGACTCATATGATGGAATTTCTGAGATTTACGCGAAGTACGATAAAATTAAGAAGCCTTACCCCTATGGCCGATTTGTGTTTGATAGTACCCCTGTACAAGCTGAAATTTCTGCTCTATCACAAGTGACGGCACAAATGGTACCAGCCATTGCCTTTGGTAAAGCTGGTGATCCAGAAAAAGCGGTAAAAGATTTCCGTAAGAGATTAAAAGACGCAGGTTATGATAAGGTCTTAAAAGAAATCCAAAAGCAAATGGATGCCTTTAAAAAACAGGTAGAAGGTAATTAATGAGGGCTTGAATGGAAAGGAAAAAAGGGCTATCATCCATGTTTGATAGCCCTTTATCTATCAATCTGCTATTTATAAAAAATATGTATTTAATGTAAGGGGTGTAAGCTGTATATGGTAAATGTCGTATCTCAAGAATGGAATCTGTCTGTTAAAAGTAGAAAGTTTAACTTTGATTGGAAATTCTTAAAAGGGGACCAGTCTGATGCATGGAAAATTCAGTTTGATGATTCGGAGTGGCGTACATTAGACTTGCCGCATGATTGGAGTATTGAAGGTCCCTTTAAAAAGGAATATGCCAGTTCGACAGGGTATTTGCCAGGAGGAATTGGCTGGTACCGGAAGAAATTTATTGTACCTGACAGCTTAAAAGGAAAAAGAATTGTGATTCAATTCGATGGGATTTATAAAAATAGTGAAGTGTGGATCAATGGACAATTTCTCGGGAAAAGACCTTATGGATACAGCTCTTTTCATTATGATTTAACCCCCTATGTAAACTTTGGAACACAAGAAAATGTGATTGCAGTGAAAGTCGATCATACAGATTTTGCTGATTCTCGCTGGTATCCAGGTTCTGGTATTTATCGGAACGTCTTTATCCATTTGACTGAACACCTCTATATCAAGCCATATGGTATTTTTGTCACCACTCCGAATATTTCATCATCAGAAGCAAAAATCCATATTCAAACATGTGTGAAAAATGAAGATCTTAACGAAGCTAGGTTCCAAATTGTACATCAATTTAAGGATGCTGCCGGCAAAGAAATCATCGCTTGTTCATCTGGGGGGACCATTGCTGCAAATGGTGAACAAGAATTTTCTCATTCTATTTTTCTAGAGAAGCCAATACTCTGGTCACCGGAAAATCCGTATTTATATCGTGTGGAGACAAAGGTGATAAAAGATGGGTCAGTGATTGATGTTGAAACAACGCCATTTGGTGTTCGATATTTTCATTTCGATGTGAACTCTGGATTTTATCTTAATGGAAAAAATATAAAAATGAAGGGCGTTTGTCTCCATCATGATGCAGGATGTCTGGGAGCGGCAGTTCCGGAAAAAGTCTGGCATCGACGGTTGCAGTTATTAAAAGAAGCTGGTGTTAATGCCATTAGAATGAGCCATAATCCACCTGCACCAGAGTTACTAGATATGTGTGATTCTTATGGGTTTTTAGTTCAAGATGAAGCATTTGATGAGTGGGAATATCCAAAGAACAAGTGGGTAGAGGGCTGGAATAAAGGAGAACCATCCCTAGACGGATATGCTTCCGATTTTACAAAATGGGCAGAAATCGACTTGAGGGATATGGTTTTAAGAGACCGAAACCATCCGTCGATTGTGTTCTGGAGTATTGGGAATGAAATTGATTATCCAAATGATCCTTATTCACATCCAGTCCTCGAAGATTGTTATAATGCGGACAAACCGGAAGCAAAGGGAATGGGGGAGATTGCGAAAAGGCTGGCAAAGGTTGTAAAACAATATGATCCTACGCGGCCTGTGACAGCAGCCCTAGCGAGTGTGATTATGTCAAATGAGACGGAATTCCCAGATGCACTCGATGTGGTTGGATATAACTATCAAGAGTTTCTCTATCAAGAAGATCATGAAAAATACCCTAATCGAGTGATTTATGGAAGTGAAAATGGAAGGCATCACGAGGCATGGCTGGCAGTGGAACATAATGATTTTATATCAGGCCAGTTTATCTGGACGGGGATTGACTATTTGGGAGAAGCCCGTGGCTGGCCGCTTCGTCATGCTACACCAGGATTGCTCGATTTGGCTGGTTTCAAAAAGCCTTTATACTTTTTTAAGCAAAGTGAATGGTCCGAAAAGGATCTGGTCCATGTAGGTTTGACTTCTATTAAGGAGGAACATCCTGAACGAATTTATTGGGACCATGAAGTAGTCTGCCATTGGCAAGGGAATGATGGTGAAACCGTAAGGGTGGCTTGTTGTACCAATTGCCCTGAAGTGGACTTATTAGTAAATGGTATATCGGTGGGCTTAAAAAAACGGGAGGACTTCCCAAATGGAACGATTTATTGGGACATTCCATATGAAAAGGGTACGTTAAAGGCAGTAGGTAAAAGAAACGGAAACATTTGTTGTTCACACGAACTAAAGACAGCTGGGGAGCCAACGAAGCTGCAGTTACAAGCGGATACCCTCATTCTTAAAGCTGACAAACAGGATGTTGCACATGTAGAAGTAAGTATCCTTGATCAAGACGAAACCCTTATTTATGACGCGGAGAATCAAATAGATTGTGAGATTGATGGACCTGGGGAAATAATTGGAATGGAATGTAGTAACCCTGCCAGCCATCAGGATTATAAAGCCACTTACCGAAAAGCTTATCATGGGAAATTATTAATTTATGTGAGGTCGACTGATCAATCCGGGACGATTACTTTGACAGCATCTTCTGTTGGTTTGGAGAGTTCAGCTGTAGAAATAAAGGTTGAATAAGTGCCAAAATTGGTTTGAAATTAAAAAGAATAATGGTAAGGAGATGCTTACATGCCTTATAACAATGCCTCTGACACTTCGAATCCAAGGAAGGGGCACCGACTTATTGATATCCCGGCACATGATCCGTTTGTTCTGGTGCATAATGAAACAAATACTTACTATTTATATACAACTGGAATTCCAGAATTAACGGATTTAGCGAGAAATGGTGTACTAGTTTATAAAAGTAAAGATTTACTAGATTGGGAGGGACCTTATGTTGTTTTTGAGGTTCCGGATGGAACATGGGCCCATCCACAGCATGGCACGTGGGCACCCGAGGTTCATCCATACAAGGGTAAATATTATTTATTCGTGACTCTACATAATAGAGATACGAAGCTAGCAGAACCGCCGGAAGTTTGGAACACTAATCATCTTCGTGGTACAAGTATTGCTGTATCTGATTCGCCAGAGGGCCCGTATGAATTACTAAAAACGGATGGCCCGGTGCCGCCTAGGAATTTCATGACATTAGACGGAACCTTGTATGTGGATGAGGATAGAAAGCCGTGGATGGTTTATTGTCATGAATGGATTCAGGTGATCGATGGTACGTTTGAGGCCATTCCGCTAGAGGATGATTTATCTACAGCAGACGGGGAACCACTTCATCTTTTTAAAGCATCGGATGCCCCATGGATCAATGCTGAACGAAAGCCAGATGTGAAGCCTTCGGTTTATGTATCGGATGGGTGTCAGTTATACAGGACCAAAGGTGGTCACCTTGTGATGCTCTGGTCAAGTTATAACAATGAAGGGTATGTCCAAACGATAGCTAAATCTAGGTCTGGTAAGCTAGAAGGGCCTTGGGAGCAACTGGATCCATTAGTTGTTGGTGATAGTGGACATGGTATGTTATTCAAAACATTAGAAGGGAACTGGATGCTTATTCTTCATCATCCGTTCAGTACACCTGAATCGCGTGCAAAGATTTATGAAGTAGAGGAAACGGAAGAGAGCTTTAGGGTTACTAGGGCTAGAGTGGATCTTCATGATTAAATAGAATAAAGCAAATAAAAATTCCTCTCAGATGGAGAGGAATTTTTATTTGGTGCTCGCTATCCGCAAGTTAGTGTTTGCTATCCACAAGTTGGGTTCGACATTCGCAAGTAGGTGATCACCATCCGCAAGTTAGCGGCCGTTAACCGCGAGTAACCTAACTTTCTATCATGTTTTTTTCAACTGAAGCATTTTGTTCAAATTGAACAATTCTAGTAAATACCTTATAGTAAGCGAAAAATGCGAGAAAAGAAATAACCGCACCGCTAAAAAATGGCAGTAGAAAGGTTAGTTTCATCAGACTAATATACAAAATGACCAAACTGATAATGGCAACTCCAAACGAAAGGATGGGGCTGGCAATCGATAAAATGAACACATTCTTTAAAGCTTGTCCCAGTTTTGTTTCAGTATGAACGGTATGGGCAAAAAAGAATAGAGTAATAATGAACAGCCAAACCATTAAGAATAAAAATAGGTAACTGCCTAGGAAAATGCGGGAATGAAAATAATAATAATCAACGCCAACAATTCCCCAAAGAACAGTAAGAATCAGTCCCCCGACAAGACTCCTCTTATAATTTTCCTTATAGTATTTCCAAAAAAACCGAAAAGTTGGGACTTCCTCTTTCATAACCCATTTCCGGACAATACCAAACATAGCTGTAGTAGCTGGAAAAAAAATAACTGGTGCCAGCACGGTAATGGTCATAATCAACATGGCTATCTGCGACATCTCTTTAACAGTAAATAAAGATAATACTAGGTAAGCAATCGGAAGGTTAAATAAAACCCATAAGAGATTTGTACCGGCAAACTTTGTAATCCACTCAAAAATTGGATTCAAACGTTCTAAAATATTGTTCATTTTTTTCAACTCCAGACCAATCATGTTGAGAGATAAGTGGGTAATTTACATCCTTGTAAGCTCTTTCATTATAACATAAATTAAAGTCTAAAAAGTGTATTGTGATGAAACTACGAGGTGTTTTTTACAAAATTACAAACGAAGAGCTTTTTATGGTGATTATTAAAAGGTCACCTTTAACTAATCATGATATAGATAGTAATCTTGAGAATGGTAACTTCTAAATCCACATGATTCATAGAGCTTCAGGGCATGCGCATTTTTCGCCTCGACCTCGAGGAAAATAGACAATCCTTTTTGATCCTCCATTTTAACAACCCTTGATAGAGCCCTTCTGCCAATTCCTTTTCCCTGTAGTTTAGGAAATACAGCAAACCCATAAATCCAAGCTTCACCATCTGATTCAGCTACACGCATTTTTCCGGCAGCTTGTCCGTCTGCTTCAATGATGAAATTTTCCTCAAAGTGGTTTTCTCTAAGTTTCAGATTATACTCCCGTGATTCTTCCTCCTCAAATCCAAAGGCCAAGACTTCAAGCTGTACTTCAGTTTCAAAATCCTCTGTTGTGGTAGAGTGTCTGAGGGTAACAGCAGGGTCTTCGATTAAATTTGTCTTCTGCCATTTCATTTGATATTCGGCCACTGAAAATGTACAAGGTATATTCTTTAAAAACTCCTTTGCTGATAGGGAATCAGTAGGGGCATTTAATAGAGTTGTCAGGATGTTTCGTTTCTTTGTTTCATCAAGAGCCATTTCTAGCAACATAGTAAAAATACCTCTTCGACGGTAATCCGGATGCACCATCCCGCAAAGCTCTACTTTATTACCAAAACCATAACTGCCAAGGAAGCCGACTAGCTTGCCGTCTTCATAATGGAAAAAGTCTTCTTTTTCTTTTCCTTCTCTATTTTCAAGCATGTCAAAATTTAGCTTCAGTTGGAAGCCGCCATCTTGTTCGCAAGCCGCTTGGAGTTCTTTAATGGAGGCTAATTCTTCCTTTGTTAACATCGTTTTCACCTCTGTTTATATAAATAAATCTTTTCCGCAGCAAAACTTATGACCAAACCAATAATGATTGGTAACAATGAACCTGTTGAAATGAAGAATCCATTTGAAGTATTTGTATATTGGTGATGAAACATTAACGGTGGAATAGTAAACATGTAACCAACTATGTAAAGCAGGGAAGTCGTCAATACAAATGAAACAAAAACAATTAGAAAGCCTTTTAATTTCATCAAAACACCCCCTCAAATCCATATTAACATATTTTTCTAAATTGATGTCACTTGATTTTGGCGGTGACAAAAGAAACTCATTTTCATACTTCAAGGGCAATATAATTCTGTAGGGAAAAATTCTTTTCCACCAACTGGGTAATGGCATCCATGAAAGAGGCAAATCTTTACTTTGCGGTAAATTCAAAAGGGGAACAACCTGAGGAGATTGCCTGCAGAATTGAAAAGATTTGCCGTTACATTCAGCAAACGGTAGCTGAAGTAGAACCATATGTTGAATCTATCAATCCCGTAAATCAGGATGATTTTTTAAATGCATGGGTCGGCTTTTTTAAACTTTATCGTAACTTCAGAAAACATCCTGAAATATTTGTTAAGATAACCATTCAAATTTAAAGTTGTCAATCCCTATTTTCACCAGAAATGTTGGTGGTTATTCAAATTTTTGGTAAATTCGTAGAAGAGTTATTTAAAATTAAAGACCGAAAGAAACTGCCTATATGATAAGGTTATTGGAAGTTTGTAATGTGTAAGCTTGTAAAAGTTGGTTATTTAGCTGTTAAATCCTTCCTGAAATATGACAAGAATCGCATGATATGATGAGTGTGTCATTAAGCGAAATTTAAGTAATCGGGAGGAAAAAAACATGTTCAAGAAAAAAGTGATTCTTACTGTTGCCGCTGCGGCTGCTGTAGCCGTATCTAGTCCGATGATCCAAAAGGCAAGTGCTGCTGAAAACACAACGAGTGTTCAAAAAAAGGTTTATGTGTATCAAAGCAATAATCTAACAGACTTAAATAGTTCCCTTCAAAAATATGTTACTAGTCTAGGAGATAAGACTACAACCAATACAACATCACAGACTCAACCATCAACTCAAACAACGAACTCTCAGCAGCAACAAATTACACAAACAACGTCTAGTACCTTAAGTGCGTATGAGCAGAAAGTGTTGGATTTAACAAACCAAGAGCGTGCAAAAAATGGTTTGACTGCATTAAAAGTAGATACAACACTAAGTAAGGTAGCGCGTACAAAATCACTAGATATGTCTAACAATAACTATTTCAGCCACACAAGCCCGACTTATGGTTCCCCATTTGATATGATGAAAACATTCGGAATCACTTATAAATCAGCAGGAGAAAACATTGCCATGGGGCAAAAAACGCCTGAAGAAGTTGTACAGGCATGGATGAATAGTGATGGGCATCGTGCAAACATTTTAAATGCCAACTATAACTACATCGGTGTAGGTTACGCAGAGCAAGGAAACTACTGGACACAAGAGTTTATTGGTAAGTAAAGTAAAATGACGTTTCTTTTACATGTTTAACTGTGCTCCATTTACTGTGATAACTCACAGTATGCAGTGGCAAAATAACAAACAAAAGTCCCGAAAAACTAACTATTGAGATTCCCGTGAACAATTCTCCTCTAAAGGTTTTCACTTAAATAGACCTACTATTTCAAGGACCGAGCATATTCCCATATGTTCGGTCTTTTTATGTTTAATTGATAGTTTTATTACGTAGTGTCCAGATTAATCTCTGGCCGTGATAAAAAACGAGGCCCAAAAACATATATACATATAATGAGAGATAGCTTATACTTTTTCGTAAATAAAGGAAAAATATCCATTTAGTGGAGGAAACGGTTTTCAATATCAATTTAGAACAGCCGAAAGGTTGTGAAGATAGTAAAGGGGGGAAGAAACAATTATGTTCCCAACAAAAGTAAATTCCAATTCAACCACGACGATAAGAGAAAAAGGTTTGGAATCCATCGTCGATTGGTTCGATCAGTATAAACAATCGTTCTATACATTGGGTTGGTGCTATCTTACGAATCAGCAGCAAATAGAAGAGCTTTTTTATCGGTCCATTAAAAAGGTTCAAAAGGAGTTTCCTCGATGGAAAAGAGAAATATCAGTCGAAACGTGGGTTACCTCCATTTTCATACATTTCTGCAGGGAGCTTTCTACTAATAGAAGTTTACAAGCTTCAGAGGAAATTGAACCGCGTCAGGATATATTTAAAGCACTTAATCAATTGAATGAGTACGAGAAAGAAGCGATCATGCTTACCTATCTAATAGAAATCTCTAAGGAGGAAGTGGCACAGCTTCTCCAAGTTTCAGTAGAAAAATTGAAAGAGCTTTTGTTTTCCGGTATACAGTCACTTAAAAAGGATCTGGGGTACGGAACAAGCTTTAATGGCTGTAAGGAGTATCATAAGGATTACATCAATTACTTAGAAAGAACATTAGAGCGGTCGAAAAAGATTGATTTTGAGATACATATTTATCATTGTCAGAACTGTCAGGATGATTTGGCTGCCTTTCAGAATGTCCTGTTAACCCTGTTAAATCTTCCTGAGACAATGAAAGATTGGCCGGTCCCAACTGGTTTCATGGAGAATGTCAAAACTAAGCTTGCTAAAGAGAAAGAAAACAGACAACTTAAGAAAAGGGAACGTAAAAGGAAGGGTCTTGTTTTCTCAGGTGTATTCGCCTTGTTAATGGGTATCGGTTTTTTTACGGATGTGTATACCAATCTCTACTATTCGTGGACAGTAGAAGATCAGCAGTTACGTGCCTTTCTTCAACAGGATCTGGGTGAAAGGCTGAACCTGGAAGCCGATAGCAATGGGGTGAAAATTAAGATTAAGGGTGCGATTGCGGATGATGTTCAGACGATTGTTTTTTATGAAATAGAGGACACAAATGAAAATAATCAATATGTGATGAATTATCATGATGGGGTTTATGTGGGGAACGAACATGAAATCATGATGAGTGATGCAAATCTAAGTTACGACCCTCCTAAGCTTGAATCTGATGAAAAAACACATGAAAAAAATGTGTATCGAGGGAAGGTTCGTCTTCCACCGCTCACAAAGGATAACGGGACAATTAAACTGGGGGTCACAAAGATTCTAAAGTTGGATCGTAATTCCACAGATCCCAATGGTTATATGGCTGATGAGAACATGGAATATGAAACAGGGAAGTGGAATTTCGAGATTCCTGTAACAAAACAACCATCCGTCGCATATGCATTGGATGAAAAAACAAACGTCCAAGGGATCCCGGTTCGATTTAATAAACTAACCGTTGCTCCAACAACTACGATTTTGCAATATAGTATCCATAATAGTCAGTCGAAAAAACGGATAGAAACTCTCAATATTGACTATCTAGAAGTGAATAATAAGAAAGTGAAACCCAATTTGAATGGCGACTCTTATGTCGGTATTCAACAAGACATGGATTGGAGTACGTTTCAAACAAACTTTGACTCTCATATTGGAGAAAAGACTAAAGAATTTAACGTTAAACTCGGTTCTGTTAATTTAACTTATGAAGATCAAAAGAACATCGATCTGGATGCTTCTCATCAATATCCTCAAACCTTTGAATATGCAGGCAGTACAGTCTCCATTGACAAGGTGGAAGTTGGACAGCCGACGAATGTTGTCATAAGCAATCATGAAATTGAGAATCGCGCATTTGAGTCACTCCAATTTCGTATAGTGGATCAGCTTGGAAAGGTAGCTAGTTCAATGGAGATGCTTTCCGATGGAGTGCTTGTTGATAAAAACGGAATGGAATACGATCAAGATACTCCTGTCCGATACGAAGAAATCGAGCAGCCTCGTTATTTCTTTACTGTTCTGAATTTGAAGTTAGAAAATGAGAGCGCTGGAGAAAAGGTGATTCCTAAAAGGTTGGAGATTCTTGGATATAATACAACAAAATATTTGGATGACGTTGTGAAGATGACGTTGGATTAAATATTTCCGTTTATAAGATTTGACAAAGGGACTGGCTAGTTAATTAACTTAAGAAAATACGGGTTGTGGGTGAGAAGCACCAGTGTTTGATGCCGGCTGTACGAATCAAAATCCCCTTCAGACAGGAGAAGGCAAAAAAATAAGTACGCTGTCCGAACACGGGTCGCATTTGGACAAAGGAAGGCAAAAAAATTGAGAAAGCTGTCCGAACC
>NZ_JBALPZ010000166.1:0-5046 GCF_036965645.1 Neobacillus drentensis
ATTCGGGTTATAGTTCATAGTGTTCTGTGGTTTTTTATTTTGTGGGAGGGGAAGCGGCTTTGTGTCTGTTTGATAGAGGTTTCCCTGAGGTCTGAATACATGTCCAGATTAGACTTAATTGAAGACACTTCCTGGTCCTATTCACCAACATTTTGGACAGTTTAAAGGAATCACAAATGTATTTTGTCCGAAAGGAATTTCCATTAAAAATGTAGAAGTTCGACTTTTCAGACTAAAGGAAGAAATTCAACTATCCGCTCGTTCTTAACTGGAAATGGACAAAAAACAAGGTAATAAGGTCGTTTTCCTAGTATAAATTGTTAATAAATAGGTCGAATAAATGTTCGCTTTTTTACTCGACAAATAGATTAAAAGAAGGTATAGTAGTTATAGGATTTATATTCATAGACTAATACGCAATAATTCAAATTCTTTATATAGAAAAAGGAGGAACTATTTGTGAGTGACCGTAAGGCCGCCTTAGAAATGGCGTTAAAGCAAATAGAAAAACAATTTGGTAAAGGCTCCATTATGAAGATGGGAGAGCAAACCGAAACAAGAATATCAACTGTTCCAAGCGGCTCCTTAGCACTTGATACAGCACTTGGAGTGGGTGGATACCCTAGAGGCCGTATTATTGAAATTTACGGGCCAGAAAGTTCAGGTAAAACAACAGTTGCCCTTCATGCAATTGCAGAAGTACAAGCAAAAGGCGGACAAGCAGCGTTCATCGATGCTGAACATGCGCTTGACCCAACATATGCACAAAAACTTGGTGTTAACATTGATGAATTACTATTATCACAGCCAGATACAGGTGAACAAGCACTTGAAATCGCTGAAGCATTAGTTCGAAGCGGTGCCGTCGATATTATTGTAATTGACTCCGTTGCTGCCCTAGTTCCTAAAGCAGAGATTGAAGGCGAAATGGGTGACGCTCACGTAGGTTTACAAGCCCGCTTAATGTCACAAGCCCTTCGTAAATTATCAGGTGCGATCAATAAATCAAAAACAATCGCAGTATTCATTAACCAGATTCGTGAAAAAGTGGGAATCATGTTCGGAAACCCTGAGACTACACCTGGTGGTCGCGCATTAAAGTTCTATTCTACTATCCGTCTTGAAGTACGTCGTGCAGAAACATTAAAGCAAGGAAATGAAATGGTTGGTAATAGAACTAAAATTAAAGTCGTAAAAAACAAAGTGGCACCGCCATTTCGTACAGCTGAAGTTGACATCATGTATGGAGAAGGTATTTCTAAAGAGGGCGAAATCATTGATCTAGGTTCTGAATTAGATATCGTTCAAAAAAGTGGTTCATGGTACTCCTATAACAATGAAAGAGTAGGCCAAGGCCGTGAAAATGCGAAATTATTCTTAAAAGAAAATCCTGCAATCCGTGACGAAATCAACCAAAAAATTCGTGAACATTACGGTTTAGATGGTGATAAAGTAGTATCGGAAGCAGAGGACGATGAGCAGATTAATTTACTAGATTAGTTCATAATAGGGCAAAACCTGTAACCGGGTTTTGTTTTTTTAATAACAAATGAATTAATATACATTAATATAAATAAGTATGCAATATAAACATAGCGTGCGAGTAATTTTATAATGTGGAATTCTAAATATTTGAAAAAGCTAGTGGGACAAAGCCTTGACAATAAATATTCACAGCTTTACAATTAACATGTATATTTTACATTTTTGGAAATATTACATTGCGAAAAGCCTTGGTGCTTGCTGTATGTTGAGTCTAAACAATGTACATGCCGACACTTACAAAAAAGAAACAAAAGTTCATAGCAAGAGGGGGTGTAACGATTGGATTTAATTACTATCATCTCCATTTTGCTTGGCCTTATCGTCGGTGCCGTTGTTGGCTATTTTGTTCATAAATCCATTGCTGATGCAAAAGTAGCAGGCGCAAAGAATGCTGCAGAGCAAATCCTTGAAGATGCGAAACGTGATGCTGATTCACTGAAAAAAGAAGCTTTGCTTGAAGCAAAGGATGAAATTCACAAGCTTCGGACTGAAGCAGAACGTGAGGTTCGTGAACGAAGAAATGAAATGCAAAAACAAGAAAACCGTTTACTGCAAAGAGAAGAGAATTTAGATCGAAAAGAGGAAACGTTAAACAAGCGTGAAAATCTTTTAGAAAAGAAGGATGATTCTCTAAACCAAAGACAACAGCATATTGAAGAGATGGAAAGCAAAGTGGACGAGTTGGTACGTAAACAACAAACTGAACTCGAACGTATTTCGAGCTTGACTCGCGAGGAAGCGAAAGCAATCATTGTCGACAGAATGGAACAAGAGCTTACCCATGATACAGCGATAATGATTAAAGAAAGTGAAAACCGAGCGAAAGAGGAAGCCGACAAGAAAGCTAAGGAAATTCTTTCTTTAGCTATCCAGCGTTGCGCTGCTGACCATGTGGCCGAAACGACTGTCTCTGTCGTCAACCTTCCAAATGATGAAATGAAAGGCCGGATTATTGGCCGTGAAGGACGAAACATTCGTACACTTGAGACCTTAACGGGAATTGATTTGATAATTGATGATACTCCTGAAGCCGTTATTCTGTCAGGGTTTGATCCTATTCGAAGAGAAACGGCACGCTTAGCTTTAGAAAAGCTTGTCCAAGACGGACGAATCCATCCGGCACGTATTGAGGAAATGGTTGAAAAATCTCGTCGAGAAGTGGATGAATATATCCGAGAAGTCGGGGAACAAACCACCTTTGAAGTGGGTGTACATGGACTACATCCGGATCTTATCAAAATCCTTGGCCGTTTGAAATTCCGTACCAGCTACGGGCAAAATGTCCTTAAGCATTCTATGGAAGTGGCTCAGCTTTCAGGATTATTGGCTGCCGAACTTGGTCAGGATGAAACACTTGCCCGTCGTGCAGGATTGCTTCATGACATCGGAAAGGCAATTGATCATGAGGTAGAAGGAAGCCATGTGGAAATCGGGGTTGAACTTGCAACTAAATACAAGGAACACCCAGTAGTAATCAATAGTATTGCATCCCACCATGGTGATACAGAACCTACATCAATTATTGCCGTCCTTGTTGCTGCTGCTGATGCATTATCCGCGGCTAGACCAGGAGCGCGAAGTGAGACACTCGAAAACTATATTCGCCGCCTCGAAAAGCTTGAGGAGATTTCAGAGTCTTATGAAGGCGTTGAAAAGTCCTTTGCTATTCAAGCTGGTAGAGAAGTGCGTATTATTGTAAGACCAGACGCAGTTGATGATCTTGCTGCCCACCGATTAGCACGAGATATTCGTAAACGGATCGAAGAGGAACTTGATTATCCTGGACATATTAAAGTGACAGTAATCCGTGAAACACGGGCTGTTGAATATGCAAAATAAAGCGGTGCACAGTGCACTGCTTTATTTTTTGCTTGAAGATAAGAAAGTATAAGACTTTGAGAATCGTCCAGCTTCAGGGCTCGGGGCATTAAGCACCTGGCCAAGGAGCTTCCGCTTTTCTTTGATTAAAGCAAAACTTGATGTGATACAATTTAAACAATACTAATTTTTTTCAAAGAAAGGGAATAAAATGAACCTACTTTTTATCGGTGATGTCGTTGGCTCTCCAGGTCGAGACATGGTGAAGGAATATCTGCCAAAGTTAAAGGAAAAATATCGGCCTCATTTTACAATCATCAATGGTGAAAATGCCGCAGGCGGAAAGGGGATAACCGAAAAAATCTATCGCGAATTTTTGGGCAACGGTGCTCAGGCAATAACGCTGGGGAACCATGCATGGGATAACCGAGAGATTTTTGAATTTATTGATTCGGCCAAAAATATGGTAAGACCTGCGAATTTCCCAGAAGGGACACCCGGAAAAGGGCTTGCATTTTTCAAAGTAAATGAATTCGAAATCGCAGTCATAAATCTGCAGGGGCGAACTTTTATGGCTCCATTAGATTGTCCATTTAAAAAGGCTGATGAGTTAGTTCAAATGGCCAGGGAAAGGACACCGTTTATCTTTGTGGATTTTCATGCGGAGGTTACTAGTGAGAAGCAGGCGATGGGCTGGTACTTAGATGGAAGAGTATCTGCTGTTGTTGGTACCCATACACATGTTCAAACGGCTGACAACCGGGTTTTACCAGGCGGTACTGGTTATTTAACCGATGTGGGCATGACCGGCCCTTACGACGGAATACTTGGTGTGGATAGGGAGGCTGTATTAAAAAGATTCCTAACAAGCCTGCCGGTTCGATTTGAAGTGCCAACATCCGGAAGAAACCAGCTGAGTGCCGTTTATATAGAATTAGATCGAAAAACAGGATTTTCTAAAAAGGTCGTTCCAATTCTAATTAATGATGACCATCCATTTTATAGTTAAAAACTTCCACATCGGAAGTTTTTTTAATAAGACCTTTTAACCTAGGTGTACTCCCTTAAAAATCGTCAATTCGTGAATTGGATTATGCGAATATCTTGACTTTTTTCGTCCAAGCCGGAATATGTCTTTTCAACGCTGAATATAGTAGCAGTGGAATGTTATAACCTGATTTGTTCATGAACTGCTCATGCGGGATCGGGATTTTCTAAGGGGGAGCTAGGAATGGAAATATTAAAAGTTTCAGCAAAATCTAATCCTAATTCTGTAGCTGGTGCACTTGCCGGAGTTCTGCGTGAAAGAGGTGCAGCAGAAATACAGGCAATTGGTGCGGGTGCATTGAATCAAGCCGTAAAGGCAGTAGCGATTGCAAGAGGATTTGTAGCACCTAGCGGAGTTGATTTGATCTGTATCCCTGCGTTTACCGATATTTTGATTGACGGGGAAGAACGCACAGCGATTAAGCTAATTGTAGAGCCGCGTTGAAAAAGATAGGCATCAGTATGTAGACAACAAAGAATCACATACTTACCTGTTTGGAATCATTCCAAGCAGGTTTTTTGTGTTTAAAAAGTATATAAAAATGAATATAATACTATTCTGCTATATAACACAAACACAAGTAGAATAATAATTATAGTAAAGAATTCTAGTATTTACTTACTTAAATGTATATT
>NZ_JBALPZ010000167.1:0-7838 GCF_036965645.1 Neobacillus drentensis
ACTAATCAAACGTTTAATTAAAATGGCTGAAAAGTATTCCCTGCTAGAATTCCTCTTATAAACTACTAAAAAAGAATGTCGAATGTTCCACAGAAAAAACCATCATTTCCCGGAAAATTCTTCTTTATTCATTTGGACTGACATCATTCTCCTCTTATTCCGATGTTTCAACATTAATCAAACATTTGTTTAAAAATGAAATGAACCGTACTAATATTGGATTTTACTTTCCAAACCTTTGAAAGAATTGTCGAGAGCTGCAGGATTATTTCACACGGATTTTTTGACCAGCCCGGATTACATTCGGGTCATGAATACCATTCCACGTTTGCAGTTGGGCGACGGTTGTTTCGAAAACCAAGGCTACTTGGGACAACGTATCTCCCGTTTTTATGATGTAAAAAGCAGGTCCAGGTGATTTTTGAATCGAAAGCCGTAAAATTTGACCGACATAAATGAGGTTAGGATTTTCTATGTTATTTAATTTTGCCAATTCATCAACCGTTGTATTAAATTTCTTAGCAATTCCGCTTAATGTATCACCTGACTGAACCGTATAAGTGGTTAGAGCAGGCTGGTGCGAACCTGCAGCCGGGACAGTTCTGCTCCACGATCCAGCAAGATTCGAAAATTCATTATAATCAACTTGGATACCTGCTAGTGTGGTATCATGCTGATATTGCAGAATATGGTTAAAATCAGCTACATGGCCACGGGACCATGACGTGGTCTGCCAATAATAATCAGCTGCATGATGACGATAAAGCGTCTTGAGCACAGCATAAGAACCATAAACTCCCACCTTAAAACGTTTATCCACTCCGTCTCGCACACCTGAAAAATAGTTTAAAATGACGGGCATGTCAGATGGCTGCGCATCATAATCAACCGCAAAGTAAATCGCGCTTCCTTCAGTCTGGCCAATAGCGTTCGCATAAGTAGAAGCTTCTTTTGCATCAAGGATTCCTTTGTCCTTTGTAAAATAAGCTGCATACGTCGGATTGGTTTCCCATATACTGACGATCTTTAACCCAACCTCTGATATGGCATCTGCCTCTGTTTTGTCCATTGATTTCCAGCTGTTACCGAGGTAGCGTGCAACATACTGAACGCCAACCGATTTTAAGCCACTAGCTAACGAAGCATTCAGCTTTGTTGCACAATCAACTCCGTTTAATTCCCTCATTTGAATCCCCTCCATTTTAAAAAAGTTTACAATTTGCAATTCCGCTGTGACTTTAATCTTTCTGCCCTTTTGTACCCTCTTCATTATGTTTATGTTAGCACAATACTTTTGTTTGATTTCCATACATTGCTTCTCCATTTCAAGCGATACACGGATTCCCTTTTTAAAAGTTAAGGAAACATTCAGGTTTGTCATGCACAATACAGACATGGTTAAAAAATCATATCGTCTAACGATTCAATAGATAAATAATGAGGAGGAATTCACAAATGAATTTTAACATCCGTGGAGAGAACATAGAGGTAACGATAGCCATCCGAGAATATATCGAAAAGAAAGTATCAAAGCTAGAACGTCATTTAATCAAGAAAGAAGCTGCAAACGTATATGTAAATCTAAGGATTAACCCGGATAAAACATCAAAAGTGGAAGTGACGATCTCACAGCCGCACCTTGTCCTGCGGGCAGAGGAAACCCATATGGATATGTACGCTGCCATTGATTTAATCCTCGATAAGCTGGAACGTCAAATCCGTAAATATAAAACAAAGGTCAATCGTAAATATCGTGAAAAAACAGGAATGGGAGCCGCCTTCAAAATTGATAGAAATGAAGAGGAGACAGAAGACCAGTTGGAAGTGGTTCGAACAAAACAATTTGACCTTAAACCTATGGACAGTGAAGAAGCGATTCTGCAAATGGATTTGATTGGTCATAGCTTCTATGTATTCACCGATGCGGATACAAACCGCACCAATGTTGTCTATAAACGGAGAGATGGACGATATGGTTTAATCGAATCGCGTTAAAAGAATCCTTATTAAGAGGATTAAGAGAGTAAGATATGGGTAAACAAATTAGGAGAAAAAATTAACTTATTTAAAAGGAGAATGAACATCATGTGCATGTATACCATCTATATCCCATTCAAGGGAAAATTATATCAAACAAATGTGATCGCTGATAAAAACCAGCCGCAGGAGGAAATTTACAAGATCGGTAAAGAACAAGTGTTGAAACAATGGGCAAATTAAACCATCCTATATATATTCAAAGGATACCGTAATAGAGAGCGGTATCCTTTGTTTTTTTTTTCGATAATATGACTATTACGTTATGAAAAAGTAACTCTATTCTTCCCCGACCGTTTAGACACATATAAAGCTTCATCTGCATAACGGATAATTTCATTTGCCTGAACCCGTTCATCTTCCCATACCGCCGCGCCTACGCTGCAGCCTACCTGTATCTTTCGCTGATCAAGTTCAAATGGCTGGTTAAGACTGTTGATGATTCTTTCAGACACTGTGGTTGCTTCTTGAACGGAGTCATTGGCCGAAGTAAATAGAATGACAAGAAATTCATCACCACCAAGGCGGAATACACCTTCATGACCTCGGACACAGCTTTCCAATCGCCTGGCCGTTTCTTGCAATAACAAATCTCCCACTGGATGTCCCAATTTGTCATTGACTTGTTTAAAACCATCCAAATCCAGGTACAGGAAGGTAAGCTGGTTCCCTGATTGCCTTGCAGTTTCCGCAGCTTTTTCAAGATATGGATCAAGAGCAATCCGGTTCATTAACCCCGTCAACTTATCATGATGAGCGAGGGTTTCCATTTTTCCTAAATCCGACACCGTCCGAACCAGCGAGTCCACAAGATCACGAAGCGATAAGGAGAGAATCTCAATATCTTTGATTCCCTTATAGTAGGGAATTTCGACTTTTTCGCCTGCCCGTAAACGATTGGCAGAATAAGAGATTTGTTGAAGCGGTTTTGTGATTAAGGCCGAAGCAAACCAACCCAATAGAGCGAATATAATCGATAAGATGACTCCTATTTGTAAAATCGATTTCTGTAATTCATGTACTGGGGCAAAGGCAGTTTTTTCCGGTACCCGCACCAGGATCGACCAGCCCAAACCAGAATAGTTCTGATAACCGTCCCCAAATGCATAGCCTGTTAAATACTTCTGACCGTTGGGCCACGTTTCAATACGCCAGCTGTTCTGACCTTTTTTGGCAAGTGTAAGGCTTTCCAGGTTTAGCGGCTTGCCCACGTTAGCTTCAGGACCTAACAGGACGATTTGATCCTTTTTACTAACCACAAAAATTTCTGCACCATTGATCTTTTCCTTCAACGGCTTCAGAATTTCCTTTTGAACTTCATGGGACCACGCCCAGCTGAGGTGGGCAGCAATAACTCCAGCAAGTTTTCCATCCTCCGTTACAACAGGCCTGCTGATATCGACAAACTGTAACGGTTCACCGCTAGGATTGGGGAGCAGTTTAGCCAGTAAGACAGCATCATGCACATCTCCGATAAACGGTCCTTTTATTCCTTCTTGGAAGACAGGCCGTTTCGAAATATCGCCGCCTTTTAAAATTCCATTCGTAGACGCCAGTACCTTTCCATTTACATCGGTTACACCGACCCACGAGAAAGCAGGAATGCTGTCCTGCAACTGGTTTAGCAGGCTTTGAACGTGCCCGGAGTCAGTCGGATGCTGGATATCGCTTAACTGACTGATGACATTGATTTCCCCTGCCCTCGACCACATAAAGGCATCGAGCTTGTCCGCCATATGGTAAGCTGTAGCAGAAAGGGTATTTCCGATCTGGTCCTCGACTTTTTCACTTGATTGTTTCCCAATTAACACACTTAAAAGAGCCGTAATTCCAAAGATTCCAACTGCGAAAAGTACGGCAACATACGTGCGAAGTTTTAAATTCAATGTTATCCTCCATTCTAAAAGAGGGAATGTCATAGTTTGCTATTTTCATATTATACTAATTCTCTGCAATTCCCGCATAGGTCCTTTTTATGGATTTAGCTGAATGAGGAGCCAGAATAAAGCGGAGAGCTTTTGAATCTCCCCGCTTAACCTATCATTGAATAATAAAATGTGGACAGAAATCTTATTCCCCAGCAGAAAATTATCCTACTTGTGTCTTGCTCCACCTACTCTTCCTAACCATAAAAAACGTCAACAATAGGACCAAAAAGGCTCCGACAGAATCAAACAAAAAGACATCTTTTATGGAGGCAGTCCTCCCCGGCATGAACGATTGATGATATTCATCGCTCATCGCATAAATAACCGTTAAAATCCAGGAAAGGACATAAGCAAATCGGTAAATCTCAAGAGACTTAAAAAATAAGAATGCCAAAATGCCAAATACTGTAATATGAGTAGCCTTTCTCGCAATAAAATTCACAAAATCTATAGCAGATGGATCCAAGTTTATATGTAATGCCACAAATAGCTTCTCGATGGCACTTGAAGTACTGCTTCCAGTGGAATATGGAACCTGCGTAAACGCAAAAATGACCGCCATCCAAAGAATGGCCGCAAGAATCCACCATTTTCGTTTTCCCATTTAGGAATCTCCCCTCCTGTATCATAAATACTATAGTACAACCTTTCTCCGTAAAAGGACAAGATGGAAGCATGGGGACGGTTCTCGTGCTTCGGGAGCATGAGCACCGTCCCCACTGCCTCGAAAAATGATAAAAACACGCTGAATGATTCAGCGTGTGTATGTATACTTCCTTTATTATATTTCTTCTAGCGGGTGCGGATAACGGAGCTGTCCTATTTTTCCCTCAGGAATTTCTGGCTTTACCACTACCGTATGGCCCTTATTTTCATTTTCCCGAATTCTTGCTGCTAATTGGTCTAAATTTCTCCCATCATAATAGGAAGGTTGGTTGTTTCGGTCTAAATTCATCATTTTCTCCCCTTAATAGAAATACAATTATATTTTAAATAGTTGGAACAATTTAATAATATAGTCATAGTACTAAAGTTGTAAATGAATGATTTTCGACAATAATTTTAGGTCTTTTATCCCTAAAATTAAGGGAGTGGAGCATGGGGACGGTTCTCTTGCATTAAAATATAGAAGCATGAGAACCGTCCCCATGTTTTCATGCCACTTTTAAAGCAGAATATAATTGTATATAATGAATATATAATAAAAAAGAGAAGTGCGGCTAACACTTCTCACTGCAACCTCTACCGTCAGGGTGATGGTTGTTTGTGTATATTATTTATGAAGACCACCCTTTTGCTTCCGACGGCGCAGGGTGGTTTTCTTGTTTTCTAGGACGTTTTTCCGAAAGAAATAGGCGATTACTTCTCGCAAAATTCCTTTGAGAATCTCTTTTAGAATTTCAAGAAAATTTTCCAGGATATCACCTCCTTTCCGTATGGGAAAAGAAGATCACAAACCAGGCACCCTCACGATATTCAGTTGCCCCTCCATTCTATCATTATTTAATACACTAGAAACCTATCAATTTTCCCAAATTTCTGACATGATGAGTATTCTCTTCGACTACAAACAGCAGCTTGTCCTTTTAACCTCAGGAGTGAAAAATTAAATAGGTGGATTAGCTTCTCAAATTTTTTAGAGTCTATTCTCGAATTTCCGATTTCACAAAAAAAATGATGATATACAGAAGAACCGTATATCATCATTTTTTCAAATATCTTATCCTACCACAAGCTATTCAGCACAGTAGACTGGATGAGGTTCGTGTCTATATTACATGCCTCCCCATCAATTCCATATTGCCAGATTGAGATATTTATATTCTTTGGTGCGCCAGGCTGAAAGGCTGGTGCTTTATTTTTTGCTGTGACTCCAGGATCCGGATTACTGCTCCATAGTATGGTTTGCTCTTGGACCTTTTTATCTTTCGAAGCAGCGGCTTGGTAAGCAGCGGACAGCTTACTGTCTGGGGTTATCACACCATAAATTCCTGGCTTATACGGCGAGCTGGCTAACGTGTCCACCCATCCCCTAATAAACGCCTCATCGACTGGATAGGATGGTTCAATATCCGCAAAGATGGCGACTCCCTCCGGGATACCTATTTTCTGCGCGTAGGCAATTGCCTCTTTCGCCTCGGCTACTCCGTTTTCATAACCGACAGCTTCTTTAAAGTGATTAAAAATCGGGAGGATTTTGATGCCTTGCTTATGGAGTAAATCAACCTCTTCTTTAGTCAACCCCACAGATACATCTCCCTTAGACTCCAAGTATCGTCCGAACACAGTTGGGGTTCCATAATTATCCTTCACACACTGTAGAAATGCTTGGTCCACACTAGAAGCAGTGTCTACTCCCCAAACGATAGCTGGCTTTTCTTTTTGGGCGGGCTTATTTTGGGATGGTTTCTTTTGAGCTTGATTACTTTTATTTTGCTGTTGGCCTTGATTGGTCTTATCCTGTGTTGAGGTGTTTTTGGGGGACGGAGCATCTTGGGCTATTTTTGGAGAATAGACCTGAACAGTTGTTTTCTGGTTGAAGAATATAAGAAGTAAAGGCAAAACCAAGATAGCGGTTAAAACAATACTCCAAACCCATTGGCGTTTCTTCATATCATCTATTCCCTCCATACGAAAATCTCGTTAGACAGTATATTCGTATAGTCGTATGGGCGTGTGGGCTTAAGGCAGAAAGGAAGCACAGGGACGGTTCTCATGCTTCTGAAGCATGAGAACCGTCCCTGCGCTCCTAAAATAGTACTTTTTTACCATAACTTCCAAAAGGAATAAATTGGATTATGGATAGGTATTGAATATATAAACATAATAATGTATAATTATACTGGGTTGGATGGGGAAATGTGGACATCATGGTATTTAGCGTAGGTGGGGCTTTTACTAATTAAAACATGAGTTATTTGATTATGTTTTAGTGAATATTAATGAATGAATAT
Organism: Neobacillus drentensis; assembly: GCF_036965645.1. GTDB lineage: Bacteria > Bacillota > Bacilli > Bacillales > Cytobacillaceae > Neobacillus > Neobacillus drentensis_D. Next base: position 6,920 of record NZ_JBALPZ010000167.1, read on the forward strand.
TAACAAAAAATCACGGGGGAAGGTCTCATACTTTTGCATCATGAGACCTTCCCTTTTCATATTATTTCTTCTCAGCAGCAGCTCCGCTCAAATCTATAAACGGGGTAGCTCCTCCAGTCACACTTGGCAGGTGGCCATCCCACTTCTCCAATGCCTTTTCTTGCACCTCAATTTGTTTTAATTGAATTAACTCCGGTGTGACCTCCTGCTTTTTCAATCGTAATGCCTCTGCTTCAGCACCTGCCTGGGTAATTTGCTGCTGCGCTTCAATCTTGATCCTTTCCAAATCCCTTTGTGCCTTTAACGCATTTTGTTCAGCCGTCTGTTTCAATTCAATCGCTTTATTAAATTCCTCACTGAAGGCAAATTCCTTAATATTGATATCCTCAAGGATCATATAATATTTGGTTAATTTTTTGGCCAGCATATCCTTCACTTGTGCCGATACTTCTGGGCGTTTTGAGATTAATTCTTCAGCGGTGTATAGAGCTGTAACAGCCTTTAATGATTCAGCAATTGCAGGATCCACGATGCGGGCACGATAATCTGGACCAATTTCCTGGTATAGCTTATTGACAGCTCCTGGGTCAACCGAATAATTGACCGCGACATTTGCTGTGACCATTTGCAGGTCCTTTGAAGCAGCGGTCTGAGAGCTTTCTTCTTTTTGGACGCGGACCTCTACCTGTTCCACATTTTGAATGAATGGAATTTTAAAATGAAATCCCTCCGTTAAGATCGTTGGCTTGACTGCCCCCAATTGTAAAAGAACCCCTCTATAGCCTGATGCCACCGTAGTGCCCGAAAAAATAAACAGCACAATAACCACAACCAAAATCAAGCCACTTATAATAAGTTTGCTATTCCTCATGATGCTTCCCCCCCTCCTTGATAATATATGAGCAAGGGGACGGTTCTC
>NZ_JBALPZ010000168.1:0-1791 GCF_036965645.1 Neobacillus drentensis
AAGGGATTGAGCTCCATAAACGTTAGTAAACTGAGAGGGCTGATGCCTTACCTGCGTGCAGAAAGCAACATTATATTCTTCGTCAGAGGCAAGAAGGAGATAACCTCTCTGGGGTCAGAGACCTTGGCACGTTACACATTGATATGATACGGCAACTCGGGAGACCCTACCGGTCTTTTCTTTGAAGAAGAGTATGGTGTACAAGCGATAACAAGCAAGGAAACCAAATGCCAGGTAGGGAGTCGGATAGCAGCGTAGTACCAATGAAGTTGGGTAATTCCGATGGAGGGAAGGCTAGCTACCAGTTATCACCCTTACTAGGGACACATTTACTACACACAGAGGTAGGAGTCATAAATGGAAACAAAACTACTAAGGATAGCAGAATTAGCAAAATTCGAGCCTAAAATGAAATTCACATCTCTTGCACATTTATTAAATGAGCAATCGCTACTACAGTGTCATCATGGACTGCCTAATAAAAAGGCGACTGGTATTAACGGAACGACTAAAGAACAATACAGTGAAAACTTGAAGGAAAACATAAAGGATTTAGTAATTAGGCTTAAAAGCAAAAGTTATCGCCCTGTTCCAGTAAGACGAATGTATATTCCAAAGCTCAACTCAAACAAGAAAAGACCATTGGGAATACCGGAACATGAGGATAAAATTGTACAAAAAGGCATTACCAAAATACTAAATGCCATCTATGAAAATGACTTTCTAGATTGTTCGTTTGGGTTCCGTCCTAATAGAAATTGTCATGATGCGTTGAAAATACTGAACCATTATATTGAGAAGAGATCAGTAAATTATGTAGTAGATGTAGATATCAAAGGTTTCTTTGACAACGTTGACCACAAATGGATGATGGAGTTCTTAAAACACCGGATCGCAGACCCTAACCTACTAAGAATAATCAACAGATTTCTTAAAGGTGGATACATGGAGGAAGGTAAGAAATACAAGACTGACAATGGTACACCGCAAGGTGGAGTAATATCTCCGATATTAGCCAATGTGTATCTCCATTACGTTCTTGACCTATGGTTTGAGAAAGTGGTCAGGAAACGGTGCAAAGGACAGACATACATAGTAAGATACGCAGATGATTTTGTTTGTTGTTTTCAACATAAAAGTGAGGCTCAGCAATTCTTCAACTCATTAAGGTCGAGATTAAAGAAATTTAACTTAGAAATAGCCGAGGATAAAACTAAAATTATTCCCTTCGGGCGGTTTGCGGAGAACAATGGAAAGCGAAATGGGACTGGGAAACCAGCTACATTTGATTTCCTTGGGTTTACACACTATTGTGGAAAAAGTAAACAAGGGAGATTTCGAGTAAAGCGGAAATCGAGCAGAAAGAAAGTCCAAGGCAAACTAAAAGAATCTAAAGAATGGCTGAAGAATAATAGAAATAAAGATATTCATATGATTATGGATAGATTTAAACGCTCACTAATAGGCTATTACAACTATTATTGCATCACAGATAATACCCAAACTGTTAACAACTTCAAAGAGAAAATCGAGTATTTACTATTTAAATGGCTAAACAGAAGAAGCCAAAGGAAATCCTTTACATGGGATAAATTTAGGCTCTTTCTTAGTAAATATCCATTACCTTCACCAAGAATCAAAGTGAATATTTATGATTTAAGAAAAGAGATAAGCTATATTCTGTAAATGATGACTTGGAGGAGCCGTGTGCATTAATAGTGCAAGCACGGTTCTGTGAGGGGGGAGAACACAATCTACCGTAAGGTAGAGAGGTTCTCTTCTACTCGACTA
>NZ_JBALPZ010000169.1:0-3189 GCF_036965645.1 Neobacillus drentensis
AAGGGATTGAGCTCCATAATGTTAGTAAATCGAGAGGGCTGATGCTTTACCTGCAGCAGAAAGCTACATTTTATCCTTCGTTAGGGGCAAGATGGATAAAACCTCTCTGGAGTCAGAGACCTTGGCACGTTACACATAGATATGATACGGCAACTCGGGAGACCCTATTGGTCTTTTCTTAATGGAAGAGTATGGTGTACAAGCGAAAACAAGCAAGTAAGCCAAATGCCGAATAGGGAGTCGGATAGCAGCGTAGTACCAATGAAGTTGGGTAATGCCGATGGAGGAAAGGCTAGCTACCAGTTATCAACCTTAATAGGGACACATTTACTACACTCTGAGGTAGGAATAATGATGGAAACAAAACTATTAAGGATAGCAGAAATGTGAATGGTAACTAGGAGGAGCCGTGTGCATTAATAGTGCAAGCACGGTTCTGTGAGGGGGTGGAGTACAATCTACCGAAAGGTAGAAAGTCTCCATTCTACTCGACTAGTTCAATATGAAATGAGTCACAACAGAAAAAATTATTAACCTTCTTTGGAAATAAAACAGCACTCCTTGAAAGAGTACTTGATGAACCCCAAATCAGGGATAAAAGCTAATTAAAGTGGTGTAAGGTCTGAAAGATTAACTAACTTAATATGAACATCATTTTTTTATTTCGGAGTAACCGCTATCGTATATCCAATGAATTACATAAATTTTTTCACTCGAATATTACTTTACTCCCTTTTTATAAATGCCCCCTTTTGTCTGAATTTGAACCCTTTTTTAGCAAGTAGCTTGATTTATTAACAAAAACATTAAAGTTTCATGATTGAAATCTTTTTAAGAAAGAGTGAACCCTATTATAGCAGTCCTATTTTCACTTAAGCGATGAAGAATTTAACTTGGCTCCTTTAACCTGGCTCTACGAAGATAAAAGCCGTATATGAAACTAGCCATAATGTTAACAATCGAGAAGCAAATAAAGATATTTCGATAAACCATTTCCAAAGATAATCCTTCTTGAATGGTTATGAGTAATCCGGAAATAGTCACTCCAAGACCCGCACCGAAAAATTGCGTTAATTGGACGATCCCTATCCCCGAACCGATTTGATTGATAGGCAAGATCCTTGTTATCTCGTTCGAAATACTCGAAGAAATTGCCGTAAATCCAACGCTAGCAAACATATAAATGAAAAGGATAAAATAGGGATTTGCAGAAGAGAACCATGCAAATAAGATTGAGGCACATAATAACATTAACTGCCCAAAAATAATTAACGGTGCATTCCCAAACCGGTCAATGAATCTTCCTATAAATATGCCAGCAACCACGGCGATAATGGCACCTGGAAAAATCATCAATCCTAGCACTGCTGGTTCTTTTCCGAATACAGTTGTGAGAATAATGGGCATTAAAAACAGATTTGAAAAATTAATGAAAAAAGCGGAACAATTAATAAGAAGGAGCTTTGTATATTGCTTATTTCTAAGTAGGATTGGCGGGATAAACGGTTCTTCCGTCTTATTAAGATATTTCCACCATACCGCAAAAAGAACGACTGTTCCTAATAGTATCCCATATCAAAATGTAGTTAGAAAAAGTAACAAACCTGTTACAACAAGCCCCGTAAGAATAGCACCTAATAAATTGAAATGTCCTTTTTTAATCACCTCATTAGGCAATAACTTTAGGAAGAAAGGAATTGATAGGACAGAAAAAATAGTGACAACGAAAAGATAATTCCATCCTAAGTATTGAGTAATCACTCCCTCTTGTACAGGACCTAACCCAAATGCCAAAGAGGCAGCTGAAGCAATAATCGCCATCGCTTTTCCGCGCCTTGATAGAGGGATATACCGCCCAGCCATGATCATACTTAATCCCATGACGGCTCCTGCTCCAGCTGCTTGAAGAATTCTTACTCCTAATAAGATAAAAAAATTTGTTGAAAAGAAACCGATGACTGATGATATTCCTAATAGGCAAATTCCATGGAGTAGAAGTCTTGAGAGGGGAACAAAATCAGATAGGCGTCCAAATGTTAACGTTGAAATGGCAAACATGATGGAATAACCTGATACCAGCCATGAGCCCATAGTTGAGTTTATGGATAAGTCTTTAAGTATAAAGGGTAATGCAACATTAAACATGGTTGTATTCATTACAACCAGCAAAATGGTAACACTCCATATTAAAATGAGTTTATTCTCTTGGAAGTGCATCGTGCTTTCCATTTTGGAAGGAGCCGTTAGAATAGAAGGCATTTTTCCCCACCTTACCTTTTTAATATTGATAAAATGAACTTTCCATCGTGCTACAAGCTAAACGCTAGCTAAAACCTATATGGACCTCACTTTGAATGGACTTTCTTTTTACAAGAGATTGATTATATTATTCTATTTTCAATCTTTTTCCGGTAGGGTTACCCTTCAAAATCATACATGTACTTGTAGAATGTGCCACGAGACTTTGTTTTTCATCATATACATGACACTCCAGCAATCCGACTGATGAACCTTTTTTTATTAATTTTCCCTCAGCTCGAAGTCTAGATTTATAAATAGGTTTTAGAAAATTTAATTTAATTTCCATTGTCGTAAAAAGTTCTTCCTCAGCTAATGTAGTTACAAATGCTAAGCCCATCGCAGCATCGGCTATGTCACATAAAATTCCCCCGTGCAGCGTACCCATTGGATTATGTAGCCTTTCAGTTGCATCGATTTCAACTACAACTCTGCCTACTTCCACATCCGTTACGTTAAAACCTAATACCTCCGAAACAGGTGCTCCAGGTAATTCACCGGCTACTATTTTCTTTAAAACCTCTAAATGATTCATTCTTTTCATCCTCCATATTAAATAAAAAAGATTAGATAAAATCATTTTTTTAGAACGTTCATTCTAAAATTGTTAATCTAATACCGCTAAAGTGGATCCAAAGATTAGTCTACTAAATCTTGTATAGACGTTTTTTCATATCCATTTCGCCAAAAAAGCACCATTGCTTTTGGTAAAACTTCGGCTTCATCAAATTCTTTGTGTCTAGCCATTTTTTCACCCCCTTTTAAAAAATTTTATCATTTTTAGAATGATTGGTAAAGAATATTCTAACTATTCAACTGATACGGTGATAATGAGCAGTGGTAACATCGATATTTTATTGTTCATTTCAAAGAGATTGTGAAGAAATGTAC
>NZ_JBALPZ010000170.1:0-9517 GCF_036965645.1 Neobacillus drentensis
CCCCTCATCATCGCGAAAACCAAATAAACCAGGACCGATTTGAGCGACCACATCTACACCACTTTCCAAATGCTCTGGTGCAACTCCACCCTCCCCCGTATTAATCCATGAACCGCCTGCCATATGGCTGCCATGACCAGTTGAAAGGATATAGTTTTCTCCGACTGCTCCGTAAGATGTAGCCGAGGCACCAAATGGACCGCGAAGTCTCCATGGGAATTTCCGATCTCCGCCAACGATTATGGTGTCTTCCTCATGGTAAAGCCAACGTGTTGTTTGGTCCTTTTCCAGCTGTTCGTGACGAGTAAACAATCCTTCATGATCAATTTTATATTTCATGGAGTGGACTTTTTCTTGGTTATCAACTCTTAATTCTTCATTTAATAAAGGAAACAACCCATTCGCAATATAATACCCAGGCTTGTCAAAGTCACGTTTGGAACCAAAGCTTATAAGATCACTTCGATATTTGGCAGAAAAAACCATCCCTAAAAAATCTGAACGTGAAAATGGTTTGCCACTATTGTCACCATCGAACCAATATTGTCTGAATTCTGGTCCAATCTTTTCTAACATGTAGCGCATCCATCCCAAATAAGGGTGTGCTCGGATAACCGAATGCTGCGGTTTCTTGGCTAAAATATGTAACCACAAAAGCAAGGCAATGGGTCCTACAATAAACACAATTAATAAGAAAATAAAAATAGTCCAAACCATCCAACTATCCCACCTTTTCTAAAACTAATATGGGGTCAAGATCTGCAGTTCTGAACATGGGCAGCTATTTTTCCATTACTATAATGTTTATTTAAAATCTTCCTCCATGTTGCCTGATATTTATCTCCAAATTGTACTTTCATAAAATCTGTCTCTTAATTAATATGAAAAAAAGACCAGGTATTTCTCATTTATATAAAAGGAATCCACCATGTATTCAGTTGGCGGCACTTTCTAGGAGTCGAACCTAGCTAAATAAAATAGATATAAAACTAAGCCAAATTGCAAAAAACAGCTTCAAATTTCTAATTTGATAGCTAAAAAAGGGCCTTACGCATTAAAAATGGCCTTAAATTGGTTTTTTTGTGATTCGAATTCCTTAGCCAAAAACGATACCTTAGAAATGCCAGAAATGGGGATTACCCCGTAACTGGCCAAGATTATGGGGATAAGGTGGCTCAAGGAGTATGAATATAAAATCTGGCAATATCGAGGGATTCGAGCAGTATTCGCAATTTAAAAATTTAGAGGAGTTTAACCACCATATGGAAATGTGGATGCTCGATCATAAGAAGGATTTTTCAAAGGGAGAATTACTTGGATTAAAAAGACTAGTGCGCTTCTCTGCCAAGATCCCTGGTGTTTGTAATGCCAAAATTGGGACCATTTTAAAAGCGATTAATCAAGAATATACAGAAAACATCCTGTCCCGTTCAACTTTTAAACGGATGATTCTTAAGGGTAAGAAAATGGGGATTTTCTCTGTCTATGAAACCGAAAGAAGAAATGGATCTCAGTCCAGCAATCTCTATGTATTTAATCGTTTTCCTCTTTGTGAACCACCCAAACAAGAAAGCATGAACCACCCTAATGAAACTATTAATCTTTTAAAAACTGAAAAAGATCAAAAGATAAAAAAACGTAAAGAGGAACCGTCTAATTTGGATTACACCTATGTGAGCAACCGTGTTCCACAACCTTTCGTGGAAATCGTTAAATGCTTCTTTCCAGATATAAAGGTAATTGAAGAATATTGGCATATGGTCCAAATCACTGCCTATGGCTATGAACTCGACCATGAAATGGATCTAATCGTTAACCTTGCCATCCAATCCTTTAAGCAGTTAATTCGAAAACTAAAGTTGACAAATGCTGTAAAAAAACCGATTGCTTACTTCTATGGAATTTTAAAAGAGAAATTTTTTCAGTATTATGAGGAGAGGTTAAATGAAAAGCACCAAAAAGGAGAGATTCAAATTAAACCAATTTGTTTTGAGTTTAATGGTGAAATAATGGAGTGGGATTGGTTGAATTCATGATTAAGGATTAAAAAGCAAGGCCGTTCGGCCCCGCTTATTATTTGACTATTACTTTCCCAGCCATTCCTTCATGTAAATGGTACCGACAGATCAAATCGTATGTACCGGCATTTGTCGGTTTTACCATTCTGATTCCGGTTAGTTTCTTTTTTGTGAATCTAGGTACTCTTTCCAGGCAGTAATTCCGCCTTCTAGCAATGTGACATTATAGTTTTTTTCAGACAAGATTGTGGCACATTTTTTGGCAGAGTTTCCGGTTGTACAGGTTACTACGATTTCATTGTTTTTAGGTAATGATGCGACTTCTTCATCTCTCTTTTCCTCCAGTTCAAAGATCGTTGTTTTTGGAATATTAAAGCTTTTGATTCTAGGAGCTTCAATGTGAAAATCATTGTATTTTTCCTCTGAGCGGACATCAAGTAGGTAAGTTTGGTTATCTCCTCTCAGTCTCTCTTCAAGTTCTTTTGGCGTAATCGTTTTTATTGTCAAAATTAGCACTCCTTTTGAATGTTTAGTTCTTAGTAAATCTCCATTATTATAGCATTAGGCTCAAATGCCCAGAATGACAGTTAAGTGGTAATTGTTTCATTCATTTCTCCTTTAATTTTATGAATGATATAGAAGATCAAACCGTTTCTCTTTCAATTAATTGATAAGATAATTCCTTCTTTGATAAATCACCGTCTACTGCTTGAAGAAAAAGGTTTCTTCCCATTTCCAAAAGAGGAATTTCGATCGTTGTAATGTTCATCATTTTTGCAATTGGTTCATTATCAAATCCAATAATGGCTAGTTGATTTGGTATTGATATCCCCTGATTTTGGCAGCTGACCACGATTCCTGCTGCGACTTGATCACTTGTAACTAATAACGCCGATGACGGTATCTCCATTTTCTTTAGTTGGTTTATGACTTTTTCGCCATCCTCAAAATATAGGCATTCATCGATTATATAGTCAGGTTGATATGACAGTTTATATTTCTTATGAAAGTCTCGATAGGCGAACTCCCGATGCTGGCTATTAGTACCTGATTTCCTGCCTATACAATAACCAATTTTTTTGTGTCCTTTTTTATATAAATATTCCAGTGCTTTATAGAAGATTTTATATTGGTTAACAAAAGTAGATGACACCTGGTGCTCTTTTACATCTTCACATAAAACAATTGAGCCAAAGGGTAAATAATCCTCAATGGTTGACCAATCAGACGCTCTTGAGCATATGATTAATGAATCAATCTGCTTTTGTTTTAACATTTGTAATGCTTCCAATTCCCTACTATTTTTATAATCGGTCTGAAATAAAACCAACTTATAGTTATGCGCCAACGCTTGCTGGGCTATTCCCTTTAATAACAAAGCAAAATAGGGAGTATCCGAGAAAGGGAGAACAACCCCAATCAACTGTGTTTTTCCCTTACTTAAATGAACGGCATTTATATTTTGATGATAATTACTAACTCTTATTGCCTCTAAAACTGCATTTTTCTTTTCTTCACTTACATATGGATGATTATTTAATACACGGGAGACCGTTGTAACTGAAACACCAGCCATTCTTGCAAGATCTTTAATATTTGTCATACTCTCACCTTTTTAAAATCATTTTCAAATTATGTTCTGTGAGACTAAAGTTGTTTCTCCATTATTTTTTCATTAGAATCGCTGAAATAATCTTCAAAGGATTGAATTGGTCTTACATCTATCGATTGTCCAGAAGCCTTCAAACAAAAATAGGCCGAGATATAAATTAACAAGCAAAGTAAAATTATTGTCAACATAAATTTTCTCCTCGCTTTCTGATATTTGTTTGAATATAAATTATGAAACGCGTTCCATGTTAATCCCCAAATTTGTTTCATAATTCTAAAGAAAAAGGACCGATATTAATCAGTCCTTTACTTAAATGGTCCCCATGTTTCACTTACTCTACCTTGTTCATGCTGCCTTTCCTTATTTCCTATTTAGATTTATAGTTATCACCATAATAATCAATATTCAAATCTGTAATCATACTTTTAAGTTCATGGGCGACACTAGCCACCCATATAATAGCCCCTATGGTGAGCCCTACACACAATAATGTTATAACTCTTTTCTTCTTCTTCATTGACGTTTCATTCCTTTTATGTAATCTCTTATACAACAAAATCTGTATCATATCCGCTTAAGTTTCGGAACAACCTTATTGGGACACTATAAAATATTAATCTTGCGCCCTCTTAAATTATCAGACAATTCGTTTCACGGGGTAGACTTTTTGGAACAGTAGAAAAAATATTTTTACCTCCCCCTTGAAATCCACCATTTTTGATGGAAAAATAATACAGTACATATTTTAGAAATTTTAGGGGGAAATCACTTGGCTTAAAAAGTTGAATTAGAAAAAGTGACAATTGAGTTTTTTTGATGCTGGATTTGACAAACAGGCTTGGGTTTCAGGATGTTTGTTTGAACGACTTTATGGATCAAAGCTACAAAATTTAGATCTCAAAAATGAACTTGAAAAACTTAAAGAGAACTTGATGATATTAAAAGCAAAAAAACTGATTAAGTTTGCATTTTGTGAGAGCAAACGTCAAAAAGCCCGGTATCTAGGAATAGGAAAACCGGGCTTTTTGCTAGGGTTTACAACTATGTCATTCGTTAGAGATTGGTAGATCTAGGACCGTAATAAATATAACATTGCTTGTTTACAGTTTAGTTAATGGACAGGGACAATTTGGTAACATTTTCATTACTTTTTGAGGGAAAACTCAGCTTATATGTAAAATGTTTGTCTAGATTTCTTTTGAGATTTCATTTTTGTTAAAATTAATGGTGTTTGTCCAAGACTAATTACAAAAACAAAAAGTGCAAAGCCTAATTGAATAAATTTAGTTGTTCTAGCGTTACTCTAAATTTTATGTGATTGTACTTGAGAAACAGTAACAGCAGTTATCTTTGAACGAGACTAACTAATACAAAAAGTATATTAGTGTTGATGTTCTTCAGCAGTTCATTTTTGTTTTAATAAAGCACCCGTTCGTATTATAAGGTCAGCCAGATATTTCTGGTTGACCAATTTTTATTTGGTTTTTTTATTACGGTAGCCGGGGTAGAACGTAAGCACCCGTGGGAATTATATCCCGTAAAGTAAACAGTTCGCCCCCTACTTGTAGAAACATGTTTGAGGCTGGTTGGGACTCTGATCTCGTATAACAAGCGAAGCTATGATACTGCAAGAAGGAATTAGGGGTACCGGTGAGTTTAATTATTAGAGGAGGAGTTTTAAAATGAATCCAGTCGTTGGTCTGGATGTAGCAAATGGTGAAAGTCAGGTTCAAGCTTTCTTGGATAAGAAAAAACCTTACAAAAGTAGCTTTAAAGTATCACATACTCTTGATGGATTAGATACTTTATATCATTTTTTAAGAGAAATTGAGAACTTAACAGGAGTTAAACCTCCGATTGTTCTGGAAGCTACAGGGCATTATCATACTCCAGTTGTTCAGTATTTTGAGGACAGAAATTATTTATTAATTATTGTAAATTCTCTTATCTCCTATCGTGCCAAGAGCTCGAGTTTGAGGAAAGTAAAAACAGATATAATCGATGCTAATCATCTCTGTGAATTGTACTATAAAGAGGATTTAGAGCTGTATAAAAAACGTGGAATTCAACTGTTAAACCTTCGTAATCTTACAAGACAATTCGAAAACTTAACAGGAATATTTGTACAAGCTAAGCTACAGTTTCAAGCAGTTCTTGATCAGGTTTTTCCTGAGTATAAAGGTGTTTTTGGGGACTTATATTCAGTTGTTTCTTTACAAACTTTATTAGAATTTCCTACATCTAACGATGTCTTAGAAACTAGCGAAGAAACAATAGCAGCTAGAATAAAGGAAAACTGTAATAGTCGTTCTCGTATGTGGGCGAATACTAAGGCAAAGGAGCTGAAAGCTGGAGCATCAAGGAATCCTTTTCAGAAAACCTTATATCAAAGCCATATTTTAACTCTTAAAATGTATATCAATATGCTTTTAGAATACCAAAAGTACCTATCTGTGTTTGAAGTCGAGATAGATGCTTTAGCAAAAGAACTTATTGAATATAAGATTATCCAATCCATCCCTGGTATCGGAGAAAAAATCGCGGCAACGATTATTTCTGAAATCGGTGAGATAGATCGGTTTAATCACCCTAAAAAATTAATAGCATTTGCAGGAATTGACCCTAGCATCTTTGAATCAGGAAGGTTCAAAGGAACTGTAAACAGAATAACAAAAAGAGGGTCCAGCAGGCTAAGACGTGCATTATATCTGGCTGTTAAATGCGCCATTCGTGATTGTCGTAAAAAGAAAACGACTAAAGATATTATCCCTCGCAACAAGAGGTTAAGAGAGTTCTATGATAAAAAACGCGAAGAAGGAAAGCCTTATAAGGTAGCTTTAATAGCATGTGCAAATAAGCTCTTACAATGGATATATGCGCTTTTAAAAAGTAACTCAACTTTCCAAGATATAGCTTAAATGAAAAATAAAACTAAACAATGAAAAACCTTCCAATAGTCTAAATTAGGAAGGTTATTTGGAATGCTTATTTTTAGTATATCATGTGCCTTTTAAGATTTTTAATGAAAAATATTGACAAACTATTAGCTGGTTTAGTTTAAGTGAGTTAGTTCACATAGGTTCCTTATGTAACTATTTTGAGAAATATTCTTTTTAAGAATAAGCCCATCGTTACACCAGGTATGACACAAATGATTGGTAACCAAACAGGACCTAATAACACACCAGAGAGTTTAAAATTCGAGGAATAAATGCATCCAACCGTTACGAAATAAGCAGAAAAAACAAATGGTAGAAAAGAAAAGCTATCTTTTCCTCCTCCAGCATCTTTAAACGCATCCCACATTGCAAAGAAATATAAACAAGGATAAAACATTAACCACTGATAATTAGTCTGTATAATCGCTTTTTCAATATCCCCCTGAAAACTTGAAATAATTACTTCGTTAAAGTTCGCCTGAACATTCACCAAAAACTCTAAGAAAACGAATACAGTACCCTTTATATATTTTTTATTTAAAAAATGCCCAAAGCCTGGAAGTGCAATACTCCACAATAACATTTCTTTCGGGTTTATCACATTTAATTTTACCCCTTATTAAGTTAATGTATATGTTTGCTAGGTGGGATGCTTATATAGACGAAGGGGGTAGAAAAGCCCCTTTTTTTGTTTGTTTCCTTTGTCATTTCTGCGTTTTTTGTAAGTATGGTTTTATATACTCATCAATATTTACTTTAACGAGGATTTTATTCGGACTTATTTGGTTACCAATCATGTTTTATTTATAGGACTAACTATTGACTCTCTCATAAAAAATGAGGTAAATGGAATAATATAATTGGGAAATTTTATAAAAAAAACTGGAGGATTAACATTTTGAATAATATAAAGGCAATTAGTGCAGCAGAGATTGGAACACTTTGGCTTACTTATCGTCAGAAAACCCTTATTTTGAGAATACTGGAATATTTTAAAAAATATGCGGATGATGAGGAAGCTAATAATATTTTGGGTGGCTTGTGGCAACAGTTAAATTATTATGTTTTACAAATTGAAGAAATATTTCAACAACAAGGAATTGTTTTTCCTGTAGGGTTTAAAAAAGAAGACGTTAATTTGGATGCCCCTAAATTATTCGACAATGGATTTGATATTATGTTTGTCCGCGTTTTAAAAGAATTAAGCATGGGCTTGTACACGATGAGTATGAATATGTCATACAATGATGATGTTACGAAGATTTACAAGGGACTTACTGGTGTTACTCAAGATATTTATACTTTATCTACTCAATATTTGCTTCAAAAAGGCATTCTTACTCTTCCTCCAAAAGTTACGATGCCAAAATCAACTGAGTTTATCGAAAGCATAAACTACACGAGTGGGTTTAACCCATTTAGTGATAAAAGGGTTTTAAATGATCTTGAAATAGGATTTCTCCATCATGGAATTGAGACAAATAATATTGGATTGCAACTAATAATTGGTTTTGCCCAATGTGCACAGAACAAAGAGGTTAAAAAATATTTTTTAAAAGGTAAAGAACTTGCGAAAAAACAAATAAAAGAAATGACAGATATTCTATTAGAAAGCGATGTTCAATTCTCTGCTACTTCTGGAGGCACTGTAACTACTTCAACAATCCCACCATTTTCTGATAAACTCATGATGTCTTGCATATACTATCTCGATGGTTTTGGCATGGTGGGAACTAGCTTTGGATTATTTTTCACATTAAGAAATGATATTGCCATGAAATCAGCATTAATAGGAAAAGATATTTATTTATATGGAAGAGAAGGACTTGAGATTATGATTAAAAACGGATGGCTTGAGGAACCGCCTCAAATGGAGAATCGAAATAAATTAATTAATCAGGAAAATTGAATCAATATGTTTTTAGGGGTAACAATAACCTTAGTGTTATAAATTTAACACTAAACTGCAATGTGGAGGGATTTACTTTGAATACTTCACTAAAAAGCTTATTATCAGCCTTAATTACTTTGTTAATTAAAGGTTTCTTCTTACTACAAAAGAAAAACCCTAAGTTAAAACCTTCATTAAGAATGCCAACTTTAGCATAAGCATTAAGTGTTGCGAGTATTTTCTATTTCTACATTGTTTTAAAAAGGCGAACACAGTAATTGTGTTTGCCTTTTTTCATGAATTGCGAAATAGTATAATCCCTAAATTTCTGACTGAAATGGAAATTGAGCATTTACGGGAAGCCTGCTGCACCCCTATGGAAAAGGCTCTGTTTGAATTCATGTTCTCCATTGGAAGCCGAATAGGAGAAATTGTTTCTTTAGATAGAGGCAGAATTAATTGGTCGACCCGATCCGCCATTATCAGAGGTAAAGGCGATAAGGAACGAGAAGTCTATTTCAATATCCGCTGCGAAATTTGGTTAAAACGATACCTAGATAATCGGGAAGACAGGGACACTGCTATTTTTGTCACGGAACGGGATCTTCAAACCCACTAATTTTCCTACTTGAGATTTAATTTCTTCTCTCATACTCGACCCCTTTAACACTGAAATTTAGACTATATATTCTAAATTTATCATCTTTCGTTCTTGAACTAAACTGCTCCGTTCGTATTATAAGGTTAGCCAGAATGCTAAATATTTCTGGTTGACCATTTTTTATTTGGTCTTATTATATCAGTAGCCAGGGTAGAACGTAACTGCCCGTGGGGCTTAGACCCCGTCAGCTAAACGGTTCGCCCCCTACTTGTAGAAACATGATTGAGGCTGGTTGGGACTTAGATCTCGTATAACAAGCGAAGCTGTGACACTGCATGGAGGAATTAGGGGTACTGGCAAATTACTAGTTTAGGAGGAGGATTCAGAAATGAATCCAGTCATTGGTCTGGATATTTCAAAAGGGGAAAGTCAGGTTCAAGCATTTATAGATAAAGG
>NZ_JBALPZ010000171.1:0-2103 GCF_036965645.1 Neobacillus drentensis
CCTTGCGCTTTTCTTATTTGAAGTGAATTGTTTAGTGTTTTCCTTGTTTAATTGTTTCGTTTTCTCAATGTGGGTAATATATAAGGATGAAATCAAAAATGGTTAAAGTGAGATAGGAGGGAACTTTTTGGTTAGTCTACTTCTTAAAATGACGGTATCGTTTTTCGCTGTGATGAATCCGATAGGGAATATTCCAATTTTTATTTCCCTTACCAACGGATATTCTCAACAGCAAAAGAAACATACGGCAAGGAAAGCGGCAATCGTTTCCTTGTGTATTCTTACTGTATTTCTGGTGCTTGGCAACTTTATATTTTCTATATTCGGTATTACTATTCATGCGTTTCGAGTTGCTGGAGGAATTCTTATTTTCGGAATTGCTTTTAATCTTTTGCATGCAAAGACTTCAAACGCGCAGACACCGCATACTGCAGAAAAAAAGGAAGCAGAAGAAAAGGAGGATATATCGATTACTCCTCTGGCACTGCCTATTATGGCTGGCCCTGGTACTATTGCAACTGTTATGGCACACACAGGTTCCGGTTCCTTTGACATCTCCAATCTAATCCTTGTGTTTATTGGATTTGCGCTAGTATTAGCACTTTCTTATGTGCTGTTTTATTATTCAACTCCTGTTATTAACAAACTTGGACAAGGTGGTTTAAATGTTGTAACAAGATTAATGGGTTTGATCCTTGCTGTTATTTCTATCCAGATGATTGCAGAAGGTATAAAAGGTCTTTTCCCTCATTTGTAATACAAGTTCTTTATATGTTTGGTTTCCAACTGTATCTTCTGGTCGGAAACCAATTGTGTCTTTTCCACCCCAACCTTCTATTAGCTCATAGAGATTTGATTTTAAGTTAGTTAAATGGAATCACCGAAAAATGTCTGCATTCTTGAAAGAACCCTTTTTTCGCCAATCACTTTCATAAAAAGGGTAGGGTTATAATTACATAGTCTGTGAAGTATTGCACTTAAAGAAACGGGTGCAATAGTACAATAAAGCAACGCAATCGCGTTGCTTTATTTAATGCTAAAAATACTTCTATATAATTCCTGTCTGATGCTTCCGCTGAGATGGGCGTAAATCTGGGTCGTTTCACTTTTTTCATGACCTCGGTTTTAGAAACGGGATTTTTAAATTGGATAATGTATAACCATACTTAATCGAGTTAATGTTTCTCCAGAATTATGATAGGAATGAGGTCTATCAGCCTTGAATCTTATAGAATCTCCACTTGATACAGTGTATTCAGTGTTATTTACTCTTACAGTTAATTCGCCATCAAAAACAGTTAGAAATTCCTCAGTACCTTCTCCGTGGGAATCCGAACTAAGATACCCACCTTTTTCAATCTCTATAGAATAAACTTCAAAACGCCGGTCATCTTGGAATGGGAAATAAGGGTATAATCGGTATTTTCCATTATCCTCTAAAAGTATTTGGACCTCACTTTTATGGACTACCTTTGTGTCATGCTGCGGAGAATTTATTAGTGAAGTAAACGAAATTTTTAAACCATTTGCTATTTTCCAGATTGTTGTAATAGTAGGGCTAGATTCACCCCTTTCGATTTGTCCAATCATCGTTTTACTAACCCCACTAAGCTCTGCAACTTTTTCAAGGCTTAATTTTTTACTTTCTCTCAAAGCCTTTAAGTTCTTTGCAATGATGAGATTAATTTCTTCCATAAAAACACTCCTTACTATATTTACAATATAACGTCTATATCGTACAATAAAACGTAATACGCTATATTGTCTTTTTTAGACATTATAACACACGTTCAGAGGAGGGGGATATTTTGCCAATATTAACATTTTTGTTATACGTTTTTGTTACTACTTTTACTCCAGGTCCAAATAACATAATGGCGATGTTATCTGCCAATAAGTATGGATTTAAAAAGACGATTAAGTTTTGTTTAGGGGTAGGTACTGGTTTTTGTGTCATTATGTTATTGTGCAGCTATTTTAATTTGTTATTAAAAAACACCATCCCTAAAATAGAATTTTATATGATAATCTTCGGATCAATCTATATGTTGTATTTAGCTGTAAAAATTATGTTTAGCAAAGGGAATAATAAGGAAAGTGAAC
>NZ_JBALPZ010000172.1:0-19757 GCF_036965645.1 Neobacillus drentensis
GATTAAAGTGTCCTTCATCCACCGAATGAATGACAAAACTCCTCGAGTTTCTGATAAATTGTCCTTCATCGACAAATGAGGACGAATTTACTCACTCCTAATTAAAATGACTGTCACCATCCGTCTCAGGGAAAAGAAAACAAAACTATTCTTATAACTCAAAAAAAAAATACCCCGTTAAAACGGAGTCTTAAGTTCGCCAGTAGGTCAATTTTCAAAGAGATGCTTTCGAAAAAAGGACTCTACTAACTTAAATATTCTTATTTTACTAGACTCTATCTGTTCAGGTTCCCCTGCTTCAGTCTTACGAAGGGTAACTTCTAGAGGCTGTTCATCCAAATCATTTTTATTAAAAAATGCATGCCCCATTCCTTCAATCAAACACAGCGCCGCCTCACTCCCCTGTTCCATCAGTGCTTGATAAAGCAGCTCACTTTGATGAACTGGTACAACCGTGTCACTCAACCCGTGCAAAATAAGAAATGGAGGGACATTTTCATCAATATAGGTGATTGGATTCGCCTCACGGACAAGATGTGGAACTGTTTGAATGGGTGCTCCCAGCAATTGTGACTCTCGAGAATCTGGGTCAGTATGGTGCTGTACGGAATTAAGAAGATTGGATTCCGGATCATCAGAAGAAGCAGCCGTTAAATTATTGGATTCTTCCATCTGCAAGAAATCTGTAGGACCATACCCGTCAACCACTGCTTGTACGTCACTAAAATATTCCCAATTCCCTAACTCCAAATCTTCGAGTCTGCCTGAACCTGTGGTACCGGCAAGCGCAGCCAAATGTCCTCCAGCTGATGACCCCCAGAGGCCAATATGTTGGCTATCAAGACCATACTCGTTAGCAGCCGAACGGAGCCAACGAATTGCTGCTTTTACATCATGAATTTGCGCAGGAAAAATTTCTTCACCGCTTAACCGATATTCAATGCTTGCCATGGCATATCCACTTTCAGCAAATCTAACTTTAAAATCCGGTCCTAACTTTCTATCCCCAATTCGCCAACCGCCGCCGTGGAGCCAGACAATCACTGGCACTGGCCCTTCTGCCCCAATAGGCAAATAAAGATCCAGAAGTAATGATTTCCCATTTGGTGAGGCAAATTCAAGATCCGTTAGGACCCTTACTTCATAACGATTACTCATCTTTAATGAACCTCTTCCACTTCAGTTGGTGGAGGACCTGGAGGCTTGCCTAATAATTTTAAATCGAGCTCATGAATACGCTGAATTACTCGGTCAAAACGATAGGGTGCCGGCTCACTAGGGAAGATTGGATGTTCATATGGATCTCCAAGGATACGGAAAAAGTCTTCAAATTCTCCTGGAGTCAATAATCCAAAAAACTTGGTATAGTGGGCATCACAACGGAAGCGATGAGGTGTATTTGCTGGTACATAGGCAAAATCCCCTGGTAATAGGTGCAATTCCTCGCCATCGACCCATAGTGTCATTTCCCCTTGTAAACACATAAATGTTTCGTTGGTCAATTCATGAGCGTGCTCACCAATGGCTTGTCCTTTTGGTCCTTCGGAAACGAGGACAAGAAATTGGCTGTTTGTTGCCTCTTTTGTTGTTAAGAGTGTATGAACGGTATCACCGCTAAGAAGATGGACTCCTTCCCCTGATTCCAGTACATACGGTTGAACTTCCTGCGGAATGGCAGAGCCTTTAGCCAATTCTGGCAAGCCAGCAGTTGGATGACTAGTGACCAATTTGATATCAATATCAGCAGGTATTTGGTTAAAAGTATCCTGGTTTAAGAGGTTCATAGAAACTGGAGGGCGTTCAAACTTAGTAAATGGCTCTCCAATTAGAGAATATATCCTTGCAACATGACCGTTAATAGTGAAAGAATAGAAGCGTGTTCGATGGCTTTGCATCCGATAGGCATGGACAGTTCCCGCGGGAATACTTATATAGTCACCTGCAGTTAATAAATACAATTGCCCATTAAGTTCTACTTCAAGTCTGCCGTCTAACACCACTATACCCTCATGAGCTTGCTCATGAACATGTGCCGGGAAACTGTCGCCTTTTCCTCCCCATAATTGAACGATCTCCATCATATCACCAGTGCTCTCCGTTGTAGCAACAATGGAGGCAACCTGGGTACCGAAAAGATATCGCTCTCCTTCTCCATTTTTAATAAAATATGGTTTCTTCTTATTAGGTAACTTGCCAATGACTTTTAGAACCATCTAACCACTCCCTATCAAATTCCTTTACGCGATTAAGCGCTTTCAAAATAACCATAATACGAATGAAGAAAAATTGGAAATATACGTATTCGATTTCTGTAATCCCATTTTCGTATTATTTGTTGGGTTTGGCAGATTAAGAGATGTATTCTTGTGGTTGAATACTAGTTTCTACATTGTGTAAATACAAGAAAACTCGCATAATTTCGACTACTTCATACTTATTATGATAAAATAGCAGTAAATAAATGACAAGTGAGGACCCTATGGATATTCGACAATTGCGCTATTTTATTACCGTAGCCGAGCATTTAAATTTTACAAAAGCAGCCAACCAACTCTATGTCGCTCAATCTGCGATCAGCCATCAAATTGCCGATTTGGAAGAACAAGTTGGAGTGAAACTATTTGTTCGAAATAAACGCTCTGTTCAGCTTACACCTGCTGGGGCGGTCTTTTTAAAAGAAGCAATGGAGATTGTAGAAAAAACATCGGGTGCCATCGAAAAAGCAAAACAAACGGATGCAGGTGTGATAGGCCGTCTTTCGATTGGATTCTTGAGTGTGCATGTTCGTAGTTTTCTACCAGAGGTTATCAAACGATTCCGTGAACTCTATCCGAAGGTAGAGCTGCATCTGAACCATTTCCCTAGTAAGATGCTAAAGGAAGCGTTGGAAGAAGGAGAATTGGACATCGCTTTTACACAGCCGACTGGGTTACATAGAATAGAAGAGATTGAAATTCAAACCGTTGCAAAAGAGAAATATTGTATTGTCATTCATCAGAATCACCCTTTTGCTAACAAAAAAACAGTTAGGCTTGCTGAACTTGCTACAGAGCCATTCATTATTCATAACCGTCAAGATTCACCTGTTGGTTCTTATGATTTTATCGTCCATTTATGTGAACAAAATGGGCTGACTCCGAG
The DNA here is from genome assembly GCF_036965645.1 of Neobacillus drentensis. Classification (GTDB taxonomy): domain Bacteria; phylum Bacillota; class Bacilli; order Bacillales; family Cytobacillaceae; genus Neobacillus; species Neobacillus drentensis_D. The sequence continues at coordinate 3,142 of NZ_JBALPZ010000172.1, forward strand.
AATAGTGAGTCAACCTCGATTTGTCGATACTGTTCCATTACTTGTTGAATCTGAAATCGGTATTTCGATTCTTCCCAAAAGTTTCGAAGATATATCAAGTCCATCGCTTCGTTTTATCGAAATTGACGGACTGGAGGGACACGATTTTGAACTTGTTATGGCGTGGAAGAAAAATAATTTGAATCCGTCAATTTCACTTTTTTTAAATGTTTTATCCGAAATGAATGACTTAACATGACCCGTCAGAACATCTTCCAGAACTTACAATAAGTGATTGGAAACAAGATTATTTACACGGCTTACAAAGTCTTGGACTTGATCTTATGTTGAATGGAACATGCAAGTAAAACAAATTGGAATTCTCACTTGACCATTAAATAATTAAATGTGAGGTTTAGCTTTGACAACATTCCTTTTAGTCATCATTTATATGGCTTTTATAAGCTTAGGGCTGCCTGATTCATTATTGGGGGTAGCGTGGCCTGTCATGCAATCGGATTTAGGGGCCCCTCTTGATACTGCTGGATTCCTTTTTATGACGATTGCTGGAGGTACCATTATTTCTAGTTTAGTTAGCGGAAAAGTACTTAAAAAGTTCGGGACTGGCAAGGTCACATTTGTCAGCGTCTTAATGACAGCCGTTGCTTTGCTGGGATTTCATTTGGCTCCATCAATTGTTTGGTTATTTGTGTGTGCCATACCACTTGGATTAGGTGCAGGGGCTATCGATGCCGGATTAAATGATTATGTTGCTACACATTATAAAGCACACCATATGAGTTGGTTACATTGTTTCTGGGGAGTCGGAGCTACATTTGGTCCGATCATTATGGCTCAGTTTATTTCGGGACAAAGTTCTTGGAGAAACGGGTATTTTACTATTTCCGGAATACAGTTCGCGTTAGTAATCATCCTTTTCTTCGCTTTGCCCCTATGGAACAAAGTAACAAAAAACAGCAATATCGACTTAATTGAACATCTGGAAGATTCAAAACGCGCATCTTTCGATGATGTAAAACCTTTACAAATTAAAGGAGTAAAATTGGCTCTTGTCTCTTTCTTGTTTTATTGTGGGGTTGAATCGACAGTGGGGCTATGGGGAAGTAGCTTTTTGGTAAATGTTAAGGAGTTACACGTTGCACTTGCAGCACAATGGGTTTCGTTTTATTACGCAGGAATAACGATTGGTAGATTGATTACAGGTTTTATTACTTTTAAAATTAGTAATGTTATTCTGATTCGGACGGGGCAAATAATCACTTTAGTCGGTGCTGCACTTCTATTCCTCCCATTGCCGTCCATTTTCTCGCTTGTAGGCTTTATTATGATTGGATTGGGATTAGCACCGATATTTCCGTGTATGTTGCATGAAACACCTACACGCTTTGGAAAGAAGCATTCCCAAACGATTATGGGTTATCAAATGGCTGTTGCCTATACAGGCAGTACCATTATGCCACCTCTTCTTGGTTTCATTGCATCTCGTTCAACAATAGGTATCTTCCCAATATGTATTGTTATTTTTGCTGCAGTAATGCTTTTAAGTTCAGAGAAATTAAATAGCTTACTGAAAAGGAAAAATACAAGTTCGACTACAATTTAATAATTTAAATCATAACTATAATCACGTAAAAAGGATTAACCAAAAATTTTTCCGTTTTATGAGTCACCATATGTTGTGACTTTGGAAGCAGCCTGGATTGAGAAATAATTAATTAAGGACCACAATATTTGTGGCCCTTTTGTTTTCAACTTTTTAAGTTTGACAAAGTACTTTAACTAAAATAGGGCTTTTTCTTATCAAATAGAAAGGGTTTGTTCTATATTCCAACCTTCTAAGTATTTCTGTGTATTAAATAACATCTTTTCAAGAAGTTCACTTTCATGTTCTGGAGACCCTCAATTCGTTCGATCGAGTCTATATTTGAAAAAGCCGCACAAGAATAATCTTGTTAACGGCCTTATCTTTAATTATTCCATTTAGCTTGTAGAAAAAATCACATTATAAAAAATCTCTTTTCAATTAATGGATTATAAACTCATCCTGCATAATTGATAAACTTAATTCCGGTATTTCTAAAAAGTTCTTTATAGCTAGGGCACAAGCACCCATTACACATGCATTTGTTCCAAAATCTGATATGAATATTTCTTTATAATTGCTAATCGAGCCTTTTAAGTTTGATTTGATTAAACTCATTGCTTCAGGAAACAAATTTAATAACTCACTATTTAAAACTAGTGTTTCAGGATTTAGAATATTAATAATATTGTTAAGTCCGATAGATATGTACTTTATAAATTCATCAATCTGATCTATTACTGCTAGGTTTCTCGCAATAAGAAGATTTTCGATATCGTCGTAAGTCAATTTTGATTTATTTAATTTTTTAGATAATTCATTAATAAAGCTTACTTCCGAAGCATATAACTCCCAACAACCAAAATTGCCACAATTACAAGGTTTTCCATTAGGATTAATAATCATGTGACCCATTTCCCCTGCGTAACCATGATACCCTTTTACCAGTTCTCCGTTGATTAAAAATCCTATACCTATACCCGAATACATACTAATACTAATCAAGCTCATACTTTGATGAAAATTAAATACTTTTTCTGCAAATGCACATAAATTTGCATTATTTTCAACATAAACCACTGTGTTTAAATGTTTCTCAAGGTCACTCTTTAAATCCTTGTAATACCACTTATGATGTGGAACAAAAGAGACGGTTTCGTCATTCTTTACAGTTCCGTGAACTCCAATGACAACACCAACAATTCCAAAACGACTATGAGAAAATCTTGCTTGGTATCCTCTAGTTTGGGTGACTAAAATATGAAGAATCTCATCATAGTTTGAATTTTCCAATTTTACATTATCAGTATGAACTGGTTGCCCTTTTAAATCACATATAGTAAATGTAATATCCCGATAATCTAGATCAATTCCTAAAGCATAACCTGCATGTTGATTAAGTGAAAGCATAATTGGCTTTCTACCAACACTGTTATACTCTTGAAATGTTTCTATAATTAACCCATCCTCTATAAGGTCCGCCACCTGTGCAGAAATTGTTGCCTTTGTCAATTTTGTAATATTTGATAGTTCAGCTCTTGAAATCATTTCATGTTTAATGATTTTGCTTAAAATCAGACTTTTATTTATCTTCTTAAGATAAGTAGCAACACCAAGTTCCATACGGCTCACCCTACTATTCAATTAATTTATGCAAAAATACCGTTATGCAGATCCACAATTAAAGTTAATTACCGTTTGCAGCTTTTTGGTAAGATTTTGGTTGATCAGCAGGAATGACAGCAGCTTTTAATGCCTCATCCACAGAAGATGAATATTCGCTTTTCTCTTGACCAGACCAATTTAACCTATCAGCTAAATAAGCAATTACTTGCTTATTCCATTCTCTTACGGTTTGTATATCAAATAAGATGGCTCCTGTACGGCGGTTTAAGAAATCAATAGGTGTAGCAATCATTTCATGTTCAATGGCATAAAGTAATTTTGCAAATAACACTGTCGGTAATTGATATTTATTTGCATCAGACATATTATTTTTCAACAATTCAAACACTGTGGTACTATTGGATCCATATATTTTCACTAATGTTTCAGCCTCATCTTTGGTAAGACCAATTTCCATACCCCGTTTAACTGTTGTAGTAATAAAAGAAGGATATTGTTTCGAACCTCCAACATCTCCACCTGATATTGGGAGATACTTCGTTTGACACGATTTAAAACTTCTCCCCATTTCTGATTTTAATTTCTCAGACAATAAATTAACCACCATTTCAGCCATTTTTCGGTAGCCTGTTAATTTACCGCCTGCAATGGTGATTAACCCCGAATTCGACTCCCAAATCTCATCTTTTCGTGAAATTTCTGATGCATTCTTTCCTTCCTCATAGATAAGAGGTCGTACACCTGCCCAGCTCGATTCAACATCTTTTTCACTTATTTTCACTTCGGGGAACATATAATTAATCGCATTTAAGATATAACTACGATCACTTTCTGTCATAGAAGGGTTTACGGCATCCTCCTTATAGAAGGTATCTGTTGTTCCGACATAGGCCTTTCCGTCACGAGGGATGGCAAACACCATTCGGCCGTCTGGTGTATCAAAATAGATGGCTTGTTTCAAAGGAAAACGGGACTGGTCAATCACTAAGTGAACCCCTTTTGAAAGCTGTAGGAATTTCCCTTTTTTGGATTGATCCATTTCACGAATTTGATCTACCCATGGTCCGGCAGCATTAACAACCTTTTTGGCATGTATTTCATACCACTCTCCTGTTAATTGATCTTGAACCAAGGCACCAATTACCTTGCCATTTTCATAAAGAAGCTTTGATACTTTTGTATAATTACAAGCAATTGCCCCTTTTTCCACCGCCGCCTTCATAACCTCAATGGTCAGCCTTGCATCATCTGTGCGGTATTCAACATAATAACCGCCACCCTTTAAACCAGATTTTTTTATAAGTGGCTCTTTCGCTAATGTTGACTGTGAGGATAGCATTTTTCTCCGTTCAGACTTTTTAACACCAGCTAAGAAATCGTATACACGTAGACCGATTGATGTGCTAAATTTACCAAATGTACCACCCTTATGAAGAGGTAATAACATCCATTCAGGCGTTGTCACATGTGGTCCATTTTCATAAACAATAGCCCTCTCCTTCCCAACCTCTGCCACCATTTTAACTTCAAATTGTTTTAAATATCTAAGCCCGCCGTGAACTAATTTTGTCGACCTGCTTGAAGTCCCAGCAGCGAAATCTTGCATTTCAACAAGAGCCGTACTCATTCCTCGGGTTTGTGAATCAAGGGCAATACCAGCTCCAGTGATTCCTCCGCCAATTACTAACACATCAAAAACTTCTGTTTTAAATTTGTTAACAAACTCAGTTCGATTTAGGTTTGAAAATTTCATTATGTACTCCTCCAGATTGGATAATAATTTATTTTTTTAGATTAAATAAAAAGAGACCACAAAAGACATTATCAAAATGATAATGTTTTTGTGGTCTCTCCGACTTCTCCTACCAATTATTAACTTGTTTTTAGTATAACATAAAGTAAGAAAATTGAAAGTAATTATTTAAAAGCCATTGTTGCATTCACTGCTTTTTTCCAACCGTTATATAATCTATTCCGATCTTCAGTAGGCATCTTTGGTGAAAACGTCCTATCAACCGCCCATTGCTTGGCAATTTCCTCCTGACTTTCCCAGAAGCCAACAGCAAGTCCTGCTAAATATGCTGCTCCTAATGCGGTAGTTTCATTTACAACTGGTCTTTCTACTGGAACATCTAAAATATCACTTTGGAACTCCATTAGGAAATTATTTTTCACCGCCCCGCCGTCAACACGGAGCGTTTTTAGTTCTATTCCAGAATCTGCTTCCATGGCAGATAATACATCTTTTGTTTGGTATGCAAGAGATTCTAACGTAGCGCGAATGAAATGTTCCTTAGATGTCCCCCGGGTTAAACCAAAAACGGCGCCCCGTACATCACTATCCCAATAAGGCGTTCCTAAGCCTACAAAAGCTGGAACCACATAGACTCCATCGTTGGAAACGACTTTTGCTGCATATGCTTCACTATCCTTAGCATCTTTGAACATTCTTAATCCATCACGAAGCCACTGAATAGCAGAACCCGCCACAAAAATACTTCCCTCAAGTGCGTATTCTACTTTTCCATTCAGCCCCCATGCTATAGTGGTTAATAATCCATGCTCAGAGCGCACAGCTTTCTCACCAGTATTCTTTAACATAAAGCAGCCGGTACCATAAGTGTTTTTGGCCATTCCTTCCTCGAAGCACGCTTGTCCGAACAATGCAGCCTGCTGGTCACCGGCAACCCCTGATATTGGAATCTCGTTCCCAAAAAAGTGATAATCAACCGTTTTCCCATAAATTTCTGATGATGGTCTAACCTCTGGCAGCATGGATTTAGGCACACCTAAAATATCCAATAATTCATCATCCCAATTTAATTCATAGATGTTGAACATTAAGGTTCGTGAAGCATTAGAATAATCAGTTACATGCGCTCGGCCTCCGGATAGTTTCCAGACCAACCAAGTATCAATCGTACCAAATAATAATTTTCCTTGATCCGCTTTTTCACGTGCCCCTTCAACATGATCCAGGATCCATTTTACCTTTGTTCCTGAAAAGTAAGGATCAATTAACAATCCAGATTTGTTACGAAATAGGTCATTATAACCTTTTTCTTTCAACTCTTCACAAATCTCACTTGTTTGTCTTGATTGCCAAACAATGGCATTATAAATTGGATGGCCTGTTTCTTTGTCCCAGACTACAGCTGTTTCGCGCTGATTAGTAATCCCAATCCCTGCAATTTGTTCAGGTTTAATTTCGGATTCTGATAAAACTTCGGCAACAACTGAAAGAATAGAACCCCAAATTTCATTAGGATTGTGTTCGACCCAGCCTGGCTTTGGAAAGTATTGCGTGAATTCCTTTTGTGCTGTATGAACAACTTCCCCATTTTTATTAAAAATAATTGCACGGGAACTAGTTGTTCCCTGGTCTAAAGATAATATGTATTTTTCCACTAGTAATTTCCTCCAAAAAATATCATCTTATATGGATACAAAAAAAGAGACTCACTCATCAGAAATAACCACAAAATGGGTTTCTGCGTGAATCTCCTAATCTCCGTCACAAAATTTTAACTTGTTGAGCAAATTATACAATTCTATGAAAACGATGTCAACAACTTTTTTAACATTAGTATGTTGTTTTAATTGTTTTTTAAGAAAACCTCCCATAACTCTCGTTTTGAAGTGGTTATTGCTGTAGCTCCTGCCATTAATGCCGCATTTACATCTTCGGAAGTTCGAATTAACCCTCCAGCTAAGATGGGTGTTCCTACACTCTCTTTAACTTCCGCAATAATCTTCGGCATGGCTCCAGGCAGGACTTCAATATAATCCGGTTGGGTTTTTGCAATTAATTTATAGCTTTTTTCAAGAGCATGACTATCGATTAAGAAAATTCTCTGTATAGCAATTACACCTTTTTGCTTTGCCTTTTGAATTACACTAGATTTAGTTGAGATTAAGCCGTACGGCTTGAATTCTTGACAAATATACTCAGTGGCATATTCATCATTTTTTATGCCGTGGATTAAGTCCACATGGTAAATCATTTTTTTTCCTTTTTCCTTAGCCATCTTATTAATATGTTTTAACTGAGCAATATGCATATCTAAAAATACACCAATTTCGTAAGGACTTCTCAAAAAGGATTCGAATTCCTTCATATTTGAAGATGCAGGGACGATTTTCTGGTTCATAACATTAATCCTTTCATCGCTGTTCTTATTTTTTTTGGTCATAAAACGATTATAATACACCAAAAGGAACCTGTGTCTACGACTCAAGCTCCTTTTGGTGTATTAAAATAAATAAAAATGGTTCCAGGGTGCGTAATCTTTAATAGATGATGGAATTTGAAAAACAGTGGTCATAAGGCAACTCATTTCTCATTGCTCTTTTCAATCTGATTAGAGTGACTTCCCTCAATAGCTTCATGAATTTTTTCTGCCACTGCATCCATTGCTTCTTGTGAGGTTACTTCCCCATTTAGAGCTTTCACAATTGAGTCTCTCATATCAGAGGAAACCTGGGAAATGACCTCTTGATTTCTCCAATCTTCCGCTGCGATAAGTGGAGTATTTTCTAATTCATTTGAAAATATTTTAAACATATCTTTTCCAAACTCATAGTCTAATTCATTGTTATCTAATCTTGCACTTAAGAATAGAGACTCTTGATTGAATTTAGCATTAACTTCCTTTGATGCTAGATATTTAATAAACTCAGCTGTTTCATCTTCTACTCCTGTATTTTTGAAGCCCATGATATATTTCCCGCCTGGTACAGTTGAACGAATCTCTTTTTTAGGAAGATAGGTTACCCCCCACTCAAAGTTGTCAATATCCTTATAGTTGCTTAACATCCAGTTTCCGGCTAAGTGTGCAGCGGCCTGTCCTGCGCGGAAAAGTTTAATTGGATCTTCTGCGCCCAACCAAACAGATTCAGGGATAATTCCTTCTTTATGAAGTTGGATAAAATAATCTAATGCTGCTACGCCTTTTTCATTATTGATTGCTGGTGCAGAACCATCTTCTGTCATAAGGCTTCCGCCAAATTGATAGACTAAAGTTGAATATCTTCGAGGTGTAAAATCAACTAACAGTCCGTATTTTGCTCCGCCTTTTTCTTTTACCACTTTAAGAGCGTTCACAAATTCATCCCAAGTCCATACTTCGTTAGGAGATTGAGGAACCTGAACTCCTGCTTTATCAAACAATGTTTTGTTATAAATGATGCCGTTTGCAGTAACATCCATAGGTGTCGCAATAATTTTATTATCTTTTACATAGTACGGTTTAATTGCTGGCAGGAATTGAGAAGTAAATTCCTCCTCTCCCCCCACATATGGTGTAAGATCTAAGGCATAATCCGCAAAATTCCCAGTATCAGTTATACGTGCTAATGCTGGAGGCTCCCCTCCAGCAATCATTCTTTTTAATTTTGTATCTAAATCTTGATAAGCTACTTCTATTAAATTAATTTCAACATTTTTATTTTTTGCTTGATAATCCTTGATAATCTCTTTCATTACCTTTCCCTCAACACCGTCACTAAACCAAAGGAAATCCAAGGTAACCTTCTTTTCACCGTCTGAACCCATTATTTCTTTTGGACTCGGGTTGGCAGAACAGGATGATACTGTAAATAATAAAATGGAAGCAATAAAAAAAAGAGAAATCGTTTTCAATACTTTTTTCATTAATTGATACTGCCCTTTCTATGACGATACTTCATTCGGGGAGTGAATTTCATAAAATCCCTTTCTTCATTATACAAAAAAAATACCCTATAGTTAGACTTTTTATGTATATCTATACTATAGGATATTTTTTAATGATGAGGACTAAAATCTCTTAATTTTATAGCTGGTAAACAAAACTTCCATCCTCTACTCGTTGTAATGGCAGTCCGTTAACCAGTAGCCCTCGATTTTCACCTTTTGGCAAATGGAATGTAATTTGCTTATATGGTAACTCGAAGACTCCTTCTTTTTCTAAAAACACTTCCAATCGATCACTTGTTGTATTCATGTGAACATGAAGTTTAGTATGATTTTCTTGGAATTTTGAAGAGATTCCATCATCCTCGTACAATACATAAGCCGATGAACCTGTTTGTTGGTGAGGGAACAACTCAAATCCTCGTGCATCATTTGTTTTTGTGATAAATGAACAGTCCGCATCATTCACAGGTATGATACTGCCTGCTTTTACTAGGAACGGTGCATATGTTAACGGTGCTGGAATGGTTACTCTTTGACCACCCTCATACCAATTCGATGTATGATAATCGTACCAGCCGCCATCACATTCAGGTAAATACACTGTTCGTTCAGTTTCTCCTTCTTCCACTACAGATGTTACTAAGATAGAATCTCCTAACATAAAATCATCACATTCTTCAAATGTCTTTTTATCTTGATCGAACTCGTAAAAAGTTGGTCTAATAATTGGATCATACGTATTGTGTGAATTGTACAATAGGGTATACAAATATGGAGTAAGTCTATGTCTAAACTTTATAAGCTTTCCAATTTGATCTGCTACCTCTTCATACATCCATGGAACATTGACCGTTTTGTCTTCATTCCATGAATGAATGGTAAATCTAGGATATAAAATTCCATTTTGTACCCAGCGAACAAATAATTCTGGTGATGGAGCAGGACCGGAAAATCCACCAATATCATGACCGATATTAGACACACCTGATAAGCTTAAACCAATCGCCATTTTAATATTGTATTTTAATGTTTTCCAGCTCGTATAATTATCACCTGTCCATGTTTGAACATATCGCTGCATTCCAGGACAACCAGAGCGAGAAATCAAATAGGGTCTTAATTCTGGTGAAAATTCCTTTTGTGCCTCATAGGAAGCTTTCATCATTAATAATGGTTGTAACGCACGAACAAGTTCAAAATTTACATCTTGTCCAAATCCATTGCATTGGGCATCTTTCGTCCAAATTTCGAATTCATTATTATCATTCCAAGTAGAATCAATACCATATTCTAGTAACGTTTCTGTTACCTTCTTTTTCCACCACATAAACGTTTCTTTATTTGTAAAATCCAAGTAGGCTCCAACTTCATCCCAAAACTGTGCTTTTTCTGGCTCTTTTCCTTCACCTGTGTTGATAAACATTCCTTTTTGTTCTAATTCATTGTATAACGGGTGGTCTTTTAATAAGCAAGGCTTGATGTTCGCACATAGATTCACATTCTTTTCATGATACCCTTCTGAAAACCCCTTTGGGTCTGGGAACTTATCTGTATTCCAGTTAAACACATAACGCTTATCTCCAATAGAGGTATATCCAGATGATAATTGGAATGAATCACAGATAATATCATGTTCTTCACATAATTGTAAGAATTCATTGAGTCTTTCTTGTGATTTTGGCTCATCTGTATACGTCATGGTAGAACCTGAATAGCCTAGACTCCATTTTGGCTGAAAAATAGGTTTTCCTGTCAACCATGTAAATTTTTTTGTAACTTCCTTCACTTTAGGGCCGGCGATGATATAGTAATCTAAATCCCCAGCTACTGATTGGAAGTAACGATACCAGCCATGATAATTATCCATTTCATTTCCCATATCAAATACTGCCTTAGACATGTTATCGTAAAATAAGCCAAAGGAAATGTTTGTCTTATCATTCCGTGTAATATAGAACGGGATATGTTTGTATAAAGGATCAGTATATTGGGCATCGTACCCCATGGGATCGAGATTCATCATGCGATAGCGCTTACCATAGCGATCGGTTTCGCCCGCCTTTTCCCCTAAACCGTAATAGCTTTCTTCTCGCGATCTCTCAATATAATGGAAGATCCCTTCACCTAACGAACCATCAAAATTATAAGATTGTGTTTTTCGATCATTCATAAAATGAATATACTCGGATGTTTCAGCATTCTTATAATACCAATGTATATGGAATCCATTTAGATTAATTTCCACTTTTAATGTGGATGTTTCAATATAAAATACTTCTTCTTTTTCAAAAGAATCATAGGATGGCAGACTAAATGGACTAACATCCAAACGGTGTCTTCCTTCCATAGGGACATCATCCATCCCTGGTGCTACTAACCATGTTCGTGGCAGCGATAGCTTTTCACCTTCTGTCATCAAAACACGGACAATATCATTCTCTAAAACAAATACTCTAGCAATAAAATCACTATTATCTAATTTAAAAGATAAACAATTATTGTTTTCATTGATAAACTTAAATACGTATTTTTCACGGATTGACATAATTTTTTCACCTTACACTTTCTAAAGAGCTGACTTAACTTTAGCAGAATTTATTTTACTTTCGTTATTATCCTTCCAGACATCCTCATACTTAAATCCAGTAAGATTTTCAACGACTGATTTTGTTTTTGAATCAACTTGAAGCTTTGAGCCGTTATTTTTTAATCTCTCAATTTCATTCACTAATATTTTATGAGTTTCTTTATTTAATTTAAAGGTGAAGACAACTAATAATGCACCAATAAGAAGTACTGAAGAGCCAATGGCTAATGTATAGACAATGGTATGAACTGCTTCAGGTGTTTGTGTTTTTTGTCCAGCAACAAAACCGCCCCATTGCAAGATAAGCCCGACACAGAAAGTAGCCAGTGCAACTGAAGTTTTTCTTGCGAATGTCATTACTGCTGCAAATAATCCTTCTCGTCTTTGCCTGGTGACAATTTCATCAATATCCGGAATAAACGGGAATACATTCCAAGGAGTAAAGTCTAATATCGCTCTGCCAACTTGATAAAAAGCGGCTATAATAAACAGGATTGTGACAATTGAATCAGGCTTAGTCACATATACTGTATAAAACGCTCCCAAACAGATAAGCATTAGGGAATAAGAGATTTTGTAAAGGTTACTAGGTCCTACTTTGATCATTAATAATCCAGCTACCAGTGTAATAGGCACCCCAATTATACTTAGTGATAGCAAGTCAGCAGCTAGTGATGATGAAATACTTAGAGCAAATACACAGAAATAAACAAACACAGCATTAAAGACATCTTTGCCAGTAAAGGATAATAAATAGATTGCTAAATGTTTACGAAAGCTTTTAATTTTTAAGGTGGTTCCATATTCTTTTAATACACCCGCAATAGTTTTGAGTGTATCTTTAAAACTTTTGGGTTTGTTAGATTGGGCAATTAATTCCCTTTCTTGTTCAGGAGTAAGTTTCTTTTCCCAAGTTACTTTATAAGAGATAAAGATACAAATCGCAAAAAGTATGGCAAAAAATACAGCATTGATGAAATACGCATACGCATTATCCTCACCAAAGTAAGCGATTAAACGACCAGGAACAAACGTAGCTAAAAATACACCTGTACCAGACATAAACATTCTTGCTGTGGATAATTTCGTTCTTTCATTAAAATCTTTAGTCATTTCGGAAGGAAGCGTTTCCCATGGAATTAATACTAAAGCCATAACAATTTCAAATAATAAATAGCTAATTAGGTAGTACCAATAATTCATTCCAGTAAACCATAGTAACACATAGGTGGCCATTAGCGGTGAACCAATTAATAGAAAGAAACGGCGTCTTCCAAACTTCCTTCCCAATTTAAATTTAAAGAAGTTATCGGTTATACTGCCGATAGATAAGCTCACTACAGCATCCACAAAACGAGCAATAGCAATAATTGAGGCCCCCTCAACAGGAGTTAACCCTACAAATGTTGTATAGTAATACATTAACCAAGCGGCAATAACGGTGAAGGCTCCGCCACCCATAATGTCCGTTACCCCATAACCAATGGCTCTAGGTATGGTAATTTTTTTCTTCATATAATCCCCTTCTCTCTTCTAATAAAATTTATGGCTTTACTACCAGCACCAGCAAACAATCTATTGGATGCTCAAAAGTTTTGGATAATTTTTCTAGCTGCATTTTCCCTCCTCAGAATGGAATCCCTTACAAAGATGTTTGAAAGTGCTTTCTTGGTTTTTATTTTACCTGACTGTCATGAAAGAGTTAGGTTGAAATTATTGAAGTAGTTGTTGAAAATATTGACTAGCGGATATAAAAAAGCCGCATCACATGAATTTGATGTGATACGGCCCTCAAGGAGAAAGCTTGAATTTATGACTGTTGCGATTTGCATTTTTTATATTCAGAAGGTGTTGTTCTCATGATCTTCTTAAAAACTTGACCAAAGTATCTCGCATCAAGAAAACCTACCATTATTGAGACTTCGTTCGCTTTTAAATCAGTAGTAGCTAAGAGCTTTTGTGCAACCTGAATCCGTTTGTCCGTTAAGAAATTACTAAGATTTTCACCCGTATCCTTTTTAAAAGACCGGCTTAAATAACTAACACTAACATCAAGTTGTTCTGCAATAAACTGTGCATTTAAATCTGGATTCGCATAATGTTGTTCAATAATACGTTTTGCCTGCTCCACAACACCTATGTTATTTTTATTCATCGTTTCGTAGAGATGTTTTTTTACCTTCACACAGGTTTTGCTCATAAATTCAAGCAATTGATCAAAGGTTTTACACTTTTCAAGTTGTTGATACCCAACGGTCATCGTAAAATTTTTATCCCATTTTGCAACGATCAATCCTAGTTTAATTAATAACTCTAAGGAAAGATTTAATACTAACTCTCTATCAAATGTGTATTTTAGTTCCTTGAAAAGCGCCTTAATTTCAAATTGAATTTTCTCAAGTTCCCATTCTTCGAACTTTTCAATAAAGCTCGAAAAATTGGCGGAGAAATTATTGTTACAATGTTGGATGCTGGCGTCAGCATAAATATGAATTTTACCCTTCCCAACAAAATAACTCTGTGTTAACGCTTTTATAGATTGTAAATAAGAGGAGTGTAAAGTATTGATAGAAGCATACATTCCTCCAATACCAATCGATACATGTATGCGATCCTCAAAAGGAAAATAACCTAAAATATTTTCAGCAATATCCCATAAACGTCTTTCTACCGCTTTATCTGGCATCAATAGTGAAAAAGAAGGTAATACCAGAAGTTGTTGACCATGGGTTACAAATCTTATCTCCATATTTTTTGTTAGTAATAAGTCCTTGATTGATTTTGCAATAATATCAAAGGAGAGTTTATTTTGTGAATCATTAGATATTTCTATTGTTATCACGGCACCTTTTCCAGGCGTCAGATCGATGCTTTGTTTTATATTTTGTGTCGGTACTATACCTTTTACAGTCAATTCATATAATAATGATTGTTCTATAATCGGTATACTCTCGTGAAGAGCATTTTCCAAATATTCATAGTTTTTCTCTTTATCTCTTTTTTGTTCAATGGTCTTTACTGCATTATTAATTACAATCATTACTTCATCTACAACTGTTGGTTTAAGTAAATAATCAAAAACACCATATTTAAAGGCTTCTTTGGCAAAAGTAAACTCATCATAACCTGATAAGAGAATCATTAGGATATCCTTATGATTTTGATGAACAAACTCAGCTAATTCTAGTCCTGTATGACCAGGCATAACAATATCAGACACTACGATATCTGGCTTAAGTTCATTAATAAGTTTTTTTCCTTCGTAGCCATTCGATGCCATTCCACAAATTTCGCAACCTAGGCCTGGCCAATCGATTTTTTCAGATAATCCTTTACTAATAAATGGTTCATCATCAATAATAAGTACTTTCAACATTTAGTCGCCCTCCTTGTTTATCGGTAAAGTTAGCTCAAACGAGGTTCCGACGTTAATATTACTTTCAATCTTTATACCATTATCATCACCAAATAATAATTGAATCCGGTTTTGAACATTTAAAATCCCATTTCCTGTTCCTCTGTTTTCATCAAGATTTACGTATCTTCCCTCAGAAAGTGAGGCGACTGTATTTTCATCCATACCTACTCCATTATCTAAAACTTCTATGTGTAATTTGTTATTTTTAATTTTCCCATTGATAAATAAATATCCGTTTCCTATTTTCTTTTCTATTCCATGAATCATGGCATTTTCAACGATTGGCTGCAGAATCAGTTTTGGTACTAAACAATTTTTAGCATCCGGCTCAATATGAACGGAATAATGAATTTTGTCTTGAAACCTAATTTTTTGAATCGTCATATAATCATCAATATAATTCATCTCTTCTTCAAGTCTAATAAACTCCCCATTTTTGGTTATACTCTTTTTCAACAGTCTGCTTAAGGAGGTTGTCATTTTACTAACTTCTTCTGATTTCCCAAATTGTGCCATCCAATTGATTGTGTCCAGGGTATTATAAAGAAAATGTGGATTTATTTGGGCTCGAAGTGCTCTTAGCTGCGCATCTTTTTCATTTATATCCTTCTGATAGATGTCCGAAATCAAGTTGTTAATTTTATTCATCATTCTATTAAAACTTTCGCCAACTCTTCCAAGCTCATCCGAGCGGTCGATTTGAAGCTGCACATTGAAGTTATCTTTTTCAACCTCATCCATCACCAAACTTAATTTGTTTAATGGTCTGACAATATAATTGGTGCTAATCCAAATGATAATAATGCCAATGATGATGGCTACTATTCCAATTAAAAAGACAGTCTTGCCAATAAGTTCAGGTCCTTCCGAAATCTCATTCAAACTTATTAAAGAAATGATTTTCCACCCAGTTAGTTCAGATTGATAATTGTTTACAATCATTTTCCCAGAACCCGGGATTTCTATTAATTCATCAGAATTAGCTATATGTTTATTTGAATTTGACAGCCATGATGTAACGGCACTTAATTCCTTATCATTTGAATTCGAAACAACCACATGATTTTCTTTATCCAGTATAACGATATGTCTTTCATCAGTTGGATCAAATTTCTGAATCCGCTCTTTTAAATATGTTTTGTCCATAGACATTGTTAGATAACCAATAGCTTTCATTTTATAAGAGTGTATATCGTAAATCATCCGATTAGCTGTAATCACAGAATTCTTAACGCTCCAAGTAACTTTTCCACTTGGGTCATAGATATCAGGACGTAATTTATTAAAAAATTCATAGTTATTGTTATTTACACTTCTTCTTATATTCACTCTTACTCCTTCAGTGTCATAAAGATAGACAAGATCGACTTCATTGAACATGATAGTTTCATCCGTTACTTTGGATAATAAATTTTTATTTAAGAGATTTTTTTCTTTACTACTTTCGTATGCAGCTGGCAATATCCCTTGTACATCATTGTTGAAAGTTACACCATCCATCACACGATTAAAGGATTCCACCATATTATCTATACTTTTACTAACTTGTATGACCATAACGGTATTGTATCTAATTGCCTCTTTAATCTGGATCTTTATAGCAATCGTATAGGTAATAATCGCAGTTAACCCAATTATTAGACTGATACTTAAAGCATTCTGGAATAACAATTGATTTTTCAAATGGCGAAATCTTAAGAAACGTTTATACTTCATACTCCTACAC
>NZ_JBALPZ010000173.1:0-2505 GCF_036965645.1 Neobacillus drentensis
GTATTAAAAAAATAAGAGCCTAAGATTAAGCTCTTATTCAGTATAAACAAAGGCACTTGGCAGCACCCCTCAATCAACGGGAGGAAATCATCTTAATTCGAAACTTGGGATTTCAGCCTACAATCCTTCATTAGAATGAGTATATTTTAAGCTACTTGAAAACAGGGATCATTAAAATATACAACTTCAGAGAGAATGTTACAGCCCTTCATGTTTTTGAGAGCCTCTCTTGCTTCTTCTTCAGTTTCGAATTCAAACAGGGAAATGTTTGATTCTAAATAACGAGTTATAATCCACATAAAAAATTCCTCCTATTATTTATAAGTTTTTTTCTGTCCTGCAAACAGGTTATCAATAAATATGGATAGAGATGACATATGCTGTGTTTAACCTTAAAGATGATTTAGCTTTAATGAAGTTTCAATCCAGGGATTGAAGAAGTAATTATTAATTGCTACGGATTAATGATAATGCAATAATGGAAATATATAAAATGCTAAAAAATAATAATGACATATAAAAAACTTTTATATGGGAAAATTTAGGTGAAGATAGTGGATTATCGTGATTGGGAAATACTAAAGGTCCTCTATAGTCAGAAGAACCTAACAAAAGCGGCACGGCTTTTATTTATTACCCAACCTGCATTAACCAACCGTTTAAAGCACATGCAGGAAGAATTAGGTGTCAAAATAGTAAACCGTGAAAGTAGAGGAGTTCATTTTACCCCACAGGGAGAATATCTTGTTCAGTGTGCCGACGATATCCTTTCTCAATATAACAAAATAAAAGAGCATGTCAGGAATATGAATTATAACGCGTGTAATGAAGTTGTAGGAACATTGAAATTGGGTGTATCCAACTTTTTTGCTAATTATGAACTGCCCTCTATTTTAAAATTATTTAAAAGCCAGTATCCTCATGTGGAATTTAAAGTGATTACAGGTTGGAGTAAAGATGTAACGAAGCTTATACACAATAAGGATGTTCATATTGGCTTTATTCGCGGCGACTATAGCTGCAGAGGACTGAAGAAACATTTATTATTTGAAGAGACTGTTTCTGTTACGTCGAGGGAAGCGATTGATATCGCTGATTTGCCAAATCTCCCTAGAATTGACTTTAACGGAGATTATTTATTGAAATCATTAATTGATAATTGGTGGGAAGAAAACTATTCACAGCCTCCTTTTATAAGTATAGAAGTGGACCAGATTGATACTTGTAAGGAAATGGTTATAAATGGATTAGGCTATGGCTTCTTGTCCAGCCGTATTCTTAATAATATAGGTGATTTAAATAAAATAGTTTTAACGGATCAAAAAGGAAATCCTATATTACGCAGAACATGGATGTATTACCATAAGGAATCATTGGAATGGAATGTCGTGAATGCCTTTGTAAATTTTATTGAAACATTGGTTACAAAAGATTCAAAAAAGTTTTAACCAATTTGCGTATCTACAAAGCAAGATATTAAAAAGAGGCAAATGTTCTTGAAGAATGAAATAAGTGCCCTTCACGCCTCGTACTCTTCAGCTTTCGAGCGTGACAGGGCTCTTTTTCTTTAGGAGGTGTTTGTTACTATGGTTTTGGTATAATTATACCTTTAAAATACACTCGAATAACGGGTTCCGTTTCCTTAGGGAAAACTTGAAAAAGCAATAAAATTAGTACAAGCTTATTTCTTCCCACTCAAAATCATTGCATTTCCTAATACTTTTTTGTTCAATAACTGCTTTGGCAATTTCATTACGTTGGAAAGTTTGAAGATATTCATTTCAGATACACCATGCTCCTTTAAGACCTTTAAGAGCTCTTTTTCCTTCCCAAAAATTTTTTCGTCCATAAACAAATCTAAGAAGACAAATTCACCGCCAGGTCGTAACACTCTTAATGCCTCTACAATTACTTCAGCTTTATTTCGTCTATCTTTTACTTCATGAAATGTAAGACAACTCACAATGAGATCAAATTCATCATCATTAAAAGGAAGTTCTGCGGCACTTGCTTTCAGAAAGGCAACTCTATCAGCGACCCCTTCTATTTCAGCATTCTGCTGGCATTGAGCTTTCGAATATTCCCAATTCCCGCCCCAATAATCAATTCCAGTTAAAAAGGAATTAGGATAACTCTTTGCTAGTTTAATAATCAGCGACCCACTACCTGTTCCTATATCTAGTATTTTTCCTTTTCCATCCCAATTCACTTGGGCAACCATTAAATCATGTATTTTTGATTGATAATTTCCCCCAAATGCTGCGAATTGGTAAACAGAATAAGAGAGTATATATGTTATATAAACAAAAGGTAATGCAAAAATCCCTGATAGGACTCTTAGGTATAAATTAACAGGTAATAATGCTGCCAAGAGAAGGATGAGTGAAATAGCAAAAAAAATAAGTAGTTTGTAAACTCGAATCCAGGTTTGATATTTAGCTTTTGTTTTCAAAATATTGGCCATCCTTAAATCTATTTCTTGTTTGTTATATTATAAAGGAAATT
>NZ_JBALPZ010000173.1:2544-4473 GCF_036965645.1 Neobacillus drentensis
TATTTTTTAAAAAAATAGCTATATTTAGATAATGATTATATGGGAAAACTGTGGAAAGTCCCCCAAGTCTCTTGTCTAGCAAACTGAGGATAGGCGGACATAAAGTTAACTATTATTGAAGCATGATCTAGATAAGGGTGTGCGTTGAATAAAAATCGATCGCCGTATCGAATAGCAGTTAATGCAAGTGGTAACTCACGCCTAAATATTTCAGTGCGTTTTGCTGATACATTTTGGCTATATTGTCCTTGATCTATATATAAATAAACCCAGTAATATAACGAATTCCCGTTTGTTTTCCATTCACCTAATACCTCATCTCTCATAGGATTGATTTTATCCCAGGCATAATGTGTTCCAATAGCTAAAAATAGATCTCCAGTTAAATCAGAGTGAGTTAGCGTGTAACATCTTGGAATAACAGGTTCCGTAGCAGTAACACCATCCATGTATTCTACAGATAGTTTTTCCGGAATGAAATTGCTCAAGCAATCAGCTCCAATCTGCTTTTTGTATCATTATGCTCATTTAAATTTATTAATTCATAAAAAGTAATAAGCAGATAAAAGGATTCAATCCAGTTGTAAATTTCGTTATAATGATAAATTAAGGGGGTGCTTACAGATGGAGAATCAAATAAGATTGTCTGGTACTTCTTCCACTCATGCAAAGCCTATTATTGGAAAGGCGATACTTTGCATGGGGCGAAATAGTTAATTTTATCGCTGATAAAGCTTTTCTAATATAGTGGCTTTGCACCTTATTTTTTTCAAAATCAAAATAAGGAGCGGGCAGAATTGAATTATATTAATGCAAATAAAGTTTTACCCGAAAAGTTAATCGTGGAAATCCAAAAGTATGTGCAAGGGGAAACCCTGTATATTCCTAAGCGGGAAACGGAGTATCGAAAATGGGGGACTTCAAGTGGAGGCAGACATCTGATTGACCGTCGTAATGCCGCCATTAGAAATTCTTTTATCAGTGGCAGCTGTATCCAGCAGCTGGCTGAGGAATACTACCTTTCCACTGAAACCATTAAGAAAATTGTTTATTCACATAAGAAGTAGGAGAACGGCACTGGTGAAAATCCATCATCAGTGCTGTTTTATGTAAAAAACGTTTCTAAGTCATTTTATCCATTTTAGTAGTTTGCTGCATTTATTAAAATAAGTATAAAAGCAGGTAGCTGAACGATTGGGGATATAGCTGATGACCGAAAAATTCATTAAAAATGAACAGTTAAATTTAATAAAAAGGCAAATTTCTTTAATTAAGGACAGTGTAAGAAATAATGTCCCCCCAAATGTTTTAGCAGCGGTGATTGACTTAGCTCATGCCAAAATCTTGGACCTCTTTCCAAACGCAACATTGGAACAACAAGAAATGCTGGATCTTTCCAGACTAAAAACAGATAACGAGTATGAGCAATATATCCGGCGTCTTTCTGCCTTTTTGCTGCCTTTCCCACAAATCACCGAGCAGCAACTCAAAAAAATGTTTCCAAAACGAAAAAAATTAAAGCTGCCTGATTTAGCAAATATAGATTGCAGCCAGCTAACCTATTTAAGCTGGAATGACTTAAGATCCAATAAAAAGTTTATCGTTTATGAGCTTGAAGGAATACTGGTCGGCATTGAATGTGAAGTTACACCGACTAGTAAGAAAAATCTTTGTTCCATATGTAATTGTTTTGGTGAGGTAGCCTATTTCTCCACTATAACAAAAGCGAAAAGACCAAAAAACCCGGATTATTACAGAGCTATCGGCAATCTTATTTGCACCAACAGCAGCGAATGTAATAAAAAAATAACCAATGTAGAGTATTTAACGACTGTTCTAAAAGATTCGCTAGGAATATGAAAACCTCACATAATGAACCGTACTATAAATAGAGGCAGTTTTTTTATAAATAGGCTGTGTTAATCTTGG
>NZ_JBALPZ010000173.1:4488-10282 GCF_036965645.1 Neobacillus drentensis
CGCTCCAATCAACATTGTCCCCAAATCAACAGTAACCTTTAACACAGCCTATAAATAAAAAAAGAATGTGCTGCCAACAGATTCTTGGAACACATTCCTTTCTCTCAAATGGGGTATACAAATATAGTTAGCGAGGTTTTGCTCAAAAGGCCAGAAGGAAAATTTCCTTGGCTTAATTTGTAGGACCATTGTCAATATTAGCCTCGATGGTACCTTGGATGTTGGCTGGTACCGAAGAGAGGAAATCATAACCAGTCATAGACTCAATCGTATCGACACTAACCCTGTAGTAGCTCCATGGATGGCTGGAAGTGGTTTGATCATTTGGCATCAACACAGCTATTACTCTAGTCGAAGTTGTTATTCGGCTAATATCATTATTACCATTAGGTAATACAACGATTACCTTCCATGTTTTTGCTGGAACGACAACTCCATTCCCTACAGTGGTCTTATATCCATTTGACCCAGTGCCTCCAGATCCGTAACCTCCGGATATGATATATAATTCGTTGCCAGTGGATACAAGTGTACGGCTGTATGCTTCTAAACTTTCCCACGTAACCTCGTTGTTATTTGGAGCTTGGGGGATCATATTGGTCATTAAAAACGTGGCTGAATTGTTGGCGACAGAAGAAGTACGGTCACCAGATGGAGTCATGTGCCCTCTGTCAAATCCACTTCCTGAAAATTCACTAGCAGTAACCTGGTACCAACCTGCTGGTAATGTGGTATCCGCACGGAAGTCATCCTGACGTGGAGTGCTTCCAAGGTCTGAAGAACCTAAATGCCAGCTTACCCAGTTTGGCTCGTGTTTACTATTATTGTAGGAAAGATCATATTGAGGTTTAACCATCAAATAATTATTGGAATTGGTTGTATTACTGGTTGCCCCGCTTGGATTCCCTAATCCCATATGGTCATTATCAGTACCAGTTTGTGTTCCCGGATCTGTACCTGTCTGTGTTGCAGGTTCAGCTGCAGAAGACGAATTTTGCGGAACCAGGCTGCTTGTAATCACCAAGTCGTTAGCATTATTATTTGTATCCCAGCCATTCCCTTGGCTTTGAGCGGAACCACCGTTGTTGTCTTTACGTTCTGCACTTGTGGCAGCAGAAAGAGTGCCGATTGGAGTAGTTTCTGAATCATTTGCAGAACCGAAGCCAACAAAATCGACAACATTTGAATTGGTTGAGCCGGAAACCGCGGTAGTGACTTTTGCCAATGCAACTTTTCCGCTGCTAGCGCTTAAGTTTATCGTACCTGTAACATCAGCAGTTGGCAGGTCAACAGTTCCGCCACCGCCGCTTGCCTCTTTAATTAAGTAATATTGATGTGCGCCAATGCTGCCTGTTAAATTTGTGATGCTGTTGAATGTACCAGTTGAAGAGGCGTATTGAACAGACCACCCAGATAAGCTAATACTTGAACTTGTAGGATTGTAGAGTTCAATATAATCATTTTTGTAGGAAGAACCACTATTACCTCCTCCGCCATAAATTTCACTGATGACAACATGAGTTCCCACAGCAGCCTGTGTAGGTTTAATAAATAAATTCCCTAAAGTAACGAAAGATAGTAGACACATCAAAATAAGGAAGGCTGTTTTTCTCTTTAAATTTCTCTTGCCCCCCTTTGATAAAATGGCTTTTTTTACTGTTCGGCTTTCTAACATCTAACAATAACCTCCTTTTGACTTTCAATAAAATGATTTTTATAGAAAAATTGGATTAACTAAAATAAGATTGATAGGTTAACCTTGTTTCAAAATAAAGAGTTTTATAGTAGAAACGATAAATATGCCAATACATGGATCGTGTAAGGCTGAGGGAAGGCATAAGCATTATAGGGAAAAATAAGATCTTCGATGATCTTGAAGGTGGAATTCTGGTTGAGGAATCTTGTGGCTTCCTAGCCCCTGATAATAGAGAATAGAGAAATCGAGCTGTTCAGGTATATTGCATAAGGTAAAAGTAATAAGGAAATAGCCAGTTTCCATTTTTTGAAGTATGTAATCTAGAGTAATATGGATTTATAAGAAGGACATCAACGTGCGGTCTATGTAATCTTATATGTTTGCTATAAAAGTTTAATCACTCCTTTAAGTATTTTTCATAAAATTCGCTGTGTTTACTGAGAGGACATGGCTTGAATAGGTATTGCGTTTGCCTCGATTATTTCCACAATATCATAAATCCATTTTAAAGAGTTTTAATTTTTGGTAAACAAATTGTTCCTCTTTTATTAAGCGCCGAGGATGAAGGACAAAAAGTAAGTTCTGGGAGGGAAATTTGTCTTTCATAGAATACAAATATAATAGAACTAAATGGAAGAACCTGCCTTTGTTTATTGCAGTAAGGCAGGTTCTTTCATAATGGAGTACTATTTTGAGATTTTATAATAATTCATTACCATTTCACTCATAACCCAGTTGGTTCTCGCACCAGATACTCCAGTGCTTGGACAATGACCGCCATTGCCTGTTAATTCAGATACGATCGTTTGGACGAGCGGCTGATGAACGTGCTTTGGCGGCTCAAAGCTCCACTCTTCCATTCCGTTTGCTGTCGTCAGAAGCACCGGATTATTGCTAAAGGTAGAAAAAGAAATTTTCCCATGTGTTCCGACAATTTCATTTATATCCACATCCTCAAATGCAGAAAAGCACCAATTGCCTACACCCTGTACTCCTGATTCAAATCGGTATGTCCCTGTAACTATATCTTCTGCTGGATAATAGCCTGCTTGATTGGATGCAAGTCCCTTGACCTCTTTAATGGGTCCAAGCAGGTAGTCTAACAAGTCTAGCGTATGACTGGCTAAATCGAAAAAAAGCCCGCCCCCAGACAGATGAGGCTGAACCCGCCAAGGGAGATTCTGAGAATCCTCTACATCCTTCGATGGCTTTTGATACTGCGTGGTTGATACAAATCTTACTTCTCCAATGGCATTATTTTCTAATAGCTCTTTTATTTTTAAAAATCGCGGCTGGGCTCTGCGGTAGTAGGCAACAAATAGGGGGACACCGGCGGCCTCGCAGGCAGCGATCATTTCCTGGCACTCCTCGAATGTCCGCGCCATTGGCTTTTCAACATAGACAGGTTTTCCGGCTCTAGCGGCTTTGATTGTATATTCCTTATGTGAACCCGGGGGTGTCGCGATATAAATAACATCGACTTCGGGGTCGTTTATAAGCGAATCTGCATCATCGTACCATTTTGGTACCCCATGTCGCTCGGCATAATCTTTGGCAAAGTCACCTGTTCTTCTCATGACGGCAGCAAGCTCTGAGTTTTGTATTTTTTGAAATGCCGGGCCGCTTTTTACTTCTGTTACATCGCCGCAGCCAATGATGCCCCAGCGAACTTTACTAAATTTCATGTTGTTGCCCCCTTACTATTAATTCGACTATCCTAATAACAAATATTAACATACAATGGAGACTAAACTTAAGTGAATTTTTAAGCTATAAGTACGGAATGAATGTCAACCAAGGTTGACATTTAAAGGGGTTTTTTGTATAGTAGTGGCGATTACTATGATTGGAGTGAAAACACTTGAATCCTGAATTAGATAACTTGGACTTAATTGACTTGTTAAGTGAGCGCCATCTTTTACTTCGTAGAATTACAGAGGAAATGTGGAATGATAGCAGTGATATTCATATTTCTAATTCTGAATGGTTTATCATGGCGAGAATATATAAAAGGCAGCCTACCATTGCCTTTGTTTCAAAAAATGTAGATATTTCGCGGCAGGCAGTCCATAAATTTATAAAAAGCCTGCAATCAAAAGACTTAGTTGAGGTAATGAACGTAAAAAACAACAATAAAGAAAAATGCATAAGATTAACTTCATTAGGTGAGGAATGCTATGAGAAAAATGAGGCACTAAAGGCGTCTCTAGAGAAAAAAATTGCCGGTAAGATTGGAGAGAGGCAATTAGGATTCCTGAAGGATTTATTAAAATCTGATTGGGGGTTAGAGGAAGCCCATAAAGGATAAAGAGTTGAGATCTTCCTATGATCTTCAACTCTTGTTTTTTGATTAATGCTTTATTAAACTGTTTACCTGTTCTGTTATTTTTTCAAAAGTAGTCTCCAAAGACATCGCTAATTCCTTAAACAATATATTTTGAATAGGATCCAATATTTTGCGGTCTTGATCATACAATTTTTTATGCTCTAAATGCAGCTCCGAGTCTTTCCTCATTAGCGTATTGGCTATTTTAGCAATTTCCTTGCGATTCCCTGTTCTTACAATTTCTTGGTATTGTCTATATCTCTGTTTCGGGTTTTCGATCCACCTTGCCCCCGGCTGGTTGAAGGATTGCAAAATTCCCCTCAGCTTCTTCTGAATCCAACATTTTTTGCATCACGACTTTATCGCTATCAACGGGCGCGCTGATGATTAGATTAGCCTGATCAAGAGGATGTAAAACATAGTAGGTTTTGGTCACATTAGAAATAGTCTTTTCACAAATATCATCAATTCTGCTTAAACCATGTATGGAATATATAACTAAATCTCCAATATTAAACATTGCCATCCCCCCCTAGTTCACGATTGTAAACCTAGTTTACAATTAACAATACTCCTATTTTTGCATTTTGTCAACCTCGTTGACAATGTAAATAGACTTATGTATAGTTAGAATGTAATTTTTTAAAAATAGGAGATGCGAAGAAATGGAGATTATGAAAGAAAAACATCAATTGCTTTCTGAAAGTGAGAAAAGCAAGGCGTCTCCAGCGATAGAATTTGAGATTGGGAAAAGAGTAAAAATAAAGGAGATTGATCAAGAGTCGAAACAGGAAATGGAACCTGAAGATTACTTTTATTTAAAAGGATTTGAGAAGAAAATAGGGGTTATTAGTGAACAAAGGCAGAGTGTATCAGGTGCATTTACATATAAAGTTGAATTTAATGAAAAGCATTTCGGTTATTTTTATAGCAAGGATCTTATGTTAATCCCCCAAAACAATTATAAATCTTAAATATGTGAAATTGTTCACAAAATGTATCCCAGTGAATTTGATAGATATATAGTAAGGCAAGGCAGCCTTCAGGTATGGAGGCAGCTTTGTTTTTTGAAAGGGCATCCTCGATCACTAGTGGACTATTTTTTATTTGATATAATTTAATTATGAAATAAATGCCTAAGTGCCTGTCACCACAGAGCTATACCAACGTTCGAGAAGTTGTTTTTAGAGTAGCACAAGGAAAAAATACATCCTAGAGGAGTGCTTTTTTTAATGAATCAGGAATTTCTTTATGTCATCATTATCATTATGCTTGGTTATGTTTTAAAACGTTTACGGGTTTTAAAAGAAAAAGATGGAGAAGTCATCTCAAAAATCATTTTTAAGATTACCCTTCCTGCGCTAGTTCTTGTTACCTTCGACTCTGTAAAAATAGAAACCTCTTTAATTTTGATACCTGTGATTGTATTTATTTTTGGAATACTTACAGCATTTCTTGGCTTTCTATTTTTTAAAAATGAGAAAAGGGAACTGAAAGGTTCTTTTTTAATGCTTTCCGGATTTAATGTCGGTTTATTTGCCTTTCCTCTCGTCCACGCCATTTGGGGAGTAAAGGGATTAACCTATTTTAGTATGTTTGATGTCGGAACCTCTTTTACTGTCTTTGGGATTGCCTATATTTTAGGAAGTTATTTTTCAGAAGAAGGGCTGAGTCTAAAACCAGTTGAAATTTTAAAGAGACTTGGCAAGTCGGTTCCTTTAATGACCTATATAATTGCTAGTATTTTAAATTATAGCCATATTCATTTACCT
>NZ_JBALPZ010000174.1:0-7548 GCF_036965645.1 Neobacillus drentensis
TCTCTTCTACTCGACTAGCTTAAGAAGGAATAAACTACTTTATGTTGAAATTATCCCTTAAATGAAAAAGTTAATTAAAAATATACCCCTCACTAATGAGGGGTATATCTTATTTATCTTGTGCAAGTTCTTTTCTATTGGGAGCAAGTGGTGGCTGTTCTAACCACTTGTTTTTCACCATAATATCGAACCATTTTTTTGTCATTGCTAATGTTTTTAGAATTGTTTTTTCATAAACGACAGCTAAGTCTGTTCGCATGGCTCCTGCTAGACCTGTCCCGTAATATATTTGTGCAGTTTGAGCCAAGAAACCCATATGATACAACATTAATTTATCTGAAAAAGGAGAGTCTTTTGACGTTGTAACCTCTGATTCCCACGACATTGGAACTGGCAAATTATCCTTGTGCATAATTTTTGAAAGGGCATGTATGTTTTCATCTGCCTTTTTTTCTAATTCCTCAAAAAACTTTCTTATTTCTTCCGATTCAGCGATTTGACTGAATCCGATTGAAAGAGTTTTTGCCATAATGCTCTTTTTGATGTTAAGAGAAATACTGATTATTTCTGAAGCAGATAAAAGTCTCCCTTTTCCGAAGAATCCATCAGTAAAATCTTTGGTAGATATAAATTCAGGGCTTTCGTTCGGATAAAAATAGGGGTCTCGTTGGAATTTTCCTTTTTTAAGCAATAACTCAATGGTTAAATCGTACATACTTTTTGCATCATTATCACATGAATTGTAAAATTGCCGTAGGTCCTTTCTGACAGAAACACTTAAAGCAGTTGTATGCCCCAATAAACCATGTATAGTCATAATATGTAAATAATTTAAGCAGAATGTGTCAGAAAACAATCTCTTTGCACCTTTATTAAGGTCGGACTCAGTAAATCCAATAGGAACTGGAAATCCCTCTTTCTCTATGAAGGAAACAAGCTGATTCTTTTGCTTTTCCCATGTCTCAATGGCAATTTCAAAAACTTTTTTTATTGATTCGTCTTCCAAAATAGAAAGCATATACCTATTTACTATCTCGCTCATAGTTCCGTTCACATACTCTCCCCATAGTGTTCCTATTTCGGAAGATGTAAGTTTTAAATTATCATTTTCCATGTGTTCTCACCTCTTCCGTATTTTTTACTGACTCAGAAATAGATATGCAGTTTAAAATCTGGCTAACCTTATATTACGAACGGGGGCTTTAATTCAATAAGCCCATAAAAATATTCAGAGTTCATATGCCCTGAGCCTATTTTTATAAGCCGAAATTCTTCCGGATTTAACCGTTAATTGGAATCTTGTCCTTCATAAGAGAACCGTTACTAAAAAACTCAATTTTAATAATCCATCAGAACTGAGGGAGATTATCAAGGTTGTTGTTCGGATCACCGTCCGGATTGCTCCTAAGATGTTCCTCTCCATCGCCACCTTTGAAAACATTGACGTTTACAATCATCCCACTTTTTGCCATCTGTTGTGCTTCTTTGTAATCAACAACTTGACCGTTTGACAACTTTAATTCAATAATATCGTCATCGCCATTCTTACGGACGGCGATGACAGATTCTTGACGTTTTTTCATTCTTTCGCCTCCTATATATAACTAGCATGACATAAAAAAATAAAAAAAATTCATATTCTATGACCCTTGCAGCCGAAGATTAGCTGTGTAAATCTTTAGCACAAAGATTGAGGCCTTTCGGATAAACCGGTGAAAGGATCCTAATTATCTAATGCAGCTGAAAAAAATTTATTGACAAACGGGTATTAAGGTATTATGATTATCTCATATTCAAGATATCTTAATTAAAGGTTTTTTAGGAGGTGAAATAAATGGAAAAAACATGTACGAATTTGCCTTACCTCGTTTTAATGCAAACCTCTAAAGCAGTACAGGATTGTATGAGAGTGGAAATGAGTCATTATAACCTTAGTATTACGGAATTTTCTGTTTTAGAAGTGCTTTATAATAAGGGAAAGCATACCATTCATCAAATTGGTAATAGCATATTAATTTCAAGTGGCACAATGACGTATGTGATCGATAAATTAGAACAGAGAGATTTATTATGTCGTCAGGCATGTGTGGAAGATCGCAGAGTCATTCATGTTACCTTAACAGACGAAGGAAAAGAAATGATGGACAGCATTATGCCTAAACATCAAGGATTTGTTGATTCCATGTTTGGCTCTTTTAATAAAGAGGATAAAGAAATATTTGTAAAATTATTGAAAAAAATAGACATGAACGTCCAAAGTTAAAATTTTTTTGGTTATATATCTTGAATTCGAGATAAAAACATATTTTTAGGAGGAATTTGAAATGGTAAATGTTGGTTTATTAATTATTCGTTTAGTAGTGGGTATCTTATTCATTGGTCACGGAGCTCAAAAATTGTTTGGATGGTTCGGAGGATATGGTTTAAAGGGTACAGGAGGCTGGTTTGAATCCATTGGCATGAAACCAGGAGTAACAATGGCTTTATTGGCAGGATTAGCTGAACTTGTTGGAGGCGTTTTGTTTACGTTAGGCTTATTAACCCCATTGGCAGGAATTATCATTGCAGGAACCATGGTAATGGCTATCGTCAAAGTACACGCACCAAACGGATTATGGGCAACGGCAAATGGATATGAATATAACCTTACTGTGCTTGCAGTTGTTATTGGTATTGCTTTAATTGGACCTGGTCAATATGCTTTAGATGCTTTTTTATTCTAAACATCTCGATTTAGAGATACTTAAATTGAAGTAAATAGTTTGAGATTTTATTTTCATCCGAGGAACAAAATAGATAAGAAGTGTTTTTTAATAAATTGGATTCTAAATTAGAAATGGAGTGTTGAAAATGAGTAAAAAAATAATGGGTATTCACCATATCACAGCCATTGTAGGCCACCCCCAAGAAAATGTAGATTTTTACGCAGGAATTTTGGGATTACGTTTGGTGAAGCAAACTGTAAATTTTGATGACCCCGGGACTTATCACCTTTATTTCGGTAATGAAGGTGGAAAGCCAGGAACCATTATTACATTCTTTCCATGGGCAGGAGCTCATCAGGGAATTATCGGGGACGGTCAAGTCGGTGTTACTTCTTATGTCGTTCCGAAAGGGGCAATGGAATTTTGGGAAAAAAGACTTGAAAAATTAAACGTTCCGTTTACAAAAATGGAACGCTTTGGAGAGCAATATTTGGAGTTCGATGATCCGCATGGTCTTCACCTGGAAATTGTGGAAAGAGAAGAAGGAGAAAACAATACTTGGACTTTTGGTGAGGTAACACCTGAAGTGGCTATTAAAGGTTTTGGAGGAGCAACTCTTTTATCAACCCAGCCTGATAAAACGGGCGAATTATTAGAAAAAGTAATGGGACTTGAATTAATAGGTAAAGAAGGAGATTTTGCTCGATATCGTTCTACTGCCGATATCGGAAATATTATAGATTTAAAATTAACGCCAATTGGCCGTGGTCAAATGGGCGTGGGCACCGTTCACCATATTGCATGGCGGGCTATTGATGATGAAGATCAATTGGATTGGAAAAAATATGTTACAGCGAATGGTTATGGAGTAACTCCTGTAAAGGATCGAAATTACTTCAATGCTATTTATTTCAGAGAACACGGGGAAATACTGTTTGAGATTGCAACGGATCCTCCAGGATTTGCTCATGATGAATCACAAGCGACAATGGGAGAAAAATTGATGCTGCCATCACAGTATGAGCCTCATAGAGCTAAAATTGAAAGAGTGTTATTACCGTTTGAAGTAAGAGAACTAGACTGATATTACGAAGAGGGATGATATCTTTGCTTTCAATCGATCCAGCCACATTGTCTGAAAGGGAAAATTATAAATTTCTAATAGGAAGCATCATACCTAGACCAATAGCTTTCGTCACATCGATTTCAAAAGAGGGTGTTTTGAATGGAGCACCCTTTAGTTATTTTAACATCGTGTCATCCAATCCCCCGATGATATCAATTTCTATTCAACGCTCAGCAGGGGGACAAAAAGATACAGCCAGAAATATTAAGGAGTCCAAGGAATATGTTGTTCATATTGTAGATGAACAGAATGTTGAAAAAATAAATAAAACAGCTGCCAGCCTTCCTCCTAATGAAAGTGAAATTGAGTTAGCTCATTTAACACCAGTAGATAGTGTGAAAATTTCTGTTCCTGGAGTTAAGGAAGCAAAAATCAGAATGGAATGTTTATTAGAGCATTCCCTCGAATTGGGAGGTTTGGATACGCCAGGGTGTGACCTGATTATAGGAAAAGTTGTTCAGTTTCATATCGAAAATGATATTTATGAAAATGGAAGAATTGATCCAAGGGGCTTAGCAGCGGTCAGCCGATTAGCTGGGAATAATTACGCAAAAATTGGTGAGATATTTGAAATTGAAAGACCTAAATAAAGCCCCATTCGATGATTGGAGAGGGTAAAATGCAAAAAACAACGGGTATCCATCATATCACAGCAATGGTAAACGATGCACAAAGAAATATTGATTTCTATGCAGGTGTACTTGGGTTAAGGCTTGTCAAAAAAACCATTAATTTTGATCGTCCAGAAGTGTACCATCTCTATTTTGGGAATGAAATAGGTCAACCAGGTTCGGTAATAACTTTTTTTCCATGGGCTAAACAACTAAAAGGTCGAATTGGAATCGGTCAGGTTGGTGTGACTAGTTATGTGATTCCGAAGGGTTCGGTTCCTTTTTGGGAGAATCGATTACGGAAATTTGGAATCGAATTTACTTCTTCCAATCGGTTTGGGGAAAGATATTTAAAATTTCATGATCCAGATGGACTCCTGTTGGAATTGACAGAACGAGACGAAGGTCCAGTAAATACTTGGAATTTTGGCGAAATTCAGTCTGAAAATGCGATAAAAGGATTTGGAGGTGCGATTCTTTTTTCTGCACAACCACATAAGACAACCGATGTTCTAGAAAACGTATTGGGGTTGGAATGCATTGGTCAAGAAAATGAATTTTTACGATTTAAATCTGAAGGAAGTATAGGAAATACAGTTGATATTCAACTAAATCCTTCTGTTCGAGGGCTGATGGGTGCTGGAACGGTTCACCATATAGCATGGAGAGCAAAAGATGAGAAAGAGCATCAAAAGTGGAGATCGTTTCTCCTTGAAAAAGGGTATTATCCTACAGAGATTCTTGACCGAAACTACTTCAAAGCTCTATATTTTCATGAACCAGGGGGTATTCTCTTCGAAATTGCAACCGACCCACCGGGTTTTGCGGAGGATGAACCTATAGAGGAACTCGGGAAAAAACTTATGCTGCCATCTTGGTTAGAGTCAAAAAGAGAAGAATTAGAAGAAACCTTACCGCGAGTAGAGGTTCGGGTTCTGGAGGGAGATAAATAATGAAACACATATTCAATAAAGGTCAAGATCCAACAAAACCAACGCTATTATTGCTTCATGGTACCGGTGGCAATGAATTAGACCTGTTGCCTCTTGCTGGAAGAATTGATGATGAAGCTTCAGTTTTAAGCGTTCGAGGTAATGTATTAGAAAATGGAATGCCACGATTCTTCCGAAGATTAGCTGAGGGAGTTTTTGATGAAGAGGACCTCGTTTTCCGAACAAAAGAATTAAATGAGTTTCTGGATGAAGCAGCTGAAAAGTATAGTTTCGACCGAAATCATATTATCGCTATTGGATACTCAAATGGAGCAAATATAGCAGCGAGTCTATTATTTCACTATCAAAAAGCCTTAAAGGGTGCCATTCTTCATCATCCTATGGTGCCGAGAAAAGGGATCGACCTTCCAGATTTATCGGGTAAGTCAGTGTTTATAGCAGCTGGGACAAATGATCCGATTTGCTCACCAATGGAATCGGCTGAACTTGAATCATTATTAAAAAAGGCAAATGCGAATGTAGTACTTCATTGGGAGAATAGAGGTCATCAATTAACCGCCCAAGAGGTCGAAGCTGCCGCTCAATGGTATAGAAAGTTATAATAACAAACTATGTTTGGGAGGAGAAATAGAATAATGATAAAAAACATTATTTTTAATACATGGAATTGTAAAATTTCAGGGTGGAATTGAGAATATTGTAGGATGGTTTGATAGTATAGGCTTGCCTGGATTTATGGCATATGGAGTTGCATCTCTGGAGATTATTGGTGGGATCGCCATAATCATTGGATTGGCAACTAGATTTTTTGCAGCATTGTTTGCATTAATGTTGATTGGGGCAACAATAAAAGTAAAGCTTTCAGTTGGTTTATTAGGAAATGGTCAAATGGCAGGCTACGAGTTAGATTTAGCATTTCTAGCAATAGCATTATACCTTGCAATCAATGGGAGCAAGCTATTATCAGTTAGTTCTATGATATTTAAAAAGGATTCAAAGGAGTTAACCAAAGCTGCTTAATTGTGAATCAATCTATTAAAAGAAAGAAATAACAGGTAGTGTTTGTGATGGGTGGGTTTCTTATCTAAACTAATTGGAAAGAAACTGAGCAGGAGACAGAGAAAATGGCAAATGAGCTAATCGAGAGTGGTTGATTGGCTTTTCTTGATAAGCCATTAACTGAATTAGTTGAAAAAATAATTATATGAATTAAAATATTCTTAGTTAAAAATATCATGATTCTAGATATATAGATTAATAAATTAAATTGACATTTATTTAGGGAGTGAAAGATTTTGATTCAACTTTTTCCTGCAGATACACGTTACACAGTAAAAAATGATTGGTTGGAAAGTTCGCTAAGTTTTTCATTTGGAGAGTATTTTGATCCCAATAATTTACGATTCGGTCCACTGCGAGTTTTTAACGATGATACTGTCCAGCCAGGACGTGGTTTTGGAATTCATCCACATCGTGAAGCTGAAATAGTCTCTATTATCCTAAAAGGTGAGCTTAAGCATGGAGACAACCTAGGAAACTCTGGAACCATTAGTCATGGTAGTATTCAGCGGATATCGGCTGGAACTGGAGTGCTTCATTCTGAATTTAACGCTTCAAATGAGGAAAAAGTACAATTTCTACAGTTATGGTTTACACCTAATGAAAAGAAGCTAAAACCGTCATATGAGGACATTTCATATAATATTACTAAATTACACAATCAGCTACTACCAGTTATTTCGCATACATCGTCTGATCAGGTAGCTGGAATCCATCAAGATTTAACACTTTATTTGTCAAGATTGGACGGAAAGAAGAATTTGAACTTTGAACAGGAATCTGGCAGGAGGATTTACGTCTTTAATATTGAGGGAGAAATCTCAATCAACAATGATTATATTTTAAAGTCAAGAGATGCTTCCCGTATAACGGACATTCATGAAATAACTATTCAGGGAAATCAAGATAGTTTCTTTTTATTAATCGATTTACCTGGGGGTGACTTTTAATGTTGATGATACGTCATTCTATTGGCAGCAGATTACTGTGCCAGACTGATATATACAATATTGAAAAGGAGCACGATCATTGGCTAATCTCCGTCCCAGTTGATGAAAAAACGGCTTCGGAAGTTTTAGATTTTCAGGATGAGT
>NZ_JBALPZ010000174.1:7579-27083 GCF_036965645.1 Neobacillus drentensis
GATGAGTTAAACATATTTGAAGTAAAGGAAAATAAAAAGGCTTGGTTTTATTCCTCTGATGCACAAATTAATTTTCAACGGAACGATAAACAATTGATGATACTTGCCGACCATAAAACGGTATATCCAACATAAAGAAGCCTTTTTTGTAATAAAAACTGATTATAGTTTTTCATAATATAAAACAGTGCGATGGGAACCATAAATATATTATTGTTATTTTACCAAAAGTAGAAGTCAAAAAAGAATTTAAACAAATTAATTGACTTTTAATCTCGATTTTAATTATTGTTAATTTGAGATATTTCACTTCAATCTAAAATTTACTGGAGGATATAATGTTATGACTAAAGATTTTTATTCTGTTCTAAAAGAAAGACGTTCATTCTATGGAATCAATAAAGACGTACAAGTTTCGGATGAGAGAATTAAAGAAATTGTAGAATTTGCAGTAAAATACACACCTTCTGCTTTTAACTCGCAAACAGCACGTCTTGTAATATTGACAGGTGAATCTCATGATAAATTATGGGATATTACTACAGAGACCTTAAGAGAGTTAGTTGGAAATGGAGACTTTTCTGGAACTCAACAAAAAATGGAATCATTTAAGGCGGGGTACGGAACAGTACTATTTTTTGAGGACCAAGATATTATTAAATCTCTTCAAGAACAATTCAGTACATATGCTGACAATTTTCCCGTTTGGTCAAATCAAGCATCAGGTATGCACCAATTAGTTGTTTGGGCAGCATTAGAATCAGAAGGGCTAGGAGCATCGTTACAACACTATAACCCACTTATTGATGAAGAAGTGAAAAATGAATGGAATATTCCTTCTAATTGGAAGTTGATTGCACAGATGCCTTTTGGTAGTCCAACAGTACAACCAGGTGAAAAAGAATTTAAGCCAGTAGAAGATCGTGTGAAATTTTATAAATAAAATTGACGAAGAGTCTTTTTCATTAATGAAGCCTGATGGTAATTTTCCATCAGGTTTTTTGATGAGAATGGGGGCAGTCAATAGCTTGTGAGCCAAAACTGCCGCGTATAAAAGCAGCTCATACGATGGTGGGAGAATGGGGGATTTCACCCCCTCCGTATTTATTAAGTATATTTTCTTCAAATTTTAAGCGGTTCCCATCTTTACTTTTCTAAGCTTGTTTGCTTTCTATCTAATATTATATACGTTTTAACATTTCTACAATTTCTTTTCGTTCTTCTTCCTTTTTCATTTCTATATTTGCTCGTTTTTTGCAAAATTCACATTCGCAATCCTTATTATGTTGATCTAAATTTTTATTGTTTTTGTCCATCTTTGTACTAGACTCCTTTCAAACTAATGTCACGTATCTTAAACCATATTACAACAGGGGATTTAATCATCTGTCTGAATTAAGCATTCCCAGAATTACAGAGACAATACTTGAATATAAGGATTTAAGTACATTCAAATAGGATAAGCTACATTCAAGTGAACAAACCTTTTAATTGTATTGCTTAAAGGGTTTTTATTAAAAATTTATTTAAATAACGATAGAGTATTAATGGTAAATTTAGGGCATTTTAAGAATATCAATGAAGGTGCGAGAGGATGTTAATTAATGGAGAGAAAGTTGTTAAGGTTACTATTAGTAGTATGTGTTTTATCTTTTCCATTTTTATTCAGGGGAACGAAAATGCGAGAAAATCTTTTGATTTTTTTCTCAAAAGGAGTTATTGCCACTCTTATTGATGCTTATGTGGTTGGAACCAAAAGAATAGAATATCCAGTTCGTCCTTTTTCAAAAATTTTTAAAACAAATATTATTTATGACATGTTATTTTTCCCCATTCTAAGTGTTATCTGGGTGAAAATATCGTATAATGATAAATTTAGTAAAATCCTAATGAAAAGTTTGCTGTTTAGTGTTCCTATGAGTCTGGGTCAATGGTTTATGGAAAAGAACACGGGATTATTTAAATGGAACAAATGGTCAGCCCTCCATACTTTTGCAAGTGTTAATTTTACTTTGTTTATCATTAGAGGGTTTGTTGGGTTAATAAAAGTTTTAGATAAATTAAAAGGGACGCAAAGTATTACCGAAAATTAAAGGTTGGACTGTAAAGCCGGGGGCGCATCCCATCGCGCATTACAATATGGAGGATGCGGCCATCCAGAATCCAGATAAAACTAAAGTGTTGATCAGACTGAAAAATGAAAAGTAGTAAGCCATGACCTTATAATGAATTAAATGATTGAGATAACTGGTGTTTTTTTAAAAAAGAAATAGGCTGCCAAAAATGGCAGCCTATTTTCATTGTATTAACGGTCTATGTTAGTAAAGGAAGCCTTTGTAGTCAATCTGTTCTTCTTATATAAGAACAATTTTCTATGTGGCTAAATACAGTTTCCAACTGTTTCAACTTTTGTTTATACGATCAGTTACTTAATCTTTCCCCTTGATAGTTCATATTCAAGATAGAGTGGGAATAAACTTACAAGACTAATAGATGAATAGGTAGAGGGTGACTAAAATGGAAGCGATTGTCTTAGCTGCTGGCTATTCCAGTCGAGCGAATGCATTTAAAATGAACTGGCCACTGGGGCAAATATCTGTGCTGGAGCAAACGATTTCTAAATTTGAAGGGGTATGCAGCAGAGTGATCGTCGTATCTGGGTTTAAAGCGGAACTCATCGAAGAGGAAATCGCAAAAATCTGTCATAAAAATGCCTTTTCATTTCAGATAAAGGTGGTTTATAATGAAAACTTTCATCAAGGAATGTTTACTTCTATTCAAAAGGGATGCAACGAAGTAAGTTCTGCATCCTTCTTTCTAACACCAGGAGATTGTCCGCTTGTAAAAAAAGAGACGGTACAGGTATTAGCAGAACACAAAGGAAACGTGGTGATTCCGAGCTTTCAATATAAAGGCGGTCACCCCATTAAATTAGCAAAAACAGTGAAACAGAAAATTCTCGAAACCAATCCAGAAAGTAATTTACGTGTCGTCCTTAATGGTTTCGAAAAGAAATACTTGAATGTAGATGACCCAGGAGTCATCATGGATGTTGATACGAAGGAGGATTACCAGAAAGCCATTCAATATTGTCTGCCGTTACACAAGCAAAACCCCTTCAGAAACAGTTGAAGGGGTTTTTTAGTATTATTTTTTCTCGATGATTACGAATAAAACACCAGTAAGAATGAGGATGGAGCCTATCCAAAACGTTACACCTATGTTCTCTCCAAGTATAAGCCATCCAAGTAATGTCCCAACCACAGGTTGAAAGAAGAAAAATAGCCCCCCACTTGAGGCGTTAAGCATTTGTAATCCACGATTCCAAAGTAAAAACCCACATGCTGTTGAAATAATACCCAAATACAAGACTCCTCCCCAAATAGTTGGATGAGTCAATTGCGAGATGTTCATTTCATGTAACCGTGGCAAGACAAAAGGAGTCAACACGATTAGGGCGACTAGGATGGAATAGGTGGTTACCACAACTTGTGAATAATTACTTGGCACACGCTTTACAAGTACAGACATGAGTGCCCATGTTAAAGCAGCAATTAGCAGTGAAAGACCACCAAGTTTACTGGACAAATTCACATGACCGACTCCAACAATGAGAATAACCCCAATTGTTGCTAAACAAACGGAGAGTCCCTTTTTTAACGTCAACCGTTCTTTGAGGAGTATTCGAGCAAAAATAACCATAAATGCAGGTGTTGCAGAAGTTATAATGGCTCCCATTTGTGCTGTGGAGAGCATTGTACCAATTTCTTGTGTAACTATGGAAATGGCGTTACCAATGATGCCAATGAATATGATTAGCAAGATATGACATTTATTGATTCGCCAATTTTGCCGTGTTATGAAGCCGATCAATAGAAGTGCGATAATAGCTATTAAATATCGCATCCACACAAGTTCTAGTGGAGGTATGACCGATACAACAATTTTAACAACAACGTACATGCCACCCCAAATACTGGAAGCTAAAGCTAGATATATAGAACCTAATATAGTGTTTTTCACTTTTTATGCCCTCCGTCTTTTATTTAGGTCGAAAATGCCCTAACGGAGAGATGTAGTCACCTTCACTCCATTAAGAGCAGAAGAGTGCTACTGGTACATCGTTTTCAAATAATGGAGTCCAATACATTTAACTATCACCTCTAGTCCAATCTCACAACCAATATCTTTGTTTTATTGTAGCAGAATAGTAAGAATTTTTACATCAAAAGTGAATCAGCGGGCCCCATATTCATAACTAAAGAACTTGATAATTGTTTTATAAACGGCACAATCATATAATTGTGTGAAAAAGGATGCAGCACTAAAGCTTATCCGAAGAGGTGGGTTCGAAACAACCGTGGAGCACATTTTATTTGCAAATGGGGGTCAAAATGCGATTGCTGCTACATTGGCAAGTCTTTGTAAGCCTGGAGATCGGATTGGTGTTGACGATCATACCTATCCTGGCTTAAAAACTGTTGCAGCAATGCTTAGTGTGCAATTAGTACCGATTAAATCAGAAAATTATGAAATGAGTCCGACGGCTTTTGAATATGCATGTAAAAATGAAAATATTAAAGGCCTTTACTTGATCCCAGATTATCATAATCCGACTGCTTCCTTTATGTATGTCTGTTGAGAATCGAAAAATGATTGCCGCCATTCCCAAAAAGTATAAACAGTTCGTTATTGAAGATGCATCGTACCATCTTCTCAGCAAAAATCCACTTCCGGCAGTTGCAACATTTGCCACGGAACAGGTCATCTATATTGCAAGTTTATCCAAGTCACTAGCACCAGGGTTACGCCTAGCCTATGTAGCAGTGCCGAGTCAATTGAAGGAGCCAATTTCGAAGGCTTAAATATTACAGTTTCCCCGTTATTAGCAGAACTTACAGCACATACGATTGTATCAAATGAATTTGAAGTCTTAATTGAGGGTCATCGGGAACAAACCATACAGAGAAACCAAATCGTAAATCGATATTTTGCAGACTATACGTGTTTAGGTGTAGAAACAGGCATCTTTCGCTGGTTGCTATTACCAGGAACAATTACAGGTGCAGAATTTGAAACGTTAGCTGCTGGGCAGGGAGTACAAGTTTATGCAGCTGAACGTTTTGTTGTTGGAAATAGATGTCCAGAAAGGGCGGTAAGGGTTTCTGTATGTGCATCAAAAACGCTGGAAGAGCTTGAGCAAGGATTGATGATCCTTAAACATTTGCTAAACGGTCTTACCTGATATTGTTCGCCATACAATTATAATATTGTATGGTTTTTTTGCTCGTGATATGATGATTCAAATCATCTAGTTGGAAGTTTATTAGAAATAGAACTAGGTTTCTAGAGAGGCAGGTTAGATTATGTTACAAAAAGATAGTGTAAAAGCGTTAGACGTCCAAACAGCATCGTTACAGAGTTACATTTGTTCTTCTGAAAAACAAAAAACGTTATACAAGCGAACATTATTCGTTGTAAGTATTTCACAAATTTTTGGTGGTGCAGGGTTAGCAGCAGGAGTTACTGTGGGGGCACTTCTTGCCCAGCAAATGCTTGGTACAGATGCGTTTGCTGGAATTCCTTCAGCTTTATTAACTTTAGGGTCAGCAGGAGCTGCATTATTTGTTGGGAGACTTTCGCAGGTGTTTGGTCGTCGTACAGGTCTATCAGCTGGCTTTTTGATTGGTGGACTTGGAGCAATAGGCGTCATATTGGCAGCAATAATAAATAGTGTTTTTCTGTTATTTACTTCCCTGCTTGTTTATGGTGCAGGGTCAGCAACAAATTTACAAGCTCGTTATGCAGGTACGGACTTAGCGAATAGTAAACAGCGGGCGACTGCTATTAGTATTACGATGGTTTTTACAACATTTGGAGCAGTTGCAGGTCCAAATTTAGTGAATGTGATGGGGAATTTCGCTCGTTCAATTAGTGTTCCATCACTTGCAGGTCCTTTCATTTTAGCAGCAGCAGCATATATCTTAGCAGGTGTTATCCTTTTCATCATGCTTCGTCCAGATCCATTGGTTATTGCAAGAACGATAGAAGCGACCAACCAAGAAGTTAGCGATAAAGCACAATTGGCAACAACTAAGCATACAGAAAACAAAAGTGGAATAATCGTTGGAGCAACGATTATGGTTCTGACTCAAATTGTTATGGTAGCTATTATGACAATGACACCAGTTCATATGAGACATCATGGACATGGCTTGGGTGCAGTCGGTCTTGTTATTGGTTTTCATATAGGTGCCATGTATCTCCCTTCACTGGTTACAGGTGTTCTTGTTGATAAGTTAGGGCGTACTGCAATGGCTATTGCTTCTGGAACTACGTTGCTGCTGGCAGGTTTAATAGCAGCGATTGCACTAGGAGATTCTATGGTCCTTCTAATAATTGCTCTTTCTTTACTTGGATTGGGATGGAATTTTGGTTTGATCAGTGGAACTGCACTTATTGTTGATTCAACTGAAACTTCTACACGGGCTAAAACTCAAGGTACAGTAGATGTATGGATTGCACTATCAGGAGCTGCTGGCGGAGCATTGTCTGGAATGATTGTGGCAGGTTCAAGTTATGTAACATTATCATTTACTGGAGGGATCTTATCCTTATTACTCATACCAGTTGTGATATGGTCTCGGTCTCGTGGTGGTAAAATATAAGCCTATCAATTTGAGAGGAAGATTATATGAAAATAGAGGAAATTTATGGTGATTTACCAAGGTTAGAAACTGAACGCCTTATTCTTAGGAAAGTTAAATTAGATGATGTTGAAGATATGTTTTCATATGGTTCCAATGAAGAAGTATCTAAGTATGTTACGTGGAATACTCACAAAACACTATCCGATACAAAAGAATTTATTGACTTTATCTTAACAAAATATAAAAGCGGTCAAGTGGCTCCTTGGGGAATTGAGTATAAAGATAATGGGAAATTAATCGGGACTATAGACTTTGTCTGGTGGGAACCCAATCACAAAATGGCTGAAATCGGTTATGTTATTTCTCAAGATTATTGGGGAAATGGCTTAACTACTGAGGCAGCAAAAGAAGTAATAAAATTTGGTTTTGAAAAAATGAACTTAGTCCGTATCCAAGCCAGGTGTTTTGTAGAAAATATCGGTTCCGCACGAGTGATGGAAAAAACGGGTATGTCTTTTGAAGGAATAATTAGAAAAGGCGTATTTATAAAGGGAAAACATCAAGATATAAAGATGTTTTCTATTTTAAAAGAAGAGTTTTAATTGGAGTACAAAACACTTCAATTTGTCCTGAAATAATACAGATATTTAGATTAAGTTAGTAAGAGAAAAAAAGCAGGATTTGGTTCTAACGGGTTCTTTTAATGGGGGAGTTTTGTGAAAAAGAAACAGTATTTCGCATCTATTTCGTTAACTAAATCCACTCCAAAAATAAAGAGCATCATCTGGATGCTCTTTTCCATTCATCTATTTTCTTCATCATACGCCTAGAACAAAATGATTCTTTATCCCGATAAACTTCATTTCGTTTTCTACTAGTTTGCCAGGTAGGGACTGAATTTCTAGACATTCCTTGAAACTTGGCTCTGTATATAACTGAATGTTGATTCACTGTGTTTGAAAAATAAACGGTAAAATTCCGCTTAAATTGGGAAATACACATATTTCCTTAAAAATAAAGGAAGTTTTTCCGTTTATATAATCCAAATCTTTGGATTTTGTCTTATTTAGAACAGTTAATCGGAAATTCTCCGCTTATCTCATTTCTTAAACTTCCTCTTAATACATTAGCCGGAAATTCTCCGTCTATGAAATCTCATAACTGCCCGAAAATCAACCATTAATAATAACAGTAGGTTTATTCAATAAAATCGCACCTCAATCCGCAAGATCATAAACCTTTGTACATTATTTTTCTCATACTGAAACCGTGGTTTGATGTTCAAGATAGCCTGCCACTCTTTTTTTTCATTACTAAAAGTAATTGTCACTAATTCGTGCCTATTTATAATACAGACGCGCTCCAACTTCCTCTCTGAGTGTAATATATAGTGTAATGTCATATTAGCTCGCCAAACATTCTAAAGGAAGTGTAAAAATGGATAATGTCTTACCGATTTCAAATGCCTTACCGATTACTGCTGGATCAAATGTTCTTCCCCAGCCACCATTGTCATACTCCTATGCAGCTCCTGTTTATGCAGGTTGTTTTCCTGTACATGGGTGCGGTGAATTTATACTCATAGTAGTGTTGTTTATTTTATTAATCATTGTTGGTGCAGTTTGTTTCTGTGGTTAAAAGATGTGATTGGTTCCATTAAATAACCCTCATTAATACTCAGATGAGAATTATTTAACATAAGGTGGTGATGTTTTAAATGTATAATCAGCCAGTATACTCCTATATAGTTTATGATCAGCAATTGGATCGTCAATTTCCAAGTTTACCAGTGCCCTCGTTTCCGGGACTACCAGGACCGGGTTTACCAAGTTTACCAGGACCGGGTTTTCCAGGACCAGGTTTACCAGGACCAGATTTTACGGGACCATCAGGTTTTCCAGGTCTACCCGGATCACAAATTCCACAAGCTCCAACTGCTCCTCCGCCACCATTTATTCCTCAACAAGCAGCTGCTTCACCATTTGCTGTTGATCCAGGAGCAATAAGGTTGTGCCTATTTCGTAATACTTTTATATGGCTCAATAATGGTGAAGGATTTTGGTTTTATCCCATTTTCGTAGGTCCAAGATCTGTTGCTGGTTTCAGATGGAATGGTTTTTCCTGGATGATTTTTGGTATTGATACAAGGAGAATTCTTTCGTTTACGTGTTTTTAAAAACGTTATAAACAAGAAAAACGTCTAGGTCGTAGATCTGTTAATGGTAAAGGCACTGCGATTATGTTTGGTTGTCCTATGCTATTAAATAATAAGGAATTTCTTTCTCACATTTGATAGTGATGCCGTTAACTGGTATCACTTTTTATAATTCAACCAAGATATTTTTGATAAAAACACTTTTGAAGCCGTAATAACGGGCTCTTTTAACGAAAAGTTTTATTGACAAAAGACGCTATTCGGTAATACTATATACTAGTAGTCAGTAACACTGAATATAAGTAACACAAAATACCTGTGTTACAGAGTACTAAAAAACATATAAGTAAAAAATAAATGGAGGTGAAAAATTGGAAAATATCACGGAAATGCTGAAAGGGGTGCTTGAGGGGTGTGTGCTTGAAATCATCAGCCGTGGAGAAACTTACGGATATGAAATCACGCAACAGCTGCGAGAACTTGGCTTCATTGATGTGGTTGAAGGCACAGTTTATACGATTACCATGCGGCTTGAGAAAAACAATCTGGTGGACATCGAGAAAAAGCCATCCACTATGGGACCGCCGAGAAAATTTTACACACTGAACGCAGCAGGTCAAGAGCAGCTTGAAATCTTTTGGAAAAAATGGAATTTCATTTCAAGTGAAATAAACGAACTCAAAACTAATAAAATCAAAAGGAGAGAAGTAAAATGAATTTTTTTGAAAAAATTATCGGAAGTCTGGATGACAAGCGGGAATGGAGGGCGATGGAGGCGCGTGCGAAGGCACTTCCAAGTGATTACCGCAACGCTTACAAAGCTATGCAAAAATATATGTGGACTGCTGGTGGTGGTCCCACCGACTGGAAGGACAGCAGCCGTATCTTTAACGGCATTCTCGACCTTTTCGAGGAAGGTGCAGCGGAAGGAAAGAAAGTCACTGACCTTACGGGCGAAGACGTGGCTGCTTTCTGCGACGAGCTGGTGAAGGATGAGCAAACTTGGAAGGATAAGTATCGCAAGAAGTTGAACGATAACATTGGTCGTGGATAACGGAGAAATCCTAGTGGATTTTAGCCTAATATCAACACTAATGCACAAACCGTCACTAGGTACGACTTGGCTTCCTTTGCCTACGAACTGTGGCAAACGCTAAAACCTATGTCGACAAGTATCGTGAAGATTTGAATCAGAGTATCATGAAGCGATGGGAAAAAAAGTAAATTCAATAGAAAACTCTTACTGAATAGCTGGTTACAAATGTAATGTGTCACCTTTACTATTCAGTTATATTTTAACCCAGTAGTAAGTAATACAGAATATCTGTCAGACTTAGTAGTAGAGTATAGGCAATCTAGCGTCTTGCTGCGCATTTTATAAGGGGGAAAAAAGTATGAGTAATGCAGCGATTTCAGTAAAAGGATTAAAAAAATCTTTTAAAGATAAGGAAGTCCTAAAAGGGGTGGATTTTGAGGTAGGGCGTGGTGAAATTTTCGCACTGCTGGGCTCAAATGGGGCCGGCAAGACGACGACGGTTAACATCCTCTCGACGCTGATGAAGCCCGATGGTGGCGAAGTAAGTATTTGTGGCTTCGACATCCGGCGTCAACCAGATCATATCCGCCAAAGTATCAGTCTGACAGGGCAGTTCGCAGCTTTGGACGGCATGCTCAGCGGGCGGGAAAACCTGATAATGATCGCCAAGTTGCGGGGAGTTTCC
Organism: Neobacillus drentensis; assembly: GCF_036965645.1. Taxonomy (GTDB): domain Bacteria; phylum Bacillota; class Bacilli; order Bacillales; family Cytobacillaceae; genus Neobacillus; species Neobacillus drentensis_D. Next base: position 18,106 of record NZ_JBALPZ010000174.1, read on the forward strand.
AATCCCGCACAAGTCGCCGACAATCTGCTTGCAAGATTCAGCCTGCGTGACGCAGCCAACCGCCGGGCGGACAAATATTCCGGCGGGATGAAGCGCCGGCTTGACATCGCCATGAGCCTGATTGGGGCGCCAGCAGTCATTTTTCTTGACGAACTGACAACAGGGCTTGACCCCGAAGCGCGGATTGAAGTATGGGATACCGTCAAGGAGCTTGCTGGCGGCGGCACAACCATCTTGCTGACGACCCAGTACCTGGAGGAAGCCGAACAACTGGCGGACCGTATCGCCATCCTGCATGGCGGAAAAATCATCACAACCGGTACCCTTACCGAACTCAAAGAGATGTTCCCGCCAGCGAAAGTGGAGTACATCGAGAAGCAGCCAACATTGGAGGAAATTTTCCTCGCGATCATCGGTAAAAAGGAGGAGATATAAATGAAAAGCAAAACAGGGGTATTACTTGGGCGTTTAATGCGCAACATCATGCGAAGTCCTGATACGATTATCACGGTGGCGATTACGCCGATTATGATGATGCTGCTGTTTGTCTACGTATTTGGCGGCGCTATCGAGACAGGCACGGACAACTACGTCAATTATTTATTGCCAGGAATCTTACTGATGGCTATCGCATCCGGCGTCGCATACACTTCCTTGCGGTTATTTACGGATGTAAAGAGCGGTTTGATGGCGCGTTTCATTACGATGCCCATCAAGCGTTCTTCGGTATTGTGGGCTCACGTGTTGACTTCGCTTGTTTCTAATGTACTTACTGTGGTGGTGGTTATCCTCATCGCGCTCTTGATGGGCTTCCGTTCCAGCGCTAATATCCTGGATTGGCTCGCGGTAGCTGGGATACTTGGTCTGTTTACGCTGGCGCTGACATGGCTGGCGGTCATTCCCGGATTGAGAGCGGGGTCTATGGAAGGGGCGACAGCCTACTCGTACCCGCTGATTTTCCTGCCGTTTATCAGTTCGGCCTTTGTCCCCACCGAAACCATGCCTAAAATTGTCCGCGCGTTCGCTGAAAACCAGCCCGTGACTTCAATTGTAAATGCAATTCGTGCTCTCTTGTATGAAGGGTATGTTGGCAACGGTATCTGGATCGCTCTTTCCTGGTGCGTCGGCATTATGGTCATCGCTTATTTCATCGCCTGTAAAGAATTTAAACGCCAGTTAGGATAAGTACAACATTATTGGATTAGCCAAATCAATAGTTCAGCCGCTCCGATATGCCATTAACTTAAATGAAGGAACTATGGATTACATTTAAGTTGGGCTTAATACGAGTGGTTTTACTTTTCTTGTGATCAAGTAAGCTCTGGATAACATCCAGTGACGTTCCATTATTTAATAAATAGGTGGCGTAGAAGTGTCTTAATTGATGTCCGCGCAATTTGAAATTCGCTTAATCTTATATCTCATCTGGGCAATGCTTATTTATGAGGATGGCGTTCAATTTCAAAAGTAGCCGAGTCCTTATCTTGGCGGTTGTTAGCCAGATGCAATGCTATATTGTCATTATTTCTTCTTTAGCTAATTGACTTGAATGCCGTTTTTTTATAATAATGACAAATAAGCTTGCTAATAAACAGAAAACTCCCGCCAAGAAGAATGCCCACGTGTAAGTGTTGAAAAATTTATAGATTAGTCCCCCTCCATAAGCAGCTACTGCAGCACCTACCTGATGAGATGCATAAATCCAACCATAAACGATTCCACTTTTAGTAGTGCCGAAAATTTGTCTTGAGATGCTAATGGTAGGTGGAACAGTTGCAATCCAATCTAATCCATAAAACACAGAAAAGATTACTAGCATTGTAGTGGAACCTTCATTTAATGCATATGGAAGAGATAGAAGAGAAGCTCCTCTTAAACCGTAGTACCAAAATAATAGCCATCGATTATCGAAACGATCGGACAGCCAACCTGATAGAGTTGTTCCTACTAGATTAAAGATTCCCATAAACGAAAGAAACGAAGCCGCTGTAACTAGAGGTACTCCAAAACTTATACAGTAAGAAACAAAATGGGTACCAATTAAACCGCTCGTTGAAAGCCCACAAATAAAGAAACTACCAGATAATAACCAAAATTCCTTTACTTTCACAGCTTCGAATAAACCATCGAAGGCTACAACAATAGGGTTTTCCTTTGGTCCTTCTGTGCTCTCTCGTACTTCTTCTTCAAGTCCATACGGAAGAATACCAACATCCTTTGGTGTGTTTTTCATAAATAAAAGGATTATGATTAGCATAATGAGACTCAGGATCATAATTAAACCAATCGCTGGGCGCCACGAATACTTATTTATAATAGCCGCTAAGACAGGAAGCAGAATTAACTGACCTGTCGCTGTACTTGCCGTTAATATTCCTACTGCAAGACCTCTTCTTTTCTCAAACCAATGATTCGCTACATATGGACTTAATACCGTTAAAAAAAGGCTTGATCCCAGCCCGATGATAAAGCCCCAAATGATGATCATCTGCCATGATTGATTCATAATGAAGGTTAGTATGATACCCCACAGCAGAGTTGCCATCGAAATAATCATCATTTTCTTTAACCCAATCACATTAAGTAATGCTGCCATAAACGGACCTGATATACCATATAGAAACATACTAATGGCAAAAGCGAGTGCAATAACAGATCGATCCCAGCCGAATTCCTTTTCGAAAGGATCTATGAAAACCCCTGATGATGACATGACAATTCCCGCTGCAATAATAGAGAAAAATGTAATGGCCAGAATAAACCAGCTATAATGGATACGTTTCAAAACTCAACCCCTCCGTTGTATTTATATAATTTCCTGTTTTTTCTTAATATTAACGTCCAATTAATTATTAGTAAAATTGAAGTTTATGAAGTTATCCATTGATTTTCTTGATACTATAGAAGGAAGAGTCAAAGAAAAGTGGGTGAAATGATGGAAATACGCCATTTTGTTACGTTTAAAAAGGTCATTGAAACGGGCAGCTTCACACAAGCAGCAGAACATTTAGGCTACACTCAATCCACGGTAACTTCTCATATCCAGGCACTTGAAGAACATTTAGGCGGACTTCTGTTTGATCGGATGGGTCGAAAGGTTAGGTTGACAGATATTGGGAAGAAGTTGTTGCCCTATATTCAAGAAATTTTAGACACCTATGGAAAAATCGAAAGCATTACCAGTGATGGAGAGGAAATAAAAGGGGAGTTAAAGATTGCGGCTCCGGAATCTTTAACGGTATACCGCCTAGAACCAATATTAAGAGAATATCGAAAGAAATTTCCTCATGTAGACATCAGTTTAAGTAACGCCACCTGCGGAGATAACAAGAGGTTAATACTTAATGGGAGTGCAGATATTGCTTTTGTCATGCTGCCACAGTTGCAGGATTCTGATTTAATCGTCCATTCGTTGTTAGATGAACCGCTTGTCCTTGTTGGAAGCCCTGATTGTCCGTTGAATATTTTAGATAAAAGCTGCGAAAATCAAAAGATCAGCGAGTGTTTGATTGTGAACGAGAAAGAATGCAGTTATCGAACTTTGTTTGAAGAATACCTTGTTGAACGGGGAATCGTACCTTCCCATACGATGGAGCTTTGGAGTATAGAAGCGATGAAACGTTGTGTGATGAGCGGGCTTGGTATTGCTTATTTACCTTTAATGACAGCAATTGATGAAATCAAGGCAGGAAGGTTAAAAATTATTCCCTGCGTTGGTGATTTTAAACAGATTTTCTCCCAAGTCGCTTATCATAAGAACAAGTGGATTTCCCCAGCTTTATCCATGTTTATCAATATTACTTTGAAACATGCAAAAGACTGGTCATGTTCGGAGACTACCTATTGAACGAACATGGTACTTTTCTATATGAAAGGAGTTTTGGGGTGCTTAACGTGGAGATAAAAAGGCCAAGAATTGAGGACATAAAAGAGTTAAATTCATTTTTTAGAATAGTGATTGCGGATACCTTTATTAAAGAAGGTTTAGGTGAGAAGTTGAATGATATTAATGATGAGGTCAAAGTTAAGGAAAAATACATAGAAAGCGATTTTGAAAGCAATGGAGAGAAACGGTATTTCTTGATTGCTTTAGATGGTAATAAAATTATTGGTTCAATTGAATATGGGCCAGCAAGTGATCTCATATGTAATTGTACAAATAACTCTTATAAAGAGCTAATGGAGGTAGGTACAGTATTTGTTCGGCCGGACTACCAGAGAAATGGGGTAGGGAATTTGCTATTAAATTCAATGTATTTTACTTTACGGAGTAAAGGCATAGAAGAATTTTGTTTAGATAGTGGCTACAAAAGTGCACAAAAAATCTGGAGAAAGAAATTTGGAGACCCTGATTATTTGTTAAAGGATTATTGGGACGAAGGATACGATCATATGATTTGGAGGATCAAGATCAGCGATTTGTTATTAGGTTGAGAAGGATTACAATTCTGGAAACCAAACTGATGAAAATCCTAGCAGAGAAAAAGCACAATTCCAGTACGGAGGAATTGTGCTTTATAACCTAATAGAAATCTCTGTTCCGTCTTTAAGGCTTATATCAACCAGCTTTAGACCTCTTTGTTTTGAAAGTTCCCTTAGCAAAGGCTTCAAGTCATCTCTGTTTATATAAGGAATTTGAAATTTTTTCTTTGCGTTTTTATCAATTGCACGATTTACAAGCACCAGGATTCGCTTTGAAGTGAGAAGCCCAATGAATAGATGTAAAAAGGCATATGGAACTGGAATAATAAATCGTCTGGATTCTACTTTAATTTTAATCTTCATCAAATTACTCAATAATAACTAGTACTTTGTCACCTTTTGCTGAAGTAACATCGACAATTTGTCCGTCCAATTCATTTTCAATAGCTTCAATTAAAAGTTCAACGTCGATATCCTTTACATACTTTTCGGATTCGGGAATCATCTTAGCAATATTGGTTCCTACCTTTAATAAAGCTTTAAGGAGTTTTATTGGCAGATTAACATTTACATTGTCACCTTCTTCAGAAGTAACACGGATTTTTAGCATTTTGTTTAAATAGGTGGTTGAGGTCCGTTTATTTAGATCGACCTGATTACTCTTTCCTTGCAGTACATCGATTAATTCAGCAGCCTTCTCTTTGTTCAACTTTCCTTCTTCAACCATTGTTAATACTCTTGAAATTTCGTCACTCATTTAGGATTCCTCCCCATTTAAAATTCCGATAGCATCTTCCGCTGTTATTTCGCCCTTCTCCAGCATTAAAATTACTTTTTTTCGATCAATTTTTTCAACCTTTTTAGAGGTAGAATATCCAAGAGAAGAGATAATGTCATCTAATTTTCCACGCACGGTGGGATAGGAGACTCCAAGTTCTTTTTCAACTTCTTTAATATTTCCACGGCACTTTAGAAAAGTTTCAATAAAACTAAGCTGTTCCTTGTTAAGAGTTGCAAAATTAGAGAGTTCAAATTCATTTTCAATTGTGGTATGACAATGAGTACAATGTAACTTTGTAATTCTTAATTGCTTACCACAAACGGGACACTCTGAAATTAGAGGATAGGCCATAATTCCCTCCTTCATTATTTATAATTTAATCATACATCAATTGAATTAAAAATTAAATATTAAAATTAAAAAAATAAATATTTAAGAGAATAAAAATAAATATATTTAATTTACGTATTTAAAACATTAATTATAAAATTAAGCGTTTCTTCAGATCAGGCTTTGAGGAGTACTCTTGGTTTTCTCTTTTTAAGGGAATTATTTACAGGGTTAGTGAAATCATAACGAAGAACTTCTAAGTTTTAGAATTGACACGGTTGTTTATGGGAAAAGAACTTATGATGTTATTCGTGGATTTGATTGGAGAAAATAGGTCATGACACTTTTATATGTGGGAATTAGTTGTATTATTGTAGGGTTTGGTTTAAGTTCACTTAGTTTTTATGAGGTTAGAGATGGCTTAAAAATTCTATTTGAAGAGAGAAGTAGGATAAGGAGGACTGCCTTTTTCTTTACTATATTTGAATATGTGACAGGGATTTTTATGTTTGGAATCCTGCTGATTTTGTTTGGCATAATTGCTATTGTGTTTACCTTTTTATGAAATTTGCTTGCTTAACTAAAGGGTGCTTTCCTTTAAATTCTGGCTGCTAATAACGCAGTTTTTTTTATTAAACCAAAGGTTAGGTGTTACTTTTTGGTAAGGTCATTTGAAAGTTGAACTCTAACTCTTCCTAATATAATTATAACATATAAAAAATGGCCAATATAGACTATTTATTCTCATTTGCTACTGCTAAAATACAATAGAACTTTAATGAGATTTCAAAAGAAATGTAAGGATGAGGAGAGATAGCATGAGTTCTTTGGTTCTCGGTTTTCAGGAAATGGAAGAAACACAGCTTTTGCTCGTTGGCGGAAAAGGGTTAAATTTAGGGGAATTATCAAAAATTCAAGGAATACAAGTACCAGAAGGATTTTGTGTTACAACCGTGGGATATCAAAAAGCCATCGAACACAACGAAACGTTTCAAGCTTTGTTGAATCAACTAACAAAACTGAAAGTAGAGGATCGAGATAAAATTGGTAAAATCAGCAGGAAGATTCGGGAACTCATTATAGAAGTAGAAGTTCCTTCCGATGTAGTGAAAGCAGTTGCTCACTATCTCTCCCAGTTTGGCGAGGAACATGCTTATGCAGTGCGTTCTAGTGCGACTGCTGAAGATTTACCACATGCCTCGTTTGCTGGTCAACAAGATACCTATTTAAATATCATCGGCAAAGAAGCCATCTTGCAGCATATCAGCAAATGCTGGGCTTCCTTATTTACGGATCGTGCGATCATCTACCGAATGCAAAATGGATTTGACCACAGTCAAGTTTATATATCCGTTATCGTTCAAAGGATGGTTTTCCCACAGGCTTCAGGGATTTTATTTACCGCTGATCCGATTACTTCTAATCGCAAGCTGCTATCCATCGATGCCAGTTTTGGACTTGGTGAAGCACTGGTCTCTGGATTAGTATCTGCCGATTGCTATAAGGTTAAAGAGAATAAAATTGTCGATAAGATGATAGCAGCTAAAAAATTGGCTATCTATGGACGAAAAGAAGGCGGAACAGAGACACACGAGATTGCTCCTGATCAGCAAGAGACGCAAACACTTAATGACCAACAAATCTTACAACTGGCGCGGATTGGAAGACAGATCGAAGCTTATTTTGGCTGTCCGCAAGATATCGAATGGTGTTTGGTTGATGACAACTTTTATATTGTCCAGAGCCGTCCAATCACGACACTTTTCCCCATCCCTGAAGCGAATGATCAAGAAAATCACGTTTATATATCTGTCGGTCATCAACAAATGATGACAGACCCCATAAAACCATTGGGATTGTCTTTTTTTCTGTTAACGACTCCTGCGCCCATGCGTAAAGCTGGTGGAAGGTTGTTTGTTGATGTCACACACCAACTGGCTTCACCTGTCAGTAGAAACATTTTAGTAAATGCTATGGGACAACACGATCCATTAATGAAAGACGCAATTATGAACATCATTGATCGTGGAGATTTTATAAAATCGTTACCAAATGATTCAAAAGCATCGAGTCCCACTAGAGGCAATACAGATATGCTGGCACAAATCGAAAACAATCCATCCATCGTTTCTGATTTGATTAAGCGTAATCAAACCTCGATTGAAGAGTTAAAACAAAACATCCAAACGAAGTCAGGAATAAATTTACTTGATTTTATTTTAGAAGATATTCAGGAATTAAAGAAGATTTTATTTGACCCTCAAAGTACAGCTGTATTTATGGCTGCTATAAATGCTTCAACATGGGTCAATGAAAAAATGAACGAGTGGTTAGGTGAAAAAAACGCAGCAGACACGCTTACTCAATCTGTTCCAAACAATATTACTTCGGAAATGGGATTAGCCCTATTGGATGTCGCAGATGTGATTCGTCCATATCCAGAAGTAATTGATTATTTACAACATGTAAAAGATGATAACTTTTTGGATGAAATAGTTAATTTTGTTGGAGGACAAGAAACCAGAGACGCTTTCAATGCTTTTCTCAACAAATACGGAATGCGATGTGCCGGAGAAATCGATATGACGAAAACTCGTTGGAGTGAAAAACCAATTACACTTGTCCCCATGATACTTGGTAACATCAAAAACTTTGAACCCAATGCCGGCAAGCGCAAATTTGAACAAGGGCGACAAGAAGCTTTGGAAAAGGAACAAGAGTTATTAGACCGATTGAAGCAATTACCGGATGGTGAACAAAAGGCCAAAGAAACAAAACGAATGATTGACCGGATCCGAAATTTTATCGGTTATCGTGAATATCCAAAATACGGCATGATTAATCGCTACTTCGTTTATAAGCAGGCTTTACTGAAAGAAGCCGAACAACTCGTACAAGCGGGAATTATTCATGAAAAGGAAGATATATACTATCTTACTTTTGAAGAACTTCGCGATAGTCTGCGCACAAAAAAACTTGATTACCAGATCATCAGCAAGCGAAAAGGCGAGTACAGATTTTATGAAAAACTAACTCCGCCTCGTGTTATCACGTCTGATGGTGAAATCATTGCAGGTAAGTACAAACGAGAAAATCTCCCAGCTAAAGCTATTGTAGGTTTACCTGTTTCTTCCGGAGTGATCGAGGGACGCGCTCGTGTCATCTTAAATATGGAAGATGCTGATTTAGAAGAGGGAGATATCTTAGTCACCGCTTTTACTGATCCTAGTTGGACGCCGTTGTTTGTATCGATAAAAGGCCTCGTCACCGAAGTTGGCGGATTGATGACCCATGGAGCCGTTATCGCACGTGAATATGGTTTGCCTGCAGTTGTTGGTGTGGAGAATGCTACTAAACTGATAAAAGATGGGCAACGAATCCGCGTGCATGGAACAGAAGGGTATATCGAAATATTGTAATGACTGAATACCATACAGTATAAATG
>NZ_JBALPZ010000175.1:0-8809 GCF_036965645.1 Neobacillus drentensis
ATCCTCCACCATGATATTTCACGAAAGTGAAAATAATTATCAATAATTTGCGCCCGTAGCTCAATTGGATAGAGCGTCTGACTACGGATCAGAAGGTTATGGGTTCGACTCCTTTCGGGCGCGCTTATGTAACGGGAAGTAGCTCAGCTTGGTAGAGCACTTGGTTTGGGACCAAGGGGTCGCAGGTTCGAATCCTGTCTTCCCGACCAGTCGAAGGTTAATATTTGTCTATGGCGGTGTAGCTCAGCTGGCTAGAGCGTACGGTTCATACCCGTAAGGTCGGGGGTTCGATCCCCTCCGCCGCTACCATATAGTGTTTTACGGAGGAATACCCAAGTCCGGCTGAAGGGATCGGTCTTGAAAACCGACAGGCGGGTTAAACCGCGCGGGGGTTCGAATCCCTCTTCCTCCGCCATAATTCACTCTATTATTTATGGAGCATACTCCAAACTTAATACTTTTTACTATCGCGGGGTGGAGCAGTCTGGTAGCTCGTCGGGCTCATAACCCGAAGGTCGTAGGTTCAAATCCTGCCCCCGCAATTTGGTCCGGTAGTTCAGTTGGTTAGAATGCCTGCCTGTCACGCAGGAGGTCGCGGGTTCGAGTCCCGTCCGGACCGCCACTTTTAAACTAATAGCATATTGCTGTTAATATATATTCTGGCGGTTGTGGCGAAGTGGTTAACGCATCGGATTGTGGTTCCGACATTCGTGGGTTCGATTCCCATCAGCCGCCCCATACTTCCTTTAACAAAATCCATTGGGCTATAGCCAAGCGGTAAGGCATCGCACTTTGACTGCGACATGCGTTGGTTCGAATCCAGCTAGCCCAGCCATCTTATCTTTAAGGCAGCATAGCCAAGTGGTAAGGCCGAGGTCTGCAAAACCTCTATCCCCGGTTCAAATCCGGGTGTTGCCTCCAAATTTTATCATGCGGGTGTAGTTTACTGGTAAAACCTCAGCCTTCCAAGCTGATGTAGTGGGTTCGATTCCCATCACCCGCTCCAATATGGGCCTATAGCTCAGCTGGTTAGAGCGCACGCCTGATAAGCGTGAGGTCGATGGTTCGAGTCCATTTAGGCCCACTTAATAAAATGCTTGATTTCCATTTGGGAGTCAGGCATTTTTTTATGGAATGGGAAATTATAGATTTACTACTTGTAGATAACTTTTTACAGGTTTAAACACGTCCAGCTCGCCTCATGCTTGTCGGGGCTGACATAGGCGCTTCCTCTTTTGATCTGGCCCTTAAAATAAAAAACAAACAGTGACCAGCACTGTCCGTTTACCCATAATCTATTAAAGAGCAAGCCCCTCCTCCAACAGTCCAACCTTGATAAGTCCATTAAGGATCCCATTTTGAGAAGAAGAGGTTGTGATAACATCCGCTGCTGCTTTTGCTTCAGGCACGGCATTTCCCATCGCTACCCCTGTACCGACTGTTGCCAACATCTCAATGTCATTTAATCCATCCCCAAAGGCAAAGGCATTTTTTTCATCCAAATCTAATAATTCTAGAAGTCTACGAATTCCGATTGCTTTTGATGCGCCACGAGGGAGAATGTCGTAGGCTGCATCATGCCACTTTACAAAACTGAAATCTGGGAAAAGGTCGATATACTGTTGGGCATCCTCTACACCGCAGTATAAATGGCCTTGATAGATGGATAATTGGTTATAATACTCTTTATCCACTTCAGGATAGGGCATCATTAATGAATCAAAGCTAGCTTCAATAAACGGATGGTTTTTTTCACTAACTTTATAATCCTCATGACTACAGTAAGCTAACGCATGTCCGTTACGAGCCGTTATTGCTGACATGGATTGCAGAAAACTAGGTTTAATTGGATTGGAATATACCTGTTTTCCTTGGTACACCACATATTGTCCATTCATGGAAACATAAGAATCAATATTTAGTTCCTTTTGAATCCAGTAAAACATCTTTGGAACGCGGCCCGTAGCAATGATAGTTTGAATTCCTTTATCCTGAAGCTGACGTACAGCTTTCTTAGTGGACTCTGGAATTACTTTTTTATCATCTAAAAGAGTTCCGTCAATATCAAAAAAAACAATTGGTTGTTTCACTTTATACACCTCCGGAAAAATACAACACTGTCGTTACGCTCAGGGATCACCTGATCACGCCGGCAAGTGTTGTATGGTCTTGCATCTAAAGCATATTTTATGAAACGCGTTTCAGGTCAAGGGATTTGGAGATAATTCTTTAAAAAATTCAAACTGTCTCACGTTCAATTAAGGTTACAGCCACTTCTTGGTAAGAGGGCTTGTCACTTTGGTAAATCCCTTGCAGAAAGAGTTTCTTTCCAATTTCTATAAGAGGGATTTCAATTGTCGTAATATGCATCATTTGTGCAATTGGCTGGTTGTTAAAACCAATAATCGCTAAATCATTCGGAATGGAAATATTGTGATTGTGCGCACTTGTGACAATACCGGCTGCCACTTCATCACTTGTGACCAGCAAGGCGGAAGGAGGATTAGCCATTTGTTGAACTTTCTTGATTACTTTTTCACCATCTTCAAAATGAAGACAGTGACTAATAATATATTCGTGGTCACAGGCAAGCTGATACTTTTCCATGAAATGTTGATAGGCTAGTGCTCTATTTTTGCTATTAGTACCTGAACTGCGGTAGATGCAATAGCCGATTTTACGATGACCTTTTTGGTACAAGTACTCAAGAGCCGTCATGAAGCCTTGATAGTGGTCTACAAATGTAGACGAAACTTCCCTGCCCCTGGTGTCTTCACACAACGTAATCGGGCCAAATGATAAGTATTCTTCGATAATTGGCCAGCTGGAAATCCTTGAACAAATAATTAAGCCATCAATCTGCTTTTGTTTAAGCATTTGCAAGGCCTCAAGTTCCTTATCCTCATCATAGTTGGTCTGAAATAGGACCAGCTTATAGTTGTGTAGTAATGCTTCTGCAGCAATTCCTTTTATTAATCGAGAAAAATAAGGATGGTCAATAAAGGGAACGACCACACCGATTAGGAAGGTTTTTCCCATACTTAAATGGACGGCATTTATATTCGGCTGATAATTACTTTCGTTAATTGCGGCTAGGACCTTATTTCTTTTATCCTCACTTACATAAGGATGATTATTTAAGACCCTTGAAACGGTGGTTACGGAAACTCCAGCCATCTTAGCTAAATCTCTAATGTTTGTCATCATATCACCTATTTATATAGTGCTAGTAAATACGATTATAGTACAAAGGGCATTTTTTTAAAAAAATATGGTTGCAAAAACGCTTACAATGGGTTTATAATACAGATAAATCGATTTACTAAATCGATTTACTAAAACGTTTTAGAATAATGTTCATCTAGAAAGGATCTTTATTATGAAAAACGTGATTGTCCCGTTAAATGCTTTTGAAAGCAGCGAAGTGACAACAAACGGCCAAAGCGCATTTGTTAAACTGATTGCTGAAGCCGGAGCTTTTGGGATTGAAATTCGCCGTGAATTATTGCCGGCAGAAGACCTGCAGCTTGATCAAATAAAGAGTGAAATTGACCGATTTGGACTATTCACGGTTTATTCTGCTCCAATTGAGTGCTGGCAAGAGGATTACCAGTTTAACAAAGAGAAGTTAAATACTATTTTTCAAGAAGCTGCTGTCCTTGGTGCAAACTGGTTAAAGGTATCATTAGGGCATTTTCAGCAAGATAAATCAAATATCGCCGAACTAGGTGAGTTCCTAAAGGAGCAAAAGGAAATACAACTGTTAGTTGAAAATGATCAGACTCCATATGGAGGAAATGTAAGGCACTTACAGGCATTCTTTGAAAGCGCTGTCGAACAGGAGGTACCGGTTAAAATGACCTTTGATGCAGGAAACTGGTATTATTCCGGGCAGGATGTAGAGGACGCGCTTAAAAAACTGGCTCCATATGTCAGCTATCTTCATTTAAAACAAGTTACGAAAACTCTTGAAACTATACCGCTTCAGCCGGTTGGAGAGCAAAGCTGGAGGAAAGTAATGAGTAGTTTTCCGGCCGATATCGTGAAAGCACTCGAGTTTCCAATTGTTCCGAAAGAAAAAACGAAGGACTATATCCAAATGATTACGGATATGGCTAGAGAAAGAGAGGAGCTATTATCATGAAACAGCTAGATGTTGTTACTTTTGGAGAAGCGATGACAATGTTTATCGCCAATCAACCAGGTGCGTTACATGAAGTAAGTCAATTTACACGGGAACTTGCTGGTGCTGAAACCAATGTCGCTATTGGCCTGGCAAGACTTGGACTTTCTGCCGGCTGGGCAAGTAAGCTTGGAAATGACGCATTTGGCAGGTTCGTTATTGACCGTCTGAAAAATGAAAACGTCAACATTGATCATGTATGGTTTGATGACAAGTATCCTACTGGATTTCAGTTGAAATCAAAGGTCCTGGAAGGTGATCCTGAGGTACAATATTTTCGTAAAGGGTCAGCAGCAAGTCATCTAAATATAACTGATTTTAAGGAAGAATACTTTTTAGCAGCCAAACACATGCATATGACGGGAATTCCATTAGCGATTTCGGAAGAGGCAAGGGAATTTGCTAACCATGCGTTAGCTTTTATGAAAAAGAATGGACGTACGGTATCCTTTGATACAAATTTGCGCCCAAGTCTATGGAATTCGCAGGAAGAAATGGTAAAGCATATTAACGAAGCGGCATTTCAGGCTGATTATGTACTGCCGGGGGTTACTGAGGGAGAAATTTTAACCGGTTACAAAAATCCGAGTGATATAGCATCCTTTTACCTTGATAAAGGTGTAAAGCTAGTTGTGATTAAGCTTGGCGGTGCAGGGGCATTTTATAAAACAGCATCAGAGGAAGGTACGGTGCCAGGCTTCAAGGTAGAAAAAATTATAGATACCGTGGGTGCTGGTGATGGATTTGCTGTTGGAGTAATAAGTGGATTACTCGATGGACTTTCCATTATAGAGGCAGTTATAAGAGGAAACGCGATTGGTTCCCTTGCCGTTCAGGCACCAGGTGACAATGATGGTTATCCGATAAAAGATAAACTGTTAGCCTATATCGAAAAAAACCTTCAGGGAGTGAAATAGGATGAAACAAACGATTGCTAAACAAAGATGGCTCCGCTTAATTCCAATTGCCTTTATCACTTACAGCCTTGCCTATCTTGACCGTGCTAACTATGGTTTCGGAGCTGCGGCAGGATTAGCAAAAGATCTTCATATTACACCTGGGACATCATCATTACTTGGTTCGCTATTTTTCTTAGGTTATTTCTTTTTCCAAGTGCCTGGTGCTAGCTATGCAGAAAAGAAGAGTGCAAAGAAATTGATTTTCTGGTCATTGATTCTATGGGGCGGGTTAGCATCTGCAACAGGTTTAATCACTAATATTAATCTACTATTTGTAATTCGGTTTGCGCTTGGGGTTGTTGAAAGTGCGGTTATGCCAGCAATGTTAGTGTTCTTAAGCCACTGGTTTACAAAAGCTGAACGCTCTCGTGCGAATACCTTCTTAATTTTAGGTAATCCTGCAACTGTTTTATGGATGTCAATTGTATCCGGTTACTTATTAAACTCTGTCGGCTGGAGATGGATGTTTATCGTTGAAGGCATGCCAGCAGTGATCTGGGCCTTCATTTGGTGGAAATTAGTTAATGATAAGCCAAGAGATGCGAAATGGTTAACAGACCAAGAAAAACGCGATTTTGAACTACAATTAGAAAAAGAACAAGAAGGTTTGAAAGCGGTTAAAAATTATGGTGAAGCGTTTAAATCCAAACCAGTTATTTTACTAAGTGCTCAATACTTCCTTTGGAGCATTGGAGTATATGGATTTGTGATGTGGCTTCCATCAATTATTAAAGCAGCGCCAAATATGGATATAGTAACAACTGGCTGGTTATCGTCTGTACCGTATATTTTAGCAGTCGTATTAATGTTAGCGGCCTCCTACTTCTCTGATAAAACGTTAAATCGCAGTGGATTTGTTTGGCCATTCCTATTAATTGGTGCCGTAGCATTTTATGCTTCATATGCGATTGGTACAAGTCATTTTTGGATTTCGTTTATCCTGCTTGTGATTGCAGGCGGGGCAATGTATGCTCCGTACGGACCGTTCTTTGCCATTATTCCTGAGATCCTCCCTCGTAATGTAGCAGGCGGGGCAATGGCGCTTATTAACAGTATGGGTGCGTTAGGTTCATTCGTCGGTTCTTATATTGTAGGGTACTTAAATGGATCAACAGGGGGATTTGGTGCTTCTTACATCTTTATGGCAGGTTCATTATTCCTTTCTGCCATCTTAACCGTTTGGGCGGTAAGGGCTGCAAAAAAGGACAGTAACCGTAAGGCAGCGGGTGTGAAAATAACTGCTTAAAGTTCAAAAACTAGTGACGGATGATAGGCGGCACCAGCCAGCTATCATCCTTTTTTATAGTAACTGGCAAATTTACCTCATTGCCGCTAAAATGGAGTCATCGATAGTGAATGAAAGAGGACGAGTAGAATGGAAAAAGTGACGATGGCAGATGTTGCAAAAGCAGCTGGCGTTTCTAAAAGTACAGTATCACAGTACTTGAATAATCGCTTCGAGTATATGGGTGAAAAAACAAAACAAAAGATTGAAGAAGCCATTGAAACATTGGGCTACCAGCCTAATTATATTGCTAGAAGTTTAAAGCAAAAACGTACCTCAATGGTAGGGATTATTGTCGCGAATATTATGCATTATTTTTCAACCGAGGTAAGCAGGGCGATTGAGGATTTTTGCAACCATCACGACCTGCATGCGATCGTGTGTAATGCCGATGATGATCCTGAAAAGGAAAAGAAGTATATTGACATGCTGCGGGCCAAACAAGTGGATGGCTTGATTATTTTCCCAACCGGACAAAATAATCAATTATATGAGAGTATGATTAAGCAAGGTTATCCGGTTGTGTTTGTGGACCGGAAAGTGCAAAATCTATCTGTTTTTTCAATTGTGACGGATAACCGGGAGTCCACTTATCGTGCGATTCAGCAATTTGTGGCGAAAGGTCATCAGAGAATTGCATTTGCTGTCCAGCCCTTGAAGGTTAGTACCCGGACGGATCGATTTGAGGGCTATCAGCAGGCCATGAAGGATGCAGGGCTCGAAATCAACCCGGATTACGTGATAGAATCTGATATTCCGGGGATGAAAAGTATGCTTGACGAGCTCTTTTCATTGGAGGAAAGACCGACGGCCATCTTTGCTGGTAATGACCGTGTCTTTTTAGAGCTAGTTAAGTGCCTAAGAGATAAAGGGCTGAAGATTGGTCAGGATATCGAGTTAGTAGTATTTGATAATATACCATTTGCCCATGTGTTGGAAACGCCGGTTACATTTATTATTCAACCAGCCAGTGAGATGGGAACAAAGGCTGCGGAACTTTTATTAGAACAAATCAATAAAGTTGATAGAGAACCAGAAGAGTTTATTTTCCCTAGTAAGTTGGTGTAGAGGGGGATGTTGGTTATCCCCTCTATCCAATTATGTTAAACTGTCGTATACTTTTACTAAATCGATTTAGTAAACCGTTTTACTTTTAAGAAAAAGGAGTTTATCTCAATGAAAATACAATTAGCCTTGGATCGAATGGAGATTGCGGAAGCGATAGAGCTAACTAGAAAAGTGGAGGACTCGATTGATTGGATCGAGGTTGGGACATCCTTAATCAAGGAATTCGGTGTTGTCAGTGTGAAAGAACTGAAACAGGCCTTTCCTGCGAAAACAGTGGTGGCGGATATTAAAACCATTGATAATGCCCGTTATGAATTCGAAATGTGTTTCGAAGCGGGTGCCGATGTGGCGACCGTTATGGGCGTATCACCGCTTGTCACGATTGATGCGTGTATGGAAGTAGCCCGTCGGTATAAAAAGAAAGTGATGATTGACTTATTGAATACATCTGCTGAGCAAAAAAGAGCATTAATGAAATACAAGGAAGCCATCTTTTGTGACCATGTCAGTAAGGATGAACAAGAGGAAGCGGGCTCGCAGAATCGTGGTGCTAAGGGTGGGCAGCTTTTAAATAATCCGGCCATTCAGGTGGCAGCTGCAGGCGGAATTACGTTAGAGTCCATTGGTGCTCTAAGAGCAACATTGAATCCTGCTGTTGCGATTATTGGGTCCGCGATCACGAAAGCAGAAAATCCCGCTGAGGCGGCCGCTAAGTTCAAACAAGTTTGTTATCAGGAGGAGGAGTTAGTATGATCGTTTCTACTATTTTAAAGGAAATTGAGACAGTATTAAGCCAAGTGGCAGAAGATCAACTGCAAGAATTGGCAGGTGAATTGCAAAAGGCAGAGCGTATTTTTATTATTGGTGAAGGACGGTCAGGATTAATGGCCAAATCGTTCGCAATGAGATTAATGCACTTAGGTGCAACGGTGTATGTTGTCGGGGAAACAATCACTCCAGCAATTGGCGAAGGGGACTTATTGGTCGCCGTATCAGGGTCTGGAACAACCAAGAGTGTTGTTTGGACGTCTGAAAAGACACAATCACTGGGCTGCCCGGTAATTGCCGTGACGACGAATCCAGAATCACCACTAGCAGCGGCTGCAACTAGAATCCTGCATGTTCCAGCAGCAACAAAGTACCGCCGTGAAAATGAACTTAAAACTATTCAGCCGCTGGGCTCATTATTTGACCAATGCGTTCACCTGCTATTCGACACCATCTGTCTGCAGTACAGCCAACTAAGCAGCGTAAGCAACAACGACGCCTTCGCCCGCCACAGCAATTTAGAATAGGGGGATGGTGCCTGACACC
>NZ_JBALPZ010000176.1:0-1793 GCF_036965645.1 Neobacillus drentensis
GATTTCACTTTTTTCCTTTATAGAACCTAGTTATGTCCCAGCCTCTTTACCTTTGCGATAGGGCGGCTGATGGGAATCGAACCCACGAATGTCGGAACCACAATCCGATGCGTTAACCACTTCGCCACAACCGCCATTTATGGTGGAGGGGGACGGATTCGAACCGCCGAACCCTGAGGGAGCGGATTTACAGTCCGCCGCGTTTAGCCACTTCGCTACCCCTCCATATATGACACTAAGCATAAACTATTGTGGTGGCTCAGGACGGAATCGAACCGCCGACACAAGGATTTTCAGTCCTTTGCTCTACCGACTGAGCTACTGAGCCACACATTATATATATCAACAGCAGCGTTAGCTTACTGGGATAAAAATGGCGGTCCGGACGGGACTCGAACCCGCGACCTCCTGCGTGACAGGCAGGCATTCTAACCAACTGAACTACCGGACCATATTGCGGGGACAGGATTTGAACCTGCGACCTTCGGGTTATGAGCCCGACGAGCTACCGGACTGCTCCACCCCGCGATAGTAAAAATTATTAATTTTGGAGTATGCTCCAAGGTTTGTTACTGACTGTCCCCATCTCAGAAAGCTTAATCAAGCAGCAGCTCGATGGGTACAACTCGCAGTTTATTCATTGAAGCAACGCTCGTTGCTCCACCCCGCGATAGTAAAAAGTATTAAATTTCAACCAGAAAATAATATGGCGGAGGAAGAGGGATTCGAACCCCCGCGCGGTTTAACCCGCCTGTCGGTTTTCAAGACCGATCCCTTCAGCCGGACTTGGGTATTCCTCCGTAAAACACTATATGGTAGCGGCGGAGGGGATCGAACCCCCGACCTTACGGGTATGAACCGTACGCTCTAGCCAGCTGAGCTACACCGCCATTTTTATAGTTAATAAGTGGAGCCTAGCGGGATCGAACCGCTGACCTCCTGCGTGCAAAGCAGGCGCTCTCCCAGCTGAGCTAAGGCCCCATAATGTTAATATCCACTTAGACTGGTCGGGAAGACAGGATTCGAACCTGCGACCCCTTGGTCCCAAACCAAGTGCTCTACCAAGCTGAGCTACTTCCCGTTAAAGTGCGCCCTGAGAGATTCGAACTCCCGACCTTTTGATTCGTAGTCAAACACTCTATCCAGCTGAGCTAAGGGCGCATATAGTATTAATCTAAAATGGTGCCGAGGACCGGAATCGAACCGGTACGGTAGTCACCTACCGCAGGATTTTAAGTCCTGTGCGTCTGCCAGTTCCGCCACCCCGGCACTTTTGGAGCGGAAGACTGGATTCGAACCCGCGACCCCCACCTTGGCAAGGTGGTGTTCTACCACTGAACTACTTCCGCAATATGAAACTTTCTAAAAACGTTGGTGCGGGTGAAGGGAGTCGAACCCCCACGCCTTGCGGCGCCAGATCCTAAGTCTGGTGCGTCTGCCAATTCCGCCACACCCGCATAGATGACAGGTTGTTTTACCTTTACAAAAAAAAACTGGTGAGCCATGAAGGACTCGAACCTTCGACCCTCTGATTAAAAGTCAGATGCTCTACCAACTGAGCTAATGGCTCATACTAAGATGATTTCTACAAGCTATTTTGTGGTAAGTCAGATGCTCAAAAGAACTCACGTTCTTTCTCGCAGATTGCTCGCAGAAGCTGAATCACAGATGTCTGCAATCTGCTCTACCAACTGAGCTAATGGCTCGTACAAAGAAAAAGTGCCGGCGAGAGGACTTGAACCCCCAACCTACTGATTACAAGTCAGTTGCTCTACCAATTGAGCTACCCCGGC
>NZ_JBALPZ010000177.1:0-23293 GCF_036965645.1 Neobacillus drentensis
TTATATTTCCTCTTTTTAACAAATTAACCAACTTATATAATAAAGATACTAATTGACCCCCTTTGAAATATACTTTGGACTCCGTTCAATTTACGGGGTCTCTTTTTTTGCTTTCACCCATAAGCCTTTTTATTTTTACTCTCAATAATCAATATAGTTTGTCAATTCCGTTTCACTTACATCATAAACATTGATCGTGTGTTCAACCCCCATACAATCAACAGCAACTAACTTGTATGCTATAATTCTAGAAAAATAACTCAAGTTAATTTAGTTGAAATGTGTGGTGGCAATATAACTCAAGCAACTATCAGTAGATTTGATAAAAACGAAAAATTTGTAGCTGCTCATTTAGTTTTGATCAGCAAAGCGTTAGGAGTAGCTATAGAGGATTTTCTTGAAATTGATGAAGAATTACCAAAAGAGCCAACTATCTATAGTGGTTCTTTATTAATTATAAGTTTGATAATGGGCTAGTTGATTTCGCTAATTCAACAATGTTCTCATCATTCAGTGATTGTAAGTATCTGGTTGTAATCGTTGTACTTTCGTGTCCAAGCAGCCTACTTAAGCTGTACACATCTAAACCTAATCTTAATTGTTTCTGTGCATAGTAGTGGCGTACTGTGTGCGGACAACAACGAATACTTGGTCTTACTTTTGCTTTTTTCCCAGCATTCTTTACAATGATTTCTACAGCACCTACAGTAAGAGCCTTTCCATTTCTTGATAAAAAATAATTGTTGTCAATAATAGGCTTGTCCTTAAAATATTCATGTTTAATACGTTCGTATTTTATAATGAACTTTTTCAACAAGGGACTTATATATAAGTATCGCTCCTTATTCCCTTTTCCATGAATTTTTATGACTGTATCCATTATATCAAGATGAGTAAGAGTACATAATTCTAGATTTCTAATTTCTAAATCCACAAAATACATTATGATAAGTTTATTTCTTATTTCTAAGTAATTCGAAGTACTGTAGACATTTACCATTCGTTTTATTTCTTGATCGTCAAATGTTTTTATGATTACTTTTGGTTCTTTCATAAATTTAACTGAAAGTATCGGATTTCTCTTTTCTGCTATATAACCCTCATCCACCATAAATCTAAAAAATGAACGCAAACACTTTTGAATGTTATTTATGTATAGCTCTTTTAGTCCTTTGCTTTTTAGATTCATAAGATATGCTTTTATGTGCTTAGTAGTAATATCTTCAATTTCAGCAACTTCAAATTCATTTTTTAAATAAGTTATAAACGCTTTGTTGTTATTTTTATATCCCTTAATTGTACGGGGACTATAATTTTTAATTTCTAAGTCGTAAAGAAACTCTTTATAAATATCGTTTAAATCCATACAAAAAAACCCACCTTTAATATGAATTTTTCATACCAAAAGTGAGTTAATCGTTTGTTACTGTAATTAGTAGTGATTTTGTGTAAGTATATCACTGTTCACAAAATTTTATCCTAATAATATTAATTTCTACCTTTTCGATAAACGTTTATTATTGGTCTTATTCACCAAGATCAACGTTATGATATACGCGTTGAACATCTTCTAAATCTTCTAATACATCGATCATTTTTTCGAATTTTACTAATGCATCACCATCAAGAGTTACCTCGTTTTGTGGAAGCATCGTTAATTCAGCTACGGTAAATTCAGAAATACCAGCTTGCTTGAAGGCTTCTTGTACCGCATGGAATTGATCTGGCTCCGCATAAACAATTACTTGTTCTTCATCTTCTTCTAAGATATCACGGACATCTACATCTGCCTCCATTAATAATTCAAGAACTTCGTCAGATGATTTTCCTTCAACACCGATAACGGCAGTAGCATCGAACATATAAGAAACGGAACCGCTCACACCCATGTTTCCTCCGTTTTTACCGAAAGCAGCACGAACATCTGCAGCCGTACGGTTTACGTTATTAGTTAAGGCATCCACAATCACCATTGATCCATTAGGACCGAAGCCTTCATAACGAAGTTCTGTGTAGCTTTCTTCAGAACCACCTTTAGCTTTTTCAATCGCACGGTCAATAATATGTCTTGGCACATTGTACGTTTTTGCACGCTCCAAGACAAATTTTAACGCCTGGTTGGATTCGGGATTTGGTTCTCCACTGCGGGCTGCCACATAAATTTCAACGCCGAATTTTGCGTAAATACGGCTTGTATTGGCATCTTTTGAAGCCTTCTTTTCTTTAATATTGTTCCATTTACGTCCCATTCTGAACACTCTCTTTCCAATTTGAATCTCAAAAAATGTTCTTAGTGAAAAATGAGATTTTTCACGATAACGATTTTGAAGTTCATCCAATTTATACTGACTAGAAAACAATAACTGTCTTCATGCACAAATAATATTATACATTAAATGTTGCATTTGTTAAGTATCCTGGTATTCAAAAAACTAAAAAAGATCATCCAGCAGGTGGATGATCTAGACCTTTTAGACAAGCATTTGAAAAAGTGTGCTGTCATTATTCACTTCTCTGTGTAAAAATCCTTTTGCCTTAATACGTTCAATTAATGGATAATAATCTTCTTTATCCTTCAATTCAATCCCTACTAACGCAGGTCCGGTTTCACGGTTATTCTTTTTGGTATATTCAAAATGACTGATATCATCATTTGGCCCTAATACGTCAAATAAGAATTCACGCAATGCACCCGGACGCTGTGGAAATTGAACAATGAAATAATGCTGAAGCCCCTCATAAAGTTTAGATCTCTCTTTGATTTCCTGCATCCGGCCGATATCATTGTTTCCGCCGCTGACGATACAAACCACGGTTTTCCCTTTAATTTGATCAGCATAGGCATCTAGCGCCGCGACGGAAAGGGCTCCAGTCGGTTCCACAACAATTGCATTTTCATTATAAAGAGATAATAGAGTTGTACACACTTTTCCTTCAGGAACCACGACAATATCATTGACAAGCTCCTTACAGATATTGAAGGTTTTTGAACCTACGGTTTTCACAGCCGCTCCATCTACAAATGGGTCGATTTGATGTAAAGAAGTGACCTCCCCTTTTAAAATGGATTCCTTCATCCCAGGTGCACCTTGCGGCTCTACGCCGATTAATTGGGTGTGCGGTGAAAAATGCTTCATGTAAGTCCCGCAACCGGCAACAAGACCGCCGCCGCCAATGGCAGCAAAAAGGTAATCGATTTTTTCAGGGCAGTCAGTGAGCAATTCAACCGCAACCGTCCCTTGACCAGCTATAACATCGAAATCATCAAAAGGATGGATAAACGTACGGTTTTCAGCTAGACTGCATTCAAGTGCTTTTTCATAAGCATCATCAAACGTATCGCCGACTAAGACAATCTCTACACTATCTTTCCCCCAGAATTTTACTTGCTTTACCTTTTGCTTTGGTGTTGTACTTGGCATATAGATTTTTCCATTAATTTTTAAAAGATGACAGGAATAAGCGACACCTTGGGCGTGATTTCCGGCACTTGCACAGATAATTCCGTTCTTTAGTTCCTCTTCACTTAACTTTTTAATCCGGTTATAAGCACCACGGATTTTAAAGGAACGGACGCTTTGCATATCCTCTCTTTTCAAGTAGACATGACACCCGTATCGTTCTGATAATAAATGATTATATTGTAATGGAGTTGGTGAAATGACATCCTTAATCGTATGACTAGCAATGATGATATCCTCCACATTAAATGCTTTCTTATCTACTTGTTGACTCATACTTATCTTCCTCCTATATTAGTGCTCAAATGTTTATAGACAACAAAAAACTCGCCCCCTGGTTATAGGGACGAGTGAACTCGCGATACCACCCTACTTCCGCTTACCCATTTCAGGCTAGCGGCTCTCGATCAACGTACAATTGGCTGTACGTGTTCCTAGTTAACGGTGGACATTCCGGTATAGCTTACTGCTAGTTCAGCTATACATCTCGGAGATGATTTTCAGATAGTCCTGTTATCGACTCCCACCAACCGTCGACTCTCTAGGAACAGATAAACCTATCCTACTCTTCTCGTCATCAATTCGTATGTAATTTTAGATAAGGGTACCACCGAAAAAAAAGTCTGTCAATGTTTTTTGACTATTTTAACTATTTTGTTTATTTTAAAGCGCTTACATTGGTGACAGGCACCATTACCAATTTCATCGTGTTAGAAATGTTCCTTATGCACCATGATAGTGTCATCTTTATTTGCAAGCCAATAAAATAAGAATGGTCCGGTCACAAATCGTAACCGAACCATCAAAATATCATCCTTCTCCACCTACGGTTCACTTGCCTCCGCAACAGTCTTTGCTGGAATGATAAAACTAATCCCAACAGTAACTAAACTCAAAAGAAGTGCATAAAGAAACACATTTTTCATGCCAATACTAATAGCAGCAGCATGGTTAATGAGCAGCCCCATTATCGTCACCCCAACCGATGTCCCGATGTTTCGCAGGAAGATCTGCAGAGAGGTCGACATCCCTTTGATATGGGGTTCTGCAAACTCTTGAGAAGCAATCGTACCAACTGCGAACAACAAGCCAAATGCCACCCCTTGGACAGTCAAAATTAGAAACAAAACAAGATAGGATATGTCATTTATAAATAAATAAAGCAAAAGTCCAGAGATAGTTGTCATGAAGCTCCCAACGATAAATAACGGTTTATAGCCAAAACGGATTATCCATTTGCCTGCCGGCGTACTTCCAAACATCCAGCCTCCCGCAATACTTAATAGGATCAATCCACTTTTATAAATACTCATCTGCTGGCCTTCTTGTAAAAACAATGGAATAAAGTTTGAAGTACCGAAAAAGGAAAGGCAGTAAAATAACATAAAAAGGTTAGTTCTTAAAATACCTTTATTTTTAAATAGTGATACAGGTAGAAATGGCTGTTCTTCCTTTCTCTCGACCAGCACAAAGACCAGCATCCCGATAATACCTATGACGAGATACCAAAATGGATGACTTACATTAGTTGACAAAAGTAAGAGAGTAATAGAAATACCAAATAAGAAGAATCCTTTGTAATCGATATGCGCCTTCGTAAATTCTGTCGTTTCTTTGTAAGGGATTAAACATAAGACAGTAGCAATTCCGATCGGAATATTGATAAAGAAAATCCATCTCCATGTTAACGCTTCAACAAAAAAGGATCCTAAAATGGGACCAACAACAGAAGAAATGGCCCAAATACTGCTAAAAACGGCTTGAATTTTCCCCCGCCGTTCAATCGTAAATAAATCTCCAACAATAATCATCGAAAGTGGAACCATCCCGCCAGCACCCAAGCCTTGAATTCCTCTAAAGACAATTAACATCACCATGGAATTGGCCATTCCACACAAAATGGATCCAATGGTGAATAACCCAACGGATATCATTAACAATTTCTTTCGGCCATACATATCGGAAAGTTTCCCATAAAGCGGTACAGTAATAGTACTTGCAAGCATATAAACCGAAAAAACCCAGGCAAACAACTCCATTCCACCAAGCTGCATGGCAATCGTTGGACTTGCTGTTTGCATAATATTCGCATCAAGTGCAGAAATGAGGGTCGTAATAACAAGGCCCCAAAAAACATATTTATTTCTATTCATAAAAACCCCTACCCACTCCCTTTTTTTGACAAATAAAAAATAGGTGCATTAACCATTATAGCAAAATATCTATTATTTTTATTAGTAAAAAAGAATCATATTAAGAAAAAGAGCCCTAACCAGAGGTTAGAGCCCAAATGAATACTAGCTTCTCTTACTATAAAGTTTGTTATACTTTAATTGGTTCAATATTCAACAGTGTCTGGGAAATCGAAGGTAGTATTATTTCAATTGTTGTTCCTTTATTTACTGTACTTTGAATATCAAGAATACCATGATGGCTCTTGATGATTTTATAGCAAGTCATTAGTCCGAGTCCGGTACCCTTTTCCTTTGTCGTATAAAACGGTTCGCCAAGCGTCGGTATTCTTTCTTTTGGTATTCCGACACCCTCATCAGTAATCTGGATGGAGAGTTGATTTTCCCTCTTTTTCCTCACGGTAACTTCGATATTTCCCCCATTCGGCATGGCTTCAATTGCATTTTTAAAAAGATTAAGAAAGACCTGCTTTAATTGATTCTCTTCACAACTGACCTTTGGCAGATCATTTTCATATTTGGCGGTGATCTCCACATTATTTAAGATAGATTGTGTTCCAATTAGGGTCACAACGTCGTTTAGTAATTGCTTAATATCACGTTCTATATATACCGCTGCGGTTGGTTTGGCTAACACTAAAAATTCACTAACAATGGCATTGATTCGGTCCAGTTCTGATAAGACAATATCAAAGTATTCGTCTTTTAATTGTTTAGCTTTAAATAGCTGGATGAACCCTCTTATAGAAGTGAGTGGATTTCGAATTTCGTGAGCAATACCAGCAGCCATTTGACCTAACAAGGCCAGCATTTCGGATTTTTGCAGAAGATTCTCCGTTTGTTCTTTCCGGTCCGTAATATCTTTACCAATGGAAAGAATAGCCTGTCCACCACCGAATGAAATATATAACGAAGTTACTTCGAAAAAGAAGGTGGAGCCATCAATCCGCTTTGCTTTGTATTCGATGGTGTTAACTGGGCTTTTCTCTATATTGACCTGATTAAATCTTTCCATTAACCGATCTTTATACTCAGGAAGAATAAAATCAAATAAGGCTTTTCCAATCATTTCTTCTCTACGTGTATAGCCAGCCATTTTGACAGCAGCATCGTTTGCATATAAG
Source organism: Neobacillus drentensis (assembly GCF_036965645.1). Lineage (GTDB taxonomy): Bacteria > Bacillota > Bacilli > Bacillales > Cytobacillaceae > Neobacillus > Neobacillus drentensis_D. The sequence continues at coordinate 6,778 of NZ_JBALPZ010000177.1, forward strand.
AAACGATGATTTTGCGTAATATAGACTGGCTGCGGCAGCGAATCAATTAACTTCTTATAATTCTCCTCACTGGCCCGCGCTTTTTTTTCATAATAGCGTGCTTTATCGAATTGCCATCCGACAGCCCAAGCGATCATCGTAAAAATAAAAAAGTCTAAGGTAAAAATATCGTGTTGATCAGCAAGTTTCTGATATATCGTAAAAAGGATGGAGATTGAAACCAAAATGAGTTGACCTTTTCTTTTCATCGTTAAACCTCAATAAGTTATAGTTCAAAAACAGTAGTTCTATGGGAGTATATTCGCCAAAAAACAACTTTATCCTCTTTTATTCTACATAATACCGAAATTTTTCGATAAGAAAACAGCCTGATTTTCTCAGGCTGTCAAATTAAAGCTTTTACTTATAATCGATTATACTAAGGAAAGCTCCCATAACATGTATATACTCTTCCGGTTCTTCGATGTAGGCCATATGGGCGCTTTTCTCAAAAATATGAAATTTGGAGTTTGGAGTCAGACGGCTAAAATATTCAGTGGTTTCGGGTGTGGCTTCATCAAACCGTCCGCATGTATACAACGTGGGACATGTAATATCCTTTAACTGCGGAGTACAATCAAATTCCTTCAAATTGCCTAGAACAGTAAACTCGGAAGGCCCCCACATAATATGATAGATTTCAGAATTACGATATTCCGGTGGTTTTTTCTCCAACCACTCCGGCTTGGTCTCCATACGATTCACAAAATGTTTACTAAATACTTCTATCGCTGCGTCAAATTCCTCAGAATCAGTGGTTCCATTTTCTTCACAGCGTTTGATGGTCTCTTGTACCTCAAATGGCAGTTCCTTAAGGTTACGTTTTTGGTCTTGTTCCCATAAAGGGGCACTGAGGCAGGGACTAGAAAAAATAATACTCTTTATCCCAACTGGTTTGTTTAAAGCGTAGGCAGCAGCAAGTGTAGTCCCCCACGAGTGACCTAAAATATGTACTTCATTAAGGTTAAGTGCCGCACGAACTTGAGCTACTTCTTCAACAAACCTCTCAAGCCGCCATAAGCTATTATCCTTCGGCCGGTCAGATCGCCCGCATCCTAACTGATCATACAAGATGACGGGACGATCATTGCTTAGTTCCTTCAATCCTTTTAATGAAAAACAGGAGGATCCTGGGCCGCCATGTAAAACAACCAAAGGTGCCCCCTTTCCATTCTTATCAAATTTTTGATACCAAACTTTACCTCCAGTTACTTGAATAAATCCCTCTTGATCCATGAGTATCCCTCCAACAAATAGTATCTCTTTCTCAATAGATCCATTTCTATACTATTCTACAATGTAATCATCATCTCTTTCCATTATTATGTAAGGCATACGAAAATGGGAAATCCAAACAATAACCGTAATAAACCAAGTCAATTTTACAAACGATAAGAATGGAGGTGAAACAAATGGAAAAAAACAATGAGCAAACTACTGGAACAACTAATAATGAGGAAATAATGAATAGAGTCAACCAAACATTTGATAAGATTTCACAGGACGTGAAAGAAATGATTAACAACAATGATACAGAAAGTGATAATCAATACTCCTAACGGCAGGAAACGTCATTTAAGGCATCCCAATCAAGGGATGCCTTTGGTTATTCATTCATTGGAAACCAACCTGGTGTGTGAATAATCGCTTGCCATAGTGGATCTGGAACAACCAGTTCCTGTTGTTTGCTTTTATCAATCTTCGTTACAATCTCGGTTTCTCGTCCCTCTTTCACCTTTTGTACCCAATCAGGATCGATAATCATTTCACGCCCCATGGCAATAAATGGTACACCTGTTTGAATGGCTTTTAGCACTTCATCTGCGGTATATAAAGAACCGACTCCAATTACTGGAACCTTGTCACCGACTCTTTCTTGAATGATTTCAATCCTTGCGCGCGAATCCTCTACACCACGTCTTGGTTTAGACCAAAATTCCTGCAGTGAGACATGGAGATAATCCAGATTTTTGTCTGCAAGTGCATCAATCAACACCAAGGTTTCTGCCATCGTAATGCCTGGCGTTTCTGGCTCTTCTGGTGAAAAGCGATAGCCAATCATAAAAGGCCCGTTCGCATGCTCCGCTGCCACTTTTTTCACTTCATCTACTACCGCTAACGGAAAGCTGAGCCGCTTTTCAATGCTTCCTCCCCAGCGGTCCTCACGGCGATTAGAATGCGGTGAGAAAAACTGTTGAATCAGATATCCGTTTGCACCATGTAATTCGACACCATCATACCCTGCTTCAATTGCCCGGCGAGTAGTTTCACCAAAATCTTGGATAATCGATTGGATTTCTTGATCTGTTAATTCTCGTGGAACAGGTTTCCCATTCCCTTCAGCTGGGATTGCACTCGCACTAACAATTTCTCCATTCGGCACTAACTCAGGCGGACACTGTCTGCCGCCGTGGAAAATTTGCAATACAGCTTTTGCCCCTTTTTCTTTGATTGCTGTAGCAACCTGCTTTAAACTTGGAATAAATTCATCGTGATCTCCGCCAAATTCACCTTGGAACCCTTTACCTTTAGCGGTTACATAGGTACATGCGGTAATGACCATTCCCACTCCGCCTGAACGTCTTGCGTAATACTTTACCTCCGCATCAGTCACCGTCCCATCAGGATTGGATGAGAAATTCGTCATGGGAGCCATAACAATGCGGTTCTTTACCTCTACTCCGCTCCTAAAAGTAAATGACTCGAAAAATGGTGTATATTTTGAATTCATCTAAACATCCCCCTTTAATTACTTTAGCTTACAAAAAATTTCCTGGATCACACATATCAACAAGATTTATTTTACCGGTTATCTCTTTGACGCATTCTAAATAAATTTTCACGTGTACTTCATAAGCAATTAAAAAGCAGAAAATCATCTTACAATGAAATTCTGCTTATGTTAATAATCTTATGTTCCTTATTACTCGCCTTGTGCGCCACTTACAGTTACTTTTCGAATGTGACCATCTTCAAAATTATTTTGACGAGCTTTTTCCACTTTATCATTTAATAATTTCTTTTGATCCACTTCGGCTGAAGGTGTTTGCTTATCTTTTGACATTAATAATCCTCCTTGTTAAAACATCACCTTCTTATTTTGCGGTTCTTTTTAAAAAATAATCATCCAATTAATGCGTGATGCCAGACTTTCTTAAATGCTGTAGTTTGGAATGTGTGGTCGAGAAGATAGGTTTAAGTTTTTTATCAGGTTCTATGTAAGCTTTGGCACGATTAACAGCCGTTGGACCCTCAAAGAAACCTCCGGTAATTAAATGCAGTTTATTGGTATACCCTGCAATATCTCCTACTGCAAAGATCCCCTCAATATTGGTTTGCATGGAACTGTCTACCTTTATACTGCCGTTCTCAAATTCAAACCCCCATTGTTTAATACCCCCTAAGTCAATGGAAAAGCCATGATTAAGAAGGACTGCATCTACTTCGATTTCTTTTGTTTCATTTGTTTTAATATGTTTAACACATACACCTTCCAACGCTTTCTCTCCACGCAGGGCATCAAGAATGTACGGTGTTAAAATGACTGCCTTGGAATTTCTCAGGTCTGCAATATTGCGTTCAATGCCCGTAAACTCATCCCGCCGATGTACAATGGTCACTTGCTTAGCAATCGGCAGTAAACGGTTGGCCCAGTCCATGGCGGTGTTTCCTCCGCCCAAAATTAACACACGGCGATCCTCGAACTGGTTGAAGTTTTCAACCGTATCAAATAGATAGGTCCCTTCGTATTTTTCAGCATGTTCAAGATCAAGTTTTGAATTTTTAATTGTTCCGAAACCAGTAGCTAAAATAATGGTTTTAGTATGATGCTTCTCTCCATTATGACTTGTCAAAAGGAAAGTTCCATCCCCTAGCCTTTCTATTCCCATCACTTGTTGATTTAAAACAATCGTTGGGTGAAAGGTTCTCGCCTGTTCTTCTAATTGTTTAATTAAATTTTCCCCTGTTATAGCAGGTAGACCCCCAATATCACCAATCACCTTTTCCGGATAAAAATAAGAAACCTTACCTCCTAAATATGGCAGGTATTCAATTATTTTAGTTTCCATCTCTCTCATTCCGCAATAAAAGGCCGTATATAATCCCACTGGCCCACCGCCAATAATCGTTACATCATACAGTTTCATCGTATCCCCATCCATGTTCACATTGAAAAACTTACTGCTTTTTGCCTTTCAACCTGTGTCTCTTTTTTTAGTAAATTATAAGAAAGACAGACAGGCTTACCGGTCCTAGGATCCTTCACAATTTCTGCATCTATATGAAAGACTTTTTTTAACACCTCGTGTGTCATGACTTCTTCTGCTGAACCTTCCTTCACTAATTTCCCACCGCGAAGTGCGACCATATGGTGGGAGAATCGAGCCGCATGATTTAAGTCATGAATAACCATCACAATGGTACGGCCTTCTTCTTTGTTCAACTTTTCCAATAGCTGTAAAATTTCAAGCTGATGAGCCATATCCAAGTAGGTTGTTGGTTCATCCAGCAGTAATAATTCCGTTTCTTGAGCAATGGCCATTGCAATCCAAGCACGCTGCCGCTGCCCGCCAGAAAGAGCATCCACGGCATAGTCAGCTAACGACGTGAGTCCTGTAACTTCTAAGGCCCAATCAACGACTCTTCGATCTTTTTCAGATAGTCTGCCAAACCCGCCTTGATGAGGAGCACGGCCAAAGGAAATTAATTCATAAACGGTTAACCCGCTCGGTGCTTCTGGGCTCTGTGGAAGTACCGCCATTTTTTTGGCAATCTCCTTGGTAGGGATTTTGTGAATCATCTTGCCATCCAAATAAATCACGCCAGCATTAGCTTGATGAACACGGGCTAACGTTTTGAGGATGGTCGATTTTCCGCATCCATTCGCCCCGATGATCGTAGTGATCTCACCCTTATTTATAGATAAATTTAAATTCTCGACAATGATCTTCTCTCCGTACCCAATTTGAAGGTGTTCAGTTGAAAGTGATACCACCATTTGTTCCTCCTTTATTTTGCTTTCATAAGTAAGTAGATAAAATAGGGAGCGCTGCATATGGCTGTGACAATTCCAACTGGTATCTCGGTCGGGGCTAATAAATTTTTCCCAATTGCATCGGCAGCTAAGAGAAGCAAGGCACCTAAAATTGCCGTAATCGGCAGCAGCAGCTGGTGCTTTGGTCCGATAAACTTTCTTGCTATGTGCGGGGCGACTAATCCTAGAAAGGCAATGCCTCCTCCTGCAGCCACACTAAATCCTGCCAGTGCAACTGCCACAATTAGTAATATTCTTCGTTCCTTCTCAACTCTTATTCCAAGTCCTGTAGCGACTTGGTCTCCGAGATTTAATACATTGAGAATATGTGACTTATAAATGGCATACGGAAGCATTAAAAGGATTAATGGGGCAATGATGGAAACAAACCGCCAATTGGCCCCCCAGATATCACCAGATAACCACACCGCTGCTTGCATAAAGTCTTGTGGGTTCATTTTCAGTTGAAAAATCACAATCGCCGCGCCAAATCCAGAATTCACACCAATTCCGACTAAAATTAGACGGACAGGGTCAATTCCTTTTTTCCAAGCAATTGAATAAATCAACAATGCCGCAATCAATGCTCCTAACAAAGCAAATATCGGCAAAAGTAATACACCATAGGATGAAGATACCTCGTTCATTGATCCTTGAAAGAAATAGATAAATAGAATAACAGTAAAACCCGCACCAGCATTAATACCTAGAATTCCCGGGTCAGCTAAATCATTTTTAGAAACACCTTGTAAGATAGCTCCTGACACAGCCAAAGCCGCACCAATCAATAAGGATAAAATCATTCTTGGCAGTCTAAAATCGACCAAAACAAGTCGATCGCGTGCAGCACCTTGTCCAATCAAAGTTTTAAAGACATCAATCGGAGCTATTCTTACAACCCCTAAGTTAAGACTTATAATAAACGTAAGGAATGTAAGGATGGTTAAAATACTAATGGTTAAGATAAATCTTCTCCGTTTTGTGTAGACCGCATTCATTACAGCCCTCTCCTTTCCCCACGTGCAAGATATAGGAAAAAAGGTACTCCGATGATCGCGGTGATGGCACCCACAGGAGTTTCATAAGGAGCGTTTACCATTCTAGAAGCAATATCGGCCAGGACTAATAAAAGTCCTCCTAATACAGCAGAAATTGGGATGATCCAGCGGTAATCAGATCCAATGATAAACCGCGAAATGTGAGGGATAACTAATCCAATAAAACCGACAGCCCCTGCAACAGATACGGCAGCGCCTGTTAAAACGAGTACAACAATCACACCAAGTAATTTTATCAGTAAAGGATTTTGTCCAAGTCCCTTCGAAACCTCTTCTCCCAGACTCAAAATTGTAATTGAACGTGAGATAAGCATCGCAAGCAGCAATCCTATGAGTCCCGCAATGGACAAGATTTTGATAGATGTCCAGCTGATGGACGTTAACCCGCCGGCATACCAAAAGCTCATATCCTTTGCCACTTGAAAATGCAGAGCAAATGCACTCGAAATGGCGCTTAACATCGAGCCCACCGCCACTCCGGCAAGTGCCAGTTTAACCGGTGTCAGCCCTCCTTTTGAAAAAGCACCAATTGTAAAGACAAGAGCTACACCTAGGCCGGCACCCACCAACGAGGAAAAGGTCAGTCCTAAAAGGGTGACCGTTGGAAAGAAGGAAAGTGTAATAACGATTGCAAATGCGGCCCCATCGGTGACGCCCATGATGGAAGGTGATGCAAGCGGATTACGGGTTAACCCTTGCATCACCGCTCCGGAAACCGCAAGCAATGCACCCACCAACACTGCCCCAATGGCCCTTGGCAGACGGATTTCTTGGATGATCTGGTGGGAGGCTAGCTTTGAGTTATAATGTGTGACTGCTTCCCATACGGTTGTAAGTTTAATATCTGCCGCACCGTATGCAATGGATACACCGATAAAGAAAATAATGAAAATAATACCTAAAACTAAAACGAATGGACCTTTAAGGGATGTTTTCCGTTTTGTTTTGTGCTGTTCAGAATGATTTATGACGCCATTGTGATTCTTGGCATGTTCATTCAAAAGGAACACCCTCTCTTTTTAAAGCAAGTAAAACTTATTATTCTTTGCCAATTAGTATAATGATAATCATTATCATTAGTATAAAGTTTCAATAAATGTTTTTCAATATGTACATATTATAAAAAGGTACTTCCAAAAACATCCTTCAAACATTTTTCGCAATTTAGTGCTAAAATTAGCCATTTTTTTATTGACTGTTTAGTTGAAAATGATTATCATTTGCATTAGTCATCATTTATTCATACATAAGGAGGAAAAATCATGCTTAAAAAGCGCCTAACTATCGTATTCACCTTACTCACAATTTTATTATTGGTAAGCGCATGTAGTAAATCTACTGAGGATACCAAAAAAACCGAAGATAAAACGACGGAAGTTAAATTAACAGATGCCAAAGGTGAAGTGGTTATTCCAGCGAATCCTAAGAAAATCATTGCCCCATACCTAGAAGATTCTTTGGTGGCACTTGGTGCGAAGCCAGCTGCACAATGGTCAATCGGCAATACGGTATTAGATTATCTTCAGCCTGAGTTAAAGGGTGTTCCAAAAATCAGCTGGGATCTACCTCTAGAGCAAGTGATTAGCAATAATCCTGATTTAATCATCTTCAGCTCACCTTCTGCGATTCAAAAAGGACAATATGAGGAATATAAGAAAATTGCCCCAACATATGTTTTTAAGGACGAAATTAGTTCTGACTGGCGTAAACAGCTTACTCAAATGGGTGAAATTTTAAGTAAGCAAGACAAAGCAAAAGAAGCCCTCGCCAATTATGATAAAAAAGCAGCAGATGTAAAAGCCAAGATTCAAAAGTCGATTGGTGACGAAACCGTTGCACTCCTTTGGGTTATGGGGGATAAATTTTACTTAATGGAGCATAATCGTTTCAGTGCTAACGTACTTTATAATGATTTAGGGATCAAACAGCCTGACTTCGTGAAAAACCTTGGCGATGCGCCCGTACAATGGGATCCTATTGCCCTAGAGAAATTACCGGAAATTAAGGCAGACCACATTTTCCTTATCAGCAAAAAGGGTGAGGCTGGGCTTGACCTGTTAAGTAAAAGCTCGATCTGGAAAGGCCTTGATGCTGTCAAGAATGGTCAGGTTTATGAGATGAACGATCCAACTTTCTGGACGATTAACGGGTTAATGGCTAGCGAAAAAACGATTGATGCGGTCGAGAACGCTTTAACAAAATAATGTTTGACAGAATAAGTTCTTTTTTAGAGCTTGTTCTTTTTTTATAAAAATTTTTTAAAAATTATGTTAAAATAATAAATTAAAGAGCACTTAAATGAGGGGAAAAATTTATGTGGCGTAACAAGAATATATGGATTCTATTAACAGGGGAATTTATTGCTGGTTTAGGACTATGGCTCGGCATTATTGGAGATTTGGAATTCATGCAGGAAAAGGTTCCATCAGACTTTTTAAAATCACTCCTTATGACCATCGGACTTTTAGCTGGATTAGCATTTGGTCCCTATGCAGGCCGACTAACGGATCGATCAAGTAAAAAGAACGTCATGATAATCGCTGGTCTTGTCCGAATGATTAGTGTTGTTTTTATGCTTATTGCGATTGCGACAGGCGCTATATGGTGGATGGTATTATTTCTTATCCTCCTTCAGATTTCTGCAGCATTTTACTTTCCTGCTCTACAGGCAGCCTTGCCATTAGTTGTGGCGGATAAGGATTTACTTCAATTGAATGGTATTCATATGAATGTATCCACTCTTTCCCGAATCATTGGGACAGCGCTGGGCGGTTTCTTGTTAGTTTTCCTCCCTCTTTCTTTTTTATATATTGGTTCATTGGTAAGTTACGTCGGTTTATTTATCCTTACCTTTTTCTTGGATATCAATGAAAACAAAACTATTAATCTTGTGAAGCAACCAATTGAAAAGACAGGATTTAAACAGGTATTTCCCATTATTAATAGAGTTCCTATAGTCTTAATGACCCTATTAATCACCCTTGTCCCTACTCTTTTTCTTGGTGGTTTTAACTTAATGGTCATTAACATAAGTGAAATCCAAGATAGTACAGCCATTAAAGGCTGGGTATATGCGGCAGAGGGCATCTCCTTTATGCTAGGTGCCCTTTTGATTCGAAAAATAAATAATAAGTTATCCCCTTACGTTGTTTTGTTCGGCAGTTCTTTCGTGATTGGGTTATCACAGCTTTTGCTCTATTTTGCAGCTGATCCATTTGTGACGGTGATGGCTTTTCTATTATTTGGATTTTCGGTTGGCAGTTTTTTTCCTACTGCTGCTACGATTTTTCAAACCCAGGTACCAAAGGATTTTCATGGGCGTTTTTTCTCTTTTCGGAATATGCTTGACCGGGTCACTTACCAGATTGTCCTTCTTTTGTCGGGCTTTCTTTTAGATTTAATGGGGCTTCAATTAATGTGTGTTGTTTTTGGCAGTCTTTCGATTATCATGACGTCGTTTTTTTATGCTAGGAATAAACGGATTGGTGCAACAGTTGAAGAGAAGGTATTGTGATGGAGGCAGTATATTCGAACAATTTTGAGGGATTTTTCGCTGGTGTTGTCTTAAGCGATTTTAAATTCTGACAATGCTCGTGGATTTTCAGCTTATGCTGTCTGAATTGGACTTGGGTTCGGACAGCTTCGATCGATTTATGGCTCGTGCTGTCTGAACTGACCTTGGCTTCCGACAGCTCCCATCGATTTCTGGTCATACTGTCCAAACTTTCCTTGGCTTCGGACAACTACTGACGATTTTGGGCTCGTGCTGTCCGAACTTTCCTTGGCTTCAGACAGCTCCCAATAATTTTTGGCTCATTCTGTCCGAACTTTCCTTGGCTTCGGACAGCTCCTATCGATTTCTGGCTCGTGCTGTACGAACTTTCCTTGGGTTCGGACAGCTCCTATTGATTTTTGGCTCGTGCTGTCTGAACTTTCCATTACTTCCGACAGTTCCCATCGATTTTCCCCAACAACTGTCCGAATAGTTCTAAGACCACCTTATTCTACCGAACCGACAGTCTTTTCACATTAAAAAGAACAATACTAATAACTAGCGTAATAAAGGAAAACAATAACGCAATACTTCCAAAAGCAAGGACATAGGCATTATATCCTGCCAGTTTTACGACCATCCCATAAGTATCCCAATTAAGTAAACTAGAAAAGATATTAATCAAGAAAAGAATAAAAAAAATCATGCTTAACCCTTTGGCCGAGCCCCTAATATCTGAGGTGCTCAACGCAATATGAGAGGAAATACTAAACGCTATGACTAAAAAAATCCAAAAAAGAGGATTTATTAAATTTTCCAACGTAAAAAGATTCTTACAGATAACCGAAACAGATGCGACAATAGTTTTTAAAACCGTTATATCTAACTGCTCAAATTTTATACGTTGTTGCAATTCTGTTTTAAAAGCCAAAAAAGATGCTGGGACCAAAAGATACATCCCTAAAATCAATGATCCGATGCCACTAAAAATGGGTCCAAGGCCAATAAAAAAATTCCCAACTTGCTGATACATACTATTTGGATTGTAATGATGTTCAACAAAACCAAGAATGCCGGATGGATGATTTAATTGAAGTAATCTGACCCTTGAAACACGATGTCCCCATATAAAACATTGAATTAGATGACCAATTTCATGAATGGGTGTTCCAATCCAAGCTGTTACCATAACACCTTTTGCCCCGAAGGTACGTACTAAATATGTATTGGATAACCGTTCAAGTGCTCCTAGGATTAAGCCAATGACTATAATCCCCCCTACCAGATAAACCATTTCTAAAAAACTAATTAGCAGAGTCTGTAAAAAAGATAAAAAGATGTTCATTTTTTGATTCCTCTCGGCAGTACATTTTTCTTCAAGTAATTAACTCCATTATATATCCATAGAACAACAAATCCTAACATCATGATGACGACCGAAACAAAAAAAAGACAATCCTTATTGATTGCCTTTCAAATGATACTTTTCAAGAGATTTTACTTTGCTTGAGCAGTCTCACGAATAAACTCAATTTCAAAACCTAAATCCTCTAACATTTGATGGTCAGCCGTACTCTCTTGCCCTGCAGTCGTTAAATAGTCTCCTACAAAAATAGAATTTGCCGCATACAATCCTAATGGCTGAAGGCTCCGTAAATTAACCTCTCGGCCTCCAGAAATACGAATTTCCTTCGTTGGATTTACAAAACGCATGAGGGCCAACACTTTTAGGCAATATCTTGGGTTTAACTCATGGGTTCCCGCGAGTGGTGTTCCGTCAATGGCATGAAGAAAATTAACCGGAATAGAGTCTGCATCCATTGCATGTAGACTAAATGCCATATCTACGACATCTTCTTTCGTTTCCTTCATGCCAACAATAACTCCGGAGCAAGGAGAAATTCCTGTTTCCTTTATCAGTTCCACCGTATTGACTCGATCTTGATAGGAATGGGAGGTAGTGATGTTTTCATGGTGCTTTTCGGAAGTATTGAGATTATGGTTGTATCGATCCACACCGGCTTCCTTTAGTTTTGTTGCTTGTTCAGGTTTTAAAATACCAAGACAGGCACAAACTTTTAAATTGTACTTATCCTTTATATCTTTTACAGCAGACACAACTTGCTCTACTTCGTTATGGCTTGGACCTCTCCCGCTAGCAACTATACAGTATGTACCAACATTAAGCTGATAAGCTCTTTCTGCTCCTTTTAGGATTTCTTCTTTATCCATCATTTTATATTTTTTAATTGGTGCTGTAGAAATACTAGATTGAGAGCAGTATCCACAGTTTTCTGGACACAAACCAGATTTAGTATTCACGATCATATTCAATTTAACCTTATTGCCATAATAATGATGTCTGATTAGATATGCCCCTTGTAGAACCTCTAACAAATCTTTATCAGCAGAATTAAGTATAGTTAAAGCTTTCTCTTTGGATATGGGAGTACCATCAATTACTCTCTGTGCAATTTCTTTCCACACGCTCATTTTTTCACCCTCCTGATTTTCAAGAAATATTTACCATAATTTAAGAATAATAGTTTTATTTTATTATTGTCAACCTAAAATAATATTAAGTTAACAATCCGATAGGGTGGATGACTAAGTGTGATAAAGCTTAAAATTTTCCAAACAAAAAAAGACAACCCATTTAGGTTGTCTTTTTCATGCCGGACAACGTCCATCTATTATAGGAGCAAAGCCCAAACGACCATCGGTGTTGAAAACTTAACTTCTCTGAGAACCAGGAAAATATGTTAATCAACACAGCAAAATTATGCTACTCTTTAACCAGCACGTTATTAAAAAATTGTAATACCTTTTGATAGGCATCCCTTGCAGATGAAACATTATAGGAAGACCTTGTATCATTAAAAAAGGCATGATGGGTGTCTTGATAGATTTGATAATCAAACGACTTTTGATTTCTCTTCATTTGATCATCAAAAGCAGGAACATGATCTGAAATCCGCTTATCAAGCTCACCATAAAAACCATATAAAGGACAATTAATGTTTTTTAATTCTTCCTCAGAAGGTGGGGTACCATAAAAAATCGCTGCTCCCTTTAGCTGTGGGTCGCGGCAGGCTAATAATCCTGACAGAGCTCCACCCATACAGAATCCAATCGAAACAACTCCTTGGCCTTTTGACGCTTCGCACTCTTCGCGTAAAAAAGAAGTAGCTGCTAATAGGTTTTCAATATAAACAGAGGATTGGATTCCTCCGAACACCTTTTCAAAGGTCTTAGTTACACGGTTTTGTTTTCCTTCTTCTAGTTCGCTAATGGCCTGCTCCCTTTCACCAGGATTGTTCCAAACCGTATGCGGCAGGGTATCTAGAAAATTTCTTACTTCTACTACTCGTTCTTCTTTTAATTCTTCAATCCGCTCCCCATTGTCTGCATATAAATCAGGAGCAAAGGCCAGGTATCCGGCTTGTGCCAATCTCTCTGTGATATCACGGATATGGGTATCTACACCCCAAATCTCTTGGATGACGATTACGGCCGGTAAGTTTTCTTTGACTCGATCCATTTTAGCCATATATCCGATATATTCTTGGTTCTTCCCATAACGTACCCAACTTGTTTCCAATGACATACAATTTGGCCTCCATTCAAATCATAAGTTAAGAACATTTCTTTCTCAGTTACTGTAAAACTGTAATTACAGATTAACACCCTTCATTCCCGCTTCAGGGTAACGTTCACCGGCAGCTGCGCCTCGAGGTGCTACTTCATTAATGCGGGCAAGCTCTGAATCTGTTAAAACGATGGATAATGCCCCGATATTCTCCTCTAAATAATGAATCCTCTTTGTTCCTGGAATCGGAACGATATCCTCCCCTTGAGCTAACAGCCAAGCAAGCGCTAATTGGGAAGGCTTACATTTTTTTTCATTGGCAATTTCTTTTATTCTATGAACAAGGTCTAAATTCTTCTGAAAATTTTCACCTTGAAAACGAGGTGAATAGCGGCGATAGTCATCTTCAGCTATATCTTCGAATTTTTGAATTTGTCCGGTTAAAAATCCTCTTCCTAATGGACTGTAGGGTACAAAACCAATCCCTAGCTCTCGGCAAACGGGTAAAATTTCGTCCTCAACGTCCCTGCTCCATAAGGAATATTCTGTTTGTACTGCGGTTATTGGATGGATACTGTGGGCACGTTGTATCGTTTGAGGGGCAGCTTCTGACAAGCCAAGATAGCGCACCTTTCCCTCTTTAACTAAATCCGCCATCGCTCCAACAGTTTCTTCAATCGGTGTCTTTGGATCAACTCGATGCTGGTAATAAAGGTCAATATAATCCACACCTAGACGACGAAGACTAGCTTCACATGCTTGTTTAACATACTCAGGGCGTCCATTAATGCCTAGAAACTCTCCGTTACTGCCCCTTACATTACCAAACTTAGTGGCAATCACAACTTGGTCACGGTAATTCTTAATAGCCTGTCCCACTAATTCTTCATTTTTTCCGACGCCATACATATCGGCCGTATCTAGAAGAGTAATCCCTGCTTCTAGTGCATGGTGAATAGTCTTAATCGATTCTTCGTCATTTCTTCCACTGTAAAAATCAGACATTCCCATGCAGCCAAGCCCTAGTGCGGATACTTCTAATCCATTACGTCCCAAAGTTCTCTTTTGCATTTTTCAACCTCTCTTTTTCAGTTGTAATGCTGCAAATAACCACAGCTTGGATTAACATACAGAAACATAAAAACTGAATAACTCTTGTTACCCTATCGATTATACGAGATGAAGGAGAAATTTTCCATTAGATGCACTTTTTCAAATAAAAGTGAGCTAAATAAAAAGAACCCAGATTAGTACCATCGATTGGTTTTTAATCTGAGTTCTCTAAATGATTAGATTTTAATATGTGAAGCCATAAGGTCTTCGTCATCTGTTGCTTCAAAGACTTCATAAAATTTAACAATAGGTTTTTCCCTAGTAACGCTTTGAAGTTTGCTTTCTAGCTCAGGGAATAATTTTTTATGCGCCTGCTCAGCTTCCGCTTTCGTATCCCAATAACTTAATGCCCGATATTCACCGGAAGGGTCATCGAAAAAATATACACTGCCTCTAAATCCAACTAATTTTCTGCTCTTTTTATCAAACTCTTTTGTTAACTTTTCAGCTATATCCCTTTGACCTATTCCCAGTTTATATTGTACAACCCGTGCATAATACACAAATATTCCTCCAATCGGAAAAATTAAGGTCTACTTATACATTTATGATGATTGGAGGAAAAAGTTGTTCATTTATTAATCAAACTGTAATTTATAATCGTCGGCTTTGATCATTTTTAATTTTTTAGCGAATAAATAGATAAGCCCTAGGTTCAAAATAATTGGTAAAATTAAGAAGGTACTCAGCATGATGGTAATATTTTTAACACTCCATCCACCCTCCGCTAAGTGAATATAATTTAATGGTCCAACTAGCCCAGATAAACCAAAACCGGCACTATAAGGCGTACCTTGAATATTTAACAATCCTGATAATGCCCCTAGTATGGCTGCGGTAATCAACATTGGCAGGGCGATTTTAGGTTTCATTATAAAGTTTTTCATTTGAATTTTTGGTGAGCCCAGCACATGTGCTAAGGCAGTTCCAAGTGTATTTGCTTTATAGCTCGCAAAAGCAAAACCTACGCCAGCAGCTACGATTCCGAGATTGGCTGCCCCAGATCCTACTCCTGAAAGCATAATAACAGTTGCTACCCCAACGGTCGAGATTGGTGAAAGAATAATAATACAAAATATAACAGCTATTATGGCGCCCATTATAACAGGCTGTAAAGATGTCAAATTCGCAACTCCAACACCTATTAACCCTGTCGATGATTTTACAAACGGCAAAACTAAGTATCCGATCATACCAGGAATTAAAATACTTAGAGTAGGCATTAAGAGAATTGAATAGGATTTAAAACGGTCCCCAATCCATTGTACAAATAAAACTGTCAAGGCAGCCGTAAACCCAGTATTGATAACAATACCTATTCCATTAAGTGCAAACAAACCGTCTGCTGTTTTTTGAATAGCACCACTTCCAACCATTGCTGCTATGCCCACGCTTGCTATTTGTATCGGAGTTAACTTAAATGTAGTACCTACCATCACACCAATCATTACCGGCAACAAACTCATAACTATTACGGTAATATCTAATAGATGTTGTAAACCAGAGAAACGTGGAATAAATAATTTAAGAATTTCCCCTAATAATGCATTTGGAATCAAAGCACATACAATTCCTATACTCATCCCTGTTAGTAACTTACTGAAAAAATATTTCATCCTATTAAACTCCCATCTTTATCCAAGAATATTATTTGATGATAATTATAGGGAATATTCAGACATTATTCAACAAAAAATTTATTACTTTAAAGCATACAAGCATAAAAGCACTACCGTTTCAAAATACTCTCAAAACAAAAAGGCGCCTGGAAACTATTCCAGACGCTTTTTGTATCAATATGTAAATTTTTTTGAGCCGTTCGCTCAAGCTACTAAAGTTATCGGTTAAAATGGAGCGGGTGATGGGAATCGAACCCACTACATCAGCTTGGAAGGCTGAGGTTTTACCAGTAAACTACACCCGCACTTAATAAAATTATAAAAAAGGACCATTATGAAATAATCACAATATTAGAAATGAATGGGGCGGCTGATGGGAATCGAACCCACGAATGTCGGAACCACAATCCGATGCGTTAACCACTTCGCCACAGCCGCCATCATGGTGGAGGGGGACGGATTCGAACCGCCGAACCCTGAGGGAGCGGATTTACAGTCCGCCGCGTTTAGCCACTTCGCTACCCCTCCATGAAAACAGGTAAAATATTAAGATGACGGTCTGGACGGGAC
>NZ_JBALPZ010000178.1:0-6769 GCF_036965645.1 Neobacillus drentensis
TATTCGGGTTATAGTTCACTCATCATCTCGCGGGGCTATTTCTTAGTTTTCTTGTTCTTCGCGTCGATTTTTCTTAAATAACTTCGATAATACCTCATAAACAATCGGTACCACGAACAATGTTAACAATGTTGAACTGGTTAATCCGCCAATAACGGTAATTCCAAGTCCTTTCGAGATCAACCCGCCGCCGCCTGAGCCGAGTGCTAACGGAATTAACGCACCGACCGTAGCGATCGCCGTCATCAGGATTGGACGTAAACGAGTCGCACCCGCTTCCAATACGGCTTGACGCATCTTCAATCCATCACGTTCCATATGAATAATTCGGTCTACTAGTACAATCGCGTTCGTGACGACAATACCAATCAACATCAAGAGACCCATCATAACCGAAACCGAAATCGTCTCACCGGCAATGTATAGACCGACAAACGAACCGATGACCGCGAACGGTAACGAGAACAGTATCGCAAACGGTGCAACACCCTCACGGAAGGTTACCACAAGAATGAAGTATACGATCGCAATTGCAGCCAGCATCGCAGCACCAAGCTGAGTAAAGGTTTCCGTCATATCTGCCTGCACACCAGCAGTACCGACCGTCACACCTTTTGGCAAATCAAGTTTATCCACTTCTTTCTTGAGACTATCGGTTGCCTTTTTAACATCCTTGCCGAGAATGGTTCCGGAAACACTCGCATAGTATTCACCCTTGCTGCGTGCCAGTGTATTTAACGTTGTCCCTTTTTCCACTTTTACAAGCTGTGATAGAGGCACAGTCGTACCCATCGCTGTTGGAACCGGAGTTTTTAACATTTCATCAATGGATGCCGGCTGTTTCGACTGCTCTTGCTGAACAATGACATCCAGGGATTCACCATTTTTCTCAATCGTCGTTAACACATCTTGTGTCTTCGTCGGATTCAGCATCATTACAAGCTGACCAGTAGTTAGCCCATATTTAATTAAATCATTCTGGGCGACTTTAAAGGTGTACTCTACATAAGGATCCTCCGCACTAGATGTAACATCCTTTAGACCTTTATCCTTCTTCATCACCTTTTCAACCTTATCAACAGATTGGTAAAGTTTATCTAGGTTGTCGCTGTAGAAAGTGTAGCTGACTTCATTGGAACCAACAGATGAGGTGCCCATGTTCTGGCTCTTCCATGTGCCCGATTGGTCAAGATTTTTCACATATTTCTCGATTTCATCTTTTACTTTAGAGAAATCCTTTGTATCTGGATCAAAAATCAGATACATTAACCCCCCGCCGCCGCTGCCGCCAAACATGGCAGTGGAAGTATCACCTTTATCGGTCACCGATAGCTGGACGATATCGATATCATCACGCTTCAGCATCTTCTCTTCGACGTATTTAACGTTCTCTAACGTCTCGTCCTTTAACTCTCCTGCCTTAGGCGTATAGGTTAAATACATAACCTTATCTTCTTCACTGCCCATAAAGCTGAAGCCGATTAATGGCGTTAGCGCCAAACTGCCGGCTAATAACACCACCGCTATGATGGACGTAATGACCTTATGATTTAATGCCTTTTCCAGCGCCCACTTATACCATTTCGCTAGCTCGCCAACTTCTTTATGTTTCTTACCTGTCTTTTCACTGTATAACTTTTTCTTAAATAAGGTATGGGATAAGGCAGGAACCACCGTAATCGCTACGAGTAACGAAGCACCAAGCGCAAAGGTCATCGTTAAAGCAAACGGTGTGAACAACTCGCCAACCATTCCTCCTACAAAAATCAATGGCGCAAATACCGCAACCGTTACTAATGTCGAAGATAAGATCGGCTTGAACATTTCAATTGTAGCTTCACGTACGAGTGCCCGGCCATTTAGCTTCTCTTCTTTTAAATGCAAGCGGCGATAAATATTTTCCACGACAACGATCGAGTCATCGATGACCCGGCCGATCGCTACCGTAATCGCACCCAGTGTCATAATATTAAGCGTAATATCGAGCCAGTGGAGAATCAGTAAAGCCATGAAAATCGACACTGGTATCGAGATAATCGACGTAATCGTTGATTTAAAGCTTCGTAAAAATAATAGGATAATTAATACAGCAATGAAACCGCCAAAAACAGCTTTCTCCACCATCGTTGAAATGGATTCTTGAATTGGTTTACCCTGGTCAAGGGTTACATCGATATGGATACCATCGATTTTTGCCTTTTGGTCTTTGACAACATCCTTCACACTGTTAACGACATCAACCGTGTTGGCACGCTGCTCTTTTACGATTTGAATCGCAATCGCTTCTTTCCCATTTGTACGGGAGACAGACTGTACTTTACCAACGGTTTGAATCGTAGCAATATCACTTAATTTCACAAGTGGGGATGGATGTGTTTTAGTCGGTGTGACAGGAATGATCGTATTTTTCAATTCATCCGCTGTCATATATTTGCCGTTAATGGCAACAGCCTGTTCCCCTTCTTTAAACTGATAAAGGCCTAAAGAAACCGCCATATTGCTGGCTTGAATCATTTGTTTCACTTTATCTTCTGTCAGACCAAATTCTTTCAATTTGGCTTGGTTATAGGTAAGGTCAACTTCATCAATATGCTGACCAGTAATCGTGGCAGACGCCACGCCATCAATTTTTTCGATTTTTGGAAGAAGGACATCCTCCACTGTTGAGGTTAAATCTACAATATCTTCTTTTGAACTGCTCACACTGAGAGCCACAACCGGCATCATGTTCATACTGATGGCCGTAACCTTTGGTTCCTGTGCACCATCTGGTAACTTAACATCATCTAATGCTGATTTCAAGGCACGTTTTGCCTCGTCCATGTCGATACCGTATTCATATTCGACCTGAATACTTGACATGTTTGAGTATGAATTAGACTGTACCGATTTTACATGATCAAGACCTTCAGCTGCTTTCTCGATTGGCATCGATACATCTTCCATTACCTTTTTAGGAGTGGCCCCAGGATAAACTCCAGTCACCATCAAGTATGGAATTGATATATTCGGAATCGTTTCCATGTTCATACGTGTCCCTGAATAAATGCCAGATACCGTAATGATAATCGTCAGCAGCCAGACCGCCAGTTTATTCCCAAGAACAAAATTTGCTATCGCTTTCACTATTACACCTACCCTTGATTGACTTACTAAGCTCAATTATTTATAATAATGACCAATCAGTCATTTGTCAATGAATGACGGTTAGGAGCAGGTAGAATGAAAAAACAATTAATTATGGAAAAAGCACTTGAACTTTTTGCAAAACAAGGGTTTGAAGCAACTTCCGTTCAGCAAATCACAGAACATTGCGGCATCTCTAAAGGAGCATTTTATTTGTCTTTCAAATCGAAGGACGAATTGATTCTCGCGTTGATTGACCACTTTATGAATCAGTTGACCTCAGACATTGACTATGTAGTCAGTAACGCCAGTCAGGACGAACTTTTATATAAATTTTATTACACCATTTTCCATACTTCCTATCAGCACTCAGATTTCGCAAAATTACTGATGAAGGAGCAATCCCACACCTTTAATAATGATCTTTTGGTAAAAATGCAATACTATGATCGTTTAGTCAACCAAACCATTCTTTCCATGCTGGACAAATTATACGGTGAAACCATCAGGGAAACGAAATATGATTTGATGTATTGTATCAAGGGATTCATGAACACTTATTCTCAGTTATTTTTCTTTTACAACGTACCTTTGGATTTGGACTTACTGTCCCAATCGCTTGTGGAGAAAACAAACTTACTTGCGCAGCATACGACGATTCCGTTTATTTCAGAGGACCTGATTCAGATGTTTAAGAGCCCGTTCCATGAAGAAGTCAGCGAGGAACAAATCATTGAGATCATTGAACAGAAGATAGAGGAATTGGATGAATCATTGGAAAAGGAATCACTGCTTATACTCAAGGAGCAGCTGGTAACCCCAACCTATAGTCCTGTCATCATCAAAGGGCTGATTGAGAATATCCGCAAATCTCCGCATTGTAAATGGATCTCCCTTTTACTTCGCCGATACTATCATTTTTAAAAAGCAGACACATAAACGTGTTTTGCTTTTTTTAATGAGTAGTTTAAATAGACCATTACTATATCCTCTAAAAATCATATAAAAATTTTGTCGAGTCTACACATTTCCTATTTTACTAGTATAATATACCTATAATTTCCTTTTTATAGGAGTGATAAAATGTATTGTCAACAATGCGGATCAAAGATCCCTCATACAGACGCCCGATTTTGTCCCAACTGCGGGACACCATTGGCGGTAGAATCAGAACAAAACTTAACGGAGGAACAAGCAGAAGAAAGAGTAATAGAAAATCAAAACAACGAATCACTTGTACCAACTATGAATACTGCTGAAGTAGTAACATCTGATCCAAAAAGAAGATTTAGCAAATCCGCCTTAGTATGGCCCATTGCCATTCCAGTGTTCTCACTTGTCCTCTCCGCTGGGTCAGGTTACGCCTACTACAATCATCAGATTGAGACAAATAAAAGCGTCACCTCTTTAAAAGAAAAAGCGGAAAATGATGCTCTAAAAGGCCAATACACCCAGTCTTTATCTTCTATAAAAAAGGCTAAAACATTAAGACCGAACTATAAAGTACTAATAGAAGATGAGGAAAAAATAACAAAGGCCATCCAGTTAGAGAGTTCATTAAAGGAAATTTCCAATTCCCTGAAAACACAGCAAATTGACAAAGCCGATTCACAAATTAACAAATTGAAAGTAACACTACAAACACTAAAAGGTCCACTTTACACACGACTGAACAAACAATTAGATGAGAAATCAACGACACTGGCCGTTGCTAAAATAAAAGTAGAAATCAATCACCTGAATACGGTTGAAGAGCTAGCTGGAAAATTAAATGCTTTATCTTCACTTAGTTCCTCCGAAACGGATGAAGTCAAACGATTAATTTTAGCAAAAGTGGTTGAGTTGACCACAAAAGCCGCCGAAACCCAACTGGGAGAGAAGAATTTCACTGAAGCAATGACGACCGTTGATAAAGGTCTGGAATATGCAGCGAACGACACGAAACTGCTTTCTTTTAAAGAACGAATCAAAAATGAACATGCGTCATTTGAGAAAGCAGAACAGGCACGGATTCAAAAAGCGATTGAGGTGGCAGCTCAAGAAGATCTAAACAACCATACCACTGCTGTTACAGTCGACAATTTAAATGTTTATACGGATGAGTATGGTGACCTGCATATTGAAGGTGACCTAAAAAATCATGCCACGGTCCCCATTTCCTCCATCAAACTCTATTATACAGTCTATGATGTAAACGGAGATTCCCTTGGCACGGATTATACATATGGAGATCCTTTCGATTTAGAGCCTGGTGAAAATGGCAGTTTTGATGATTACCAATATGGCGTATATCAGGATTGCACCGTCAAAATCACTAGAATCACTTGGGAATTAAATTAAAAGGGGAAATGATCATGAAATGGATGATTAGTTTGGTTAGTTCAGTGCTTATATTAGGAGCTGGCGGGGGGCTCATTTTTTACTGGCATCAAGAAATTCCTTCCCAGTTAAAAAACAATTCACTCTTTGTACCGAATGCAGCAAAGGCCAAAGTGTCTGATAAGAAGTTAAAAGATATTATTCATGATGTCCAAAAAGAAGTCGTTATGATCCAGCAGGATAACGGCACCTTAGGTTCGGGGTTTCTTTATAATAAAGACGGTGACGTTATCACAAATGCCCATGTGGTGAGCGGGGCCAAAACGGTCAAAATTAAAACGGCGGATGCCAAGGAATTTCAAGGGACGGTGATTGGAATAAGTCAGGATGTTGATGTAGCCGTTGTTCGTGTCCCAGGATTAGCCTCTGAAGAACCCTTACAATTAAGCCAAAAGAAGTCCGATGTAGGTGAGGAAGTGTTAGCCCTTGGCAGTCCATTAGGCTTGCAAAACACAGTGACAACTGGGATTATTAGCGGTGTCGGAAGAGACTTTGACATTGAGCCTTTTCATTATAAGGACGCTTATCAAATATCCGCTCCGATTGCTCCTGGTAATTCAGGCGGACCGTTGATCAACCGCAAGACGGGTGAAGTCCTTGGAATCAATTCTGCAGGAACAGATCAGGGCTCCATTGGTTTCAGTCTACCAATCGTTAATATTTTGTCTCTTGTGGAAGGATGGTCGAAAGCTCCATTGACAGAGTTGCCTGACACTAAAGTTGAAACAGCCTCAGCAGACGTGAGTGAAGAGGAGGTTTCACCAGAAATAACAGCTAGTTATCTCGTTAACTATTTTTATGAAAGTCTAAACTCCCGCGATTATGTCACAGCCTATTCATTAATGGGAAGCTCCTGGCAGAGTAAAACAGAGTTTTCTAAATTTCGAAACGGATATTTAAAGACAAAGTCTACCGCGATAGGTGATGTCCAAACCACAAAGGATGGAGATAACATTACGGTAACAGGGATTATTACGGCGGTTGATTTGGTAGATGGTAATGAAAATTATGCTAAGTTTAAGGTGGAGTATAAAGTCGGTTATGAAAATGATCAATTAAAAATTATAAGCGGGACAGCTAAAGCTATTCATTAGAGGATAATATTCTGTGGATATTTCTTTTGGTTTCCAATCTGAGCAGAACACGCGAATGGTGTTCTGTTCTTTTTTTAATCAAACGTTTAATTAAAATTCATAACGGCAACAGATTTTACGTTTGTTTTTCTAATTTTGTCCTTCATCCGCTTTTTGAAGGACACTTCTCC
>NZ_JBALPZ010000178.1:6994-7127 GCF_036965645.1 Neobacillus drentensis
TTCATCACCCTTATGAAGGGCACTTCTCCTTCTGCCTTGAATCAGTTTGTCCTTCATCCATCTTATGAAGGACAGTTCCCCCTCTGTCTCGACCACTTTGTCCTTCATCCACCATATGAAGGACACTTCTCCT
>NZ_JBALPZ010000179.1:0-158 GCF_036965645.1 Neobacillus drentensis
AGGAGAAAAGAATCAATTGATAATATCATAGAAAATCTTGAGTTAGTAAGGGTTAATGAAACGATTATATAAAATTTTGAAAACGTGATAATCGATCATATCATTAAAAGATGGTTGGTTCACTAAATAAATAATTTTAATTATAACAAAGTCTTTGT
>NZ_JBALPZ010000179.1:186-1021 GCF_036965645.1 Neobacillus drentensis
CAACTAGTTTGGAGACTTTGTTTTCTATACAGGTGAACTTGGGGCACCTGATTCACTTAAATAATTTTTCATAGCAGTGGTAAAGGTCGTGACCGCGTGGTTTTCCTTTTAATTTTACAATTCCTGTTTTAGTATAGCCTCTTTTTTGGTAGAATCCGACTGCAGCCTCATTCCCAGAAAACGAATCGAGCCTAAGTGCGGGATATCCTTGTTCCTTCGCAAAGACTTCGGCGTATTGTAGCATTTTTCCGCCATATCCGCCTCCCTGCGCAGAAGGATGTACGCAAAAAGAATGGAGAATCAATGGATTCCCTTGAACTTCCGTCCACTGGGCAGTTTCCCATTCCGGAGTCTGCCACTCATCAAGTACCATGGCACCTAAGACTTGGCCTTCGTTTTTTAATACAAATAAATTCTCGCCCTTTAAAGCGGTTTCGAAATACTCTTGGTTTGGATATTTTTCATCCCACTGAAGGATGCCTCTGCTATTCAAATAGGACTTGCAATCCTCAAATATGTCCATTACGACCTTTAGATCTTCATAGTCTGCCCTTACGATTTGTTCATCCGCCATATCAAAAAGCTCCTTTATCCTACACCTTACAAATATTTACCATAAGGATATTATGTCCGCATCCATTGTTTGAATTCACTTTTATCGCCAAAAGTCTGTATAGCTTCTTAAGCGCCTGTTTTGAAAGACAATGGGGCTTCCTCCGCCTTGCTGAAGCATCCGCATTCCACTACTTTGAACAGTGATCTCAGCTGCCGATCGTTCATAGCGCTAGAATCTTTACACCTGCAGGGGATGAGGCCCGGTCTCATCTGTCGTAGC
>NZ_JBALPZ010000179.1:1224-3630 GCF_036965645.1 Neobacillus drentensis
GTGGTCATCTGTCGTAGCTCACGAATCTTTTCAGCTTCAGGGGATGAGACTCGGTCTCATCTGTCGTAGCTCACGAATCTTTTCACCTTCAGGGGATGAAACAAGTGCTCATCTGTCGTAGCACTAGAATCTTTTCGCCTTCAGGGGATGAAACATGTGCTCATCTGTCGTAGCTCACGAATCTTTTCAGCTTCAGGGGATGAGGCATGTGCTTATCTGTCGTAGCTCACAAGTCTTTCCTCTTTCAGGGGATTAGACTCGGTCTCATAAATTCCATGTAATAATATCTAAGTTTTCAGAAAAATATGTTAGAATGAAAATTGTAGCCTGAAAATTATGGCAGCTAGGTTTGCAAATCAAAAAAATGTAATAGTGAAAGAATCGAATTTCCATCATGGTATGTGATAACTGTTCATTTATCAATTGAGCACAGACTAAGGGGTTGAGTGAAAAATGAGTTTTAGGCCAATGCACATAAAGAATGCTTTTGAATTACCTAAAGAAGCCGCGTTGAATGAATTTTATGAACGAATGATTACAATCCCGATTGAAGCCAGAACCAATTTGAAAAATGAACTCACTACCGTCATTGGCGAGGACCGAACAAGGGGCGTATTTATTCGCTATGGCTGGCATTGTGGTGTGAGTGATGGGGAAAAAGCCATGTCCTTGCAATGGGACGATGAGATGGATTTGGTCCTTGCCGGTCCTAAATTTCATCGGTTGCATGGTTACTTAGATAAAGTAGAAATTCTGGAAATGAGCTTTGATGAGAATAAGAAGGTCAATTTTATTGAAGTCCTTTGGATTAATACCTTTGAAGCGTCTCAATATTTAAAAGCTAAAGGCCACAGTAAAGAGCCTGTTTGTCACAACCTGTGTGGTTATGCAAGCGGTTACTTATCGAAAGTGCTGCAGCAGCCGATCCTTGTTAAGGAAGTGGAATGTAGGGCAATGGGCCACGAGCAATGCAAATGTATTTGTATGCCCATTGAAAAATGGGGCGAAGAAATTACCAGTGACCTGAGTTATTATCAAGCGAATAGTATGATACAGGAACTCGATGAAATAACAGCGAAATTAAAAATGGAGCGGGACCATTTAAGTAAAGCGAGTGATATCCACCGGCAATTAATTGATGAACTACTGTCTAACCAAGGCTTACAAAAAGTAGTTGATATTTTATTTGAAACGACTGGCTTAACCGTCTTTATTGAAGATGAATACAATCAAATCATCGTAAAATCAGGAAACCTTCCAGATCAGCTTACTTTACATACATTTAGAGATTCGAACACAACATTTGTACGTTATTCAGACAAGCTCTCATTGTTACGCACCCCAATTATTAATGGAGAGCAAATGAAAGGCTATTGTTCTTTTGTTTATACAGGTGAAAATCAGCCAAATGAGCTTGATTATATGATTATTGAAAAGGCAGCTATAACGTCTTCGCTTATATTAATGAATGAAAGTATAAAAGTGAATACGGAGCAAACGATTAAACGGAGCTTTTTAAATGATATCTTGGAAGGTCGATTAGCCAAGGAAGAAATGTATAAAATCGCCTATTATTTAGATTTCAATCCTTCCTCGACCTATTGGATGCTAACGTTAGAGCGTTTTGTAAAGGAATTAAAAATTGAACATGAAATCGCGTTTAACGAAGAATGGATTCGTCATATTCATCTATTTTTGAAAGAGCGCAAAATCAATTCCATCGTTTCCCAAAAACTCAACAAAATTATTATCTTACTGGAGTATCCTACCTTTGAAAGTTTGCATCTATCACAGTCTACCTTTATTGATCAATTGTTAAAACATTGTTCGCGGCGCTTCCCAAAATATAGGATCTCTGTTGGAGTTAGCTCTGTCATCCAGGAGTTTTCACAAACGGACACGCTCTACAAGGAAACATTGGCGGCATTACGTGCAACAAACAATCGAAAAAATGTGTACTACTTCGAAGAGCTAGGAATTGAAAGCGTTTTATTCCAAATACAGGATGATGTGTTGATTGAGCGCTTTGTAAATCAACATATTGGCAGGTTATTAGAAGCAGACAGTCA
Source organism: Neobacillus drentensis (assembly GCF_036965645.1). Classification (GTDB taxonomy): domain Bacteria; phylum Bacillota; class Bacilli; order Bacillales; family Cytobacillaceae; genus Neobacillus; species Neobacillus drentensis_D. Next base: position 3,294 of record NZ_JBALPZ010000179.1, read on the forward strand.
TGAATTTGAGTTAATAAAAACGTTATATGCCTATATAGATAATGGAAGCAGTATTAACAATACTGCGAAGGAATTATCCATGTCGATTAGCGGATTACGCTATCGACTGGCGAAAATTAGTGAGATTTTAAACCATGATCTGAACGACACCCAATATGCCTTCACGCTGTATTTAGCCATCAATATTTTAAAAGCAAAAGGAAAAATGCAGATTTAACCTATAAGGCCTTGCCCATTCACTTGTGGATGGACAAGGCTTTTTTGTGTTCTAGGAAATTATAGATTTACTACTTGTGGATAACTTTTTACAGGTTTAGATACGTCCAGCTCCAGCGCC
>NZ_JBALPZ010000179.1:3669-8703 GCF_036965645.1 Neobacillus drentensis
CCGTCCAAAAGGTTAAAGAGGAACCTTTCGGCCGGCTCGTCTTATGCTTGTCGGGCTAACCAAGGCGCTTGCGCTTTTGTTCTAGTTTATGCCATCCAATTAAATATATAAAGATAGTATTTAGTAGGAAACGTTTTAAAAATAAGCAAATTTCAATATCTATTGTAGGTATATTTAAAATATTCTAACTATTATAATTCAAATCAGAAGCAGCCGCTTTACAGGATTTGAAAACGTTTACTTTAAAGGAGGAAGGAATATGGCAGTTAATCTTTTAGAAGTGAAAAAGACTCCCAACAAAGAAGAACTTCTGATGATGGCAAAGGAAGTCGGTTTATTAGCGGAGAAATACGCGTTAAAGGCAGATCAAGATTCAAAGCTTCCAGATGAAGTAATTGAAAAAATAAAAGCAGCTGGGTTTCATAAACTTTTACGGCCAAAAGAATATGGCGGCCAAGATTTAGATTACTTTACTTTTGGTGAAATCATCCGAACGATTGCGAATCATAGTATCGCCGCTGCATGGTTAAGTTATTTCTTTGTTATTCATGAAACTTGGGTTGCGTTTTTACCAAAAGAAAGCCGTGATGAATTGTATGGACACGGCGGCTTAATGGCAGATGTATTTGCCCCTGTCGGGAAAGTGACAGAGGATGGCGAAGGCTACCGCCTTTCAGGGCAATGGAACTTCTGCAGCGGAGTGCTTTGGAGTGATTGGATTGGACTCGGCGCAATCACCAAGCTAAAGGATGGGACAGAGCCGGAATATTGTTTATTTATTTTAAATAAAGAGGAAGCGGAAATCGTTCATAACTGGGATGCCATGGGCTTGCGCGGCTCAGGAAGTAACGCAGTGAAAGTTGATGACGTTTACATACCGCCGAATCGTATTTTCCATGCAACCCGTGTTATTAACGGTGCAGGCCCAGTAGATGGCAATTTTGAGCCGGATTATCAAATTTTCAATGTACCCTATATCCCATGGTTCTTAATGGGCTTTCAATTTATTCAGATCGGCGGCATCGAACGATTGATTGATATTTTCCAAGAAAAAACAGAAAATCGGATTCGTATTTTTAACAATAATTCAAATGAAAAAGAAGCAGCTAGCAGTCAACGCGTACTGGCGGAATTAAAACTACAATTAAGTGCTTTAAAAGGCTTAGCAAATGATTACGTTGAAAGATTAACGTATTACCAACAAAATCGCATCCGTACATTAGATGAAGAAGAGCGTGAAAGATTGTTCGGGATTCGTGGGCATATCTCAAAAACGACTTCTGAGATGGCGCTCCGTATTCTACTAACATTAGGTGGAAATTCCGTATTTAAAGGGCAGCCTACCGAATTGTTTGTGCGAGACATTATGACAGCGGCTTCACATCCGACACACCATTACGAAGATGCCATGGCCTCATACGGCAAGTCAATCTTTGGCTTTAAAGGAAACCCAATTTGGTAAATAAAACTTTGGAGGGAATGTGAAATGATGAAAGAACCTATTTTTGATGTAGCACATCTGGCCCATATTGAGATTTATAGTCCCAAAGTAGAAGAGTCTGTTTGGTTTTTTAAAGAGATTTTAGGGATGGAAGAATCGCACCGCCAAGGTGATTCCGTTTATATGCGCGCTTATGAGGATTTTTACCATCATACATTGATCATTACCCAAAATGAGGAAGCGGGACTTGGGCATGTGGCATGGCGTGCTACTTCTCCGCAGGCTCTAGAGCGTCGTGTACGAGAAATTGAAGCAACAGGTTATGGATTGGGGTGGGTTGAAGGCGATGTTGGTCATGGACCAGCATATCAATTCACCATGCCAGATGGTCATAAAATGGAAATTCTTTGGGAGGTTGAATATTTCAAACCGAATGAAGAGCAAGCAACACCACTACTGAATCGTCCGCAAAAACGTCCACGCCGCGGAGTACCCGTACGCCGCTTAGACCATGTGAATGTACTGGCGAAGGAAACCAATAAAAACGTGGAGTTTTTAGAGAATGCACTTGGATTTAAAGTGCGCGAACGGATTCTAAATGATGATAATACAGATGTAGCAGCATGGTTAAGTTCAAACTCATTAGTACATGAAGTGGCCATCATGGGAGATGCGCTAGCTGAAAAGGGAAGATTGCATCATATTTGCTACTGGTACGGATATCCTCAACATTTAATGGATGTGAGTGAATTATTGCTAGAGCATGGCTTTAAAATTGAAGCAGGTCCTGGCAAGCACGGTGTCTCCCAGGCTTACTTCCTATATGTGATCGAACCTGGAGGCAATCGTGTTGAATTATTTGGTGACACGGGGTATCAAATTTTTGACCCAGACTGGAAAACGGTTGAATGGAAAGGGAAAGATTTAGAGCATGCCATTATTTGGTACGGTTCTAATTTACCACAAGAGTTCTTTGAATATGGAACACCCGTAAGGAAAAAGGAAGCTGCACCAATAAAATAAACGATGGTGATTGGTCAAAGGTGAGCTTGCTGACAAGGGACATCCCTCTAACGGACAAGCTCACCATAAATGGAATTTAAAAGCGGGAGGAAGCTTTCAATAGTTTCCTCTATCTCTTTTTTAATAGATGAAAGGAGCAATGCGTAATGACGATTATCTCAAAATATCTGGATGTTAACGGGATTAACACACACTACCATGAGGAAGGGAAAGGCGCTGAAAAAATAATTTTAATACATGGGTCAGGACCAGGTGTATCTGCCTTCGCCAACTGGCGGTTAATTATCCCACCTTTAAGTGAATCCTATCATGTATTTGCACCCGATATTATTGGTTTTGGTAAGACGGATAAACTCCCCGATCATCAATATACTGTTGAATTGTGGGTACAGCATTTAATTAGCTTTATTGAATCCGTCTCTGATGAGCCTGTTCACTTAGTCGGCAACTCAATGGGCGGCGCATTAGCACTCCATGTTGCCTGCCAAAGACCGGATCTTGTAAAAAAATTAATCTTAATGGGGAGTGTTGGCATCCAGCACCAAATTTCAGAAGGGTTAGAACGTGTTTGGGGTTATGAGCCAAGTTTGCAATCTATGCGAGAATTAATAGAGCTATTCTCGTACGATGAAAAAGCAGCGAAAAATGAAGAATTGGTCCGTCTTCGCTATGAAGCTAGTATAGAACCTGAGGTGAAAGAGGCATTTTCGGCCATGTTCCCAGCGCCTCGCCAACAAAAACTGGATGAATTGGCGTTATCGGATGAACAAATTCAAAGCATTAACGTACAAACACTATTATTCCACGGCTTGAATGACAGGGTAATTCCCATTGCAGATACAAGCTATCGACTGATTGAATTACTTCCACATGCAGAACTACATGTTTTTAATGAGTGCGGCCATTGGACACAAATCGAAAAGACGGAGCCGTTCGTGGAGAATATTTTAAGATTTATTAACTGATAACTTTCATTAAGATGAGCCCTGTGCGTGATGGAGGATTTGAAAAGTAAAGGTGGGTAATTTCCATATACCTACTACATAAAAAAATCTTGGGAGGTTGATAGAGATGGATGATCGTCAATTTCGAACAGCAATGGGAAAATTCGCAACAGGGGTAACGGTGATTGCCACAGAACTTAATGGAGAGATCCATGGGATGACGGCAAATGCCTTCATGTCTGTATCTCTTGATCCAAAGCTTGTGGTCATTTCAATTGGAGAAAGAGCAAAAATTTTAAATAAGATCAAGGAAAGCAAGATTTTCACCGTGAATATTTTGGCTGAGGATCAACAGGAGCTATCGATGATTTTTGCAGGACAAATCAAGGAATCTCGTGAAGTTATTTTTGATCGTTTAGATGGTAAACCCGTGTTAGCAGGCGCGTGTGCACAGGTGGCATGTGAAGTATCAGCGGTGCATGTGGAAGGAGATCATACTTTGTTTATTGGAAAAGTAACCGATATTCACCTAGAAGAGAAAGAACCGCTTGTTTTCTTTAATGGAAAATATCGTACGTTGGCAGAAGTATAAACTGATTTCAGTTTTTGGAACATGAAAGGAGACTGTATGGAAACAATCTATTTAAATAAGGAGAATTTGGCAGTTTATCAGGAAATGGCAAGCGCAAATGTTATGGCACTTGGATGTTTTGACGGTCTCCATCATGGGCATGTAAAAGTGATTCAAACCGCATGGCAGGAAGCAAAGGACAGACAAGTCTCTCTTTCAGTTATGAGTTTCTTTCCTCACCCGAAAACGGTCATCGGGGGGAAGGCCTGTTTTCATTATTTAATGCCGCAGTCCGAAAAAGAAAAAAGGCTTTGTGAACTAGGTTTGGATACTTTTTACCTTGTGGAGTTCGATCGAGACTTTGCAGGGCGGTCACCTCAAGTCTTTGTTAAGGAATACCTGGTTAATCTGGGTGTGATTCATGCAGTAGCAGGATATGACTTTTCTTATGGGAGCCGAGGTGCAGGAAATATGGATACACTTAAACTAGATTCCGGAGATCGGATTGAGGTCACGACGGTCGACAAGGTGGAGCACAAAGGGGAAAAAATCAGTTCGACTCGTATCAGACAACTACTGTTAGATGGAAATGTCGAGGAGCTGCCCGATCTAATCGGTCACTCTTACGAATCAATATGCGAAGGCACGAGAACTTTTTTAACTCCCTATTCGCACTACACACTCCCTGCTCCTGGAAGGTATGAGGTGACATTGAAAAGGAATAGCAAATCTTTTCAGACCGAAGTGATGGTAAACGAGAAAGGCGTAACGCTTACTCGTTTAGGTCAAATTCCGTCATGGATTGAAGGAAACGTGACCATTGTCTGGAATCGGCGGATGAAGGCTGAAAAGCTTCAAATAGAAAAAAAGGATCATACTTTTTGTCGTCCCTTATTGGTATAGATGAAAGGAGAAGGGTTAATAGAATAGAAGAAATAGGATTTTTAAATAACCTAAGAAAGATAATATGTGTAAAATAAAAAAGGCAGATGATTCATTTTTTCTGCCCCTTTCCCATTCATATATTAAACTATTAACCAACATTTTTAAAAATA
>NZ_JBALPZ010000180.1:0-1799 GCF_036965645.1 Neobacillus drentensis
GGGCGCCTTGCGCTTTTCTATTGTATCCAAAGTTTATATAATCCTTCGGTGATCGCTAAGTTATACATGTAATACATCCCAAAAGCGATGCTAATAACACCTGTCAGCCGGGTAAGGGTTTGATTTAGCACACGTTTCTTGGCGCTGAAAACGAAAGGAATCCCAATAATCGTAGTAAAGAAAAGCATTCCCAAAATAGTGCCTGCACCGAATATCAGGATATAAACTGCCGCCTCCCAAACACTCTTGACTGTACTCATCGTTAGCAAAACCATTGCGCCGCTGCCAGCTAGACCATGGACTAAGCCAATAAACAAGGATTTCAAGTAGGAAACGTTTGGATGTTGGTGGTTATGCTGATGCTTCCCATTATGAGAATGAGAGTGGAGATGTTTATGCTCGTCCCCATCATGTTTATGTTGGTGTATATGGATATTTTTAAGAGAAAATAGGGTTGTTAGACCAAGGTAAACCAGCATGATTCCCACTAAAAATTCCAATGACATTGCCCATTTTTCAGGAATTTCACCTTTCATTAAAATGAGAACGACCCCAATAATAAATAATGTTGCCGTATGCCCAATCCCCCAGAAAACGCCCGCTAATGTGGATTTGAATAATTTTTTACTTTGGCTGGCAATGGTGGAAACGGCAATGACATGATCGGGTTCGATGGCATGCTTGATTCCTAGAACAAACCCTAAAGCTAGAATGGATAGAAAGCCTATCTCCATAAATTCCTCCTAAGTTAGTAAAGACTTTTTTTAAAGTATGAATGCTAGGTATGAAAAATGCTAAATAACTAATCTGAAAAATTATAGCATAGATTCGATAATTTGTTTACTAGACAAACTATATATTTTTTGTGCAAATTTTTGGGGGTGGATATCCGTTCTAGGCTTTGTGAATTTTTCTTATAGAAGAGGGAGATTTGAAATATTTACCTTGAATTAGGAAATAGTAAGCTATGAGGTGAGTACTTTGAATTCATTCATTAAGAATCTGGATTTACATGCTCAGGGAAGCTGGCTGCCAATCGTAATGTCGCTGTTATTGCTCATTTATGCTCTTTTTATGCCCAAAAAAGAGATTGGCTGGAGAGAATTTTATGTTACCTTTGGAATCGTTGGTTATTTTGCTTGGATTTCTGATTCCTTATTAGGGGAAATGATTGATCTTGTTGATTTCGGTAACCCCGAATTCGCAGGAATTGGAGAGTTTTTAAGCTATAGCCTCATTCCTTCTTCCCTTTCCGTTATTTATTTAAATTACTTCGAGAAGTCAAATAAGTGGAAACTAACGATTATTTTTACGATCATATCCATTTTAATTGAATGGGGGATGAGGAGTGTTGGATATATGAAGGTTCATGGATGGAGCTTCTTTATTTCCATTCCCTTGTATTTCGTGGTGTTTGCCTTTTTACTCCCTTTTCATCGGAAGTTGATAAAATGTAAGCAGGATTAGTAATCTTAATGAAAAGAGCTGCTGCGTTGGCAGCTCTTTAGTATGGGAAAAAGCTTGCAATGTCGAATTTTGTTCCCATTGTAAGAATTAGAGTGCTTTTAAAATTAAAAATTATGATGAATTTGGCCCACTGGAGGCAGAGAAGTGTCAGAATGGTTACAAAAAGAATTAATTGTTACCAAGTGATAGATGGGAAATGCTTGTAGGGCACATATAAAATTTTATTGTGACCGAGTGAAGGAAAAAAGTGTAGCTAGGGGTATAATAGAATCCATTTGAACGATTTTATACCCCCCCAAGGAGTAGGATCCGTCAACCTCCAGGGGATAAGA
>NZ_JBALPZ010000180.1:1852-4831 GCF_036965645.1 Neobacillus drentensis
ACCCCTGAAGGAGTAGGATCCGCCAACGTCCAGGGGATAAGAGGAGTTCATAGCCCCTCAAAGAGCGAGAACAGCCATCGTACGAGGAATAAGAGAGAGGCATTCGTCTAAAACAAACAAAAAAACAGAAAATTTTTCGAAAAGTGGTATTTAAGCAGCCATAATACTTATTTTCTAAGGGCTAAAAAAATATTGTTCATTTCACATAAAATATTATAGCGTTGACTTGTATACAAGATACTAGTATAATTGCAGTAAAGCGGTTACACAAAAGGTTGGGGCGACATGAACTTACAAAATATATCAACAGGAAGAGAGACATTATCCAATCATGCCTATCAGGTAATAAGGGATGCCATTGTCACTTTGCAATTTGAACCAGGGCAGCAAGTATTTGAAGCGGAATTAGGAAATCAATTGGGAGTAAGCCGCACACCCATACGGGAAGCCTTTAGGCGGTTACTGGCAGAAGAATTAATTGAAGTCCAACCTCAGCGAGGGAATCGAATTGCTTACTTATCAAAAAAGAAAATTGATGAGGCTCGTTTTGTAAGAGTAAGTTTGGAAGTGAGTGCGTTTAAGGAAGTGGCGAATAAGTGGGATAGAGGTAATCCTGTTTACCAAAACCTTCATCAGCAAATCATAGAAATTCTTGAAAACCAAAAGAAAATGGCAGAGGACCATAATTTCGACCTCTTTCTGCAACTCGATGAACAATTTCACTATACCATACTCGAAAGCACGGGCAATGCCACGTTAATTTCCATTATCAATCAAATGAGAGGTCATCTAAATCGCCTCCGATATTTGGAATTACAAGAGACCAAACACTTTATGCAACTGGTCAATGAGCATGAGGCCATCTTCCAAGCGATCCTATCAAACGATGCCAGGAAGACGGAAGAACTATTAACCGAGCATATCCGTTGGCTGGAGGCTAGTACGCAAACACTTATTGAAAAATATCCTCATTTTTTCAAAGACTAAAACAGGATATAGTAGGTACGTTCAACAACAGAGTCAAGAAAGATGGACGTACTTATTTATATAACTCAACTTGTATACTAGTATACAGTAATATGGTCCGAGTATAAAAGCCCTATATCACACTCTCCAACCTTAACGAGTGATAAAGAGATTGAACAGTTGGATGAGTTATCCCTCATGTAACTGAATTCTAATAAAGAAGGTGTAAAAAAATGAAAGCGGTACAAGTAAGTAAACCACATGAGTTGACCATTCAAGAAGTTGAAAAACCGCAGATTGTCCATGCTACAGATGTCTTAGTGAGAGTGAAGCGAGTAGGTATTTGTGGCTCCGACCTCCATCTTTACCATGGGACCAACCCGTTGGCCACATTACCAAGAGTCGTGGGTCATGAAGTGGCAGGAGAAGTGGTCGAAGTTGGATCAGAGGTTACGAATCTGCAAGTTGGCGATCATGTCGTTGTCGAACCGATTCGTTATTGCGGCGAATGCTATGCCTGCCGCAAGGGACAGCCGAATGTTTGTCAATCCTTAACGGTATTTGGTGTCCATGAGGATGGCGGGATGAGGGAATGGTTTGTTCTTCCTGAAAAACAATTACATAAGGTGAATTCCGATCTCCCTTGGGAAGAAATTGTTTTGGCCGAACCTTACACGATTGGTGCACAGGCCGTTTATCGCGGACAGGTGGGGGAAGGCGATACCGTATTAATCCAAGGCGCCGGACCCATTGGGATCTGTGTACTCAAAATGGCAAAATTCCTTGGCGCGACGGTCATGGTCACAGATTTGAGTGATGAGAGACTATCCTTTGCAAAGGAAAACGGAGCCGATACAATCGTGAATGCCGGGCGGGAGGATGTTTTAACTGCTGTGCAGGAATGGACAAATGGGGAGGGGGCAAACAAAGTGATTGATGCCGTTTGCCTGCCGAGCACGTTTGCCTTATCGGTTGAAGCCGTTTCTGCGGCCGGAAATGTCGTCGTTCTTGGTTTTGTGGAGCAGCCAGCGGCTATTTCTCAGCTTCCTATTACCAAAAAAGAAGTGACAATTACAGGCTCAAGACTGCAAACCTATCAATTTCCAAAAATAGTGGAGCTTTTAAACGAAGGAAACCTTCGTCATAATGGGCTGGTTACCCATACCTTCCCTCTTGCTCAAGTACAGGAAGCTTTTACGTTTATTGAAGAACATCCTGATCTAGTTAGGAAGGCCATCATTACGTTTGATTAATGTCGGAGGTGTGTTATGAATATTACATTTCGCTGGTATGGACAAGATAATGATACCGTTTCCTTGGATCAAGTGAAACAAATTCCCGGCGTGAAAGGAATTGTCTGGGCCTTACATCAAAAACCCGTAGGAGATGTTTGGGAGAAAGAAGAAATTCAAGCGGAAGTCAACTATATTCAATCATTTGGATTCCATACAGACGTTGTGAGAGTGTCAATGTCCATGAATCTATTAAGCTAGGTAACAAAGACCGAATGAAGTATATCGAGAATTATAAGCAAACCATTCGCAATCTTGGCGAGTTCGGCGTCAAAGTCATCTGTTATAATTTTATGCCTGTGTTTGACTGGACGCGGACGGAAATGTTTCACCCATTAGAAGATGGTTCAACTGCCCTTTTTTACGAAAAAGCAAAGGTCGACAATTTAAATCCCGAGGAGTTGATTCGGACCGTATCGGCGTCGTCTGATATGACCCTGCCAGGCTGGGAGCCAGAAAAGCTTGCTCGAATTACGGAATTGTTTGAAGCTTATCAAGAAGTAGATGAGGAAGCCCTCTGGGGGAACTTAGCCTTTTTCCTAGAGGAAATACTCCCTGTAGCGGAGGAGGCTGGCATTCAAATGGCCATCCACCCGGATGATCCGCCATGGTCGATTTTTGGATTGCCAAGAATCATTACCGGTGAACAAAGCTATGAAAAATTGATTCGCATCTCCACATCTCCGGCGAACGGTTTTACCTTATGTACAGGGTCAATGGG
>NZ_JBALPZ010000180.1:4889-27730 GCF_036965645.1 Neobacillus drentensis
GATATGGTGCAAATTGCAAAGAAATATGCTTATCGTTCACCATTCGCCCATATTCGTAATGTGAAAATCTATGAAAATGGTGACTTTGTAGAAACCTCCCATTATACACAGGATGGTTCTATTAATATTAAAGGTGTTATGGGAGAATTAAACAAACAAAATTATCAGGGCTATGTAAGACCCGACCATGGACGCCACATTTGGGGCGAAGATTGCCGCCCGGGATACGGGCTGTATGACCGTGCTTTAGGGATCATGTATTTACTTGGTTTATGGGATGCCTACCAAACTCAAAAGGAAGCAGGTGAACTACAATGCTCCCCATTCATAAAAATCTAAATGGCAGGGTGGCCGTCATTACGGGCGGCAGCGGTGTCTTATGTTCAGAGATGGCGCGTGAACTTGCCCGCCATGGCGTGAAAGTAGCGATATTAAATCGAACTGCTGAAAAAGGACAAAAGGTAGTGGAGGAAATTGTTCAGTCAGGGGGCACAGCGATAGCGATTGCAGCTGACGTTCTGGAAAAGAACTCCCTTGAGAACGCTCGAGACATCATCCTTGAATCATTTGGAAGTGTTGATATTTTAATTAATGGTGCAGGAGGCAATCACCCTGACGCGATAACGGGTCCTGAAACCTATGAAGAAAACGGGAGCGGGCAGTCATTTTTTGAATTAGATCCAAAGGGTTTTTCTCAGGTGTTTGACAGTAACTTTATAGGGTCTTTTCTAGCCAGTCAGGTATTTGGGAAATCCTTGCTGGAGGCACAGGCCCCTGTCATTATTAATTTTTCATCGATGAGTGCTTATGCGCCAATGACAAAGGTTCCTGCATACAGTGCAGCGAAAGCATCGATTAATAACTTTACGATGTGGATGGCGGTTCATTTTGCCGAAAAGGGCTTACGAGTTAATGCGGTTGCACCGGGATTCTTCCTGACAAACCAAAATGAAAAGCTGCTGCTGAACGAAGATGGAAGCTATACCGCACGTTCGAAAAAAATTATTACGGGAACCCCTATGAAACGGTTTGGGAAACCGGAAGATTTAATAGGGACCATGCTCTGGCTATTAGATGAAGAGTATTCCGGGTTTATCACAGGGATCACGGTACCAGTGGATGGAGGTTTTTTAGCCTATTCGGGAGTTTAAGTGCTGCTGATGAACAAAGATGGGAGTGCGAATGACTGGGGAGTCGTTCGCACAGGGATTGGATTTTTAAAAAAAAGGAAATTTGAAAGCGTTGACAAGATTCTAGGGGGAATATGAATGTTAGCCAAAATGTTTTCGAAAGATAAATTGCCTATCCTGTTGTTATTATTCTTAGCCGGCGTCATTAATTATTTAGACCGTTCTGCATTGTCGATTGGGGCTCCGTTTATAAAGGAAGACTTGCACTTATCGGCCACCCAAATGGGAATTATTTTTAGTAGTTTTTCTGTTGGATATGCGATTTTCAACTTTATTGGCGGAATGGCGTCTGATAAATACGGTGCGAAACTTACTTTGTTCGTTGCGATGATCGTTTGGTCTTTATTTAGTGGGGCGATTGCCTTAGCTGTGGGATTTACTAGTTTAATTGTCATTCGTATTTTATTCGGAATGGGGGAAGGCCCGCTTTCGGCAACGATCAGCAAGATGGTCAATAACTGGTTTCCGGCTGACCAACGTGCTTCTGCGGTTGGTTTGGCGAATAGTGGAACACCACTTGGGGGTGCGATTTCTGGACCGATTGTTGGCTTCATCGCGATTACCTTCAGCTGGAAGATTTCCTTTCTACTTATCATGGTCATCGGTCTTGTTTGGGCATTGTCATGGTGGAAATTTGTAAAAGAAAAGCCAGCTGCGACTGCGAAAAAGGCGGCAGTGGTAAAAGCGGATCAGGTTTTACATGAAAGACGTCCATTAACTTTTTATCTAAAACAAAAAACAGTGCTATTTACAGCATTTGCGTTCTTTTCCTATAACTATATCTTGTTCTTCTTCTTAACATGGTTCCCAAGTTATTTAGTAGATGCCCGCCATATGGATGTGAAGGATATGAGTGTGATTACCATGATTCCATGGATTGTAGGATTCATCGGTCTTGCCTCTGGCGGATTTGTTTCAGATTTTGTTTTTAAAAAGTTTACCAACAAAGGTGTTCTATTCTCAAGAAAAGTTGTGCTTGTCACTTGTTTATTTATTTCAGCTGTTTGTATCGGATGTGCCGGACTTGTCACAACAACTGTCAGTGCTGTAACGTTGGTAGCGCTTTCGGTTTTCTTTCTATACCTGACGGGTGCCATTTACTGGGCCATCGTCCAGGATGTTGTCGAGCCAGGCAGTGTTGGATCAGTGGGTGGATTTATGCACTTTTTGGCTAACACCGCTGGAATCATAGGACCGGCATTAACAGGGTACTTAGTGGATCAATCTGGTTCATTCACGTCAGCCTTTTTATTAGCAGGCGGACTGGCCGTGTTTGCTTCGCTTTCTGTCATTCGTTTTGTTCGTCCTATCAAGTACCCCAACACGAAAAAAGCAGACGTAAATATGACTGTTTAACCTATGGCAGATGGCTCAAACCTGGTTTGGGCCATCTCTTTTTTGGGGAGCGAAGGGACGGTTCTCATGCTTCCGAAGCATGAGAACCGTCCCCTTGCTTCCCCTTGCGTCCAAATTAATTCTCCTGTTATGTCTGTCATAAATTTGATATTATAGTAGAAAAAGTGTTGGTTACACTTTTCGTTTTTTATGAAGTTGAATTAAGAAGTTTGATAAAACCCGTTAAGCGGCTCAGCCTTTACATTTAAAGAGTGCATCATCTGCAGAAGGAGACAAGGAATGAACCATAAAAATAAAACAGTTGTCCGTTCAATGGATCTTTTAAATTTATTTAGAGATCATGCACAATTAACCTTTCAAGAGATTATTGATTTATCAGGTATTCCGAAAACATCTGTCTATCGCATGTTAATGTCTTTAGAGGAAATGGAGTTTTTAGAGAAAGGACCGGACTCTAAATATCGATTAGGTCTTATCTTTCTTAAGTTTGGCCATCTTGTTTCCTCTAGACTTGATATACGGAAAATTTCCTTCCCCATTATGCAGGAGCTGCATGATGATATTGGTGAAGCCATCAATCTCATTATCAGACAAGGGGATGAAGCCATTTATATTGAAAAAATCGATACAAATCAAAAAGTGCGCCTCTATACTGGAATTGGCAGAAAGAGTCCTTTGTATGCTGGGGCATGTGCTCGTGTCATTCTATCTTTTTTACCCGATTCAGAAATTCAAACATATGTGGAGTCGGTTGAGTTAAGACCTTTTGCGAGAGGTACGATTACGGATAAACAAGAGTTATATAAGAAAGTTAGCCTAGCGAAAAAAGAGGGATATACGATAAGTTATTCTGAGTTAGAGGATCATACTGCTGCCATTGCTGCACCGATTTTCGATCATAAAGGTGATGTGATTGCTGGTCTAAGTATTGCGGGGCTTGAAGCGAATTATCAAAACGAAAACATCCCTATTTTTGCAGATAGAATAAAAACAGCTGCTGCAAAAATATCAACTAGTTTAGGATATGTTCCATCATAAAAAACATCCTCTTTACACCTATTTCAGGAGTAAATAGAGGATGTTTTTATTTTTAACTCATTTTAAATTAGCAGGTTTCAACTCTTTAGTTGAGTATTTTATAGCGAAAGCCTGCTTTTATCTCCTCTAATATTCTTTCTTTCTTTACTAATTCATTTTCTGCCTCTTCATGTGAAACTTCCTTAAAATGGATCGTTGCAGTCGGTTGCAGTTGTGCCATGCTTGGTAAGTCTGCAGAGATAATCTGGCCAATTTTTGGATAGCCGCCTGTGGTTTGACGGTCTGCCATTAAGATAATGGGATGACCGCTTGGCGGAACTTGAATGGTTCCGTGTGTTACACCTTCAGACAATAATTGAAATTCCTCTGTTAAAGAAAGGATCGGACCTTCCATATGGTATCCCATCCGATCTGCTTGGGTTGTTACTTTAAATGGTTCATTGAACAGGCTTTTTTTACTTTTTTCATCAAAACGGTCAAACTCCGTGCCTCTGATTACACGAATCGTTTGCGTTTGCTGTAAATTGATTAGATTATTGTAATTGACAGACCAGTTCATGTCGCTTCCTGATTCATCTAATTTATGGAATAACAACCGATTGAATTCATCCGTTTCATTGACTTCGATGATATCCTCTTTTTGCAAAGCCCTGCCTTTCAATCCGCCAATCCCTGCCCGAAGATAGGTGCTCTTGCTTCCCATTACATCTGGAACAGCAATACCGCCGGCAAAGGCTACGTAGGCTCTGCAGCCTTTTAAGGGGGATTTGAATTGTAAAATAGAGCCTTTTTTCACCAATATCGGGCGCCACGTTAATGCTTTTTTATCATCAATGACAGCCAATAAATCCCCGCCAGTAATGGCAATGACCATATCTCTCTCAAATAAAAGAGAGGTGCCTAATAAAGTAATTTCGAGGGCACCTTCATTTTCTTTATTTCCTACTAGAAAATTGGCTGCCCTGAATGAATAGTGATCCATCGCTCCGCTGACAATCACACCATATTTTTGATAACCATATCTTCCTAAGTCTTGGATCGTGGTAAGCATTCCTGGATGAAGTACCCTAACAGTCATTTGTTTTACTCCTTATATCCTTATATTGTTCTGGGGAGAGTTGAACGAATTTAATCCGATCTCCGGCTTGAAGCAAAGTAGGCGGAGTAAGGTGAGGCTGAAATAAATCTAAGGGAGTTCGGCCGATAATTTGCCAGCCTCCTGGTGTTTCTAGTGGATAAATTCCTGTTTGTTTTCCGGCTATTCCTACGGAACCAGGTACGATGGAAGCCCGTGGACTCTTCTTCCGGGGTGTTGCAATTCTTTCATCCATTCCTCCCATAAATGGAAAACCGGGAGCAAATCCTAACATATAGACTAAACATTCATTTTTTGTGTGTAATCGAATGACTTCTTCGGCTGACATCTTGTGAAAAGAGGCTACTTCATCCAAATCCGGACCATATTCTCCGCCATATAGGACAGGTATCTCTACAAGTCTTCCTCCAAAAACTTGCTTTTCGTCCATTTGCTGCAGTAAGCCATTCACAACCAAACGAATCTTTTGAAAAGGAGTCATAGGAGAATCGTGATTTTTATCGTTATTCATAATGGAATGATGCACAACTACTGGATTGTAATAAATCGTTATATTAGTGAAAGCAGGTACTGATTCAATAAAACCATCAAATGGATGATCTAACAAAGCTGATAAAGCTTGAACTTTTTGGTGAGTAGCCGGGTTTAGTTCATCACCAAGCTGTACAATCAGTGCCGAATCACCTAAAGGTTTTATGATCGCTTCAGTGATAGAACAACTCATTCTAAAACCTCCAATTGTTTCGATATTCGGAACTAATGTTTTAAAAAATGGATTATAATAATATTATAGTTGTCAGAAAATAAAAAACAAGTTAAAAATCCTAAAAGTAAGACTGTTTTGAACATTTTGGGATTACTGGCTACTCAGATATTTTATATTATGATAGAATGGATTTAATTTTTAAAACTAAAATTCCTTAATTCGGAACTAGGTTCCTTTTTGTGTGGATAGTTACTTTAAGTCTGTATGAGAGGAAAATGAAGGAGAAAAGAGGGGGATTTAAATTGTATCGAGTTGACTTGAACTGCGACATGGGAGAAAGCTTTGGAGCATACAAGATGGGGACAGATGAGGAAATTCTCGACTATGTCACTTCTGCCAATATCGCCTGCGGTTTTCATGCAGGTGATCCGGGTGTCATGCGAAAAATGGTTACACTTGCTTTGGAGAAGGACGTTGCCATTGGCGCACATCCCGGACTACCTGATTTGGTTGGTTTCGGGCGCCGGAATATGGGCATTTCCCCTCAGGAAGCCTTCGACATGACCGTGTATCAAATTGGCGCACTTTATGGATTTGTGAAAGCAGAAGGCGGCAAAATGCAGCATGTAAAACCGCATGGTGCTCTTTATAATATGGCTGCAAAAAGCAGGGAGCTGTCGGACGCAATCGCACAAGCCGTTTACAAAGTAGATTCCGACTTGATTTTATTCGGCCTTTCGGGCAGTGAACTAGTGAAAGCCGGACAAGCTATCGGTCTCCGTACGGCAAGTGAAGTATTTGCTGACAGAACTTATCATCAAGATGGTTCGCTGACACCAAGACGGCAGCCGGGCGCAATGATTACGGACGACAAATTAGCGATTGACCAGGTCATTCGCATGGTGAAAGAAGGAAAAGTACGGTCCCAACAAGGGGTAGAGGTAAACATACAAGGAGAAACAGTATGTATTCACGGTGACGGCCCGCATGCCTTAAGTTTTGCCCGCCAAATCCGAGAATTACTTATCACTTCTGATGTAAACGTACAGGCCGCAGGCAGGTAATGAGTGCGGATTTGTTTTACTAAGCAGAACTTACCTAAAGGGGAGATGATACCATGATAAAACTGATTGGAATCTTACTAGTAGCGGTTGGGTTCGGTTTTCGTCTGAACACCCTGCTGGTTGTCATGACAGCCGGTGTGGTGACAGGCTTAGTTTCTGACATGTCCTTTAATCAGGTCATGACTCAATTTGGCCAGGTCTTTATCGATAACCGTTATATGTCTTTGCCTATCATTCTTAGTTTACCAGTAATTGGATTATTAGAGCGTCATGGCCTGAAAGAAAGGGCAGAGGTTCTTATAAAAAAGGCAAAGGGAGCAACAGCCGGTAAGGTGTTAATGTCCTATTTGCTTATTCGCGAATTGAGCGCGTCGCTTGGCCTTAACATTGGCGGACATCCGCAAACAGTCCGGCCGCTTGTCGCACCAATGGCAGAAGGGGCAGCAACAGCGAAACATGGGGAACTTCCAGAAAAGCTCCAGGACGACATTAAAGCCCATGCAGCAGCATCTGAAAATGTTGGCTGGTTTTTCGGAGAAGACATTTTCATTGCAACCGGAGCGATTTTATTGATGAAGGGATATTTCGATTCAGTAGGCATGCATGTGGGCGTCTGGGATATGGCCCTTTGGGGTATTCCTACCGCGATATCAGCTTTCTCACTTTCTGCGTGGCGTTTCCGCAAGATGGATAAACGAATTCAACGTGAGATGACAAAGAGAGAGAAAAACAAGATCGCCTAGGGAGGAGACCGACAATGAATATCATTACACTGGAATATATTTATGATCTGCTCGGGATTATTACTGCATTTGTAGCGGTCCGGGTAGCGATGGATAAAAAACATCCGAGCCGCATTGGTTCTACTTTGTTTTGGGGAATCTTTGCCTTCACATTCTTATTTGGTAAGCTTGTTCCTCCAATCGTAGTCGGGTACCTTGTACTAGCTATGGTCGTCATTGCTGCGATCGGTAAGGTGAAAAGTGGAAACCAGGACGAGGCTCCGAAAGAGGAAAGGGATCGGCATGCCTCACGATTACAGGGCAAGGTCTTCATTCCCGCATTGGTCATTCCAGTTTTCACGATCATCGGGTCTTTAACTCTTGGAAAAATTCATTTTGGAAAAATACATTTGGTTGATCCAGCGATGGTTACGTTGATTGCGCTTGGTCTCAGCACCATTCTCGCTTATCTTGTCGCACAGCTGCTTACAAAAGCGAAACCGTCTACTGCTTTGCACGAGGGAAGCCGGTTAATGCAGGCCGTTGGCTGGGCGATCATTTTACCACAAATGCTAGCAGCGCTTGGTGCCATTTTTGCTAAGGCCGGCGTTGGCGAGGTCGTTTCTAAAATGGTAAGCGATGTACTTCCAACCAATATTCCATTTGTCGCGGTTGCTGCTTATTGTATTGGTATGGCGCTGTTTACAGTCATTATGGGCAATGCTTTTGCTGCGTTTGCCGTCATAACAGGCGGAATAGGTCTGCCGTTGATTGTGCACATGCATGGAGGAAATCCGGCCATCATGGCGGCAATTGGCATGTTCGCAGGTTATTGTGGAACGTTGATGACACCGATGGCAGCCAATTTCAATATTGTGCCAGCGATGCTATTGGATCTTAAGGATAAAAACGCCGTCATCAAGGCACAGTTGCCGATTGCAATACCACTCTTGGTGATCAACATCTTATTGATGTATTTCTTGGTATATCATTTTTAATAACTAGGAGAAAGGGAATTTGCTATGAAAAAGATACTTGTTACCGGTTTTGAGCCGTTTGGAGGAGAGCCCGTCAATCCGGCGCTCGAAGCAGTAAAGCTGTTAAACGGAAAAGAAATTACAGGGTACGAAGTGGTCACAAGGGAAATACCAACCGTTTTCGGAAAGGCGATTTTCAGTCTGATAGAATCGATAGACGAAATTAATCCTGACATGGTCATCTGCGTTGGACAGGCAGGGGGACGTTCCACGATCACGCCTGAACGGGTAGCCATCAATGTCGACGATGCCAGAATCACAGATAATGAGAATAATCAGCCAATCGATGCAGAAATTATTCCAGGTGGACCAGCCGCATACTTCTCCAAACTGCCGGTCAAGGCAATGGTGAAATTAATGAATGAAAACGGAATCCCTGCTTCCGTTTCGAATACTGCGGGCACATTTGTCTGCAACCATCTTTTCTATGGGCTGATGAATGTTCTTGATACCAGCGACAAGGATATCCGAGGCGGTTTTATCCATATTCCTTTCCTTCCGGAACAGATTATCCGCAACCCCGGACACCCAAGCATGAGTCTTGAATTGATTGTTAAGGGACTGGAACTATCCATTGAAGCTGCTGTATTAAATGAAACTGATATTGCAGCGGTGGGCGGAGAGATTAGTTAATTTCATAGAGGGAGTCTGTTTTTAGGAGAGATTCCATTTAAGTAATTCAAATAATAAAAGAGAACATATTTTTACCAGGAGCGTTTCTGATTTTACAGAAACGCTTTTTTATTTTTTTGTTGGGGCGGATGTTGAATTTATATTAATAAGAATTAAAAAACCTCTTTCCGGTGATGAATGAGGTTTTTTAGTCACAGGGAAGAGTGTACCAAATCAATAAACTTCCTAGTTCCCACCGAAATTTGTTCTTCGCTGGCAAATGAATAACTTAACCGCAGCCATGAAGATGGTTCCTTTAGGGGATCACAAATTTGCCCGGGAACAAAGGATATCGAGTGCTCTAAGCTCTTGGTTAACAACTCTTCTGTTAAAAGGTGGCTGGGAAGCTGTACCCATAAATTCAAGCCGCCATTTGGGCTGGTCCATTGCCAATCCGTGACTGACAGCTCTTCCTCCATGATTTCCTTGCGGATCTGTAACGCAATTCGTAATTTTTCCACATGCTGCTGCAGTCTTGACGATGAATAATAATGAAGAAAAATCTTTTGATTGAGCAGCGGCGAGCCATTATCCACTAACGATTTTACAGACAGCAGTGATTTCATGACAGAAGGCTCACTGGTCATCAGAAAGGCAACTCTCAATCCAGGTGAGATATATTTGCAAAAACTTTTAATATAGATGACCATACCTGATGTATCATAGGTGTACATGGGCGGCGGCGGCTCTTGGTCAAAATAAATGTCATAGTAGGCGTCATCTTCCACCAAGAGACAGCGGTATTCCTCAGCTAACTGCACTAATTGCTTCCGTTGTTCTGCTGGGACCGTGTATCCCGTTGGATTATGGAAGGTTGGATTCAAATAGAACAAACGAGGTCTGTGCTTTTTAAAAATAAATTCAATCTCTTCTAAATCGTACCCGTATGGATGAATATCGATTGTGACAATATTGGCTCCTTGGGCTGTAAATACATCAATGGCTGAACTGTAGCTCGGCCGTTCCAGAAGAATCGTATCTCTGGCTTTCACAAACGCTTGAGCAATCAGATGAATGGCCTGCTGAGAACCAGCAGTAATTATTAGCTGATCCGGATTTGTCGTTGTTTTAAACTGCTGATTGAAATAGTTGGAAAGTGATTTTCGGAGCTCCTCGTCGCCCTGCACGGTGGAGTAGGTCGACAGGACCTTTGGGTAGAGGTCAAACACTTTTTTTACATAATCAGAGATATAACGATTCGGCAATAAATTGGGGTCAATTAGTGCCTGAGAAAATTGATAGGAAACGGGTATTTGATGGATTTCTGATAGGTAATTCTTTTGCCCATAGGCAGAGACCATGGGGTTTTCAGGAATTTCCTTTTCAGTAGATTGCACATAATAGCCGGATTTATCTTTGGCATAGATTCTATTTTCCTGTTTCAGAAGCTGGTAGGCTTTTAATACGGTTAAACGGTGAACATTCATGTCCGCGGCTAATTTTCTAATCGAGGGAAGCTTTTCGTCTTCTCTCCATTCGCCCAGTTCGATGCGGTTTGTGACATAATCATAAATTTGCTGAAAAAGGTAATCAGCTTTTCTCATTTTCTTCCCTCCATCCGGGTTGATTTTGGCATGACTCTATTGTATCTGGACTCATTGCTTATCGCGACATTTAATCTACTTATCTTTATGAATAAATTGGTAAAATCCTACTTTAGTACTGTTTAAATTAGGGAAATATGAAGCCATTTTATTTTATAAATATGATAAACTTACACTATGTTTTTAGAATTTTATCAACATCCAATGGGGTATATTTTGTGAATGAATCAAATTTTTTTATAGATAAAGATGTTGTCCCTAGTGAAATTAAAATTGAGTTGCAAAAAGCGATTGAACAGAACCAGTTTTTGCTCCACTATCAGCCGAAGCTTGATTTAAGAACAGGTGAACTAGTGGGTGTAGAGGCGTTAATTAGGTGGAATCATCCAAAATGGGGAATGGTATCACCGGAAATGTTTATTGGGTTTGCCGAAGATACCGGTTTGATTCTCCCAATTGGAGAATGGGTTCTATTGGCTGTGTGTAACCAGATGATCCATTGGCAGCAGGAAGGTTTTTTCACTGTGGTCTCTGTTAATCTATCACAAAAACAGTTTAGTCATTCAAATATAGTTAAAACTATTGAAGAGGTTCTGCAAAAAACAGGGCTTGAACCACACTACTTAGAGGTTGAATTAACTGAAAGTATAAAATCTGATATGGAACATACCATTTCATGCTTACAACAACTAAAGAAACTTGGCGTTTCGATCAGTATTGATGATTTTGGAACAGGATATAGTTCCTTGAATTATTTGAAGGAATTTCCAATTGATACGTTAAAAATTGATCAGTCTTTTGTTAGAGAACTTCACCACAATCCGAACGATGAGGCGATTGTTAAGACGATTATCTCCATCGCTCACAATTTAAACTTGAAGGTTGTGGCGGAAGGAGTCGAAACAAAGGAACAGCTCATCTTTCTTCAACAGCATTTGTGCGATCAGGGGCAAGGATATTTTTTTAGTAAACCTATGCCGGCCGGGGAGCTAAAAGAAAGCCTTTCTGAGGTTCAACGAGTGGTAAATGAACACGGTATCCCCAGGGATACAAGGAATCGTATTTGGTATGAGGAGTTATTAAATCAAGCGAAAAAAGAGTTAGAAGATACCGTTCGAATGCAGCAGGGAATGATTTTTAAGTTTAAAAGAATCGGCGGTAAATTTGTGCACACCCTTTGTGATGGGGAATTGCTATACCAGATGGGATTGATTCCTGCTCAAGTCGTGGGTAAACGATTAGATGAATTTCTTTCTTTGGAACAGGCCTTGAATAAAACAACCTATTATCAGAGGGCGTGGGATGGGGAAGAACTGGTTCATTATGAAGACCAAATTAATGGAATTGATTATTTTGCGAGTTTACGCCCGATCAAAAAAGGCGGAGAAGTTATTGAGGTCATCGGATCTTGTATTGATATAACGGCACGAAAGCAAGCAGAGAGATCATTACGGGAAAACGAGTCCAGGTATCGGCTCATTACGGAGAATATGAGTGATATCCTTATGCTGTTGGATAGCCGTGGGAAGATTTTATATGCATCTCCTTCACTTGGAGGTGTACTCGGTACCCCAACAAAATCCTATAAGGGGAAGAGCTCTTTTCGATTAATTCACCCTGAAGACAGGGACCAAGTCATGGAACGATATCAACAGGTCTTAAATAAGGACCCTTCGGTACGAATGGAAGCACGTTTTTTACATGCTGATGGCCACTGGGTATTAATTGAGGGAATTGGTACACCTGTTTTCGGCAGTAATGGTGTAATCAATCATTTTATCATAGTGGGACGCGATATTACCGATAAAAAAAGAACAGAAGAACAATTAGCTCAATCAGAGAAATTAGCCATAGTAGGAGAACTGGCGGCTAGTGTTGCGCATGAAATCCGAAACCCGATTACATCCATAAAAGGATTTATACAGTTGTTCCAGCAAGGGGTACACAAACCCGAATATTTTAACGTTATCTACGAGGAGTTTCAACGGATTGAGGATATTCTTCAAGAATTTTTAAACTTGGCTAAACCGCAGCCATTCAAATTGAAAAAGTATGATCTGAAATCCATTCTTCAAGATATTGAGACATTGTTCCTTCCGCAAGCCAATCTACAAAATATTCGAATCTATCAGGAATATGACCAGTCGCTCCCACCTATTATGTGTGATGTGAATCAAGTCAAACAGGTTTTCATTAATCTTATTAGAAACAGTATGGAAGCAGTGGAAAATGAAGGCAGTATTAAAATTGTTGGAAGTTTAGAAGAGCAACATGTCCTGATAAAAATTATCGATACTGGCATGGGGATTAGCGAAGAACGCCTCAAAAGGCTGGGAGAGCCTTTCTATAGCAACAAAGAAAAAGGAACGGGCCTAGGGTTAATGTTATGCTTTAGAATCATCAGACAGCATAATGGAACGATTACAATAAAAAGTGTCGAAAATCAAGGGACAACAGTTGAAATTAGATTTCCGATTATATAGACGAAAGACGCAAAGGGACGGTTCTCATGCTTCGGAAGCATGAGAACCGTCCCTTTGCTTACAAATCTGGTCTGTACCTCTTCATCTGTTCTAGTCTCCTTCCTCTATAATGGAGCAAAGGGGGAATGGGAATGGTTTTGATTGGTTATTTGTTGATGTGTTTGATTTTTAGTACGACCTTTCTTGCGATAAAGATCGGGATTGATGCGGGGGTTCCGCCGTTTTTCTCAGCGGGCATTCGCTTTTTTATAGCCGGTTTGGTTTTGTTTGCGATTATGGTCATCAAGAGAAAGACCACATTTGGCTTGTTTTTTCGTAAGGAGATGCTGTTGACAGGGATTGGGTTAACTTTTGGTACATTTGCTACCCTTTATTGGGCAGAGCAATTTGTCCCATCGGGAACGGCAGCGGTCTTATCTGCCACCGGGCCGATGATGATTTTGCTCATCCAAACGTTTATTTTGAGGACGAAGGCCAACTTAAGTGCCTTTATTGGCTGTCTTGTCGGAATCGTGGGGGTGTTTCTCCTTATCCTGCCGAGCTTTACTTTTCATATGGATTCTTTTGTGTTGGGCGGCTGTCTTTTGATTATTGTGGGTGAAGTGTTTTATGCATCTGGAACAATCTATTCAAAAAAGGTAATCCATCAATTTGAAAAGGTATCCCCCATTGCTTTGAATGCAGTGCAAATGATGCATGGTGGGATTCTGTTAATGTTATTGTCCCTATTGACAGAAGACATCCATGTAGAGGCAATGATCAGTCCGGCAGCGATTGGTTCTTCTCTTTATTTGATTGTATTTGGCTCCATGCTCGGGCATAGTCTTTATTACTGGCTGGTCTCGAAAACGAACCCGGTTTTCCCGTCGACCTGGCTTTTTGTTTCACCGATTCTTGCGCTGCTGCTAGGAGTTGTTTTCTATCATGAAGCTCTTTCCTGGGTGTCTGGTACAGGTGCTTTGACGATTGTTCTTGGAACCATCATCCTCTCGCTGCCAAAATTGAAATCAACTTTCAAAACGCCTGTAAAACAAGAAAACTACCCGGCGTAAAAAGTTTTCGTATACAGTTGGAAAAATAAAAAGGCTGTTCTCCTGAAATGAAATCTCAAGTGACAGCCCTTTTTCTTACTCTTTAGAAGCACAAGACCAAACCGAAACGCCTCCTCCATTAACCGGAAAAGTCGCATATCCATCTTCTTCAATGATGATTTGCTCATCCCTTGAGTTGGTCAGGTCTACCCATGTTTCGCCAGCCTTCCTCGCCCCAACGTACATTCTTTTCTCACCATCATCTCCATTGGAAATGACAACCGCACATCCGGAATGTTTCAAGTCTTTTACACCTAGCCGAACCCAGCCAATTGTATTTGGATGGTCGAAGTAATCGTGCTGTTCTCCGTAGGCTTTATGATAGCGGGCGAAAAGCAGGGAATCCAAAATTTCCTTTTTTCCTTCTGCAGGCTCTGGGCCTTTGATTCCGTAATAATCGCCATAGAAAATACATGGATTTCCCTCTTGCCTTAGTAGAATCAAAGCATAAGCGCTTGGCTTAAACCAGTCTTGGACCCATGATTCCAGTGATTCCTGGGGTTGGGTGTCATGATTATCCACAAAGGTAACCGCCTTTTGTGGATGGGAGTTGACTAGGGTATCCTCGAATAGGCGGGTTAAATCAAAATCTGCTCCTTCATTGGAGGCTTGGTGCAATTTATAATGCAGGGCAACATCAAACAAATTAATATGATTGTCGACACGATCAAGGAATACCTGGCAGGCATGCAAATCATGTTTCCAGAATTCCCCTACGATATAGAAATCCTCGCCGCGGTGTTTACGCATTTCATTTACAAACTCTCGAATAAAATCATGGTTGATATGCTTGATGGCATCGAGACGGTATCCATCACAATTCAGGGTGTCGGCAAGCCATTTGCCCCATTTAATCATTTCCTTTTTGACTTCGGGATGGTTATAGTCAATATTGGCAAACATTAAATAGTCATAATTGCCGAATTCGTGATCGACGTTGCTGCTCCAATTCTTGTGTTCTCCTAAAATTCGATAGATTCCTAAATTCCCTGTTTTTTCATCACAATCAGTTCCGTTAAAATGCTCAAATCCCCATTGAAAAGAAGAATATTTCCCTGCCCGCCCTGGAAAGGTGAACTTGGTCCAGCCTTCTATTTCAAAGGGTTCGGAAATATCTTCCGTCCGGTTCTCTTCGTTGACTTCAACTGCTTTAAAAATTTGAGTTTCGTCAGCACCTGCTTTATGGTTCATGACGACATCTACATAGACATTGATGCCAAGATTGTGGCAGGCGGATATGGCTTCCATAAGTTCCTGTTTCGTTCCGTACTTTGTCCGGGTCGATCCTTTTTGATTAAATTCACCCAGATCATATAAATCGTAGGGAGCATAGCCATTATTCTCCGGAGAAGACGCTTTTGTGACTGGAGGTATCCAGATAGAGGAGATGCCTTGTTCTTTTAATTGCGGGGCCAGTTCCTTCAAACGGTTCCAATGCTCACCATCCGGCTCTAAATGCCATTCGAAAAATTGCATAATCGTTTTGTTTCTTTCCATGCTCAGCTTTCCCCCTTGTTCATCAAATCATCGAGCATAGAATGTTTACCCAGTTAGACACCAAGTTAATCCAGGGGAGCGCGGGGAAAACGGTAAGCACGGGGACGGTTCTCATGCTTCCGAAGCATGAGAACCGTCCCCGTGCTTACCCGTGCCTATGGTTTTAACACTACTTTGATACAATCTTCAGTTCTGGTATCGAACACTTCATATCCATGCTTTGCTTGATCTAATGGGAGGACATGTGTGACTACATCACTTGGGTCGATTTTTCCGGATGAGAATAAATCGTAAAGAAAAGGCATATAAGGGATAACGGGTGCTTGTCCGGCTTTTATGTCGATATTTCGCTGGAATAAATCTCCTAGTGGGAAACCATTATAACGCCCGCCATAGACACCGGTAATTTGAATCGTGCCAGCCTTTCGAACTGCCTGACTGGCAATGACAATGGCACCCATTGCTCCACCATGAAGCTTTAGCCCGCTTGCCAGAAATTCCATCGGTGTCCATTTACCGTCCATCCCCACTGCATCAATGACGATGTCCGCTCCGCCCTTGGTAATTTCCTTTAAGTAGCAAATGAGGTAACGTTAGGACAGCGGCATCTAGAACAATTACAGTCATTGTTAACCAATCGGGAGGCACAGTCATGAACGGATTTATTCAAAATTTAATGGGGATGGGCGGTATGACGGAACAGGTGATTGCCACCGACTTTTTAATCGCTGCGAAAGCAGGGGTTCGAAACTATACCGTTGCTCTCACCGAAGCGGCTACTCCAGAATTACGAACGGTGTTAAGAGAACAGTTACGAGATGCCATTCAAACCCATGAAACGATTACCAACTTTATGATGGCAAAGGGATACTATCATCCCCATGAGTTGAGTGAGCAGCTTCAAGTTGATTTGACTGCCGCAGGCACAGCAGCAAACCTTGCACAACAAAAATCTAATAGTTAGTTTGTTATAAGATGGCCAATTCTTGAGTCCACTGAAAAAAAATGGGCTAATCTTGAAAAAGCGGTTGCTGCTATAAAGTAACAGAAAAATAAATTTGCTCCACTTTAAAGAAACTCCCCGTCTAACAAAGATGGGGAGTTTCTTTACTTCATTGATGACAGTCTAGTGCAAAGGTTCGAATTATTTAGATAAATTACAAAAAAACTATTGAATAGCAACTAGATTTGGGTGTAAACTTTTAAACTATATGATAATAGAAGGAATGTTCATCTAAATTGAAGAAGCTATTACTCTTATTTTCAACTGTGATAATCGTTAGTTCTTTAGGACACCAAGCGAAAGGTGGATATAAAGACCTGCGTAGAGCTCGGACTAGATCTTTTCATCTTCACATGCAAAATAAACATTTTTATTAGTTTAAAAACCCCACAAAGGCCAACGGTTAAATCTGAAGACTTCTTTTGAACTAAAAAAGATGCCCCTTTTGGGACATCCATTGATTACTATTAATTAATAGCCACTTTTTTAGAGCTCGTTGGCCAAAAATAACCGATAATCGCACCAACTACAGCAGGTAAAATCCAGCCAAGCCCAATACTGTAAAGCGGTAAATACTCAATATAGGCAGCTTTAATTGATTCGAACAATGCGTTAGTCGCTCCTGGTAAGCTGGCTGCTAATGTGCTGTAACCGTCGAAGAAACTAACACAAAAAGTAAGTAACATAGACGCAGCATAGACACTTTGTTTATGTTTGAATAATGATGAACTGAGCGCCAACAAAATCAGAACAATCGCTAAAGGATACAATAACATTAGTACCGGCACTGCAAATTGAATAATATTGTTTAAGCCAAAGTTGGCGATGATAAATGATACCAAGCATAGGACTAGTACGAACATTTTATAGCTTACTTTTGGAAAAACACTATTGAAAAATTCACTGCACGATGTAATAAGCCCAATGCTAGTTTTTAAACATGCTAGTACAATAATAATTGCAAGTAAAATCGCACCGAATGGTCCGAAATAATGCTGAGCAACCTTTGCGAAGATCAACCCGCCATTATCGAATGTACCGATAGCCGATACGCTTGACGCCCCCATATAGGTGATGAGGCCGTAAATCAGCATCATTAGTGCCATGGCGAAGATACCTGATTTCCAAGTTGCTTTAGCAATCGTCTTCGTGTCGGTGATTCCTTGTCCCTTAATGGCATTGATGACAACAATCCCGAAAGCTAGTGATGCGAGGGCATCCATCGTATTATATCCTTCTTTAAAGCCCGTAATAAAAGCCAATCCGTTATAGTCGCCTGTCGGCTTATCGAAGTGTCCCATCGGCTTGACGATCGCAATAATAATTAAGAAGAATAAAAAAATTAAAAATGCCGGTGTTAGATATTTTCCAATATAGTCGATAATTTTAGCTGGATTTAATGAGAAATAATAAACAATGGCAAAAAACAGGAAGCTAAAGAGCCCAAGATATAAACTGGTGTGCTCTGGATTAATAAATGGTTCGAAACCAACCACAAATGGTACGGTTGCGGTACGCGGAATCGCGAAAAATGGTCCAATGGTTAGGTACAGAGCCATTGCAAAGACGATGCCGAATACTGGATGGACACGGCCTGCTAAGTCACGTAGTCCGCTGCTTCCAGATAAACCAAATGCCAAAATGCCAATAAACGGGAGGCCTATTGCTGTAACGAGGAAGCCGATTAAAGCCGGCCAAAAGTTTGTTCCTGCAAGTTGTCCCATTTGGATAGGGAAAATTAAGTTTCCTGCACCAAAGAACATTCCGAACAGCATGGTACCAATCACTGCGTAGGTTGAAAAGGATATTTTTTGTTGCATTATATGTGCTCCTTCTTGTTGGATTTGATTCATTTTAACACCTTTTTTAGTAGTAAGCTATAGGAGTTGCTGGCATAAATCTATCCTAATATATTATTTTGAAAAATTATTGACAGAATAATAATTCAAATTCTATAATACAGAACATACTTGAAATTTGGAACTACTTCTTTAAAATTTACATAATTGAGCAATGAAGGGAATATTAGTAGTACTTATCTCACTGTTTTTAGAGAGCTGATGGAAGGTGCGAATCAGTACAAAGATAAGGATAAATTTCAGTCCCTGAGCATCTTTTTCGAAATAAAGTGGACCTTTATGAGGGAAAGACGGTCGATGGACCGTTAACAAAGTCGAGTGGCAGACTTTGTCTGCAACTAGGGTGGTACCGCGATAAAAAGTCGTCCCTACTGATTTGATCAGTAGGGACTTTTTGTATTTGTTGGGCGATTTTCATTGCCCGAGGGAGTGCCCAGCCACCCATCGCGGTAAATGAGCGACCCTTTAAAAAGTTATATTAAATAGGAGGAAACTATATTGGAATTACAAAAAAGATTGTTGCCACGGCATATCCGATTGATGGCAATCGGGGGAGCTATTGGCACAGGTATTTTTAAAGGGACATCGGAAACTGTATCGATTGCGGGGCCCGCTGTTATATTTTCCTATCTTTTCGCAGGCATATTGCTGCTTGTTGTCATGAGTGCCATTGCCGAAATGGCCATTGCCTATCCTGGGCTGAATATGAAAGGATTTATTCGATTAGCATTTGGAGCTAAAGTATCCTTTGTCATTGGGTGGCTGTACTGTTTCATGTGGCTCACCGTTTGTGTGATTGAGGTAATAGCAGCAGGAAGCTTTCTGCAGTACTGGTTTCCTTCGATGTCTTTATGGTCATTAAGCTTTATTAGCGCGATTTTTATTGTGGCTATCAACTTTATGAATGTTAAGAAGTACGGTGAGTTCGAATTTTGGTTCGCAGGTATTAAAATTACCATGATTGTTTTATTTATTATCCTAGGTGCCGGTATTCTATTAGGAATAATCCCAAGCAATGAAACTCACTACCTGCAAAACTATTCGCAGCATCAGGGGTTCTTTCCGAACGGCTGGTCAGGCGTGTTCTCTGCCCTGTTAATTGTTATCTTTTCTTATGGTGGTTCAGAACTGATTGGATTGACGTTAACAGAAACAAAGGATGCCGAAAAGGTTTTACCTAAGGTGATTAAAGGAGTCATTTGGAGGATTGTGATATTCTATACAGTCCCTATCTTGATCATTTGTGGGTTAATTCCATGGAACGAAGTCGGTAATCAGGATAGTCCGTTCGTCCAAGTGTTATCTGCGGTTGGATTTCCTGGTTCTGCCCATATTATGAATTTTGTCCTTATTACCGCTGTATTGTCTGCAGCAAACTCAGGTATCTATGGCTGTACTCGGATGTTATATTCCTTAGCAGCAGAAGGGGAAGCACCGAAACAGTTTTCATTTTTGGCTAAAAACGGGGTGCCGTTATACAGTGTGATCTTGAGTGCTGTCGTTCTTGTTGGGGGGACGTTTGTTGCGTACTTTTCACCAGATCGTGTATTTGGGTATTTGATGGCAATACCAGGGTTTACGGTCTCAGTGGTTTGGATTGCAATCTGTTTGGCGCAGGTCAAGCTTCGTAAAACATACCGGAAACTGCCTCATTTTCGAGTATGGGGGTTTCCTTATGTGACCGCCTTTACGGCAGTGGCGTTGATTATTAGTTGTACGGCATTTGCCTTCAGTAAGGAAAACCGATTAAGTATTTTTGTTTGTTTAGGTATTCTGATAATTTTAGTAATTTGCTCGGTTATGGCCGGTAAAAAGCAGACTAATCTTTCATAGGAAATACTAGATTTAGGAGCTATTTTTGGAGCAATAAATAGGAGTGGAGTTTGCACAAAAGGAGAACCATCCAAAAAAGATGGTTCTCCTTTTGTTGCAGTCCGCCTATTTAAAACTGATGGCCAGAAGCAGCTAATCACCACAGCCATCGCACAGTTACATTAATTTGATAACTTAATAATAATCAAATTATTATTGAAACGAATGCTATCTATGCTAGGCCAAACAGCAAGGCCTTTTTCAACTATTTACATTAGCTTAAATTTTCAACTTTTGATTTTCTTTTTCTCGATAATTAGAAAGATGATCCATGTTCAATGTTTCTTTGACGATGTAGTTAGGTCGATTTTTACTTTCATCATAGATTCGGGCGATATATTGACCAATAATCCCAAGTCCTAATAACTGGATCCCACTAAAAAAGGAAATGGCGACCATTAAGGAGGTCCAGCCAGCTTCGATTGGCTTTCCGAATAATTTGACGATGATGGAATATAAAAGTAAACCAATAGAAATGAAGACAGTACATAATCCAAGTCCAGTTACGATCCTTAGTGGTCTGGATGAAAAAGAAAAAATCCCATCAGACGCAAATTTGACCATTTTTTTCAGTGGATATTTGGTAACCCCGGCGAACCGTTCGTCCCGTTCGTATTCTATGTAGGTCTGGCGGAATCCGATCCATGTAACCATACCACGGATAAACCGATTTCTTTCGGTCATATTTTTAAATACGTCTGCTACTTTTCGATCGATAATCCGAAAATCCCCCGTATCCGTTGGGATATCGATGTCAGACATATAATTTAAGAATCGGTAAAATGTTTTGGCTGTCATAAGCTTGAAAAAAGTTTCTCCTTTTCGTGCCTTTCGCTTAGCGTATACAACCTCATAGCCTTCCTTCCATTTCTCAATCAGCTGTGGAATCAATTCAGGCGGGTCTTGCAGGTCAGCGTCAATGATGACAATGGCATCACCGCATGCATAGTCGATTCCAGCTGTCACCGCATTTTGATGACCAAAATTTCTAGCAAAGTTAATCACCTTTGCCCGATGATCCTGCATCGCAATCTCTTTTAAAATATCAATGGTCTTATCTGTACTGCCGTCGTTAACGAATATAAACTCATAGTTTATTTTATGATTGTCCATAACTTCTTTTAATCGGTTATAACACTCAAGTGCCACTTCCTCTTCAAAATACATCGGAACAACAATTGAGATGATCTCGTTCATGTATAGTCCTCCTTGATCTA
Source organism: Neobacillus drentensis (assembly GCF_036965645.1). Taxonomy (GTDB): domain Bacteria; phylum Bacillota; class Bacilli; order Bacillales; family Cytobacillaceae; genus Neobacillus; species Neobacillus drentensis_D. The sequence continues at coordinate 26,337 of NZ_JBALPZ010000180.1, forward strand.
ATCATCTATGATTATACCCAACTTAACCAAGGGTGGTAAAAAAATAGCGTGACTTCTTGCGTACCTCTACTATTATTTCCATTTGCCGTCATGTATAACTGAAAACCACGTCCTATTTTTGAGAGACGTGGTTTTTGGCAGTTAGTAAAGGACTGCGTTTATTACTTGTTATAGAAGTAGGTTCCTTTTAAGTTTGAGCCCCTGTAAAAATGGGAACCTAAAAAAGTAGTTTTATCAGCTCTTCAAGCTGTGAATAGGAATTTGTCTCATAGGTTGGATGTATATATTCAATAGATCTTGCTTTGTTCTTGGTATTCAACCAGATCGAGCTCCAGCCTGCTTGATGGGCACCGATTATGTCGTTCTCAAATGAATCCCCAACCATATAAGAATCCATATGGGTTGTATTCGTGTTCTGATTAACATACTCAAAGAATTCTTTGTGAGGCTTGGCATAGCCCACTTCGCTAGAGATATAGATATGGTTCTTTGGGATCCAATCGAATAGATTCAATGATTCTAATTTTAACCATTGATGGTCTGAGGGTCCATTAGTGGTTACAAAAACAGAGACGCCCTTACTGCTTAGGTAATGAAGGATGTTCTTCATTTCTGGAATAAGGGTGACCTTATATTGATGCGCTTTGTATTCTTTCTGAAAGGCATCTGCTTCATCTGTTGTAATGGTATATCCGAAATCTTTAAAGGCGTTCATCATTCGATATTGATGCATCTTTTCTAATGACATTTCACCGGATTCTGTCAGTGTGAACACTTTATCACTATACTCGCGGCTTTTTTTAAAAAGATCTAGGACTGGAATCTCGTTCATAGTAGAAAAGGTTTTATTATACGCAGCTTGGAAAGGCTGCAGTTGGTCGTAGAGGGTATCGTCTAGGTCGAAAAAAATGGATTTCATGTTTTGCACTCCTATTTATGGCATTCAACTCTTCTATTATAGTGAGATTGAACATTGGTTACCACCCTGTCATCACTAAAATTAGTAGCGTTGTTTGCTATTTGGGCTGATTTTAGTATGATTTAGTTTTCCTGAAACAATGAATAGAAAAAGGCCCCTTTTAAAAGGAGCCTTTCATTATAAAAAAAGCGTTTCTTTTTTATCGAGATAAAGGTCGTACATTTCTAAACACTCGAGAAGTTCATGTTTATACACTAATAACGCCTTTCTCACGACCATATTGTTGTTTTGGCTGTCGAGCTCTATATTACACGCTTCAAGTTCCTTGCTTTTTACTATTTTTAACTCCCTATAAATGCTCTCTAAATCTCTCTCCATTTGCGCAGCCTCCAAAACTATTATCTTTATCTACTGAAAAGTATGGACGGATTTTTCGCATTTTATTCTGGAGTATCAAGGGGGAGGTATTTTATTT
>NZ_JBALPZ010000181.1:0-600 GCF_036965645.1 Neobacillus drentensis
GTAATACATGAAGGGCGTCGGAAGTAGTATTGAAAATTGACCATATGCAAATAATCCATCGTCTACAAGGATGGATTATTTTTTTGTTCTTTTTACTATATATTCGCGGCATCAACATCAAAATTTCCTTTGATATGAGTCGGTTGCCAAAAGGCAATAAAATTGCAGAGGAATATTCGCCAGATGGGACTTATACAATAAGGCATATGTTTCAAGTGGTGGGAAACAACAGATAATGCAGTTCGTGGAGAACTCAATTTTAACAATGAAAACAGAAAACCAAAGAATATTTTTGATTATAGAAGATAATAATTTTTTAGAGATTGTGAAGAAGTGTACTTAAAGTAACGGGGCGTTTGTTCAATAAGAGCAATCGCTTTTCTTGTTGCGCTAATGGGAAATTTAGCTGAAGGAGGAGTTTGTACAATAAAGAAGAAATATTAACCATAATGAGATGAAAGTAGAGGGAAGTAAATGTGAAAGACCGTCAATATGATAGCCAAAAGAAACATAAGGTTCAAAGCTTATATAGAAAGAAGAAACAAAAGAATATAGCAGATAATAATGAACAAAAATAGGGACAGCTCTTGTAAGCATTTC
>NZ_JBALPZ010000181.1:641-7646 GCF_036965645.1 Neobacillus drentensis
TTTCTGTATTTATAATATTAATAATTTTTGTAATGAGTTCATTGTTTGATTCGGGGCTGCGGTTTGCCCCATTTTTGGGAAGATAATAGGAAAGATTGTGAAGAAATTTTTCTACCTAAGGGGAACGAGGAGTTTTTGGATGGAACAGAAGTTAAATGTAATTGTTTTTATACTGGAACTTGGATTGAATGCCGTATTAATATGTGTATTATTAAGCCTCAATGGTAAGATAATGGGAATTAAAAAACGGTTAGCCATATTAAGTCTTTTTTCAATTAATATTTCCACCATTATTCCGACAATTGGTTATCGAGTTGAAAAAGATTCGGGTGCTTATTACTTTGGTTTTCCAGCTGATGGCTTTGTTTATCGGGGTGGAGGGGACTTAACTTTTGCCTCGTTAGGACTTTTATTTAACTTTTTCTTCTTTTATTGGATATATAAAATTATATTAATAATTTGGAAGGCACGAACTGTGCAGAAATAATTGCATCAAATTACATTTGTTTATTCGAAAGGGTATTAGAGTTAACTGCAAACTGTCATAGCTTTTCTTATTGCACTAATGGGGTAATCTCCGATGTGAGGAGAGATTCATCTATTCATGGGATTATCAGGTCTAAATTATTAGCTATAGAAAAAATTGCTAAGTATTCAAGGAACCATAGAATTGAAGCTTAAGAAACAATAAAACAGGTAGGATCGCTACAAGCTGAATTAAAAAAAGCACTGCCAAAGATTATAAAATTAATTCCTGGCAGTGCTTAGTTGTTAAATTAGTATTCTAATGAGACCTTTAAAATCTCATCCCCAAATTTTACTTCTAATTGTTGATCGGTATTGTCTAGTGTTCTAAACCTTATTTGGTTAACAAGTACGTTTTCCTTAATGAGGTCCTCAAACTGCTGAATGATCTCTTTACTAAAATCAGTAGCAGAAATAGTAATCTCCACATATTTCTCAACTGGTAAATCAAGTTTTTTACGGGTGTCCTGTATAGCTCTAATTAATTCTCTAACTTGGCCTTCGTTCACTAACTGAGGAGTAAGTTTTAAATCTAAAATCACCTTCAATTGTTCATCTCCAGCCATATCATATCCAGATTGAACTTGGTACTCGACATTAATATGTTCCTTCTTTAAAGTAATTTTTTGGGTATTAACCACTATTTTTAGTTGGCCATTTTCTAATAAGGTCTTTTTTAAGTTTTCGGGAATATGGTCTACAAATCCTTTTACATCGTTTACCAACTTACCGAATGCGGCACCAGCCGTTTTAAAATTCAACTTAACCATAGTTGATTCATAACGTGATAAATCTCCTGTGAAGATAACATTCTTTAGATTTAGCTCATCTCTAATAATATTGGAATAACGGCTTAAATAACGTTCCCCTTCATTACGCCAAACAACCATTTGATTCAAAGGCTGCTTAACCTTTAAGTTGTGAGCATTCCGAATACTGCGACCAAGTTCAACCATTTTCAGGACTGTTTCCATATCTCGTTCTAAGTCTTCATTAATCACTGAATCATCATATTTGGGATAGTCTTGCAGATGGACACTCTGTCCATGGAGCTGTAAATGAATATCTTCAGCTATATACGGTACAAACGGACCCAACAGACGGCTGATTGTACTAAGCACTTCAAAGAGTGTAGAATATGCAGCCTGCTTATCTTCCGAAAGCCCATTAGCCCAAAAACGATTTCTCGACCGTCGCACATACCAGTTACTTAATTCATCCACCAGTGCAGCCAATACACGTGTTGCCTGGGTAAACTGAAAATGCTCCATGTAATTCTCCACTTTTTTGATTGTACTGTGAAGCCGTGAAAGGATCCACTCATCTAGGGTTGTTCTCTTTCCAATTTGATTTTTGTCATATACGAAGCCATCTATTTTGGCATACATGGAATAAAACTTACATGTATGATCGAGAGTGTCGATTAACTTTGATTTTGCATCCTGCACGATTTTTTTTGAAAAACGTTTTGGATTCCAAGGTGAACTATCTACTAAGAAAGCCCAGCGTAGAGCATCAGCTCCATATTCCCTAATCAGCTCAACAGGATCTAATGCATTGCCTTTACTTTTAGACATTTTTTGACCATGTTCATCCAGTACATGTCCGAGTGATAAAACGTTTTTATAAGGTGCCATTCCAGTGTAAAGTGTTGACACCGCAAGCAAACTGTAAAAAAAGCCTCTTGTTTGATCGATACCCTCGATAACAACATCGGCAGGGAATTGTGACTTGAATTTTTCTTTATCTCCAAATGGATAATGATACTGTGCAAATGGCATGGAACCACTGTCAAACCAAACATCAATCACTTCAGATGTTCGTTGCATAACACTTTGACAATGCGGACAAGTGAGCTGGACTTCATCTATATATGGTTTATGCAATTCGATCGTAGAGGGGATCAACGTTCTAGCTAATTTTTGTAGTTCTTCAATACTGCCTGGTGCTTCTTCATGACGACAATTAGAACATACCCAAACGTTTAATGGTGTACCCCAATAGCGATTCCTGCTTATATTCCAATCTAGAAGGTCTTCAAGGAAGTTCCCGAAGCGGCCATGTTTGATATGCTCAGGATACCAGTTAACGGCTGCATTGTTAACAAGCATCTTATCCTTTAAAGCCGACATCTTAATGAACCAGCTATCCGTTGCGTAGTAAAGTAGAGGTGAATCGCATCTCCAACAATGAGGGTAGCTGTGCTCATATTTTTCCTTATGAAAAAGCGTGCCGTTATCAGAAAGCATTTTTATAATATCTAGGTCACAGTCCTTCACAAACCTGCCTGAGAGTCCTGTAATTTCTGATGTGTAGCATCCTTTTTGATCAACCACATTGATAAAGGATAAACCATTCTTTTGAACGGTTTTGTAGTCATCCTCTCCATAAGCAGGGGCAATATGAACGATTCCAGTTCCGTTTTGTTCAGTAACGTAATCCGCTAAGACTACATGGTGTCCTTTTTCAACTTCTACATAATTAAACGGTGGGGTATAAGCCATGCCCTCAAAATCACGACCGCAATGTTCACTTAGCACGGTTACAGAATCACCAAGTACTTTTTCAACTAATGACTTAGCAACAACGTACACTTCATTCTCTTTTTTTACACGCACATAAGTTAATGTTGGATTCATGGCGAGTGCCACGTTGGCAGGCAATGTCCAGGGTGTCGTTGTCCAACCTAAGAAGTATTCATTATTGGCATCGAGACGTTTAAATTTAACCGTCGCCGATAAATCTTTTACATCTTTGTAGCCTTGTGCGACTTCGTGAGAGCTTAAAGTGGTTTGACAACTAGGGCAATAGGGAGATACTCGGTGCCCTTTATACAACAGCCCATCTTTGTGAACTTTACTTAAAATATTCCAAACACTTTCAATATAATCATTCGTTAAGGTCATATAGGGATGATCCATATCTACCCAATAACCTAATTCTTCTGTAAATGAACGCCATTTTTGCTCGTATGTGAATACACTCTCTTTACATTTCTTGATAAAGGGCTCAATACCATATCGTTCGATCTCTTGTTTACCTGAAATACCCAGCTGTTTTTCTACACCAAGTTCCACTGGCAGCCCATGTGTATCCCAGCCAGCCTTTCTTTCAACGAGGAAGCCTTGCATTGTTTTGTAACGTGCGACCACATCTTTAATCGTTCTTCCAAAGGCATGACCGACATGTGGTAATCCATTTGCCGTTGGGGGACCCTCGAAAAAGACAAACGGTTTTTTACCGTTTCTCAATTGAACCGATTTTATAAAGGTATTATTTTTACCCCAATAATTTCGTATTTGATCTTCACGGTGGACAACGGTTTTTTTACTTTCATTTGAGTTCATATAAATTACTCCTATAAATAATTTTAAAAGCACACAAAAACCCCGTTCCCTTGTAAGGGACGGGGTTAACCGTGATACCACCCTAATTCTATTGATCCGATCAATAGCACTTAGCAACGTACAATCATACGTGTTCCTTTTAACGGTGGACCTCCGTTTAGGCTTACTAAAAGAGTTCAGCCTAACTTCTCAGAGAGGATATTCACGCAACACTCGAACACTGACTTGCACCAAAGTGTCAGCTCTCTGTGGATCAAGACGTAACGCTACTTTTTCTCATCAACGAATTTGTGTGCTTTTATTGGAATTTATTGTAACAAGGGAAGAGTTAATTGTCAAACAATTCTTTACGATTTAAATAAATCGGGCTTTCTTATTTAATTATGTGGTGGATAGTCTTTCTTTATACTTTCAATAAACAACGATTATGAATTGATCATTTAACGATAGTGGACCGCTGCAGTGATCCTTTTCTATTTGTGCTAAAGTGCAGTTTAATTCAATAAGAGTTATTAATTGTACTAACTGTCCTGAAGATTTAAAATTTATAAAAAAAGACCAGGGGAGTATTTTGTATGAAGATAAGTAAACAAAACGCAGAACATTATATATGGGGAGAAAATTGTGATGGATGGCACCTAGTAAAAAATAAAGAATTAAGTGTCATACACGAACGAATGCCTGTTAACACTTCAGAAGTAATGCATTTTCATAATCAAGCAAGTCAATTTTTCTTTGTTTTATCTGGTACAGCCACGTTAAAAGTCAATGGGGAACGTATCATTTTGAACCCTCATGAGGGAGTTGAAATCGCACCTTTAACACCACACCAAATGATGAATGACTCAGGAAAGGATATTGAATTTTTGGTAATTTCTCAACCTACCAGTAAAGGTGATAGAGTATTAACAGGGGAGTAGTTTCGTTTTTGTTTTTTCGATTAATGGGTGCTTTCGTAAAAGAGGGGTTGCCGTGGACGAATAGCCAAAAACGAACAAAAAAAGAAAATGGCTTTGCCACTTTCTTAAGAGAAAACTTTTATGGTTAATACAGCATATGTTGATGCTTGTACGTGCATATAATGAACATGTCCATATGAAAAAAATATTTTAAAGGATTGGCTTATATTTTTTTAACATTCGTGATGACAATACGAAGGTGTAATAGATGAGAGGGAGCTTAATCAAATTACTGAATGGTAAATTTTGAAGTCTATCCAATGCACGACTTACTCAGTATGTCGAACCGTTAACATAGAATGAGCCTTTTGTGGGTCATTCTCCAATGCCATCCTGTATTCCAACATAAAGTGAAGGGTATCAAGCATTTGATCATATTCGTCCCTCTTACGTTCAATCTCACCTATCTTTTGGCTAATCCATTCCATCACTTGTTGATTGGTACGAGTATTTGTATCATGATCCTGTAAGACTTCCTTCAGTTCAGAAAGCGAACAACCCACGCCCTGAAACTTCTTAATGAGTTTCAGACGTTCGATAACCTCGTCTGAATAATTGCGATAGTAATTTTCGTCTCGACGGACATGCCGACTGTCAAACAAGCCTTCCTTTTCATAAAAACGAATGGTGTGGGCTGATAAACCTGTCTTTTCCGCTAATTCCTGAATTTTCATGACATCCCTAGGTCGAGCGTACAGACTCAGGAACTCTTGGGATGGCATCCTATGCACCCTACGCTGATCTCCGATCTCGAACAGGGGAACTATTTCAAAAATTGACCTGCTTTCACCTCTATCCCTGTCGATCCGGAAGTAACTAAAGGCTGCTATGCTCACTCTTTTCATCATTGTGAAGATTGTGAAATAGTGTACCTAAACAAACGGGTAGCGATTGTTCAATAAGAGCAGTCGCTTTTCTTGTTTAGTTAACGAAGCAGTTTTGTAAAGTATATTGTCTTTATCTTTTTTATTAATTGTAGCATTGGTTATCGAAATAAAGCATGCAATATATGAGCAAATCATAAGTATTGGAAGTAATAAGGAGTTTTCTCGTTTTTTTCTTCCTGTCTTTATCTCCAACTTTCTTCCTTATTAATTTAAAGGGAAAAGTCAAGGTGAGTGAATATATTGAAAAATTTTAAAAAAGTAATGGGTTTTCTTTTTCGTCAAAAAAATGAAACAAGTCTTCAAACAAAAATCATAAAAGTATCTAATGGAGAAAGGACTTTCAAATTAACTGTTCAAGTTGCAGATACTCAAAAAAAAAGAGATAAGGGCTTAATGTTTGTTGAACAATTACCCGAAAACGAGGGGATGCTATTTGTGTTTTCAGGAAAAACATATGACGGTTTTTGGATGAAAAACACCTTAATTCCTTTAACCATTGCTTTTCTTGATTCAGATGGGAAAATTCTAAAAATGCTAGAAATGGTGCCTTGTAATGAGGATGAATGCCCTCTTTTTGATCCGGAACTTTCTTATTATTATGCTCTGGAAGTCAATCTTGGATGGTTTAAAAAGAATCAAATCAAAGTAGGAGATATAGTAAAGTTTGATTAAAATACATCTCACCTCTCTGACTTCATAGAGGTGAGGAAATTTCTTAATAAATATTTAGTTCAAAAGATTGTGTATTGAGCTAACGGAGTATAGTTGAAAAAAGAATATTGGAAAAATAATACATTAAATAGAAGGGTTTATACAGTATGAAGTCGAACTTAAACCTAGGTTGTAATTTAATAGGAAAGGAAAAGGGGTATAAAGTGAAAATAGACAACAAAACAATAGAGGCTATAAAAGTGATCTCCCTGGTTATAATCGCAATTAGCTCAGTTTGTATTGCTTTTTGGCTTGCCCAAATGATTACTCTTTTGGAGGTTATAGGTAGTAATTTAAATGGAATGAACACTAGCCTGTTTGATTTAGTAAATAAGTAATAAGTTCTATCCCAATTAAGAAGCGTATAATCCGGGAAGGATAAACGCTTTTTTAATTTCTTATTGTGCTAAACCAGCTAATAGTTTGTCAATATTTTTCAATGAAAAATTAAATTTTCTCATGCTATACTAAAAATGTGCATGCCAAATAACCTTCCGTTATTCTGATTTTGGAAGGTTTTGTTTTATTTAGTTAGATTTAGGCTCTAAGCTATATCTTGGAAAGTTGTTTTGTTTT
>NZ_JBALPZ010000181.1:7745-15915 GCF_036965645.1 Neobacillus drentensis
ACTCTCGTAATTTTTTATTACGAGGAATGATTTCATCGCTTGTTTTACTCTTACGACAGTCACGAATAGCACAACGTACAGCCATATATAAGGCGTGACGAAGCCTGCTGGATCCTCTTTTAGTGATTCGGTTTTTGGTGGCAGTAAACTTACCAGATTCGAATACACTAGGATCAACTCCAGCGAAAGCTACGAGCTTTTTAGGATCAGTAAATCGATCTATCTCCCCAATTTCTGAAATGATCGTTGCCGCGATTTTTTCACCAATACCAGGGATAGATTTGATAATATTATATTCTTCAACTTCTTTTGCGAGGGCATCTATCTCTGACTCTAACTTGGATAGGTGCCCTTTGTATTGAAGAATGATGTTTATATACATACCAAGACTCAAAATATGACTCTGATACAAAGTCTTTTCAAACGGATTTCGATTTGCGGCAGCTTGGAGTTGAATAGCTTTTTCATTAGCCCATCTGTATGAACGGCTTTTACATAATTGAGCGATTTTGTCAGCTATGGTTTCAACACTTGCCTCTAATATATCTTCAGAAGAGGGAAACTCTGAAAGAGTTAACAGTGATACTACTGAATATAAGTCCCCAAAAACCCCTCTATATTCAGGAAAGACCTGTTCCAATATGGCTTGAAATTGTAGCTTTGTTTGGATTAATACCCCAGTTATATTCTCGTGCTGTCTTGTTAGATTTCGAAGGTTTAAAAGTTGAATTCCTCGCTTTTTATATGGCTCTAGATCCTCTTTATAAAACAGTTCGCAGAGAAGATAAGCATCAACCGCATCTGTCTTTACTTTCCGAAGACTTGAACTTTTAGCCTTATAAGAAATCAATGGATTAATAATAATCATTAAATATCCACGGTCCTCTAAGTATTGAACAACAGAGGAGTGATAATGTCCCGTTGCCTCTAAAACAACAGGTGGTTTCATACCTGTTTCTCTCTTAACTTCTTCAAGAAATTCTACAAGAAAACTAAGACCTTCTAGAGTATGAGAAACTTTAAAACTCTTACGATATGGTTTGCCTTTATCTATAAATGCTTGAACCTGACTTTCCCCTTTTGAAATATCCAGACCAATGACTGGATTCATTTCTAAATCCTCCTCCTAAACTAGTAATTTGCCAGTACCCCTAATTCCTCCATGCAGTGTCACAGCTTCGCTTGTTATACGAGATCTAAGTCCCAACCAGCCTCAATCATGTTTCTACAAGTAGGGGGCGAACCGTTTAGCTGACGGGGTCAAAGCCCCACGGGCAGTTACGTTCTACCCTGGCTACTGATATAATAAGACCAAATTAAATAAGGTCAACCAGAAAAATTTAGCATTCTGGTTAACCTTATAATACGAAATGGGCAGGTTAATTTAAGTATATTCCTTCACAAAGTTATAGTAGAAAAAGCCGATTATCCCACTAACGGAAAGGGAAATCGGCCTTTTTTGTACTATTTTTAGCATGGTTGCTACCAAGATAGATATTAAAATGGCTAGGTCAACCTGATTTGGAAGCTAGAGAACCAGTGTTCTGAGGGCTAAAGTTTTTGTTTTTTCAACGAACGTTTCACAAAAAAAGTGAACATCAAGAGGGAAAGCGTGACTGACACGGCACTGACCGTGAACAAAACATGGAAATTCGAGTATTGAGAACCCCAGCCTAACATAATAGCACCTAGCCCGATTCCGAGGTCGGCACCAGTAGAATAAGAAGCATTGGCTACACCTGTACGTTCTGAACTGACAAGACGTAGGGTTGCGGCTTGAAGAGAAGGTTGTGCGGAACCGAAACCAATACCGTACATAATTGCGGAAATGATTACTCCGAATAAATTGGTCGAGAAACTCAAGACAACTAAAGCCGAAATCGTAACCACTTTTGCTGGTATAATAACAAACGTCTCACCGTATTTGTCTGAAAGTTTTCCAGCAAAGGGACGGATTAAAACAAGCGTGGCTGCATAAACTAGAAAAAATGTACCCGAATTAACCTTGATTGAGTCGGCAAATAGCGGCACAAAGCTAGTAATACCACCATAAGCGATAAACAGTAAGAAGACGGATGCCATAACGGGAAAGAGCGATTTTTCAAAAGGTTCAATTTTCCTTGAAGCCGTTTGAGGCGTAAAGGTCATTTTTGCACCAAACGTTAAGACCAGAGCCGTGGCAGAGAGGACCACTGCAAATAGAAATAGAGAATGGTACGACAGGTTCTGTGTAACCCATAGACCGAAAATCGGACCTATTGCCATAGCCAATGTCATAGCCATCCCAGACCAACCCATACCCTCTCCTCGTCGGGTGGACGGAATCAAATCTGTTACGGCTGTGCTAATTGCGGTTGTGGAAGCTGCCCAGGTTATCCCATGCAATATTCTGAGCAACATTAATACAACGATTCCTCCGATCCAATTGTACATGTACATTGCAACAGCGAAGAATAGCAATCCCCAAACGATAAACGGTCGCCTACCAAAGCGGTCCAGTAGCCCTCCGACAAATGGTCGAAAGAGTAAATTGCTTCGATTCATACTCGCACCCTCTACTTCATCTCACGATAATAAATCCGTGTCATCCTTACCTCCATTTTCCAGTCCCAACGTTCAGTTCCACACCAACATGTGCCTTGAGCTGTGGCAACATCTGGTTGGTAGCAAGCACTACCAGAGTGATAAGCTCACGTTGCTTATCATCCAGATTACCTTGATAAAAAACTTCCCCAAAAACGAATCGGCTCAGGATGTCCTGAAAATCAGGATCGTAGCGTATGTAGCAGGTACGCCATCTCGAAATAGCTGTTTGTATTTTTCCTTGCTCTTTTCGACACGAGCCATAAATAAACCTCCTGCTTGAATTACCTTCTACTGTTCCAAAGCTGCTAAATTAAATCCCAGAAAAAATTAATATTGTTTGATTAATCAACATCTTTTTATAATTATAAAAAGATACAGGATGCTTACAATGGTTAAATTAACACAATTCGTTGATTACTCAACAAATCAATAAAAATTGTTGATTATTTTAGGAAGGTTTTGAGACCAATTTATTCTCTTATGATAGGCAACTTTTATAAAATGTTAAATTGATTTCTTATCTTGCAAGTTGTTTTGCGTGATTAAACAAGTAGGTTCTAAATAAAATAAATGCTAAACTTAATATCACGAATAGAAATCCGCCTAATACGACGTACTGTGTACCCATTCCCGATATAATTAATCCATTTACAGATGTACCCGTTGTTACACCAAAGTTACCAGCCGCTAAAAACAATCCATTTGAGAATTCAGGGGCTTCTGGAGCTGCAGAAGTAATCCAATATTGACTAATGTTGTTTGCTAAAGCAACTACTATTCCCCATACCAATACAAAGATAAACATAGGTCCAGCGAATTTCCCCATTACGAATACTAAAATGAAAACGGCTCCTAATACGAATGGATAAGATGCTACAGATTTCATGGGATTAATAGTAAGTAACTTCCCTGAGACGATGTTTCCTATTATACTTGTCCCACCGTATATGAGTAACATTAAACTTATCGTCTTCCCAGGAATATTCGTAATAGTTTCAAGATACTCAGAAAGGTAACTATTAACGCCATATACCGCTGCATTTATAAAAATGACAGCAACAATGGAAAGCCAAGTAATGGATTTCTTTAATACACTTAATTGAGATCCATAAGAAAGTCTTTCCTTAACAGGCATAGATGGTACAAATAGCAATATAGTAATGAATGCTATTACATTAACGATAGTAAAGAATAACATCGCCATTTCAAACGAAGTTGTATTAGCAATAAAAGTAGTGACTGGTGAACCAATTACAATACCTGCGGTTACTCCCAACATTACTTTAGAAACAGCTTTAGGAGCTTCTTTCTTGCTAACTGAAGCAGCAGCAGCTGTCATAGCTATTGAGACATAAACTGGATGGAAAAAAGCTGGAATCACACGAGCAATTAATGCAATGGTAAAGTTTGATGCAAATATGGAGACAATGTTACCCAGAACGAAAACACCAAGTACAAGTAACAATGCCTTTTTGCGATTTATACCCGAAAACAGTAAGGGCATTGTGGGTCCAGATATTGCAACAACAAGTGCAAAGAGACTCACTAGCAACCCTGCTTTGGATATACTGACATGAAAGTGATCAGCAATTAAAGGTAATGCCCCAACGATCCCCATTTCCGTATTTAAAATACCGAAAACTCCTATGGTCAATATAAATATAAGCAAATTATTTCGATTAGCCATAAAATTCTCCTCCTACCTTAATTAATGATGCAAATTTAAATAAATTAATATTGATTGATTAATCAACATCTGTTAATAATTATAAAAAGAAAAAGGATACTTTCAATCGTCAAATGAAAGCAATTTGTTGTTTATTCAACAACTGAATCGAAATTGTTGATTATCTACAGGAAAGATTGGTGATTTCAAAATGTCTAAAGTGGATAGAAGAGTTACCAAAAGCCAAGTATCTATCAAAAAAGGCTATTATCGAACTGATGTCTGAAAAAAGTTTTGATGATATTACCATTCAGGATCTTGCCGACAGGGCCAATGTTAACCGAGGAACCATTTATCTTCATTACTCGGATAAATTTGACCTACTGGATAGGCTCATTGATGAACATATTAATGTACTAAGAGTAATGTGCGAGGAAGCAACTGAAATGGAATTAGACTTTGTAGAATCGAATGTAGGCTGGTTTGAATACTTTGAGAGCAATTATTCATTCTTTTCAACGATGTTAGCTAGTAGTCAAGCCTCTTATTTTCGTAGTCGGTTCCTAGAGCTTCTCATCGAAGAAATCAAAAATGATATTGACACAACAAAAGTGATAAATCGAGAATTGAATGAAGAGGTTATACTTCAATTTGTTGTGACATCTTTTGTAGGAACGGTGGAATGGTGGATCACAAAAGAAATGCCTTTTCCGCCTCGTGTTATAGCAGAACAGCTAGGGATGTTGTTAGATAGGATTCTATAATAATTTATCAACGTTTCCAAAAGAAATTAAATAACCTGGGTCCATATTACTACAGGACTCAGGTCGTGATTTTTTGCTTTTTTAACGGTCTACTTAACATTAGTAGTCTTTGAGAAATGCGAATTAATTGTATCTTCAACTTTCCTTAAATTGCCTTTATATGCTTTTGCATCAAGATACATTAAATATGTCCAACTATTGAGTGTGGTACATATGGCTCTTCTAGAAAAGCAATTTCTTCAGGTGTTAACCTAATCGATAGAGCACCTACAGCATCTTCGAGATGAGAGATTTTCGTAACACCAATAATAGGGGCAGTTACTGGTTCTTTCTGCATTTGTGAAATAATACACTTAAAAGTAACGGGGGCATTACTGGAACAACGGCAATGCTCTTTCTTATTGAAGTAACTGGAAGTTTAGTGCAATAAGCGAATCCGAAAAACAAAATAAAAGAGAAGGTAAATTTGAAAATTTTCCTTCTCTTATTAATATTTACTGATGGGCTAACTTACTTGTGGTGGCTTCTCCATCCAACCGTGATTTATCATTATTTTAGTACCTTCATTTGCGTAATCCGCCACATCTTTAGCAGTAAGAGCTGCTTTTATTTTTAAATCATTACGTAAAGTGAAGCCAAAAGCAAAAGCATTAGCCCCAAGCATAAGGTTCGTTAACATATAATTAAAGTACATCATTAATTTATCGGAAAATGGGCTTTCTTTTGAATTGGTTGCATTACCAATAGAAGTTATGGTTGGCGATATATTATTATCTAACAGCATTTTACTACTTTCTTTTAATATCTTACTCGATAACTCCATTCCTTTATGGAAATAATCTTTCACTTCCTGTTCTTTTGCAACTTGCGAAAATGCATACATTAAAGTCATCCCTATATTGTTGTTTTCCATATTATGATGAATTACTGCCAGTTCATATGAATCCATTTGCCTCGTTTTTTCTAATAAATTAAATCCGCTTAAGTAATGTAAGTCGTTTATGTACTCGTTAGAATTTGGCATTGGTATGTACGGGGGACGTGTA
Organism: Neobacillus drentensis; assembly: GCF_036965645.1. Lineage (GTDB taxonomy): Bacteria > Bacillota > Bacilli > Bacillales > Cytobacillaceae > Neobacillus > Neobacillus drentensis_D. Next base: position 13,808 of record NZ_JBALPZ010000181.1, read on the forward strand.
AGAATGCCCTTTTCCAATAAATATTACGTACAATCGTGATAACAAGCCTGAGTAATGGCTGTTAAATCTTTATAAATGTTTATAACATCTGTACGATAGGACATTCCAATATTGAGGGTATATAAACCCATACTCATTTCTTTTACCGCCCTAAGTAGCATTATATCAAAACCATTATCAAATAATTTTTTTGCTTTTATATTAACATCACTGGATGAAAATCCTTGAGGACATATAGAGCCTTCATTTTTAAAAGTGGTTTTAATTTTTTCAACATATATTTCTAAGTTTTTATGCAAATCATTCATAATTTTTTTTGCCTGTTCATCATTTGCATTAGGAATTAGATGTTCTAATAAACGTAAAATAAAGGTTTTCTCCTTGCAAGTTTCCCACAACGTAGCTATTTCCGTAGAAGAAAGTGTAGATTTTGGCAATAAATTCACCTCAGTAAGCAATAATATCACTTATATGTTTTACAAAATAATCCATAGGTATGTATTCATTCTATAATTTTAAATCTCATAAAGTATACATTCAAATTAATATAGAAAAATAAAAATGGTGAGTGCAATTCACCAAATAACTTCGATGTGGAGGGAAAAACGATGGAAACTCTAAAATACATCATTCAACGTCTAGCATATTTACTCATGAACTTTCAAAATTCCTCGTTTAAATTACTGGACATTGTTCGTGAATTTCAAAGAATATTCCTTCGTCTTACTGAATTGCTCAGAGTTCGACCTGTTGTTTAGGGTGATGCAGAGAAGTTATTTAAAGAAGGGCAAGGCACTTTTGCTCTTCTTTTATGGAGGCTAATTGCCAATTTATTTGTATAGAAAAAGCCGAGAGCTTCAAAGCCCCCGACCAACAATATTATAACATCATGAACAACGAACTCTGATTTAATAAATTTTGTATTAAATCACTTTAAAATTTGTGAAGAAATATACTTAAGCGAACGGGTGCTTTACTTGAAGAAACTGAATTTCCGGACTTAAATGTGGTCCTTTTTTGTTGTTCTCATTTTTCTTAATGATTTTTTTCAAACTTTAAGGTTAAAGTAATCATTCCATACCATCTTTCATTTTCTTTTGATTGCTTGATTTTGCATTTTTTTAGGGATCCTTAACCTAAATTGTTTTATCGGTATGATTTACTTAATGTTTGCGTCATCATCTTAGATTTAGGCTATATTAAATCCTGATGTTGATCTTTACGATAAGAAAACCGCCTCGTTGAACAGGCGGCTTATTAAGCTATCGTATCCGTCGTTATCTGCTTTAGCAGAAAAGGTCATCTAACCGTCTGGTAAACGAGGGCTATGGCTCCAGAATCAAATGTCTTGTTTTCGATTAGTTCAAGATTGATCTTCTCCTTGAGACCCTGGAATAAAGGCAACCCGCTGCCGATCAGGACGGGAGAAACGGTAATTTTATACTCATCTATTAAATCAAGCTGCATAAGGTAGTGTGCTAACCTAGGACTGCCGAGGATGACCATATCCTTGCCTGGCTGCTGTTTGAGGTTCTTGATCTCTTCCTCGACATCGCCTTTCACCAGTCTGGAATTGTTCCATTCGACTTTCTCCAGCGTCGTGGAAAAAACGATTTTGGCTGTCTTTTCGATCCACTCGGCATGATTCCGTTCATGCTGCGAAGCTGAGGGGTCAGAAGGCACAGATGTCCAGTAACTGTGCATCATCTGATAAGTCTCACGTCCCCATATGACAGTGTCGGCAGTACTCAGAATTTCTTTCGCGTGTTTCTCCAAGTCAGCATCGTATGAAACCCAGCCAATGTCCATTTCACCGTTCGGACCTTCTACAAAACCGTCAAGAGATGAGTGCAGAAATAGAACAAGTTTTCTCATTTTTAGTCTCCTTTGTTAATGAGGGTTATTTTTTTCAAACTCCTTTACCTCCAATGTAATTATAACCAAATTTTTAAAAATTTTGGTAAAAAAGTTCTATAAGTTACACTAATTAAAATAAAATGGGACGGTGCCATCATCAGTCCCGTTTTGTTTTGTTAAAGAGAAGATTGTGAAAAACTACACTAAACAAACGGGTGCTTTACTTGAAGAAGCCAAAAGGACCTAAATGG
>NZ_JBALPZ010000182.1:0-263 GCF_036965645.1 Neobacillus drentensis
TTATATGAAAAAGGATCATTTTAAGGCCGGAGCCAAAGTCGAAAGTAGCAAGTATCACGAGCAGGTAACTGAAAAAGCTCCAGCCGTTTGTTTGAACATGGTCAATGGCAAAGTAAGTAAACAGCCCGCCTAGAAGGAGGTAGATAAAACCGGAAAACAAGGGTGAACGTCTCATAGAAAGCCTCCGATAAAGTTTTGAATCGCTTCCGCTTCTCGCTGCAGCCGCTCAATATCATCTTTATAAACAGATTGAACCAAAACAA
>NZ_JBALPZ010000182.1:325-4975 GCF_036965645.1 Neobacillus drentensis
TATTGGGACAATGATACGGTTAGTTTTGACATAAAGAAAGGCAAACGTAAAGCCCATCGCTGCATAAAGCAAAATATGTACAGGTTCCATATGGGCCAAGGCGAAGATGACGGAACTAATCAATGCTGAAATGAAAAAATTATATCTTTTATATAGTGCACCAAAAATAATTTTGCGAAAGACAATTTCCTCCAGGATTGGTCCAATAATGCTCGTTACAAGAATCGCCAGCGGCAGGGTTTCAATGATTTTCAGGATATCCTGCGTATTCTCCGAACCCATTTTAACTCCTAAAAGGCTCTCGATTATGGCGGCAACATACTGGGCAAATAATGCTAAAAATACCCCTAACACAGCCCACATCGCCGAATAGCCAAACGAAGTTCCTTTTTCATCTAAGCTGCGAGTGTTCATTTCTTTCCGTAATAGTAACAGGATAATAATGAGGGCGATCGAAAAACTAGCAATCAGATAAACAGGAACAGCTAATTTTTGACTAATAGCAAATTGTTTAAAGCCAAAGATTAAGATGGGCAGCCCCACTAGACTTGAAAACTGCATAACAATATAAACAATAATGACCCACCAATATTCCTTTTTCAAATGATAATCTCCTTTAAATACAGTTATATAATGCAGCGAGCGTTCGGTTATTAATTGGTCCGATATAAGCACTAATATTTATTTTACTCTTAAAGCCGTGATTGTATCAATTTAGAAGAACTGTTGGATGAAAATGAAGGCTTCTGAACGATGAAAAGCACTATATAGAAATTTGTCTACTTTATTTTATAAAAGAGGTATAGAATGCTTGCTTTTTCACATACTTTATAAGGTTGTAAAAAAGAAAATTTCTTTGTAAAAATTTATGCATCATACTTGCAAAAAAAACTCAGATTCATTATTATAATAATTGTGTTAGCACTCATTAGTAGAGAGTGCTAATAATGACGGAAACTACATATATTTGAGGAGGTTGTTTGAATTGTTAAGACCATTAGGTGATCGTATTATTATTGAGCTTGTCGAGTCCGAAGAAAAAACTGCAAGCGGAATCGTATTACCGGATTCAGCGAAAGAAAAGCCTCAGGAAGGAAAAGTTGTTGCCGCAGGTAATGGCCGTGTCCTTGAAAACGGTGAGCGTGTAGCACTTGATGTGGCTGTAGGCGATCGTATTATCTTCTCAAAATACGCTGGTACAGAAGTGAAATACCAGGGTGTTGAATACTTAATTTTACGTGAAAGCGATATTCTTGCTGTCGTAGGCGAGTAAAAAAACAGCGTTTAAACGCTGGAACTTAATAGGTAATGAAGTTCAAAGAATAGATTCAGAGTAAAAAATACGAGGAGGTTTTTTTACAATGGCTAAAGAAATTATGTTTAGTGAAGATGCACGCCGCGCAATGCTTCGTGGTGTTGATGCTCTTGCAAATGCAGTAAAAGTAACTCTTGGACCTAAAGGACGCAACGTGGTTCTTGAGAAAAAATTTGGTTCACCACTTATCACTAATGATGGTGTAACAATTGCAAAAGAAATCGAATTAGAAGATGCATTCGAAAACATGGGTGCTAAATTAGTAGCTGAAGTAGCAAGCAAAACGAACGATGTTGCCGGTGACGGTACAACAACTGCAACTGTTCTTGCACAAGCGATGATTCGTGAAGGCTTAAAGAACGTTACAGCTGGTGCGAACCCAATGGGTATCCGCAAAGGTATCGAGAAAGCTGTTGCTTCTGCTGTTGAAGAACTAAAAGCGATCTCTAAACCTATTGAAAACAAAGCTTCGATTGCACAAGTTGCGGCAATCTCATCTGCTGACGAAGAAGTTGGCCAATTGATTGCTGAAGCAATGGAACGCGTTGGTAACGATGGCGTTATCACAATCGAAGAATCTAAAGGCTTCACAACTGAGTTAGACGTTGTAGAAGGTATGCAATTTGACCGTGGCTATGTTTCTGCATACATGGTAACAAACACTGACAAAATGGAAGCTGTTTTAGATAATCCATATATCTTAATCACTGACAAGAAGATTTCTAGCATTCAAGAAATCCTTCCAGTATTAGAGCAAGTTGTACAACAAGGCAAGCCATTATTACTTGTTGCTGAAGATATCGAAGGTGAAGCATTATCTACATTAGTAGTGAACAAGCTTCGCGGAACATTCAATGCAGTTGCTGTTAAAGCTCCTGGCTTTGGTGACCGTCGTAAAGCAATGCTTGAAGATATCGCTGCATTAACTGGCGGTGAAGTGATCACTGAAGAGCTTGGCCGTGACCTTAAGTCTGCAACCATCACTTCTTTAGGCCGTGCGGCTAAAGTTGTTGTAACAAAAGAAAATACAACGATCGTTGAAGGTGCTGGCGCAACTGAAGATATCCAAGCTCGTGTAAACCAAATCCGTTCTCAATTAGAAGAAACTACTTCTGAATTTGACCGTGAAAAATTACAAGAACGCCTAGCTAAGTTAGCTGGCGGTGTAGCAGTAATCAAAGTTGGTGCTGCGACTGAAACTGAATTAAAAGAGCGCAAGCTTCGTATCGAAGACGCATTGAACTCAACTCGTGCTGCAGTTGAAGAAGGTATCGTATCCGGTGGTGGTGTAGCCCTTCTTAACGTATACAACAAAGTAGCTCAGATCCAAGAAGAGGGCGATGTTCAAACTGGTATTAATATTGTTCTTCGTGCTATCGAAGCACCAGTACGTACGATTGCTGAGAACGCAGGTCTTGAAGGATCTGTTATCGTTGACCGCTTAAAGCGTGAAGAAGTGGGCGTAGGTTTTAACGCTGCTACTGGCGCGTGGGTAAACATGATCGAAGCTGGTATCGTTGACCCAACTAAGGTTACTCGTTCAGCTCTTCAAAACGCAGCATCTGTTGCAGCTATGTTCTTAACTACTGAAGCAGTTGTGGCTGATAAGCCAGAACCAGCTGGTCCTGCAATGCCTGATATGGGCGGCATGGGCGGTATGGGCGGCATGATGTAAGCTAAACAGCTTACCATTCTTTAAAAGCTGTCTTTTAAATAATTATTTCAATAGCAAAAACCACTTCCTAAAAATGAGGAAGTGGTTTTTTGTGTTGTTTTTAAAATTTACGTTACAAAGACTTTTTGGATGAAAGACGGGTCAGAAACACAACCAAGACATTACCAAAAATAATGAGCCCAATCCTTCATGAGGTAATGCCAATGAAATAGTTCACCCTTCATTTTATCCCCTACGAATTATCTTTTCCTCCACAGTTATTTAAAGTTGCTTCCCTATTCCCATAAATTTCAATTTGATATGGTACGCGTTTCATAATTTATATTGTAATCAAACAACAGAAAGTGAGGTAATAATTATGTTTGAATTAATTATTGTTTGCTTAGTTCAATTTTTTGCAGCCTACTTTTGTTTAAAGTCATCTAAACAATCACTTGAAGTAACACCAGTTGAATCATTTGAGGATTATTTTATAAAGTCTAGAAATAAACGGTTCTATTCCAAAGTAAATGTTAGATAAAATACAACAAAAGAAGTGAAATGCGGATGGCATCTCACTTCTTTTTTATTATCTTAGGCTCATACATTAAGTTCAATTTTTAGGCTTAATTAGTAAGAAATTAGACAATTTATTGATTCATTAGCAACCTTCAAACCAATTATTAAAACTAAGGATTCTTATGATAAAAAAGATTCTTTTTATGGTTTTCTTTGAATTGTTTGGGTGTTTCACCAGTCATTTTTTTAAAAAGTAAGGTAAAGTAATTCGGGTTATCATACCCCATAATTCTGGCGATTTCACCTACTTTTAACTCTGTCGATACCAACAGGTTCTTTGCTTCTCCAATTCTGCGATTAATTAAGTAATTAATCGGACTGATTTTCATTTGTTCTTTAAATACATGGGATAAGTAATACTTATTAATAAATAGCGCTTCAGCTATATCCTCTAGTTTGATATTTTTTTTATAGTTTTTATCAATAAATTCTTTAATACGATGGGCAATTGTATTGGATTCTTCCGTCTCACTTGTAATATTTTGCTGTTTAAGCAGCCTGTGTATTAAAGCAATGGAGGACGTAAGTAAACCCTGACATATAATTTCATATCCAGTAGCCTTAAGCGACGACTCTTCGAATATTTGTGTAAAAAACGACTTGATTGAACTTGAATACTCATTTTTTCTTATAACCGGTTCGACCTCATATGGTATGATACACAATTCCTTCAATTGATCAATCGATAGATTAGAGATTCCACAGAAAAAGGTCACTAAGGGATTGGCTGGATTTGAGTATTCTTCATGGATAATTCCTGCATTGTAGACAAGAATATCCCCTTCTTTTGCCGTATAACTTTTGTTGTTAATAATAAAAGTTCCTTCGCCCTCACAAATATAAATAATTTCACTTAAATCATCATGTTTGTGGCTTGGAAAATTCCAGTTGGGATTTCCTTCAACCTGTCCGGAATAGGCAAGTAACGGGGGTTTTTTAAACTTTAAAGGTGTTTCCCAATATTCTTTACTTAATTCTGTGTAGTTTGAGTTCGTCATAAATATCCCCTTCATTTAGGACTTGCCAACATACTTACTTGAAATAGCAATATATTATAGTTTTTATTTCCGATAAAACAATATATTAAAGAATTCCTCTATTT
>NZ_JBALPZ010000183.1:0-5915 GCF_036965645.1 Neobacillus drentensis
TTTTCTGAAGTTTGTGGTAAGTATTTCTTTTGCCTCTTCCTCTTTACCTTCTTGTACTCTCTGTAAAATAAAATTTAAAAACATTTCTTGACCTTGCTTGTCCATTCCAATTGCCTCCTAAAGAAGTCAGATCATAACACCATTTAGTGTCATTTGTTATTGTAACACTAAATGGTGTTATGTTTAATTTATCTTCCATATTTTTTTCGATAAGAACAAATTAGCTTGAAAATATAGTTTTGCTGGAGTTTAACCATGAATAAATATAATGAATTAAACGGAAATATTATAGTTTGTGGATGAAGGGTGGAATCTAAATGGTTTCATCCATTTTTTTTAGCATGATGAAAGATGGTGCTTAAGGCAGGTTTGAGTAAGTAGGAATTTTCAACTTTTAATTGAATATACCTAGGGAAAAACGATAAATGGAGGGTTTATATGGCACACGTTTCAATCTATACTGTCGGTAGGCTGAATTATCCCTATGACCACCCTGAATCCCGTGCATTTTTTGAAATGGGATATAAAGTAATGCGTCAGGCATCTGTATCAGGACAACTTATAGAGGAGTTTTCATCAGATGGAGTGCTTATCCCTAATGAAGCAAAAGGGAAAGGTTACCCGGTTCTGACTCTAACGGTATGGAAAAGCCTTGAATCATTATATCGTTTCACCTATTCAGGGAAACATAGCCAAGCGTTGCGAAATAGAAGCAGATGGGTGGAGCCTTATCAGGAGAAACACCTTTCATATGTAGTGTGGTGGACTGAGAGTGTGAAGGATGTTTCTTGGGAGGAGGCATTCAAGAGATATAACTATTATATTCAACATGGATCCACTCCGTTTGCATTTGATTTTAAGCGTGTATTTGATGAAAATGGGGAGACGTTCTTGATTCAGTAGTCGAGTATAGAATGGTTAAGAAAAACTAGGGGGCTATCAATGGAAAATGTAATAAATGGTATCAATTATTGGATTGGCTGTTTATCGGGTGAGTTCAACCTAATGACAAAAAAAGAAATTTCAAATCGGCCACTACCGCACAAATGGTCCAAAAAAGAGATACTAGGACATCTATGTGACTCTGCAATAAATAATATAGATAGGTTTATAAAGATACAGTACGAGGAACAACCATATGTTATCCAAACATATAGTCAAGACCAATGGGTATTACTTCAGAATTATCAAGATAGACCACTTGATGAGATCCTAGACCTTTTTACAGCATTAAATAAGCAGATCTTAAATATTATATCGAATATTCCGAAAGAAAGATTAATTAATCTTTGTGACATAGGATATAATAAACAAAAAACTTTAGAGTGGCTCATAAAAGATTATCTTAAACATATGGAACATCATATTAATAACCAAATCCTTATAAAAAATAATCCCTAATAAATAGTCATGCTATTAAACTATTTTTCTCCGATTCTATGCTTAGATTAGATAATTTTATATTCTTCAACTTCTTAACGAGGGCATCTATCTCCAATTCAAAAGTGGATAGGTGCTCTTTGTATTGGAAAATTTTGATAATATACACTCCAAGACTTAAAATACAATTCTGATCAACCGTCTTTTCAAACGAATTTCGATTTGCAGCATCTTTGAGCTGAATAGCCTATGTTGACTTCCAAAAATTCCTGTTCGTTAACAATTTAGAAATTTATGGATATTTTTTGTATATTACACTTTACTTCATGTAAAGTTTACGTTACATTATGTATAACATACTTTACCAAATGTAAAACAGAAATACACGGGGGGAAACCATGACCTATCAAGAAAAGAAAAGCATCGTATCGTTGATCAGTGCCATCCTCATTTTCGGAATTTATTGCTTTTACAAGTACCCACTGCATCCCAACGGTGGGCTGAAGTCACTAGAAACCTTTCGCTATTGGGGTTCATTCGTTCTCACTCTTCTATTGTTTTCCATAGTCGCACACATCATTATTAGCATTGTTTTTAACATCGTCTTTAGAATAACGACTGGGGAAAAGGAACCCGCATTTGCGGATGAATTGGATAAGTTAATTGACTTGAAAGCGAATCGAAATTCTTATTTTGTGTTTATCATCGGCTTTCTTCTTGCAATGGGATCGCTGGTCATCTTTCAGCCTTCACAGGCTATGTTCATCATCCTGATTATTTCGGGATTCATTTCTGATGTGACCGGATCCGTTACAAAACTTTATCACTATCGGAAAGGAGTCTAATTATGGGCAAAAATCTTGTCGGCAATCATATTAGAAGATTACGATTCGAGCTTAACGAAATGACACAGCAGCAATTGGCTGACAAGGTAGGCGTAACCAGACAAACCATCGTGGCACTCGAAAAGGGAAACTACTCCCCATCTCTAGAACTTGCTTTTCGCATTGCTCTTGCTTTTAACTTACCATTAGAAGAGGTATTCTTCTATGGAGACAATCAAAAACTATAAGGATGATGTTTGTTTTTGCTTAACTATCTTTGAATTTATTAAAAAAGGGGATAAGAAAATGAATTCAAACAAAAAAGCAGCAAAAATTGTAGGGGTACTGTTTATTCTTGCGGCCGTTACGGCAGTAGCAGGTCTTATTTTATACAATCCTATCCTAAAAGGTCCAGATTACCTGATTAAAGGTTCCGAACATGCGAACCAAGTAATCCTGGGAGCTATTATGGAGTTAATTCTTGTCATTTCAGCAGTGGGTACCGCAACCACTATGTTTCCAATTTTAAGAAAGTACAATGAAACGATTGCGCTATGGCACGTATGTTTCAGGTTTCTTGAAGCCATTATCATTACGGTTGGTGTCATCAGTGTCCTTTCCTTATTAACCTTAAGCCGGGAATTCGCCACAGCGGGGGCACCGGATACGGCCTCTTTTCAAACTTCAGGTATTTTATTAAAAGCCATTCATGACTGGACATTTTTGCTTGGTCCTAATTTCATGCTGGGGATCAGTACGATGATGTACAGTTATATATTTTATAAATCTAAGCTCCTGCCAAGGTTTATCCCGATCTTGGGAATGACAGGGGCAACTCTTGTATTTTGTGCCGCCTTGTTAGAAATGTTCGGTGTTATTCAACAAGTTTCTGTTTGGGGAGCCATTTTGTCGCTGCCAGTAGCGGCTAATGAAATGGTATTAGCAATTTGGCTCATTGTAAAAGGATTCAATGAATCTGCACTAGCTTCTTTGTCTGAAAAAAGGATGAGCGGAGACATGATCACACACCAAAGGAATATGGATTTTTAAAATCAATTCGGTGAATTAGAGTTATAATAGGATTGTCTAAGTGAGTTACTCGGAGGGGATTTATTTGCCAGTCATTCCAGCACAGCAGCGCGATAAAGTGAGTTCGTATCAAAGTCTCAGGTCCTTATACGAGCAAAATATCACCGTAAACAGTATTGCAGAATCAATGGATACTTGTCATCTTCATGATGATGCTAACCAGATCAAAACCATGATGGAAACGAAGGACTATGATGTTCTCGGTGTGGAAGATAACGGAATTGTCATGGGTTATGTGGTAAGAGATGAATTAAAGGAAGGGATCTGTAAAGACTATTACCGGAGCTTTAATCCGATTGAACTTGTCTCCGAATCAACGTCTTTGTTACAAACACTCTTTATTTTTCAAGAGATAGACCGAATTTTTATCCTGGAAGGAAACAGGATCACAAAAGTGGTTACCCTAGCCGATCTCCAGAAGCCGCCGATTCGAATGTTATTTTTTGGATTGATTTCCCTAATAGAAATGCATCTATACCGAATTATCAATGATTATTTTCCTGGTGATACCTGGAAAAAACATTTAAATCCAAAGCGGATTCAATTTGCGGAGGATCTATATTCTCTTCGGAAATCAAAGAATGAAGCGATTCAATTAAGTGATTGCTTGCAGATTTGTGATAAAAGAGACATTGTCCTAAATGAATCTCCTTTAAGAGAAAAGTTGGGGATTGAAACTAAAACAAAAGGGAAGGAGTTCTTTAAAAGATTAGAAGAACTTCGGAATAATTTGGCTCATTCTCAAGATATAAATACAGAAAACTCGTGGAATGAAACGTTCTCATTAATCGAAACGATGGAAAAATTATTAGCGGAATGTGAAAAGATACAATAAAAAATAGTAGAAAAGGAGTTGGTGCTGTTCCTAAGCACCAGCTTTTTTTACATAGAGGTAATCATTACCAGTATTTATTGGTAAAAAAAAGAAGGCAATTCACCTTCCATTTTCTTTTTTCATTCAGTTTTATGTTCGCTGAATTGTCGAGAGTGAGAAGTTTTTCACCATTTTTTGTAGGTTCCGATGGCCTTCTCTTAATTTTATCGTTTCTTCAATGATTTTTTGGAATCCTTCCAAATCTCGATCAGATGCATTTAATAAAGACTTCGGTAGACCTTCGACGAGTTGTTGTAGGGTTAGTTCATTCATGGATCATACCACCTTTCAACTTATTCGTGAGATATCTGTTCTCCGTTTTCTTTAATATTTTGTAAAGAGCCCCATTTTTCCTGCCATCATGGTAAGAAACTTTTCTACAGTAATCTCCATATTTTATAAGGAATAGTAAAATTCTTTCTTTTTCTTACAAATTAAGACGGTAATTCATTAGCTGCTCTGATCCATTGTAGAAAAATATCTAAAATCAATCGAAAATTCCGACCTGTCCCTTTTTGTTATTTAACTATATATAGAAGATAAATTCACATAAAAAGTGAGAAAAGGAGGGGAACAAATGTACGTAAAAAGACTCTGTTTTAATAAATTCAGAGTTGTTAAACTATTATTATCATCACGGGTCGACTTCAATGAAATCAGTCAGGAGGGATAAAATGGAAAGAAAAGTACGTTTGTTTCCGTACCATTTGCTTGCAAAGGTTGAAGAAGTAACGGAGGTGCCCAAAGGAGTTGAAATGATTCAGGCCCCAAAAGTCTGGGAAAAAACGAAGGGAGAGGGCATGACCATTGCTATCCTCGATACCGGCTGTGATCTGTCACATCCCGACTTGAAGGAACGGGTTATTGGCGGCCGGAATTTCACCAAAGATGATCAAGGTAATCAAGAGGTTTATCGAGATTACAATGGACATGGCACTCATGTGGCCGGTACGATGGCTGCGATGCAAAATCAACAAGGGGTTGTCGGGGTCGCTCCCAAAGCGAATCTATTAATTATCAAAGTCCTCGATAAAAATGGTTCTGGTCAATATGAATGGATCATCAATGGAATTAACTATGCGATTGAACAAAAGGTTGACATTATTTCCATGAGCCTTGGCGGACCTGAAGATGTCCCAGAGTTACACAAGGCCATTCAGAAGGCAGTCGAACAAAATATACTTGTGGTGTGTGCTGCTGGTAATGAAGGGGATGGCCGGGACACCACTAATGAATTTGATTATCCTGGCTCTTATAATGAAGTAATCAGTGTCGGAGCCATCGGCCTGGACCGAAATATCTCTGATTTTACAAATTCGAATAATGAAGTAGATCTTGTTGCTCCTGGTGAAGCGATCCTCTCAACTTATTTAAATGGAAAATATGCAACGCTTAGTGGAACGTCAATGGCGACTCCACATGTGTCTGGGGCATTAGCCCTTATTAAAGTCCTTGCGAACCAATCATTCGAGAGGGAGCTAACCGTGCCTGAACTCTATGCGCAATTAATAAAGCGAACGGTGCCCCTCGGCCATTCTCCAAAATTAGAAGGGAATGGACTGGTGTATCTGACAGCAATGGATTATTTAACTAAAGTATTCAATACAGATTTAAAAGCAGGAGTGTTAAAAATTTAACCCGAGTTAAAAACACAGTATCATAGTAGATCTACTATAATAAATGCTTAGAGCATAAAAGCCTCTAAGCATTTTTCTATTTATCGTTTATATAAGTAGATTAGGCAGCTA
>NZ_JBALPZ010000183.1:5980-6159 GCF_036965645.1 Neobacillus drentensis
AAGGAGAGGTTTTTTTTAGCATATATATTTCGACATTATTCCGCAATATCTTAAATATATCAACACAATCATAGATTAGAATAATAATAGATTTGTTGATTTTATCAGTGTTTATTCATGACGGGAAGTATATTCCTTTTTGCTGAATGGAGAAGTTGTCAAAATTTGACCTATTATTT
>NZ_JBALPZ010000184.1:0-159 GCF_036965645.1 Neobacillus drentensis
AATTTATACTGTAAAATAATAATCCCTCAATTATTATTCTAGTATTTTTGATAAATTCCCTTTAAAAAAGTAAAAATGCCGTCGAATATTACTTCCAAATTAATCCTCTTTCAGGAAATAAAAAGAATTTTGAAGAATTAATTCTATTGCTCCACTTTT
>NZ_JBALPZ010000184.1:205-13818 GCF_036965645.1 Neobacillus drentensis
TTATTTTCAGAATATTATTTAATTTGCAACTATATTTTTTAGGGGGGTCTATCTTGAAGAAACTATTTAAAACTGGTCTAACAACAGCAGTCATGGCTGGTACATTGTTCTCAGGGTTTCCTGGTAACTATGTTAGCAGCAGCAGTCTTTCAAGCGGGGAATTGCTACATAAAAGTTCTAGTGCAGTCTCTCAGTCATATGGTTCACTAGACTTATCAGTAGTAAATGAAGACAAGTTAATCGAGTTGTTAATTAGGGAGGGTATTATCTCTAAGGATGCAACTGAAGCTGAAAAACAAGCAGCACTCCACAATTACCTAGTACAAAAAGGTAAGGAGGATACGGTAAAAGCGAATGACCCAATTGCAGCAAAAGTAAAAGCTGGTGACGCGAAAAAGCAAAAAAAGTTTAAAGAATATAATAATGGGATGATGAAAGGAAACGGCAACAAATACGGGCAAAACGTAAAAGAAGGAAAATCTCCTGGAGTCGTTAATCAAGGTAAGCTTTTAACGCTTGTAGTAGAGTACTCGGATTTCGCTCACAACCAAATTCAACCAAGTCAAACTGATAACTATTACAAGGATTATACGATTGATCACTTTGAAGAAATGATTTTTGGCGCGAACGGAGTAACAGGCCCAAATGGCGAAAACCTCATTTCTCAAAAGCAATTTTATGAACAGCAATCTGGTGGTACCTACACCATTAATGGTAAGGCATATGGGTGGTTAAAAGTGCCTGGAACTGCTGCGTTTTATGGTGCAGATAACGGTACAGGACATGATAATGTAGCACCAGGTGGTGCCGCACAATTAGTAAGAGACACTTACAAAGCTGCAATTGCAGCAGGTATACCTTTACAAGATTATGATTTAGAAGACCCACATGACTTAGATGGTGATGGAAACTTTTGGGAACCAGATGGATTAGTTGATCATCTTCAAATCATCCATTCTGGTATGGGACAAGAAGCCGGTGGTGGATCACTTGGTAATAACGCTATTTGGTCGCATCGCTCTGCCGTTTTCTATGATCCAGATGGTCTTGGTGCAGGATTGCCGGGATTTTATGATTATACAGTAATGCCTGAAGATGGTGCTACCGGGGTGTTCGCACACGAATATGGTCATGATTTAGGACTTCCTGATGAATATGATACAATTTATTCTGGCGCAGACGAGCCAAATCAATATTGGTCCATCATGTCAAGTGGTTCATGGGCAGGAAAAATTCCTGGTTCTGAACCAACTGGATTCTCTCCATATGCAAAGCAGTATTTTCAAGCCACACTTGGAGGTAAATGGACTGATCCAACAGTTGTCAATTTAGAAGATGTTACTTCAAAAGGAACACAGTTCTTACTTGATCAATCAAACTCACCTCTAGGAAAAAATAACCAGGAAATTCGAGTAAATTTACCACAAAAGAAAAAACACATATTAGATCCGTTTAAAGGCAATTACTCATTCTGGGGTGGGACAGGCGATGAGTCTGACAACAATATGGTAACTTCAGTGGATTTAACTGGTAAGAGTTCTGCAATATTGGATTTTGACGCTTTCTATAAGATTGAAGATGAATGGGACTACGCTTTTGTCCAAGTTTCTGAAGATAACGGAACAACTTGGAAGTCACTTTCAAATGCAAACACGACTTCCCGTGTCGTAACAGGTGTTTACCCTACAATCCCCGCTAATCTACCTGGGTTCACAGGGGACTCAAATGGCTGGACAAAACAAACTTTTGATTTATCTGCCTATGCGGGCAAGAAAATTCAATTGAAGTTCCGCTACATTACCGACTGGGGATATAACGATACTGGTTTCTTCGTTGATAATGTAAAGGTTACTGCTGACGGTACAAATGTATTGAATGAAGATGGTGAAGGATCAACTTCAGCTTTCACACATAACGGCTTCAACAAGTTCGACGGAAATGTTTACGCCGATCACTACTACTTACTTGAGTGGCGTAATCATCAAGGGGTTGATAAGGGTCTTGCTCATATTAAACGTGGAAATTCTTTAATGAGCTATGATGGTGGGTTAGTAGTTTGGTATGTAGATAATAGCTACACTGATAACTGGACAGGTACTCATCCTGGAAATGGCTTCCTAGGCGTGGTAGACTCTCATCTTGACAAGGACTTAAGATGGATCCTAGCTAATGGAACAACGGCAAAAGCAAGTACTCGTTTCCAAATCGCTGATGCAGCTTTTGGTTTAAATCCTACTTCTGAATTAAGTATAACTTATCCGGGTATTCAAACATTGAATGTTCCAAGTCAACCTGCTGTATCATTATTTGATGATAGCAAATCGTACTTAAATAGTTATGTGCCTGATGCTGGACGTGATATCCCACATTACGGTCTAAAGGTCCGTGTAAATGGCGAAGCTAAGGATAAATCAGTTGGTTCTATAGTAATCTATAAATAAATGAAATTGCCACCCTTGCTTCATGGAGGGTGGCCTTTTATGTATGAGAGCAAGGCTGATTAAAAAAATCTGCCTTGTTTCGATTAAGGACGTATACTGACACGGGTCCCATTGGGAACCATTCCGGCCAGCTGTAGAACATCCCGATTATACATCCTTACACACCCATGCGAAACCGCTTTTCCAATCGAACTAGGGTCATTCGTTCCATGGATTCCATATCCTTGTTTTGATAATGAAAGCCATAATACCCCAAATGGCCCTCCAGGATTATATTGTCGGTTAACAATGACAAAATCTCCTACTGGGGTTTCTGTTAGCATCCTCCCTACCGCAATTGGAAAGATCTTTACTAATCTGCCGTTGTTATATAATGTGAGTCGTTTTTTTCCTACAGAAACCTGTATGGAGTAAGGGATGGAACCTGGCTCGGGAAGGCCAGGTATTTGTATTTTTTGTCCTACGTGTAAATGTCCGATACCTGGATTTGCAGCGTAAAGGCGCCTAAGGCTCACTCGATAATTTGCTGATATCGTTCCAAGTGACTCCCCGGGTTGAACCGTGTGCATCATGCTAAACCACCCTCCTTCTTGATAGCATATGCCTTTACAGGTTTGTGGTTTCCTATATGACAGTTCTCAAAAGAAGCAGGATGTTTTTTTCATTTCCCAACATAAACCTAAATTTTAATCACAAAAACAAATTAGAGATATGGATATAATTGGCCATCGAAGACCTATTCATAAAAATCAACTAAATCTGAAGAATGGCGACATATCCTCACGAAGGTGGTGGATATAAAAATAATCATTACTTACCGGGTCATAAACGTAATCCTTTTTCCATTCATCAATGTTTTTGATTATTTCCCTTATCGCCTGAACAAATATTAAAAGATCTTCATTTGTCATGATTGGGTGTATCGAAAATCGGACCCACCCCGGTTTTGTAGACATATTCCCATGATTGATTTCTTCGGTTATTTGTTTGGAAGTAGGTTCATCAATATTTAATAGATAGTGGCCATACGTTCCGGCACATGAACACCCCCCTCTTACCTGAATACCATACCTGTCATTTAGGAGACGAACGATCAAGTTATAATGAATGTTTTCAATATAAAACGAGAAAATCCCAATTCTATCTTTGATATTCCTGGCTAATATTTTGACCTCTGGAATCTTCTCTAAATGGGAAAATAACAGACTTAGCTGCTCTTTCTCTCTTTTCAATATTTGATTGATCCCCATTTTCTCTTTCAAATTCAAGCATAAAGCCGTCCGAATTGATTGCAGTATCCCAGGTGTTCCTCCATCTTCCCGCATTTCAATTTCATCGAAATACTGGTGTTCACCCCAAGGATTTGTCCATAAGACCGTTCCTCCGCCCGGATGGTCTGGAACCTTATTAGTGTATATCCTTGAATCGAAGACCAATACTCCACTTGTTCCAGGACCGCCTAAAAATTTATGCGGTGAAAAAAAGATCGCGTCAAGCTTCTCAAGCGGATCTTCTGGATGCATATTGATTTCGACATATGGTGCAGATGCCGCAAAATCCACAAAACAGAGTCCCCCATGTTGGTGCATGAGCTTCGCAAGCTGATGATAGGGTGTTTGAATCCCTGTTACATTAGAACAGGCCGTAAAAGACCCAATTTTCACCTGGCGATCCTTATAAACGTGAAGGAGGTAGTCTAAATGATTTACATCCACTTTTCCTTCCTCATCAGGGTTAATAACTACGACCTCCCCAAGTGTTTCAAGCCAAGTGGTCTGATTTGAATGGTGTTCCATATGTGTCAAGAAAATGATTGGTCTTTCCTTCTCAGGTAGTCGAAGTCGATCTTTCCAAATTTCTGGAACTCTCACCCCTAGGATTCGCTGTAATTTATTAACGACCGAAGTCATTCCAAAACCATCCAGGATGACAACATCATGCTGATCGGCATTGACATGTTCCTTAATAATTTTTTTAGACTGATTATATAAGCCTGTCATCATTAAACTGGTGATATTTGATTCTGTATGAGTATTGGCCATAAAGGGCCCAAACACCTCAGAAATTTTTTGTTCAATAGGTTGATAAAGCCGTCCGCTGGCTGTCCAGTCGGCATATATGATTTTCTTCTGACCAAAGGGGGAATCAAATTCTTGGTTCATCCCAATCACATGTGAGCGGAATGGTTGAAAATATTCTTCAAGGGTCTCTGGGATCTGAAACACTTTACTTCCTATGTTGGCTGTAATCATTACTTCCACACCTCACACTTTATATTCTGCTAATCAATATATGCAAGGCCCTATTACACCGTTATTTTTGTTTCAAAAAAAAGAAGGACAGCCACATTGTTATTGGCTGCCTTAGGGATATTAATAAGTTGTTATTTTAGCAGATTCTTTTTTGGTTACCTCTTCAATTTTTTGAATAAACATTTGAAAAACTCTTCGTTTTTCCTCTAAATCTTTTATGTATTCTTTAAGTTGGTTATAGTTTTCTTCGAAGGGTTTATGATACATATCACGTATTTTTTCAATAATCTCTTCATTCACTGTCGATTGAATGACTTGTTTTGTAATTCCGTACTTATACGAATAAACCTTTAATTCCTGTGCCACTTCATCATATTCTTTAGCAATTTCTGTTAAGACTAAGGAAATATCGTCCTTCCACTCATCTAGTGATTTTTGTAAGTATGATTTCGTCATTGTTTCTTCCATTTAGACACCCGCCCTAATAAATTCAACATATGCCTCTATTATATCGATGTTTGATTACATCCAAGTTTCCCAAAGTTTACAATGTGATATCATTACAGTTTTTTCAGACTTTTTTTACAAAAAAATAGTGCATAGCTGCTCCATCAGCTTGCACGGTTTTTTTCTAGCCGAATGATGGTTTTTGCAATGAACAATGAACACTCTCTTCATGTAGTTCAGGAGCAAACTCCGCTAGTTTTTTAATAAAATAACAGGTCTCAGGGAAATGGTGTTCGAGAAATCTTAGGGTTGTTTTGTTTAATATCCTATTCCCTATATATTTTTCAACAATCGAGCGAATATATTGATTCATTTCAATCACTGTTCTACCCACCTCTAATGCCAGCTCTTTTTGCCGCGGAAACCCCTGTTCTGTAAAGCGGAGGAAACCTTTTACGTGATGATTTTGCAAAATAAACATTTGAAACCTTTGCGCATATAAATCTGTTTGTCGTTCAACAGACAATTCAATCGGATCAACGATATTTCTCAATAGAATAATATGACCCAGCTGGTCCTCCAGCCACAAATCTAAAAGTTGATCCAGCCGCAGTGGAACCGGCTGCTGACCATTGATAAGGAAAGATAATTGACGTAAATATTCTTGATTTTCATTTAAGGTGCCATTCAAATAAGTTGGTGACAGATTTAGATTTACTTCGTTTTTAATCCTTAAATTTTGTAAATGTCCTTCAAATCGAAAATATTCGTATCCAGTGGCCTGAGCTTGTTTGGCGAACTCCACCTGTTCTGTTGAGGCAATACTTAATGTTGGATTCAATTGCTTTAAATTTCCAATTAAACCTTGAAAGGCTTGGTTGAATCCTTCAGCAATAGCAATCTTCCTCTCTTCAGTCACCGATAAATGGTCACGAACAAAAATAGCATGATCCTGGAGAATTTCGAGCCAGAATAAATGCTCCTCCCACACACTTATGGTACCAGACATCCCAATCCCCCCTCTATAGAGGATATTCATGCTGAGAGAAATTAGAAATTTCCGATAAAACTTTTCGAAAAAACAGCTTCCTTGGATGGAAGAAGTCCTTTTTATTCACCTTCCACAATTTTAGCAAACTCTTCAATGGTAGTAGAGTATTTAACATACGTTCGCGGAAGTAAGTATTGTTCATTTTTTATCCCTGATGGTGTATAGGAACCAGGGGTTGTAGTAAGTCCGTACAAATAATACTTTTTCGTTTCAGTCATCACTTGTTTATTAGTGTTTCCATAGGGATATGCAAGTGCAATGACCTTTTTTCCAGTAATCTGCTGAATTTTTTCTTGTGATTCGTGGAGTTCATAAGTTAGGTTAGTTGATTTCGTTAAATCAGGGTGGGTAGCAGTATGTGACTGAATCGAAATTAAAGCTGAGTCTGACATTCGCTTTATTTCCGCTCTTGATAATCGATTAGCTCTGCCAATAAAGTCAGAAATGACAAAAATCGTCCCTTTTGGCATAAACTCCCTAGTTTGCAGCTTTTGAAAGACAGTTAACACTGTTAAATTATTTTTATATCCATCATCTAAGGTGATAAAAATCGGCTTTTTAACTTTCATTGCATTATGCCATTGTTCAAATGTTAATAACGTAAAACCATGGTCCCGCAGGTATATCATTTGTTTTTCAAAGTTTTCTGGTGTGACATAAAGCTCTTTTGATCCAGTCCCGGAATATTCAGCGATAGAATGATAAATAAGAATCGGGATTTTCTGAGCTGCAGTTAGCCTGACTGGGGACACTGTAATGGCAATGCTGACTAACATGATAAAAAGTCTTATCATCTAAATTCCTCATTTCATTTAATATGGAAGATTCTAGATTACTTTTTCCTATTGGATGATGTGTCATTCGGCCATTTAGAGATGATATCTCCGTACAAAAAGTGGTAAACTATTCATAACTTTTAAAAAAGGAGCAGCATGATGACAAAGTATAAGGTCCTATTCTTAGATATTGATGGTACACTTGTAACACCCGATAACCGAATTGAGGATTCAACTAAAAGAGCCGTTGCCCAAGTTCAGGCAAAAGGCATAGAGGTCTTTCTAGCTACTGGAAGGCCGCTCCACGAAATCGATGATTTAGCCTCGGAATTGAACATTCGCTCTTTTATTGGCTATAACGGAGCCAATGCTGTATATAAAGGTGAAGACATCTTTCAGGAACCGTTAGAACCATCATTAATAAATCGTTACCTTACGATTGCAACGGAGCACAACCATGATGCCGTCTTCTATACCAATAAAGAAAATATTTTCACAAACCTTGAAGCTCCAGTTATCCAAAAATTTATTGAGGTGTTTCACTTTCATAAAAATGAAGCATATAGCCCAGAATTCAATCGCGATGTATTAGGGATTACGCTGATAAATCTAAAGCCTGAGGATGTGACTCTTTATGAAAGTGAGGAGGGCATCCATTTATCCCAAGTAAATGTTGAAGGTCTGAGGCATTCTTATGATGTCATTAGAGATAAAATTAATAAAGGATATGGAATTCAGATGCTATTAATACATCTCAACATCCCAAAGGAAAGCGCCATTGCCTTCGGAGATGGAATGAACGATAAGGAAATGCTGCAAGCTGTTGGGGAAAGCTTTGCGATGGAAAACGGACATCCTGATATTTTCCAATATGCAAAGAATAAAACAACAGATGTGACAAACTCAGGTATATATAATGGTTTAAGGACACTTGGATTAGTTGAATAGACAATAACTAGAGANNGAGAAGTGCAGTTATTCAATACTGAATAACTGCACTTCTCTTATTTTTTTCTCAACGCTCATTTTGCAAAAAAATGTTGTTATTTCGTGGTTTCAGTCTTGTTTTGATAGCTTTTGTCAAGCAGCAGGAAAAGTATATACCAGGTGGTGAATAAACTAGTAGATGAACAAAAATTTTCCTATATAAATAGAGAGAGGAATGGTTTTTTTGAAGACCTATACCTTAAAAGAAGTTTCTAAAAAAATAAATGTAACTCCTGGAACAATACGTAAATGGGAACAAGACTTTGAAGATTTACTTGATATCCCTCGTACAAAACAAGGAGCCAGAATATATACGGACTTAGAGATCGAAGTATTGTTAGAAATCAAACAGATGGCTGATAAGAAGGTAAGCAAAGAAGCGATCCGCCAAGAAATCCAAAAGATAGAAGAAGCTGAGTATGTAGGGATACCAGCTATGCCAAAAGTTACAGAAAACTTTCCGGAGGAAGCCATACCCCCGGAACCGGATGTCTTCTTAGACCTTACCCATGAAAGGGTCAGCACGCCAGCTCCCAAAAAATCTTTAGAAATGGACACTGAAGAGTCCATTACCCCAGTCCCGATTGAGGAGAGTTCAAAAAAAGATACAGAGCTGTTTTTCGAGGCAATGGAGACCTATAAAAATACGTTCTTAAGTGAGGTTAAGAACGAAATTCGAAGTGTCGTTCGCAAGGAGGTACTAGAAGAAGTCCGAAAAGAAATTACAAAAGGTACTTTTGTAACCGTAAAATCGATCTCTGATTCTATTTATAAATCCACAGAAAACACTAAGGCAGAGATTCAAGAATTATCGGACTCTGTAGAAAAAGCATCAGAAGAAACGGCTGATACCTTAAAACAGCTTGCAAATAAAGTGACGCATTCATCATTAGAAACCTCCGAAGAGATTTTTTCACTTTCAAAGCAGTTATCGGAGACTTCTGAAGAACTCTCACACTATGTAGATGTCACAAACAACGAAATCTCGAGTCTAGCTGAAGAAATTTCAAAGGAACGTGAATTCCTGATTGAGGAGAGGAATCAATACCGTCATGAAGTTACCCAAAGAGAGTTAGCCTTTCAACAATTGTTAACCAATTTCCGTGATGTAGCAGCAGCAAAAGAAAAGAAATGGTGGAAGTTTTGGGCTTAAAAAATGTTTTGTCGTGGACTTTTAATTGGATTAGTATTTCTTCCGTTAATCTTGGGTTTTAGCCTATTCTATCATTAGGGGGATTCGGCATGAATACAAGTGAAGTAGCAAAACTATTAGGAGTGTCCGCAAGTACGATTCAGCGATGGGTAAAGCAGCTTGAACTGCCCATGGAAAAAAATGAACGTGGACATTATCATTTTAGCAGCAAAGATATAGATTTATTAAAAGAAATACATGAAAAACTTCAAGCCGGAACACTACTTCATGAAATCAGCCCAGTTAGTGAGAAAAAAGTTATCCGAAAAGGGACTGTAAAGACTGTTGATCATGATAAGGCAAATGAAATATTATTTGAGAAGGTTCGGGAATTGGAACTAAGTTTACATGCAAAAGCGGATTCCGTTGCCTCCTATCAACTACTCCAGCATCGGCGGGAAATAGAGGAGCTACAAGAACAAGTTAAAAAGTTAACTCAACAAATGGAACATCTCCAAACTCAGCTGACCGAATTAACCTCACCCATACAAACCGAAACACCTATCGTCTTCGACCAAACGAAAGCAAAACGAAAAAAGAAGAATTTTATGAGCAGTCTTTTAAGTTTTTTATAAAGCAAAAGTCGAACGTACCGTACGTTCGACTTTTGCTTTATCCAGTTTTAACCTTAAGTTCAACTAGTGGACGGGTATATTTCTTTATAAAGTAGCTGCCAAGGATTTGACAGATGAAAAACGAAAGAAAGAAAAGTAAAATGTAATTTCCTGAAAGAAAAGCTAAACCTTCATCAGGTACGATAACCTGGATAGATTTTATAATAAAACCATGGAATAAATAGACGTATAATGTTCTTTCACCAATCTTTGTAAGTTTGTATTGGGTTGAAGGAATTAACGCTAAAAAGCCAAACACAACCAATAATGTCAGAGCATATTGGAGTATCCGCACAAGGCCATCAGACCATTGCATCCCACCCATATTCGCATAAGAAGTATCCCCTAACAGCCATGGAACTGCATCTTTTGGGAAGCCTAATCCAAAGAATAACATGGTCGCGATAATGATCAAGATTCCAATTGGCAGTGAATACTTAGCCCGGACTACCCTTTTTAATTGATTAGCATTTAATAAAAAGCCTAATAAGAAATACGGGAAAAAGACAAATGTTCTTGAAAGGCTTAAGAAACTTCCGGCATCCTCTACGTAACCAATCGCAATTCCTATTATAATCGAGACTCCAAAACCAAGCCATTTAAACTTTGCAAAGGCATATAACAACAAATTCCAGAAGAATAAACTTAACAAAAACCATAATGACCAATGAGGATGTAGAAAGTCAAAAGCCAATTTCTCTTCCTTACCAATTAAATAATAATAAATGGAGTAAATAATTTGAAAGATAAAATATGGAATTAAGATCTTCTTTACTGACTTTTTAAAATAGCCCTTCTTTTTATATCCTTTGGCAAAATATCCTGAGATTAAGATAAATGCTGGCATATGGAATAAAAATATGGCCGTATACAAAGTAAAAAGTATTCCATTTTGCTCCTTTAGAGGACTAATAATATGCCCAAAAACAACAAGAAAAATTAAAATAAATTTGGCATTGTCGAAGAATTTACTCCTTTTTGAATTTGCAGCCATCTTATCACCTCGGTTGATTTTCGTTCAAAAAGGTATAGTAATATGTTATTTAGTGTTGATCATCAGCAGAAAAGAAAATTCTTTTTGGCTGTCTGAAATTGAAGATAGATATCCTTATACCAAGAATATCATAAAAATATTACAGCAGTATGTATTAGATTTTACCAACTATTGCACTAAAATTACAATTCTAAAATAACTATACTATTTACCTATGAATAATTTACCAGCTAAGCCTTAAGAAAACCTTAAGAACCTTAACTTAAAAAAGAACTTAGGGGACCCTAAGTTCTTATACACTCATGATATCAACAAAATGGTTACTAATGATTTCGTTATAGTTTTCCTTTAATTCATCTATTGGTAAATGAAGAAAGGCAGACAGTTGTTTTAAATATTCTTGGTCATATCGGAGCCAGGAAGTATGATTTCTTTTGAGGGAACGTTCAGCCTCTGGAAAACTGGAATACACTGGGGCTTCCCTCTCCCCTTTATGGATAATATAATAAGCCCCATCCCCAGTTGGAACAATATAAGAAATTTCTCCGTTATGGTTTTGATAACTTGTCCCTAGTGCAGATTCCTTTACGTTAAATTCGTTCCGGTCGGTGTCTGGCTTCAGTGGGTTTATGCTAAAAGCCTCGACAACAAAAGCTTCGAAGGCTTCTCTAGACAAATCTGCTCCAGATGCCTTTGGATGTCCCCCGCCGCCAAACTTTTGAGCAAACTCTGCGACATTTACTTCATCATGAATGGTCCTAAAGCCCATTTTCTTCCCCGAGACATTTAAAAGGACAATCATATCTAAATGAGGATAAATATTATTTAGAGCGTTTCCCAGTTCAGATAAATACTGTTCCGCATGGACGATTCCAATACAATATTCATTTACAAAGGTCTGTATTGTCTGCCTGCTCTTAGAGTGGATATACCGATTGATCTTTTGTTCCTCCAGATCAAGAATCATGTTTTCCGTGTCTGTTAAGGAAAAACAGTCTTTATTTTGAGTCAGCCTCTTCAGCATTTCTTCTTCAAACTGCTCTCTGTTTAATATGTAAAATAAATCATTCAACCGTTTGGCTGTTACATTGTTATTTTCATCCCATTCCCAGGTGTCATACTGACGGACTAAATCAATAAACTCCTCTAATGCCTGATTTTTTTCGATCTTTTTCTGTTCGATTAAATAATCGTAAAATAAAGAAGTTGCACATGTCTTTTTACCATTATCGTATTCAGGAACAACCCTTCCCCATTTATATTGGTTAAAGTTCAGAGCGGTCACGTGATGGTCAATCATCTGAACAGGTTTCCCTTGCTGAAACCGTTCTTCAAGCATTTTCTCGACCGACTCATTCACCGCTAAATCGGTTATAAAAATTTCTTCCTGACTATTACCAGGGTGTTTAATTACTGCTTCCACTCGTTGATTTAAATTTCGATAAGAACAGTAATAAACATTTGCCTGGTCCCCAAAGGCGATTTTAGCTATCAGCCCGCAACCGAGACCGTCTAAGTCAATATCCGTAAAAAGTCTTACCATACAAGACACCATCCAATCTTATTCCATAACGCTTAGTTTGTTTTTGTTGAACGCTTCCTATTCAACGTTAGTACATCCTTCTTTACTCTTTTCTTTCTATTTGCTTAATATATCGCAAATGGTAGTTAAAATCGATTATTTTTTGAAATTAATAATACAAAAAACCTAACACTTACATTTATGACCAGGTAACAATTATCACTTACAGATTCCTCTTCTCATGATAAGATTCGTAGGAAGTCTTTTATTTTTTCGAAAAGGGGTAATCATTTGAATTTTCCACAACTAAAAATTGGGCATATGATGCCAAAGGTTCCGATACTTCAAGGAGGCATGGGTGTTGGTATTTCGCTAAGCAAGCTTGCTTCAGCTGTTGCGAATGCAGGAGGTATTGGAATTATCTCTGGAACTGGTATTTCTGTAAATGAAATGCGAACACATATAAGACGAGCCAAGGCTCAAATTAACAAAACTGGATATATTGGTGTGAATGTTTTATTTGCCATGAATGACTTTGCAGAAAAAATGAAGGCTGCCCTTGAAGAAAAGGTCGATTTTATTATCTCCGGGGCAGGCATTTCAAGGGATATGTACAGCTGGGGAAAACAAGCAGGCATTCCAGTAATCTCCATTGTCTCTTCTGCCAAATTAGCTAGAATTTCAGAACGTTTAGGTGCCTCTGCAGTCGTAGTAGAGGGCTTTGAAGCAGGAGGGCATCTTGGTACAGACCGCCCAATGTTTGATATTCTGCCAGAGATTGTCGAAGCAGTAAACATTCCCGTAATTGCTGCTGGCGGAATAATGACAGGTGCCGATATTGCAAAAGCATTGTCTAACGGTGCATCCGGAGTTCAGATGGGCACTCGTTTTGTAGCAAGCGAAGAATGCGATGCACCGTTAGCCTTTAAACAAAAATATGTAAATGCAAAAAAAGAAGATTTAGTATTATTGAAAACAACGGTTGGCTTACAAGGAAGAGCAATTAAAAATAACTTTTCTGCCCAGATTTGCGGAGAAGATAAAATAAGAATCACTAAATGTCAAGATTGTTTGAAGAATTGTTCCTATCGGTTCTGTACACTCGATTCGCTGCTTACATCCATGGATAGAGATGTCGAGAATGGTCTTGTTTTTGCAGGAGCACGAGTGGCCGAAATTAAAGATATACTACCTGTACGAACAATTATTGATAAGCTCACAATCGAGTATCGGGATTTTTTGAAAAACAGCTCAGGCTCTCCAATACTAAATAATTCTTAAATATAGTCTGTGTTAAACTTGGATGTTGATTTCCGCTGCAGTCGCTCGCTTTCCGC
>NZ_JBALPZ010000184.1:13861-18666 GCF_036965645.1 Neobacillus drentensis
CCGCAGGAGTCGAGCTTATCCGCTCCTATCAACATCGTTTCAAAATCAACAATAACCTTTAACACAGCCTAAATGTAAAAAATCCAGCCACTCGAAAACATTGGCTGGATTTTACTTTACGGTAATCTTTTAATCTTTTCTGCAATCGGCTTCCGAGGTTTTGGCTCTGGAATTATTTCCGGATATCCAACTCCTAATACACCGATGACTTCATATCCATCTGGAACACTTAAAATTCCCCTATTTCTCTCTGAAGCCCCAATAGATGACCAAAATGTCCCTGCACCGTCAGCCCAGGCAGCTAAGTTAAAATTTTGGATAAAGCATGCTGTCGCTAATGCATTTTCAATCTTTTCTATTTGTGTCAATCCATTCCTAGACAAAACCGCCATTACCATTGGAGCATTACCAAAGTTTGTTTTATGGTTTATTTTTTCTCTTGTTTCCTTCCCAAGAAAAAGGATTTCCCACGGTTCTGTCATACGATGATTAGGGGCCATCGAGGCAGCCTGAAGCCACGTCATAAGGTGTTCCTCTTTCACTTCATCAGGTTTAAACTTTTTAATATTTCTACGTGTTCTGATCACATCTATCATCTTGACCATCACTCCATTCCGGACTTTTAATGTTTTAATAAGATATGCTCTTTTCCTCTAACTTAGTTCAGCAAATAAAAACTACATTAAAAACCGCTCCAGATGCAAAATAAGCATCATAAGTATGGAAAGGAGGAATTTTAATGACCAACCGTAATAATAATCGCGAGCGAATGAATAAATATCCTAACAACAAAAAACAAGATACTGAATTCTCCAAAGAAACTAATTTACGCAGCGAAATCACTAAAAAAGATTTACAAAAGTAATAGAACTCTCCAATTGGGTGGACTTACTCATATAGAGCTAGGTCCGCCTTCGATTAAAAACCTACCTTGTAATAACCTCGTTTGAACCCATAAAAACAAAACCAAAGTGCTTGAAGGAAAAAGAACAATCCCCAAAACACAGCAGGAAGAAACCCAGTTAACCGGGCAAGATTAGCTGCGTCCCCCGCAGCTTGTGGCTGTAAAACGCTAAGGAATAAAATTTCATATGCACTTTGTACAGAATCCACTAATAGAATGGCTGCTATTAACAATAATATGTGGTCCCTAACACCCTTACTCCCTTTAATCAGTAAAAAAAGGAAGGCAAATGCAAAAGAGCAGAGCCAAAATATCAGATTAAAAAAAATAAACGCTAGCAAAATATCAATCAGAAGTATTTCTTTTTTTCTCCTTAACAGCCAAAAAGACAAAAAGGCCATGAAGGATGCGAAGGTATAGCCTGCAAGACTTGTCAAAAAACTGCCCATCCAAGTTGATTGATCGCTAATCGTTGCCCCTTCAGAGTTCATAAATAATGAAATGGTTTCCACCTTTCCCCCAAATAGAGCAATGATCGCATGACCCGTTTCATGGATAAGTGTATTAATTATTTTTACATAGTTTCCTATAATCGGTACATGAATCAAAATAAAGGCAATCGCAAGAAAAAGGAAAAACTTCGCACTGAATTTGTCACGGACAAAGCTCAAGTTAATTCTCCTCTTTTATATTAACTTTTTTCATATCTTTATTTTACATTTTCCATTAAAACTATGGCAAATAATCTCAAAAAAAAAAACTGGGTTTCAATTTTAGTCTAATGGGGTAAATTTTCATTAGTTTCATATGGGGTCGACAACCAACAACTTATATGTTACAATCAAGTTGTTACTATATTAAACTAATAAATTTAAGGGGGAATGAAATTGATAGAATTCAAGAACATTGTTAAGAAATATCGTACGAAAACTATAATCAACCCATTTTCATTAAAAATTGACGCAGGTCAGTTGGTTGTCTTTATTGGTCCAAGTGGCTGTGGAAAAACCACATTATTAAAAATGATTAATAAATTAATCCACCCAACATCCGGGCAGATTTTTGTAAATGGAACTGATATTACCACAATGAATCCCATTGAACTCCGCCGTAACATTGGCTACGTTATTCAAAACACCGGTCTATTTCCACATATGTCTATCAAAGAGAATTTAGAATTAATACCGAAGTTAAAAGGCGAAGACCCTGCTTCCATTGAAAAGAAGACCCATGAATTGCTGGAATTGGTTGGACTCGAGCCAAAGGAATATTTACACCGTTATCCAAAAGAACTAAGCGGCGGGCAGCAGCAAAGAATTGGGGTCGCAAGAGCCTTCTCAACTAACTCAGATATCATTCTCATGGATGAACCATTCAGTGCACTGGACCCTGTAACTAGAAGCTCCCTACAGGACGAATTGTTCCAAATGCAGAAAGAATTAAACAAAACGATTATCTTCGTAACCCATGATATGGATGAAGCAATAAAAATAGCGGATAAGATTTGTATTTTAAAGGGTGGAAATATTCTTCAATATGATACACCGGAAAATATACTTAAAAATCCAGCAAATCAATTCGTTGAAGACTTTATAGGAAAAAGAAGAGTTTGGAATAATCCTGAATTATTAATGGCCGAGGATATCATGATCCAAAATCCTGTTAAGATTACCGGGATGCGTACTGTTTTGCAGGCCATTGAGATTATGAAGGATCATAAAGTGGATAGTTTAATGGTAACCGACAAACATAATGTTCTAAAAGGTCTGGTGACATTAAAAAGCATCCAATTACTCAATCGAAATTTATCTATTGAGACGGTTATGGAGCAAAATGTCCTGTCTGTTTCACAGGATTCCAATTTAATCTCAGTGTTAGCAACTATGAACGAACACAAAATTGGATATCTGCCTGTTGTGAACAGTACCAGCCAATTAACAGGTTTAATCACAAGAAGTAGTATTTTATCAGCGTTAAGCAGTCAGTTAATTGATTTGGAGGTGGCATTTTAATGAATGGATTTTGGAATTATCTAACAAGTAACTACAATCAAATCCTTAGCTTACTAGGTGAGCATTTATATTTAAGTATTGTGTCCGTTTTAATAGCTATAATTATTGGAATCCCTTTAGGTATATTAATTTCGAATGAACCAAAACTCTCAAAACCAATCATTGGGACCACAAACGTAATTCAGGCTGTGCCAAGTTTAGCTTTACTGGGTTTTCTCATTCCGTTTATCGGAATTGGCAGTACGCCTGCCATTGTAATGGTTGTCCTGTATTCCTTACTTCCAATCATAAAGAACACTTATACAGGTTTAACAAATATTGATGGAGACATTCTGGAAGCCGCCAAAGGTATTGGTCTGACCAAGAGTCAAACTATGAAAAAGGTACAGTTGCCACTGGCCTTCCCAATGATTATGGCGGGTATCAGAATTTCAGCGGTAACAGCAGTCGGTTTAATGACGATTGCGGCTTTCGTTGGAGCAGGTGGACTTGGTTACCTGGTATTCTCAGGGGTTCAAACTGTCGATAATCACATGATTTTGGCCGGAGCAATTCCAGCTTGTATTCTCGCTCTGCTCATTGATTTCGCAGTTGGTAAACTAGAATCATCTCTCTCTTACACAAGCAAGCAAAAATCAACATCAAAAAAAGCAAAGACAGCAAAAAGGTCATTAATTGCCTTTGCCGCTATTCTACTAGTTGCAGCTGTTGGATTTAAAGCATATTCTACTGCACAGGCCGAGGATAAAATTGTTATTGGATCCAAGAACTTTAGTGAGCAATTAATATTAGGTAATATGCTGGCAGATGTGATAGAAGCTAAGACAGATATACAGGTAGAACGAAAATTAAATCTAGGTGGATCACAGGTCGCATTCGGTGCATTAAATTCTGGAGATATTGACATGTATGTAGAATATACGGGCACAGGTTTGGTAAATATTTTAAATCAGCCTCCGGAAAGTAATCCAGATAAAGTCTATAATTATGTGGAGAAAGAATTTAAGCAAAAATATGGAATTGAACTATTAAAGCCGCTTGGATTTAATAACACTTATGCGTTAGCCGTCCGACAAGATACGGCAAAAGAGTATGGTCTAAATACTATCTCAGACTTAGCTAAGGTAAGTGGAAACTTAACTATGGGTCCTACCATTGAATTTCCAAACCGTGAAGATGGGTTAATCGGACTTTCAAAAACCTATAATATGGCATTTAAGGATGTTAAAGCAATCGATGGCGGATTACGCTACACTGCCTTAAAAAATCATAAAAGCGATGTTATTGATGCCTTTTCCACCGATGGTTTACTTCAAGCGTTTGATTTAAAGGTATTAAAAGATGACCAGCAGTTTTTCCCACCGTATTATGCGGTGCCTATTATAAAAGAGGAAACTCTAAAAGAGCATCCCGAATTGAAAAAAGTACTCAATAGCTTATCCGGAAAACTAACAGATGAAAAAATGCGGGAACTTAACTACAAAGTTGACAGTCTTAAACNNAAAAAGAGGGATTATTAAATTAATAATAGAAGCCGGTCATCTTGACCGGCTTCTTTTTTATTATATAGCTTAAGTCATTATGTGATCCAATTAGTCTTCTAAAAAATGAACGACCCTGTCATATGTCTCATCGTCCCCAATGACTAGCAGGACATCCCCTTCAAGAATTAGTGCATACGGTCCAGGTGAGATGATTAACTCCCCCTTGCGCTTCATTCCTATAACTGTCCCACCTGTATTTTGCCAAAATTTCGTTTCTGAAATTGTTTTTCCGATATGAATGCACCCTGAAAAAACTTCTACCTCAATAGGAGCCAATGGATTTGTATGCCGCAATTTACCAGAATAATCCATAATTTTTCTTAACGTATCAAAAAGTTCATCATC
>NZ_JBALPZ010000184.1:18710-19105 GCF_036965645.1 Neobacillus drentensis
TTTGTTTCTCTAAATCCTTTATACTCGCCAAATTGGAAAAACGGTGAATATATTTGTACGCATTCTCTCTCGATGAGATGACAATCCCACTTCCTTTAGTGGATTGGACAATCTCTACGTCTTCTAATATTTTGATTGCTCTTCGGACTGTTTCAGGTGAGACTTTATATTCACTTGCAAGGGTGGACCTGCCATGAATCTTTTCTCCTACTTTAAACTTTCCATCGTATATTCTATTTGCTAAATCAATCGCAATCCGCTCGTATGTCGGGATTTGTGCTTTTTGCATTGGGACCACCGCCAAGTTTCATCTATATTAAATTTTTCATACAATAATACTATACCGTTTTTACTAACAGTTTGCGAGTCGGACTTATACCTTTATATTTGATGAT
>NZ_JBALPZ010000184.1:19122-20302 GCF_036965645.1 Neobacillus drentensis
GAAAAGAAAGGTACTTATTATATTAAGTATATTATTTAGTCTTGGTATGACTGGATTATTTATTTTCTACTTAATGAAACATGACCATACCAGGTGGCAAGTAGCACTTGGGGGCATATTCGTCAGCTTGCTGCCGCTTGGCTTACTAAAGATGAAAAATAATCCCTTCACTATTCCCATCATTATCTGTTATTATTTGTTCCTATTTTGTTCCTTATATTTAGGTTCCATCTCAAGCTTTTATTTGTATTATAAATGGTGGGATTCTACACTGCACTTTTTTAAAGGGATGTTTGTTGCGTTTGTTGGAATACGTCTTTATAAATATTGGATCCCACAACATACACGACGGAAAGTTTCTGTTGGAATTCTGGTTCTGTTTATCCTCTCACTCGCTGCATCATCGAGTGTTCTTTGGGAGATCTATGAGTTTGTGGGTGATTTGACTTTAACGCATACGATGCAAAGAGGTGGAAATAAAGATACAATGTATGATCTCCTTTGCGGCTTAGGAGGGGGCATGGTTACCGCAGTCTATACCCTTTATAGGAAAAAAAGTATTTAAATAGAGGTGCTGCAAATGAACAGAAAACTTGTAATTATTGTCAGTCTTTTGTATGTTGTATTCATGACCATCTTGGCAATAAATTATCATAGTATGGGCCAATCTTTTAAATCTACAGTTGCCATTGGCGGAATTGTTTGTGGAGCTGTACCACTTTTGTTAGCTCTGTTTACCAAGCTTCAATTCAATTTACCCATCGTTTTTTCCTATATCATTTTCCTAATTGGATCACAATATTTAGGTTCCATATTAGGATGGTATGGACTGGGCTGGTGGGATACTTTTATGCATTTTGTCAGCGGTGCCATCCTTGCTTTCGCAGGAATTGCCTTATATGAAAGGTTAATTCACAGGGATGCAGGATATGAGATCTCCCCTTGGTTTGTATTCCTATTTACCGCATCGTTTGCAGCACTAGGCGGTGTATTGTGGGAGGTCTATGAGTTTAGCTGCGACCAGATATTTGGGATGACCTTACAAGGCGGCGGAAATAAAGATACAATGACAGACTTAATTGCTGATACTCTAGGCGGTCTTGTTATCGCTATTTGGGCGTTAATTCGAACAAAAATGAAATTAAAAAAGGTACGTCGTGGTTGAACTGCCCCGTAAATG
>NZ_JBALPZ010000185.1:0-7300 GCF_036965645.1 Neobacillus drentensis
TGGAAGGTTTTGTGTTATTAAGTTATATTTTTTATTTAAGCTATATCTCGGAAAGTGGAATTGCTTTATAACAGTGCATATATCCATTGTAAGACCCTATTTGCACATGCTATCACAGCTACTTTATAAAATATTCAAAAAGCATTTTAATGCATTTCTAAGGTTAAAATATGGCTTGATATAAGGCTTCCTGAAAAGGATTCCGTTCAGCTGCAGCTATAAGTTTTTTTGCCTTTGATTCAGCCCACTTATGAGGACGACTTTTATATAACTATTTGATTTTAGCTGCTAAAGTATTTTCTGGAGATGCCAGTACATCGCTAGATGTAGGATAATTTAATAAAGTTTGTAAAGAAACTACAAAATATAAGTCCCGAAAAACACCTCTAAATTCAGGAAAAACCTAATCAAGGACAGTTTGGAATTGTAGTTTTGTTAGAACAACAATCCCGGTTAGGTTCTAAAAAGGGATTCAGAATGTCTTTAGACTTTTCGATATTCTTTTGGTGTTTTATTATAGGTGTTTTTAAAATGTTTATAAAAATTATTGATATTAGAAAACCCGCACTTTTCAGCAATTTCATTTATATTTAACTGTGTATTTTGAAGAAGAAATACTGCTTTTTCCATTCGAAGCTCTTGTATGATATTCATATATCCCTTACCGGTATACTTTTTTAAGAGCCTAGTTAAGTATTTGGGATGAATATGGAATTGATTAGCAGTTTGTTCAAGACTTAATTCCATAAAATGTTCGTTTATAAACTGTATTAGAGCAAAGACTGATAACGAGGTTTTCCCGGAATGTTTCTTCCTTTCAAGGGTCGAGGAGGTTTCGTCCTCCATTGATCTCATCAATTCAGTAAATAGTATAATCATGTTGCAGTTGATT
Source organism: Neobacillus drentensis (assembly GCF_036965645.1). Lineage (GTDB taxonomy): Bacteria > Bacillota > Bacilli > Bacillales > Cytobacillaceae > Neobacillus > Neobacillus drentensis_D. The sequence goes on from NZ_JBALPZ010000185.1 coordinate 893, forward strand.
AACTCTTGCGAGCCTAACCGTGGATGTTTAATTTCCCATATGATAGATTCAATATTATTTTTGATTCTGCGATTTTCACCTGGTGAGAAATAAAGATATCTACCTTTCAAACTTGTTTTATATATAGCTGAGATGATAAATTCTGAAATAAGATTATTCTCAGACAAGCGCACTAACAATTGTTCGTTAAAGTAATCTTCTTTCATTAATATGTTGATAACCAGTGAATCCTTAGAAACTGGATCAATTCTATGGGTAATATTCGTATCTAGAATGGTGAAGTCCCCCTCCCGCATATGGATACGTTCCCCGTTAATTACTTGAGTGGAGTCCCCTTTATATGCATACGTAAGCTCAAGAAAATTATGTTTATGATCACTCATATGTATAAAACGAGGATGTTTAATAAAAGTGATATTTTCGTGAGATTTCATAAAAAGGGCTGCTGAAAATATACCTTGTTCTGCTCGGTGGTTATCCCAATTAACACCTAGCAGCTTTTCGGCAATTATCTCGAAATTAAATTCATTCAAGTTAAGTGCAGTATTCTCCCATTCATCCAGTTCATTTAACTCTTCATATAAACTATCTATTTCCATATTACACCTCTACTCTCTAAAACATCCAGGTTCCATTTTGATATAAAATAGGTTTCCTTTTATCATTATAATATTTTCAGAATACTTGTACAATCATACTTGAAAACGCTTAAATAAAAAATGTTCTTTAAAGGAGGTTGGAAAATGAAATAAAGATTTAAGAAAATGAGAATACTTTCAACCTTATAGGAATTACTTTTCGGATTTATTGCTAGAATATATGGGATGTATGGAATTTTTCACAATTCTAAGAAGAAGATTATCGATGGTATTTGCAAAAAGTGGATTCTAGTATACTTATTTTTAGTGGAGGTGTCTCATGGAAAATATAAAAGCACGCGAAAAATGGTTCTATGGAATGGGGAGCCTTGGCAAGGACTTGATTCAAGGTATGTTTATGACATATTTAATGGTATTCTATACCGATGTATTTGGTATAGGAGCAGCAGCTGCAGGTATTCTCCTAATGGTAGCCCGAATATGGGATGCTCTTTTGAATCCAATTATTGGTATTACGATTGACAGAACTCGTACTAAATGGGGCAAATCGAGACCGTATGTTCTTTTAATGCCGTTCCCTTTTCTCGTATTCGCAGTTCTTACATTCACAGTTCCAGATCTAGGAGTTACAGCAAAATTAGTATATGCATATGTAACCTATATTTTGGCAGGTACTTTTTTTACTTTTTATGATGTTGCTTTATGGTCAATGCTGCCCTCAATAACTACTAATTTAAAAGAACGTAGTACCATGATTGCTTTAGCAAGAATATTTACCATGGTTGGGATCTTAGTAGTTTCAACACTGGCACTGCCTATGATTAATTCTCTTGGAGGGGGGAGTACAAGCCGTGGCTATACATTGCTTGTATTAATCCTGGCTGTCATATCTATTATCTTTTCTACGTCTGCATTCTTTAATACAAAAGAGAAAGTTACTGAGACTGCCAAACCTCCTAAATTTAAAGAACAAGTTAGAGTTTTAGCTAATAATAAACCCCTGCAAATCGTTATTTGTGGTGTTATTATTAACAGTTTTAATATGGGTATCAACAATGCTGTAGGTATTTACCATTTGACTTACTATTTAAAGGCAGCTTCCCTAATTCCAGTATACATGTTACTAACGACAGTAGCCTCTATGATCGGCATGGCTCTTGCTGGAACATTCGTAAAGAAAATAGGAAATAGAAAAACAACTATTTTTACACTTGCGCTTTCAGTAATACCTACTGCCCTAATGTTTTTTATACCAGCTCAAAACATAACACTAATGTTTATATTAATGGCTCTATCAAGTTTAATAGGTGGTATTCCTGCGGTATCTACCACTGGTATGATTGCTGAAACCGTTGATTATACAGAGTTAAAGACAGGTATCAGAGCTGATGGATTAATCTTCTCATTTAATTCCTTTTCTATCCAATTTGGCATGGCTTTAGCATCAGGAGCAGCAGGTGTCATACTTCAATTTGCTGGTTATGTACCTAATGATATGAATCAAGGTCCAACAGCTTTACTGTGGATTAATTTATTAAGAACTATCATCCCAGCAATCGTATGTGCTGTTTCACTTATTATTATAAGATTATATCCTATCAATAAGAAGGATCATGAAGAGATCACTATTAATCTTAAAGCGAGACAGGTGGAAAATAATACAAATGCAGTTAATTTGTAAAGATTGATTTCATGTATTTGCAATCATGTTATAAAAATGGAGAAAAGCTTTAGTTAAGCAAACATATTAGTTTACGAAGAAAAAAATGGCAATTTTAGGAGTGGTAATATGTTAAAAGTAATTCACCTGCAAACGGAGTACCGCAATAATCCTATGGGATTGGATACAAAAGCGCCTCGTTTGGGCTGGATGCTTATAAGTAATAGAGAAAATATCATGCAACAAGCATACCAAGTACAGGCATCGGCAAATGAAAGTTTTAAAGATGTTTTATGGGACGGAGGAAAAGTAGAATCCCAGCAATCACAACAAGTTTTATATGGTGGACCGGAACTAAAATCGATGGAGCGTATTTATTGGAGAGTAAAGGTCTGGAGCAATCACGAGGAATCGGAATTCAGCCAACCAGCCTTTTTTGAAACCGGACTTTTCGAAACTTCTGATTGGAAAGCCAAGTGGATTGAACCTGAAGGAGATATTGACTTGGATGCATATAAGCCTGCTCCTTACATCAGAAAGGAATTCTCCGTCAAAAAGGGATTGGTTTCAGCTAGAGCATATATGACTTCTAGAGGTCTCTATCATTTTTATATTAATGGAACAGAGGGAACAGACCATCTTTTCAATCCTGGTTTTACCTCCTATTATAAACGTTTACAATATCAAGTTTATGATATTACTAAGCTTTTACAGGAAGGGAATAATGCACTAGGTGTGATACTTGGAGATGGCTGGTGGAGAGGGAATGTTGGTATTGGAAACCTTAAAAACAATTTCGGTTATAAGGTGGCTTTTTTAGGTCAATTAGTTTTGAGCTATGATGATGGAAGTAAGGAGATTATTGGAAGTAATTCCACTTTTAAAACCTCGTATGGTCCAATTCAAAAATCTGATCTGAAAGCTGGAGAGGTGTACGATGCCAGGATTAACATCAGTGGTTGGAACAGTCCTGGATTTGATGACTCTTCATGGAAGAATGTAAATGTTACGGATGATGGTTTTGATTACTTAATTGCTACACGAAGTGTACCTGTAAAACGGAAGGAAAGATTCATCCCTGAGATCTTGAATACTCCTAATGGAGAAACGGTACTGGATTTTGGACAGAATATTGCCGGCTGGGTAGAGATGAAGGTTCAAGGTGCAACTGGGACAGAGATAGTCCTTATTCATGGTGAAACTTTAGATAAAAATAGAAACTTCACAATGGGCAATTTTTCCTTACATGGAAGTATAGAGGATTTTCAGGAGGTTCATTATATCATTGAAGGTAATGGTCTGGAGACCTACCATCCTCATTTTGCCATCTTTGGATTCCGTTATGTACTGCTAAAAAACTATCCTGGCGAAGTAAAACCAGAAAACTTTACTGCTATGGCGATCTATTCCGACATGGAAGAAACAGGCGAATTTGTTTGCTCTAATCCAATGATAAACCAATTAGTGTCAAACTCAAAATGGAGTATGAAAGGAAATTTCTTGGAGATCCCTACCGATTGTCCTACAAGGGAGAGAGCAGGCTGGACCGGGGATGCTCAAGTATTTAGCAAGACTGCATCCAATTTTATGAATGTATATCCATTCTTTGAAAAATGGATGGCTGATGTGGCAGTTGAGCAATTCGCAACAGGTTCTGTAGGTAGTACCGTCCCCAATGTTCTTGGATATCATAACCATGTTGAAGGGAACAGGATTTTAAACCTTTCTAAGGATCCTATGCTTAATATGCTAGGTAAACCGGGAGAACCGCTGTTGCTTGATGGCTCTACAGGCTGGGGGGATGTAGCGACAATCCTACCTTGGACAATGTATTTGTCATACGGAGATAAAACAATACTTGAGAACCAATTTGACTCTGCTAAAGCTTGGGTTGATTATTTAGCTGCTTGTGCAAAAAAACATAATGAATATTATAAGGAAACCGCTGCTTATCATACCTATACAGATGGAGAACTGGAAGCTAATTATATAGTCGATACTGGATTCCATTGGGGTGAATGGCTTGAGCCTGATACGAACATGAACGAATTAGGTGCCAATATAACTGAATTCATGAGCAGACAAATGACTGTTTCAGAACCACTTGTTGCTACGGCTTATTATGCCTATTCTGCAAGACTATTGTCTGAGATGGCGGCTGTTCTTGGTAAACAAGAGGAAAAGGATAAGTATGAAAGTTTGTATAATAAAATTAAAAGAGTATACAACAACCACTTTATTAAAGATGATGGAACCATATTAGAAGGCAGACAAGCGCCATATGTCAGGACGTTGGCTTTCAACTTGGCTGATGATGATAAAAAGTACACTATTGTTAATAAACTTGTAGAGATTATTAAAAATAACGATTACCATTTGAATACCGGATTCCTTTCTACTCCATTCTTACTTCATATGCTTGCAGATTACGGTCATGAAGACATTGCCTTTAGAGTATTGGAACAGGATACAAGTCCATCTTGGCTATATGCTGTAACCAAGGGAGCCACAACGATCTGGGAAAGCTGGTCAGACTACGGTCATGATGGTAAAATGACAGGTTCCTTTAATCACTATTCCTATGGTGCTGTCTGTGACTTTCTGTTCGCTGGTATTGCCGGCATACGCCCGGTTATGGAGAAGCCTGGTTATAAGCATTTCTTACTCAAACCATTACAAGGTGGAGCTTTAACTCATGCATCGGCAAAATTTGAATCTCTTTACGGAACCATTGAATCAAGTTGGGAACAGACCAATCAAGGGATTAACTATCATTTTGTCGTACCGGCTAATACAACTGCAACAATTATGCTACCAGGCAATCAAGATGATATAGCGAAGCTTGGTAAGGAATTTATGGATGCACGATGTGAAGATGGACGTATTGCCTTCGATGTTGGAAGTGGGAAATATAACTTAACAATCCAAAGTTCAGAAAGTATTAAAGCGATCGTTGAATAAGTAAAAAGAAAAAAGATTATAATTTTTTTACTATTTTCCTGAATTAGTCATTTGAATTTTGAAACAGATATGAATGCATAAGTGGAGTCCCATCATGCTCTGCACTTATCTTTTCAACAATTAATAAGTTTGTGAAGAATTGTACTTAAAGTAACGGGGTGCTTGAGTTTAACGTAGATGCTGCACCTCCTTTTCTTATTGAACAAACGGGGCAGGTGTGCGGCCGAGCATAGGTCGTATCATATAGCGGGTGGGATTCCCGTCGAGTAAGAACTAGCCATTCGCTCGTAGCGAGTCTTGGAGGGCTAAAGGTAACTTTAGTCTTTAAGCGTAGACAGTTAGGTGGAGCAGCCGTCAAGGCTGAGAATCTTATGGAGTGAAAGTCTCCTGTCATCAATTGACCGATTCGGATGACTAGCATATCCAATGCGTGGGGAGGTAACGAACTACGTTCTGCTTGGAAGTAAAAGTCACGGCGGCCTATTCTACACAGAGAGAATAAGGTTGGAACAGTCTGTGTGGCGAGCAAACCTAGAGGCCAGAAGGACTTAACGAATACTGCAGTCCCGAAATCTACGCCCCTCTGAGAAACTGTTTCGAGGGACAAATGCTTAGCGTCGACCTTTATCTAACGGGGGAAGACCGATGTCTTACGGGAAGAAACGGTCAAAAGCACCGTAAGGGCAGCCGGGATACGGGTTCTAGCATCTAGGGAAAGATTCTCAGAGATAACGACGGGAAGGTCCTACTTCAAATTGGGAAGGTACTAACCAATAAAGACCTATCATATAAGAGGCTAATAGAAAATGATAGGATGATTTAGGACTGGCGCATGAGGTCGAAGTAGCGATGAGGGAAGGGTAATGCCTTCTTAAGTGTAAGGTAATTGCACTTCTATCAAGGTAACTCCTATGATGGAGCGAAGGACCTCTGGGCACTTGGATAGTCAGAACATCAAAGACACTGAGCTTTGTTATTTGTTCATTGACTTGCATACAAGTAAACCAATAGTTGATGGGGGAATATGTGTACCAACATTTAATCCTGCGGTTATTAGGGAAGGCGAGTATGTGATCTAATCCAAGGTCAGAACCGGACTCGGGAAATCCGACCGTCCGGGATCGTAGGGGGGCTACAAGAAACGTGAATAATCAAATATTGATTGCGCGCGCTTGTTTTCTACCCGAC
>NZ_JBALPZ010000186.1:0-27115 GCF_036965645.1 Neobacillus drentensis
GCAAATGACCATAGTTAAAAAAAATTAACATGATTATATTTAGTTACATTATTTTCACTCTGGTATATATGGTAACTCAAGGTTTTTAGGAATATTAATTACATGTGTCTCCACATATGATTTCAGTCCTTCTTCTCCATACTCCCTTCCGACACCAGACTGCTTAACTCCGCCAAAAGGAAAACGGACATCAAGACCTTGTACAGCTGCTGAGTTAATCATAGTGGTTCCTGCTTCAATACGACGGGCTACTTTGATTGAATGCTCTTCCTCACCCCAAACCGAACTTGTTAATCCATATATGCTTTCATTATGCAATTGAATTACGTGTTCTTCGTTGTCGAAAGGCAGGATTGGAACAGTCGGTCCAAATTGTTCCTCAACCACAATCGGATCATGTGGATCGGAACCTACTACTAATGTCGGTTGAAGGAAATATCCATTATCCATTAACTCAGGATTAAGGATTGTTCCTAATTTAATAACCTCCGCACCCTTACTTCTTGCATCTTCAACAAGGCTTTTTACATAATCAACCTGATTCTTGTTATTAACAGGACCGACGGTCACATCTGGATTAAATGGATCACCAACCCGAATCCATTTATTTGCGGCCTCTATGTATTTTTCTACAAATGAATCATATATGGAGCGATGTACATAAACACGCTTTGCAATTATACAAATTTGTCCTGCCGTTAGAAAATTAGAAATCACCATTCTTCTCATGGCACGTTCATCATTGACATCGAAATCTTCTAGTACGATGGCAGCATCATTACCACCAAGTTCTAATGTCATCTTTTTAATCGTGTCTGAAGCAGCCTTCATAATACTTTTAGCTGTTTTTGTTCCGCCCGTAAATGCAATCTTAGCTACTTTAGGGTTGGATGTAAGTTCAACGCCTACTTCTGCGGCACCATGAACGAGATTTAGCACTCCTGGCGGAAATTCATTAGCTATGATTTCAATTACCCGACTTACCGCTAATGGAGCAAATGGACTAGGTTTCACTACCATTGTATTTCATGTAAAAAGTGCAGGTGCTATTTTAATGGTAGATAAAGAAATTGGATAATTCCAAGGGGTAATAGCTGAGACAACACCAATTGGATCAAATGTGATGATGGTTCTTCCATTTTCATGTTCCTTCTTCTGTGGTTCAATTACCTTCTTAACAGTATTACATGCATATTCCATCCACATAATGGAAATCGCAATTTCACCTTCAGAATCATATAACGCTTTTCCATGTTCCCTAGACAATAACTTTGAAATCACTGGTGTAGCATCCTTTAGTTTTTGAATAGCACGTTGCATTTTCTCAATACGATTATCGACATCACTCCATGCCCAGCTTTGAAACGCATTATAGGCTGAGTCTATTGCACGGACTGTATCTTCTTTTGTATTCAGGGGTGCATATCCTACAATCTCATCAGGATGGGTTGGATTTTCACGTGGAGAGTTTTTTTCGGTGACGACTTTTTCCCCATTGATGATGGCATGCACGGTTATTGGATCATTTGCCATATTAAATTCCTCCGACACATGTATTTTGGTTTTAACATATTTAGTTTAATTCTGGAGATTTGAGAATATACAGTTAAACTATTAATAAAATAAACCGAAATAAATAAGAGAGTTCTTTATTAGCAGAAAAATTGGATAACTATATTATTGGTTAACTTAATACTAAAGGTGGTACTTCCAGAGGGACTACTAAGTAAGTTATTTGGCCATAACAACGAGGAGGAAGAAACAATGACAAATGAAAATCTAAAAATAGGGATTATTTTAGGTAGTACACGCCAAGGAAGAGTTAGTCCTCAAGTGGGCGAATGGGTAAAAGGAATTGCCGATAAACGTGGGGATGCAGAATATGAAATTGTAGATATTGCAGATTTCAATTTACCATTTGCCTTCACAACCGCAGGAGATGAATCAGGATTAAAAGCGTGGTCCGAAAAGTTAGCTAGTTTAGATGGATTTGTTTTCATTGTCGCAGAATATAATCACAGTATTACAGGGGCATTAAAGAACGCATTAGATTCAGCCCGTGATGAATGGAATAATAAAGCGGCTGGTATCGTAAGTTACGGATCTACTGGTGGTGCTCGTGCCGCTGAGCATTTACGAGGCATATGCGGAGAATTACAGATTGCAGATGTAAGGGTCCATCCAACTCTATCCTTATTCACAGATTTCGAGAATGGAACTAATTTTAAACCACAAGATCTACATTTAAATAATGTTAATGCAATGCTTGACCAAGTGATCGCTTGGAGTGGTGCATTAAAAACTGTTAGAAAATAGATGAGGCCATACAAAATAATAAGGGGCCCAACTAAATTAGGTGGGTACCCCTTTTTATATCCTGATTTTAAAAACTAGTCATTTTGACTTGAACTTTTTAATAAATCGATTCATAGAAGGTGTAATTTCTTTAAATAATGGTTTATATTGTTTAGCTGTGGAAAAAAACATATCAACTGTTTCTATTAGCAATTCAAAATCCACATTGTTAAGATTATCTTCTCCCTTATTTAGAGTAGATTGAGTGCCAGTCCCAGGTGTTTTTCCCTTATAGCCAAAAATCCAATCGTCGAACCGATTTGTTGCCCTATTGAAAGATAAACGTTCTTTTTGTTCGGGCTTATCGCCTTTTTTGTATGTTTCTTTGTGCATACTGTTTCCAAACATTAACCTTAAAAACGGGTCATTTCCTTCAATCGGATCCTGCTCAAGTTTATTATCTTTCTCCACCAAGACATTCCTCTTCCCTTCTTTGTTCTTCTTTTAAATAAAATATGATTGGTTTTATATTAGGGTGTGGACACACTTATGAAATTGGACGCGGTAAAGGAAATACATAATAACAAGGACAGATAATGTTTATTCTCTTTATTGTTCCAAAAAAATAAGAACCATTTGTGATTATTTTAAGAAGTATCACAAATGGCATTCTCTTTAGAATAGTCCTGCTTCCCTTGCGGCAGCAATACTATTTCTAGCAAACTCTTCCGCAGACATGCCGGCATTCTCCAAATGGATATAAATTAAACGTGGATTTTCAAACAGCCAATGGTTATGAAAGGCCGTTACAATAAGGCCTCTTTTCCGTAATGCAGCAATAAATCGATTTAGTTCTCTTTGGTATTTTTATAATGCTACCGTGGCAGGTCGATGATTAAAAAGCCTAATTTCGGATGAAATTAGACTTTTATTTGCTTTTGCCGTTATCTAGGTTATCTGGTACCACCAGTAAGATGCGCGTCAAACATATCAATAATTTCAAGGAACCTATCAGCTTCCCGAAATACATGGTCTGCTAATAGAGGATGAATAATGCTCTTAATTTTACATTGCTCAATTAAATCACGTGCTGTTTTCTTGAAGTCCCTAAGAGATACTACCGACACGCGATTTTGATCCAGGAATTGATCTAGAAGAGGAACTGTTTGAGATTGTGGCTTCATAGATTCTAAGTCTCTTGCTTGATACAGTAATTGATCAAAGTCATTGCTGAAATTCCGTGCTAAATCAACTAATTTCCTTTCTGACGGATCAAGGAGATGACCAATAAATTTTGCATGGTCTGCCATAATCCTTAAGAAGAAGACATTTTCTTTAATAATGGCATCTGGAAGCGCTTGTAATTTTCCTTCATTTAATTCAATTAATCTTTTTCTAAAATAATTAGCTTCCCTACTTGTATGGTCAACTAATAATGGGAAATTATTTGCCCCCGGCAATTTGCATGTGAGAATTAGTCCTAATACTTTCCGTTTAAATACGAAAATATTAGTTGCAGCTTGTTGTACCTCTGAATTAAATCTTCTTATTTGTTCAGGGTCTGTTTGATTATTAAAGGAATGTGCAGTTTGTTCGATGTGTTCAAATAAGCGATAAAATTGATTAGCCTCTTGAATTAGTTGAGTATCTTCTGCTCTAAAACCCAATCGAAGAAATAAAGAATGTTCTTTCATGATCCTAGCCCAAAAACGAATTTCATTTAAGGAGCGCTCAACAAACAATCCAGATGTAACACCGGTATCAGCATGCAAAGGTGTATGATCCCCGTTCATTCTGTAACCTCCCCGAAATACTCCTTTTGCTATTCATATTTACATAGTCAGTTGAATATGCCTTAAAGCAAAAGTTCCGTTTTACTCTCGAAAATTATGAAATAAAGAGGACTATATTTTTGCTCTGCCTTTTAGTTATCTTTCCCCATATTAATCTAATAAAGATAAACTGCAACGTTAGCTCAAAAAAAGCTAAAATGAGCTCTAATCCTCAACTCATGCACCAGTCCCTCTTAGAATATCCTGCCAAGATAGCTGAATAAGGGATCTGTTTTATTAGAGGGTAATTGATCCAAATTGCGAAGTTTAGCATTACAAAGAGGGTACTAAATTCTTAGATACCCTCTTAATGGCGTTATTTTCACCTAGACAATCATTAGTATCCTACACGCATGAAGGATGTACCGACATTGATTAAAAGGATGATTTGTTTAAAACAATCCGCCTCTTCTTCTCTCAATCTCGATACGTCTTCTTCTTTCAATTTCGATTTCGATACGTCTTCTTCTTTCTATCTCAATTTCGATTTCAATACGTCTTCTTCTCTCTATCTCGATTTCGATTTCAATAGGGAGAAACCTTCTTCTAAAGCCGTCAGGAAAAAAAACCAAGTGTAATCATCCTCCTCCCGTTTCAGTCTAGACAAAGGAACAGATTAAAATCAAACTGCCCTTAGTTCCATACAATTTAGTAGCCCATAAAAGAAGTTCCGACAATGATAAGGAGAATGAACAATACCACGATTAATGTAAAAGACATACTTAATCCGTCACCCATGTATATCACCTCCAGCATATTGGGTTATCTAAGGAAAGAATATTTTCCTCTATTTATATATATTTCGTAGGACAAGTCTTGATTGGACTTCAATCATCATATTTCTACAAAATCCGCAATTCACTTAGCCCTAAAATAAAAAAGCGTCTGCAATTCTTGCAAACGCCTCGTGGAGGTAACATATCTATGATGCTTTCGGCAAAACTAGTCGCTACTTAAAGACCATTACTAGTCTTTAGTTAGAGACTAGTGAAAATTTTTCATGCATTATATGCAAAATATCTTATAATTTAGGCAATGTGATGGAATGTTTTGGACGGGTATTGATTTATTTGGAATTAATCCAAATAAAAAATCCCCTTAACATTTTAGGCATTAAGGATTGAAGTTTTAATTTAATGTAGTTTAATAGAAATATATATATATAAATCTAGACATGGGGTCTCTAGAAATTTTATTATTAATTTGAGCATTATTTAAAGCAAATAGTTTTTGATTTGTACTAATTAATCAATTACACTACACATTGTAGCGATTAGAATTTTTTCGTTAAGTATAACATCAATTTTCAGGAAGGAAGTCCTAATTTTGTACTATTTTTTTATTACTTTTGTTATTTTGATCGATCAATTATCAAAATTTTGGATTCGTACTCATATAAAAGTAGGAAGTTCTATTGAAGTCTGGAAAGGTGTTTTGAATCTTAGCCACATTGAAAATAGTGGAGCCGCATTTAGTTCTTTTCAAGGGTATGGACGTTACTTTGTGCCTATTGCTTTTTTTATGGTAATAATACTGATTAAATATCGTAACGATTTTAAAAATAGGAGGTTTCTAGTTGATTTAGGCACCGGCCTAATAATTGGAGGAGGAATCGGAAATGCGATCGATCGCATTTTATTTAATCAGGTTACGGATTTTATATCATTTCATTCAAACCATGGTATCCTAAACTTTGCAGATTATTTCATTCATTATGGTATGATTATTTTATTAATTGATTTGATTTTTAACCATTTAATAAATAAAAGAGCTCATAAAAAAACTTAGGGGGTTGTCCTTTATTGGACTCCCTCCTATTCTATATTCACTCTATCAAATGTTGAACAATAATCATTAAAATGCTCAAAAGTTGGAGTTCAGCCCAAAAATACTCTTACTTTTTTCATATCATTAGTCGATTATTAAATAACAAAGTTTAAATATTACGTTTTGGGTCTGTCCTTGCGCAGCGGCGTTACGCATTGTTTTTATTCCCTATTTTAAACCAATGTTCAAAGACCCAAGAGGTTAAATAATACTTTGTAAAAGGAATAGAACTTTGTAAAAAGCAAATAAAAACACTATTTACTTTATCTTAATCTCCGAATCCTTTAAATTCATTTCTAATTCCCTATTGTCTTCAACATTCTTCTAAAGCAGTAACAAAAAAAGCGCCTAGGATCACCCTAAGCGCCATATATCAACCTACATTTTTTTGACCGGCAAACTGACTATTATATAAATCAGCATAAAAGCCGCCTTTTTCTAATAATTCCTGGTGTGTACCTTTTTCAATCACCTTACCATTATTCATGACAAGGATTAAATCCGCGTTCCGGATGGTCGATAAACGGTGCGCAATCACAAAACTAGTACGCCCCTTCATTAAGTAATCCATTGCTTTCTGAATTTGTACTTCCGTTCGTGTGTCGACGCTGCTGGTAGCTTCGTCAAGAATTAGAATCGACGGATCAGCTAGAATCGCCCTCGCGATCGTGAGTAATTGTTTCTGGCCCTGTGAAATATTCGAGGCTTCTTCATTCAAGACCGTATCATAGCCTTCCGGAAGCGTACGGATAAAGTGGTCCGCATTTGCTGCCTTGGCGGCGGCGATCATTTCTGTCTCGGACGCCCCTTCTCTTCCGTAAGCAATATTATCACGTATTGTACTATTAAACAGCCATGTATCCTGAAGCACCATTCCAAACAAGCTTCTAAGTTTTTCTCTTTTTAAATTCCTTGTATCGATTCCATCAATTAAAATTCGACCAGAATTAAGTTCATAGAATCGCATTAATAAATTAATTAAAGTCGTTTTACCAGCTCCAGTAGGTCCTACAATTGCAACCTTTTGGCCTGATTTGACATCAATGTTCATATCTTCAATTAACAATTCATCGTTCTTATAACCAAAGGAAACCTGTTCAAAGCTTACATTTCCTTGAGGATTCTGAAGTTCTTTTGGTTGAACCGCTTCTGGAACCTCTTCTGTTTCATCTAGTATTTCGAACACACGTTCCGCACTGGCGATAGTTGACTGGATGACATTAGCAATTTGGGCCGTTTGGGCAATCGGCTGCGAGAATTGACGGGCATACTGGATAAAGGCCTGGATATCCCCGATTTCAATCGCCTTTTTTGTAACTAATAGACCTCCGGCAACAGATACAAGCACATAGCCGATATTATTAATGAACGACATTAGCGGCATAATCATTCCTGAAACAAACTGGGCTTTCCAGCCAGATTGATAGAGTTTTTCGTTGATTTCTTCAAATTGTTGGATGGATTTCTTTTCATGACCAAATACCTTTACTACTTTATGGCCCGTATACATTTCTTCTACGTGTCCGTTCAACTGACCTAGTGATTTTTGCTGCCCTTTAAAATATTGTTGTGACTTTTTCGCAATGTTAGCCGTTGCAATAAAGCTTAGCGGCAGGGTAACGATAACGATCAGGGTCATTAATGGACTGATTGAAAGCATCATCACGATTACACCAATTAGCGTAACAACAGAGGTAATCAGCTGTGTTAAACTTTGCTGAAGCGTTGTACTAATATTATCTACATCATTGACGGCCCTGCTTAGTATTTCACCATGGGTCTTAGAGTCAAAGTACTTTAACGGCAGCCGGTTCAGTTTTTCTTCCACTTCTTTTCGTAAATTATAGACGGTCTTTTGGGCCACCCCTGCCATGATAAAGCCTTGTAAATAGGCAAAAATAGCACTTATTATATAGAGACCAATTAGGAGTAATATAATTTGACCAATATAATCAAAATCGATTTTTGCACCGGGAACCCCCTTCAGTGTCATCATTAACCCTTCAAAAAGCTTTGTAGTGGCTTTACCCATAATTTTCGGGCTGACAATTGAAAAGACGGTACTAATAATGGCTGTGAGTAGGACGGAAAAAAGTTGCAATTTATAAGGCTTTAAATAGACTATGAGTCTTTTAAGAGTTCCTTTAAAGTCTTTGGCTTTTTGGACAGGCATGCCGATTCCACGAGGCCCGAAACCTCCGCCTGGACCTGGTCTTTGATTTTTAGAATCTGTACTCATGCAATTTCCTCCTCTGACAGCTGTGACATCACAATTTCACGATAGACGGAACTTGATTCCATAAGCTCCCTATGAGACCCAATTCCGGAAATTTTTCCATCGTCCAAAACGATAATTCTGTCGGCATCTATGATCGTACTTACCCGTTGTGCCACTATCAACACAGTAGAATCAAGGGTTTCTTGTTTAAGCGCTTCACGAAGCTTTGCATCTGTTTTAAAATCTAAAGCTGAGAAACTATCATCGAAAATATAGATTTCTGGTTTTCTGACAAGGGCACGTGCAATCGATAGACGCTGTTTTTGACCGCCAGAAACATTTGTTCCCCCCTGTGCAATAATGGAGTCGAAACCATCCGGCATCGATGAAATAAACTCATTGGCCTGTGCGATTTCCGCTGCATGAAATACTTCTTCTTCAGATGCATCTTCTTTCCCATAGCGGATATTTTCAGCAATTGTTCCAGTAAACAAGACAGCCTGCTGTGGAACAAAACCAATTTTTTGACGAAGCTGTTCTTGTGTCATTTGGCGGACATCCACCCCGTCTACCAGTACTTGACCACTGTCCACATCATAGAACCGTGGGATCAAATTAATAAGGGTTGATTTACCTGAACCCGTTCCGCCAATAATGGCAGTGACTTCGCCAGGATGCATGGAAAAAGAAATGTTCGTGATCGCAGGCATTTCAGCACCCGGATAACTGAAGGTAACATCTCTAAATTCAACATGGCCTTTTTCGTCTTCTTTGGATGGAGCAGTTGCTGGGTCCTTTATGTCGGCCACTGTCTCAAGTACTTCATTAATCCTGACAGCTGAGACTGAAGCTCTTGGAATCATCACAAACATCATCGATAACATAATAAACGAGAACATGATTTGCATGGCATATTGGATAAATGCCATCATATCTCCAACTTCCATATGTCCATTGCTGATCCGGTGGCCGCCAAACCAAATAATGGCAACGGTGGTAAGGTTCAAGACCACCATCATAATCGGCATCATTGCCGCCATAATTTTATTGACCTTAATGGCGGTTTGCGTTAAATCCCAATTCGCTTCATCAAATCGTTTTTTCTCGTGCTCAACCCGGTTAAAAGAACGAATAACACGTATTCCGGTTAAATTCTCTCGTAAAACACGATTGAGTTTATCCAATTTTACTTGCATGGCTTTAAACAAAGGAATCCCCCTTCTAGCAATCACCACAATCGCTACAATCAAAATGGGAATCGCAACCGCAAGCACCAAAGTTAATTTGGCATCTTTTGAATACGCCATGATAATACCACCTATACACATCATGGGTGCAGCCGCCATCATTCTTAGCATCATAATCATTACTTGCTGTATCTGCGTAATATCGTTCGTTGTTCTCGTAATAAGCGAGGCTGTACCTAGCTTATCGAACTCACTTAAGGAAAAATTTCCAACATGGGAAAAGATTCTGCTCCGTAATTGCCTCCCGAAACCAGAAGCAGCCTTTGCTGAGAAAAAGCTGGCTGCAATCGAACAAATCATTCCTCCGGCTGCCACCAGTAGCATGTAGCCGCCAATTTTCCAGATATAATGGGTGTCACCAGTGACGACTCCTTTATCAACGATATCAGACATAAGGGTTGGTAAATACAACTCTGATAAGGATTGCAAAAGAACAAGAACAAGGACAGTGTAAATCGGAATTTGAAATGGTTTAAGATATTTACTTAATTTTAACAAGATGAACCCTCTCCAGTTTCTATGTTAAATTTTATTGGTGATCCAATTGTTTGAAATATTCATGGACCTTAAAAAGTAGTTCAGCTAGCTGATCGCTTTCTTTTTCTCCTAGGTAATCCACTAAACCTAAAAATGTTTCAGTGAATTTCTTTCTGGCACGTTCTGTTGCTTTTAATCCTTCCTCCGTCAGACTAATCTTTACAGCCCGACGGTCTTCTGGATTGATGGTTCGCTCAATATAACCAGCCTTTTCTAGAACATTGATGATTTGTGTTACGGTTGGCGGGGTCACTCTCAATTTCTGACTAATTTCTGAAACCTTCATCTCACTATTGTTTTCATTTGCGCGTTGAATTAGGAACAGCACTCTAAATTCACTTGGGTTAAAACCGGCTATTTTCTTTTCATTCCTTCCAGCTTTCCGGAATTGTTGAAAAGCTTTTATTAGCTTCTGGGCTGTCTCACTCTCATAATCAGCCATTTATTTATCTCACCTCTTTTTATTAACCAACCTAATAGTTAGGTAACTTAAATATTTATAGACCTAAGTATATTCTGCTTTATTATTTTCGTCAATTATTAATAAAAGCTATTTATTGCCGATATTATTGTTTTTTCTAAACGTCCATCACCCCATATATCTAGAAGCTTCGTGGCAACTTTTACTTGGAGAAATGACCTAATAAAAAAACACAGAAGATCTCTCCTGTGTTTTGAATATCAGTTCAGACAACGAATTATGATGGCTTAACATCTGCTTTAAAAAGCTTCCAACCACGATCATAATACCAAATAGATTCAACATAGGCGATTGTATCTGCATTTGCGATTCCTGTCACCGTTTGCTGCCCCTTTAATCCAACTCTTTGCCCATCGATTTGAACCGGTTTCAGGTTATTGTAGGTGTTTACCGTTAATTCCATAGGCTCATTTAGTTTTCCTCGATAGTAAAAACCAATTTTTTTATAATATCCTTTCCGTTCTTTTAAATCAAACAGATAAGTTTTACCTGTGTCTGCCAATTTTATTTCCGCCTTGTACCCATTTTTAAACTTTGCATCCATCTCTAGCGGTTCAGGAACCGTTAACTCGGTTCGGACAAAGTTTTTTAAGGTAAACAAATAGCTTTTAACAGTACCCTCAGTATCGCTAGATAATACATTAGCAAATATATCCTTCAACCCATCATGGTTTAAATCGACCATTTGCAGTGATGCTTTAGTACCACTTTCTAAAGGGAGGCTGTATGTTCTCCCATTGGAGGCCGATATTTCGAGATAAATACTTTGTAAATAGTCCTTTTCATCTTGATCAGGTACGCCCTTTAGGTAGATAGTCTCGTTTTGTCCATCACCAGTCAAGTCTGCTTCCTGTTTAGATATAGTGACCGTCTTGTTTTTTTCTTCAATTGCGTATACACCGGTTATGGTTGATAGCGATATAAGAAAAAACGAAATGATTACTAGGAGCATCTCTTTTTTCATCCAGTTCCCCTCCACATGCTTTTGTTTTACTTATTATGTCCAATTCTGCCAAAAAAATGAAAAGAACCCCCTAATTTCCTAGGAGGTTCTTAAAATGTAATTTATTCAGATAATGGTTCGACAGCAGCTTCTACTTTCCAAATGTTTGCTACTTTGCCGTTTTCATCCTCATCAAGGATAAATGAGCCGTTAGAATAACGATCACTAAAGCTAATATCCGCTGTTTTTAGGGTTTCGGTGTAGCCTTTCTCTGTCTCAATGATGATTAAATCTTGTTCATTTGCGACGACATAGCCTGCAATCCGATGCGGTTTTGCTTTAAGTTCCCTTAGAATGACGACACCACGCTTCGCACGAGTTGTTTTTTCAAACTCTTTTATTTTCATGCGTTTTAAGGCGCCGCGCTGGGTAGCTACGACAATGGATTCATTGCTGTCTGGAGAAATCAGCTTTCCACCAATGACGATATCATCTTCTTTTAAGTTAATGCCTTTTACACCCGCAGCACGCTGTCCGACGATACTGATCTCTTCCTCATGGAACCATAAAGCATATCCCAAGTTGGTGACTAAGAAGAGCTCTTTTGAGCCATCGGTTAGATGAACATCCACAACCTGGTCGTCATCTTTAAGATTTACGGCAACAAGTGGTTTAGAATAGCGCTGGGCTTTGTAGGCTTTCAGCTCAGTCTTCTTAACCATACCATTTCTCGTTACAAAAACAAGATAAGCATCTATCTCAAAGTCTTTAACGGAAATGGCGTGAATAATCTCTTCATCACGGTCAATTGGAATAATGTTGGCTACATGCTGGCCCAGATCCTTCCAACGTATATCTGGCAGCTCGTGAACAGGGCAGAACAAGTAATTCCCCTTATTGGTAAAGAGTAATAATACATCTTTTGTATTCACATCTAATTGGGCAAGGAGACGGTCGGATTCCTTCATTGCCAAATCCTGCCCGCCGGATGCCGCAAAAGAGCGCTGACTTGTCCGTTTGACGTAACCTTCTTTAGTCACTGTGACAATGACATCTTCGCTTGGAACGGTGACATCAAGGTTGATTTTAATTTCTTCAATTTCCGCTTCAATCTTAGAACGGCGCTCATCAACAAAACGTTTTTTCACGTCTTTGAGCTCTTTTTTAATGACAGATAATAACTTTTTCTCACTAGCTAAGATGCTAGTAAGCTCTTCCACTTTTTTGGCTAACTCTTCTGCTTCCTGACGTAAAGCAGTGATGTCAGTATTTGTTAAACGATAGAGCTGCAAAGAAACAATGGCTTCTGCCTGTATTTCTGTAAAAGCAAATTTCGCAATTAAGTTATCCTTTGCATCCCGCTTGTCCTTAGATGCACGGATGGTGGCAATGACTTCATCAAGAATCGATAAAGCCTTCATTAAACCTTCAACAATATGCTGGCGTTCCTTCGCTTTAGTAAGGTCATATTGAGTACGTCTTGTCACCACTTCTTTTTGATGCTCAATATAAGCATCGAGTAACTCACGAATCCCCATCAGTTTCGGACGCTTATTATGGATTGCGACCATATTAAAATTATAGGTTACTTGAAGGTCACTATTTTTATATAAGTAGTTCAAGACACCTTCTGCATGGGCATCCTTTTTTAATTCAATCACGATTCTGAGACCAGTCCGGTCGGTTTCATCACGGACCTCTGACATTCCTTCGACTTTCCGGTCAATTCGAAACTCATCCATCTTCTTGACAAGATTGGCTTTATTAATTTCGTAAGGAATCTCCGTAATCACGATTTGCTGCTTACCGCCGCGAACCTCTTCAATTTCAGCTTTTCCGCGGACAATGATTTTCCCTTTACCAGTTTCATAGGCTTTTTTAATGCCTTCGATGCCTTGAATGATCCCGCCAGTTGGAAAATCTGGTCCTTTAATTACAGTCATGAGTTCGTCTATCGTTGTATCCGGTTGATCCATTCTCAAAATGACGCCATCAATAATTTCACCTAAATGGTGTGGAGGAATATCGGTGGCATACCCGGCTGATATTCCGGTGGAACCATTTACGAGTAAGTTTGGAAACATGGCAGGTAAAACAGTCGGTTCCTTAGATGTATCATCAAAGTTTGGAATAAATTCGACTGTATTTTTTTCAATATCCCTTAAGAGTTCAGCGGCAATCGCCGAAAGCCGTGCTTCTGTATAACGCATCGCTGCCGGCGGGTCACCATCGACACTACCATTATTCCCATGCATTTGAACAAGCACATTCCGAACCTTCCAGTCCTGGCTCAAACGCACCATGGCTTCGTATACAGAAGAATCACCATGCGGGTGATAGTTACCAATAACATTACCGACTGTCTTGGCCGATTTACGAAAACCTTTATCAAATGTATTGCCTTCTACATGCATAGCATATAGGATACGCCGCTGTACAGGCTTTAATCCGTCCCGAGCATCTGGCAGGGCCCGTTCTTGGATAATATATTTACTATATCGGCCAAAACGATCACCGATTACATCTTCTAGAGGTAAGTCCCGAAATTTTTCAAGTGCACTCATCCTTCAGTAACCTCCTCAGAGACAGTAATATTTTCATTTTCTAAAATCGTATCATCTTCTTCTAAACCAAATGCTACATTACTTTCAATCCATTTACGTCTTGGTTCTACTTTATCACCCATTAGCGTAGTAACACGTCGCTCCGCTCTGGCGATATCATCAATCTTAACGCGGATTAATGTCCGTGTCTCTGGATCCATTGTGGTATCCCATAGCTGGTCTGCATTCATTTCACCAAGACCTTTGTAACGCTGGATGATATAGCCTCTGCCGACTTTTTTAATGGCTCCTTGAAGCTCATCCTCGTTCCATGCATATTCGATGATTTCTTTTTTCCCTGAACCCTTACTTACTTTATATAAAGGCGGAAGGGCAATAAATACCTTACCTGCTTCCACAAGCGGCTTCATATAACGATAAAAGAAGGTTAGCAACAGGACTTGGATATGAGCACCGTCTGTATCAGCATCTGTCATTATGACAATTTTGTCATAATTGATGTCTTCGACTGTAAAGTCAGCACCAACGCCGCCGCCGATCGCATGGATAATCGTATTGATCTCTTCGTTTTTAAAGATATCCGAGAGTTTTGCTTTCTCTGTATTGATTACTTTACCACGGAGTGGAAGGACTGCTTGGAAACGCCGGTCGCGTCCTTGTTTGGCAGAACCTCCTGCAGAATCACCCTCTACAAGATATAGTTCATTCTTTTGCGGATTCCGTGATTGTGCTGGTGTCAGCTTTCCAGAAAGGACGGTCTCTCCTCGTTTTTTCTTTTTACCGCTTCGTGCATCCTCACGGGCTTTTCTTGCTGCTTCGCGGGCCTGAAAGGCTTTAATCGATTTTTTAATTAATAAAGAACTGATATCAGGATTTTCTTCTAGGAAATAGGAGAGATGTTCCGAAACAACGGAATCAACAGATGATCTTGCTTCACTTGTTCCGAGTTTTCCTTTCGTCTGTCCTTCAAATTGAAGCAGTTCTTCCGGGATTCTAACGGAAATAACGGCCGATAATCCTTCACGAATATCGTTACCATCTAAGTTTTTGTCCTTTTCCTTAAGAAAGGCAACCTTTCGGGCATAGTCGTTGAATACCCTTGTCATCGCTGTTTTAGCGCCGGCTTCATGTGTACCGCCATCTCTTGTCCTGACGTTATTAACAAAGGATAAGACATTTTCAGAATAGCCATCATTGAATTGAAATGAGAATTCGACTTCGATCCCATGATGCTGGCCTTCGAAGCTGACAACCGGATGAAGCGTTTCTTTGTCCTCGTTGAGGTATTCAACAAAAGCCTCAATTCCATTTTCATAGTGAAATACTTCATGAATATCATTACGCTCATCTATAATTTCAATTTTTAATGCTTTTAACAAGAAAGCAGATTCTCTTAACCGTTCAGATAGCGTCTCAAGATTATAGGTCGTAGTCGAAAAAATGGCCGGGTCAGGCTTGAAATGAATCGTTGTTCCCGTTTGATTGGTTTTGCCGATTTTTTCGAGTGTTGTGACCGGTTTACCGCCATCTTCAAACCGCTGTTCATAGACGAAGCCATCTCGTTTAATTGTTACGATTAACCATTCAGATAATGCATTTACGACCGAAGCACCAACTCCGTGCAATCCACCACTGGTTTTGTAGCCGCCTTGGCCAAATTTCCCCCCGGCATGGAGCACAGTTAAAATAACCTCAGGTGTTGGTTTTCCCATTTTATGCATACCTGTAGGCATTCCTCTTCCTTTATCCATTACACTTATGGAATTATCTTTGTGTATTTTTACAATGATTTGATCTCCGAATCCGCCTAGTGCTTCATCGACAGAGTTATCAACGATCTCATAAACAAGATGATGAAGACCGCGTGAATCTGTGCTGCCAATGTACATTCCAGGTCGTTTTCTAACTGCCTCAAGACCTTCTAGTACTTGGATGGCATCATCATTGTAATCAAAAGCTTGCTGATTTCTTGCCACTAAAATACCCCTTTCATACCTAAAAAACATAAATGGCGTTCTCCGCCATTTTTAAAAGTGAATTAGTAAAACATTCGTTTAAAAGAGTTCATTTTCCTTTAAATTTATCCAATAGAACTAATGTTTGCCACATTTATTTTAACACATCTTCTTGCGGCGTCTATGCTTTATTGTAGCGATTTATTTCGATTTGGCAAATACGTATTTAAAAACAACATATTTCTGTAAAATAATTTTTGCGGTTTTTAAGGGTTAAAAAAGAAAAAAACTGCTAAAAAATAGCAGCTCTTTATCTTGTCATTGCATATTCAATTTTAATACAGCGATCCATAATTACCGTATATCCTTTTTCTTTTAAGAATTGGTAGGCTGCTTCGTTTGCAAGGCCGAGTTGGGCCCAATAGACGTCTGCATCAATCTCGTCAAATTCTTTCGCAACATCGAACAATTGTTCGGATCTCCGGAATACGTTGACAATATCTACATGTCCCTCTATATCTTTTAAAGAGGCTACAGCTTTTACGCCTAGAACTGTGTCGACTGCAGGATTCACTGGAATGATTTCATAACCTGCATTTTGCATGACTTCTGAAACTTGGTAGGATGCCTTAGCAGGATTATCACTTAAACCTACGACAGCAATTCTTTTTGCTTTTTTTAAAATAGCGGCGACTTCCTCACGACTAGGATTTTCAATGGCCATCTTTACCACTCCTTGGAATTATTATCTTTATTTTACCTCTTTTGAAAATAAAAACCAAAAGAAAACGTTTAAAAAAATGAAAGCTCCCAATTAATTAGGAGCTTTCATTAAGAAACAGAGACCATTTCTGGTTTTACCGCTTGGATTACTTTTGGCACAGTAAGGCAGAAACGAGCACCATTCTCAAAGTTATCAACCGTAACAAACCCATTCATATTTTCAAGAATCATCTTGGTCATATAAAGACCTAAACCTGTTCCATGCGGCCTCGTGGTAAAGTAGGGATCAAAAACTTTGTCGAGGAGAGCAGCATCTATACCCCCGGCATTATCTGTGAACTCCGCTGTGATAAATTCTTTTGTTTCACTTAATAGAATCTTTATTTTTCGATTCTTGATATTTTTTTGAACAAAAGCATCGCGGGAATTGGTTAAAATATTCAGCACCACTTGACTATATTCGTTTGGAAATCCATATGCCATTAACTCTCCCCGGTATTCAAACTCCATCTCAATTCCATAATATTTAAGACTAGAAGAAAAAATGGACAGGGCGTCTTCAATGGAACTTCCAATGGAAAAAGGGGTTTTTTCATTATTCGATTTATAGAACTTCCGAAAATCATTAATGGTCCTGGACATATGTTTGATCTGAATCATACTTTCCTTGGTGAAAGAATCAATATAAATTTCATCAAGCTGACCAAACTCAAACTCCTCCCGTACATCTTGGATGATAAGGGATAAGCTATTCAAGGGCTGTCTCCATTGATGCCCTATACTGGCTAACATTTCCCCCATTGCAGCAAGTCTGGAATGTTGAATAAGGAGATGATCTTTTTGTCTGTTTTTTTCTACTTCTTCTTGAATCTTTTCTTCAAGATTTCGATTAATGGCTTCGTACTTTTCCGCTAAATCTCGATTTCTTCGTTCACTTTCTTTTAACTTCTTCATTAGTACACGACTCTTAAAAACATATAAACATATAGTCAAAATGATATAACCAACCACTAAGGATAAGGTGATATATAGATAGAGCATAGTTCCTACCTCCTTATTCTACTTGGGTGTATAATGTGACACTGTTTCGTCCATTATTTTTTGATATAGCAAGGGCCTGTTCGGACTCTGCCAGCAATTCATTTTTTGTTTTTCCCGGAGCAAATTCGGCAACCCCAAAGCTGCAGGTAACTTGGCCAATATTAAGAAAATGATATTGTTCTATAATCGATCGAATGGATTCAGCAAGTAATAATGATGGATTCCCATCTGTTTCAGGAACAAGCAGGATGAATTCCTCTCCTCCCCAACGGGCAAACATATCGCACTCGCGAATCCGCTGCTGAACAATGGTAGAAACAGTGATTAATACCTTATCTCCTGCTGTTGGACCATACTTATTGTTCAGAGTCTGGAAGAAATCTATATCCATTAAAATAAGCGAAAAGGACCGATCAAAACGTTCGGCACGTCTCATTTCACTAGCTAAAATCTCTTTGAATTTTTGTCGGGTATAACTGCTTGTTAGTGGGTCTAACATGGCTAAATGATCCTTATCCCGGCTTTCTTTCTCTAAACCTGTTATATCTGTCAGAACAAATAATATTTGTTTTGTAACCGGGATGGGTCCCGCTTTCATCACATAATTATAATCGTTTCCTAGAGGTCCTTTAAAGCGAACTTTTGCTACATTTTTACCTGAGGCAAAGAATTCTTCTATCCAGCGCCCTTTATCTTTGGGATAAAAATAGTGAGGATCCTCGACAAAAAAACTCGAGAGAAACTGGCTTTGATAGTTAGAGGGATTATTTTTATGAATGCCAATTCCCGTTACATTGCTAAAGGCTTGATTCCATTCAACAATCTCTCCATTTTCAATGACAAAGATGAGATTATCCTGAAAATCAAGAATAGTACGAGTTAAATTCTTTTGTTTTTCAAGTTCTTTTTCTAACTGAATTTGGTAAACTGATTTTTGGATTGCTTGTAACAGCAAATCCAAATCAATCGGTTTTAAAATAAAATGATTAACATTGTTTTCAATTGATTGTACAAAAAAATCATTATCATCATGGGCGGTGGTAACAATAACTTGCACCTTATCGTTTTGTGCACGGATTTTTTTAATCATCTCTAAACCGCTCATTTGATTCATTTTTATATCCGCAATAATTAAATCAGGTTTATATGTTTGATAGAGTTGAAATCCTTCTAAACCATCAATTGCAACATGAATGTGGGCAAATCGGCGATTTAAAACCCGCAGTAGTTTTTCGCGGGAAAATTTCTCATCTTCTACATATAAGACTTTTATATCCGGGTATTGGTATTTAAGATATTGCAAAACACTTCTTGCCATGAGATATCACCTCTTTCATAAGTTAGGATTAAAAGTATATTAAAAACCGATCTTTTACCTTTTGGATGCAGCCGGTTCTTTTGTTACTAATTAGATTTTTCTTAATTATAGGTTCACCTCTCCCTGCATTCAAACGATTTCTCAACCGTTTCTAAAATCTCCATAGATTTGTAATAAAATTGACTATAATTGTCCTTACTTTAGACTTAATAACCAAATTTCACTAAGAAAAGTGGGTTTTATGAATGATTTTCACCCACTTTTCTTACCTCTCTTTTAAGTAATTAGGAAAGGAATAGTGCTTTTTCACAAATCCATGGTAAAATAGAGGGACTGGATCTTTTATTGAAGGGGAAATTATGAATGGTTCAAATTATCTTGGTCTTAATCCTTGCCTATTTACTTGGCTCCATTCCATCGGGGCTAATAGTAGGAAAGGTATTTTACAAAACGGATATCCGTGAACATGGTAGTGGAAATTTAGGTGGTACGAACACGTTTCGAACACTTGGGGTGAAAGCAGGCTTAGCGGTAACTATTGCTGATATCCTGAAAGGCACATTAGCAGCTGCGCTGCCTTTGATCTTCCATCTTAATATAAATCCATTATTGGCTGGGATATTTGCGATTTTGGGACATACCTATCCAATATTTGCGGGATTTCGGGGTGGAAAAGCAGTTGCGACGTCGGGCGGGGTCGTCTTATTAGCAGCCCCTTATATGTTTTTGACGGTTATAGTGGTATTTTTTATAAGTTTATACATAACCAAATATGTATCCTTATCTTCCATGATTGCCGGTATTACAGCTGTGTTGTATGCGGTCATTTCAGGATTCGTCTATAATTGGGACATCCCTTTAGTAATAGTGGTATTTTTGATTGCCTCATTTGTAATTTACCGCCACAGGGCTAATATTAAAAGAATTGTTAATAAAACAGAACCAAAAATTAAATGGCTATAAAGGGACACTGAGTCTCTTTATAGCCATTTTTTACATACGCAGTAATTGAAACCGTTTGTGCCCTAGTACATCTGGTACATAATCCAGTTTCGTATGGTTAAAGTACACCATATCTTTTTCATGGATAATGACGGTAAGATCGCCAAATTGATAAGTACGATCTCCCTCAATCTTCCGCTCTTCCAGAGACAGATTTAATTTAGGTCCGCCTCAGCCAATCCCCATTGTTAAACGAAGGAAAAGCTGCTCATCATCTGAAATCTTTTCTTGATTAACGATTCCTAATAATTGAAGGTAAGCACTTTCAGTAATTTTAAACATGTCGACTCCTTTCAAAATTTTTGGTGAAATTAGCAGAGAATAAATGTAAAATTATCCTTAAATATAATATAGTATCATCAAGGAACACAGAAATAATATGCTTTTAGTCTGGTGTATAGAGGAGAAATTATGAAAAAAAAGGCCATTTTACCTTCCATGATCATTATTTTAGGTTGTATGACAACTGCGGCAGTCCTTTTCATACAGCAAAAGCACCATGGAAATCATGAACATAATACTTATATTGCCCAAAACCATTCGCTGCGTCCATTATTTAACGTTAATCGAGATGTGAATCTTACTGAAAAAATAACCATAGGTGCCGTTGGCGATATCCTTATTCATACCCCTATCTATCAAGATGCCTTTAATGGAGCTGTGTATAATTTTGACCCCATGTTCGATCCGATAAAATCCATCCTTGAAAAGCCTGATATTGTATCTGCCAATCAAGAAAGTATAGTGGGAGGAGTAGAACTTGGCCTCTCCGGATATCCGAGATTTGATAGTCCCCATCAGGTTGCGGATGCACTGGTCCATTCAGGCGTAGATATTGTTTCTACTGCCAATAACCACGCCTTGGATAAAGGGGAGAAAGGAATCCGTTCAGAATCTGCCTACTTAGATCAAATTGGATTACCTCATGTCGGAACATTCATTGATCCTATG
The DNA here is from genome assembly GCF_036965645.1 of Neobacillus drentensis. Lineage (GTDB taxonomy): Bacteria > Bacillota > Bacilli > Bacillales > Cytobacillaceae > Neobacillus > Neobacillus drentensis_D. Next base: position 20,935 of record NZ_JBALPZ010000186.1, read on the forward strand.
GATCGTCAGAGATTACGCATTATCAATAAAAATGGGATTAAGGTTGCCTTCTTATCCTACACCTATGGAACGAATGGCATTCCAATCCCAAAAGGGAAAGACTATCTTGTAAATGTATTGAATAAAAATGTTATGAAAGCAGAAATTGGCCGGGCCAAAAGTAGTGCTGACGTGGTAGTCATGAGTATTCACTGGGGGAACGAATATCAAAGAATCCCCTCGAATGAACAAAAGGATTTAGCTCAGTTTCTTGCAGATGCAGGAGTAGATGTTATATTTGGTTCCCATCCGCATGTTCTTCAGCCAATGGGATGGATTAAGACAACCGATGGCAGAAAATCGTTTGTTATCTACTCATTAGGAAATTTTATTTCTGGACAGCGCGGTAAGTATAAGGATATTGGTGGTTTAGCCACGATTGATATCACCAAACAGATTAACACGCAGGGCAGCAAGATTGAGATTTCCAATCCAGTTTTTACACCTTCGTATGTAACAAGTCAGAAAAACAAAAGTTTCCGTGTCGTTCCGCTTGAAAAGGCAGAAACCTATGGGCTGAAAAATGCCCATGTGAAATATGAGGAAATTCAAAAACATATGTACCAGTGGATTCCATAAGAAGAGCGCAAGGCGCCCGCCTATCGGCGACAAGCACAAGTCCAGCCGGCCGAAAGGTTGTTCTTTAACCTTTTGGCCGGATTGATCTAATTGTGGAGGCGACTGTTATGGGACGTAGTCATAAGACGCACTCTGTAAGAAGGCGTACTTTGCCTTCTTCAGGGGGTGGCTTATGACTTCAGTCCCAAGGAGCCGCAACTGGATAAGCTTGTGACCTCGAGCCGATGGCGCCTGGAGCTGGACAATTCTCGAAGTCGAAATTTATACCTTTTTATCTCATAAAGAAATAACAGGCACACTTGATCATTTAATTTTCAAGTGTGCCTGTTTTATTTTCCCAAAGATGTTCAAATAAGCCTTCTTTTTCTAAAATTTCCGTTTGCCGTTCCCCTAGTAAATCAAAATGGGAGTAGCCATCTTTGCGGTGATGAATCCATTCTTTTCTTAACCCGTACTTTTTGCCCCAATCAGCTAATTTAACAAGATCAAGACATCCAACTTTTGTGACGGTCTTGCAATCAGGAAAGCGATCATCTAGCCAATAATGAGTTAAGAAGGCCATTTCGCCTTGATCAATTTTCTTTTTCCATTCGTTTAGTTCTTTACGGTTTATTCCGAAAGCCAGCATCAACACCTCATTCCTTTTTGGGGGTCATCCACTAATGAGATTATTTTTTCTTTATTTCTTCATATTTTAAATACCATTCAGGAAAAGCCCTTTTAAATGAGGTCGGTTTAAAATTATCCTTTTTCACAATAATGTGGGTTGAAGTCCCTTCGGCACAGACCTCATCATCTCCATTTACAATCGTATAAGCATAAACGGTCTTGATACCATCATTTAAAGTGACCCATGTTTTTACAGAGGCCTTATCTCCATATCTTAACGGCTTTTTATAGGTGATTTGAATATCATAGACAGGAGCAAAGTAACCCGATTCTTCCATAGAAAGATAACTATAACCTATGTCCTCGATAAAACCAGTACGGCCCAGTTCGAAGAATTTTAAATAATTAGCATGATAAATGACACCCATCATGTCTGTGTCCGCATAATAAAGTTGAATTTCCCTGTTTGAGATAAAATAGTTTTCCACGATAAACGTCCCTTTCATTCATCAATAAGTTGAAGACTTTTCTAATGCTTTTTCCACATCTTCTCTTTCAAGGTAGATTGCTTTTTCTAAAAGCACTGCTTCCTCTTCTGTGTCCATTAAACGTAAGGCTTGAGCTTGAATAATGTCATCCACTAAATTGGTCGCAAATCTGCCATTCCCTTTAAACTTTTCAGCATCCATGGTTTGCAGTAAACGTTCTTTAGCCTCATCTGTAAGCTGATATTGAAATCTTCCTGCGTAATTTGACATGATTTCGAGCAGCTCTTCATTTGTATAATCTGGAAATAGGAAGAACTTTTTAAAACGGGAACGCAGTCCCGGATTACTCTCTAATAATTGATTCATTTCATTCGGGTAGCCGGCTAAAACCACCACCAAATTTTCATTTTGTTTTGTCATTTCATCCACAAGAGTATCAATGACTTCTTTTCCAAAGTCACCAGATGTTTGACTAATTAACGAATATGCCTCATCAATGAAAAGAACTCCGCCCAAGGCTTCCCTGATTTTTTGCTTCGTTTTTCCAGCTGTCTGTCCGACATAACCGGCAACAAAATCAGCTCGGCTCGCCACAATGAGATGTCCTCTTTTTAAAATACCGCATTCCTTTAAAAACTCCGCGTAGATTTTAGCTACCGTGGTTTTCCCTGTACCTGGGTTACCTGTAAAAACAGCATGAAGCTGAATCGGTACGGTAGGGAGACCCTTAGATCTTCTAAATTGCTGCATTTTGACGAATGAAATAAGTGACTGTAGCTCCACCTTCAAGGAAGTCAAGCCGGTTAATTGGTTCAGTTGTTCCTGCGGTGATTCAGTAATGGTTTCATTCTCGGTTTGAAAGTCTTCTTGGTCAAGCAGCATCATATCTAAAATTTCGCCTTCGTCTGCGTTGTTATGTGACCCTTTTTTAAAAATAGCATCCAAGACAATATTGTGGACCGTTCTAGCGTTGCCAAAAGTGTCATCCACCCGCTCTTTTTCTAAACGATGCTGAATTTCTATCTTTGATTCTTCTGTTAATAGGTAATCATTTTGGGCTGCAACTAACTCGGCAATATCAATTAGTTCCTCGTTCGAATAATTCGGTAAATGAATAAAGTTCGAATGAGGGAATCGGCTACGCAGACCAGGATTCGCATTTAAAAAGGAGCGCATCTCATCCGGATATCCAGCTAAAATAACAGCAAACTTTCCGCCATATTCACTGCTTGTCATTAACGAGACAAGCGTATCAATGGCAGCTTGCCCATAATCATTTCCCGTTTGACCCTCCCGTTTTAAGCTATAGGCTTCATCAATAAATAAAACGCCGCCAATCGAGCGTTCCACTACCGAACGGACATTTTCTTCCGTTTGCCCGACAAAAGAACCAACGAGCTGCGAACGATTCGTTTCAATGACTTCCTCCCTCGGCAAAGCCCCGAGTTCATGATAAATCTTCGCTAATAATCTAGCTAAGGTTGTTTTTCCTGTCCCAGGATTCCCGGTTAGAATCATATTAAGACTAAGCTCATCTTTAATCTGAAAGCCCAGTCCCTTCCGTTGTTTTTGATACTTTAGAAAACGGTAAAAGTCATTAATCCGTTTCTTTACTAAATCCATTCCCACCATATTTTGCAGCTGATCTAATGCATTTTCTGATTCAGCTGCAGGTGTCTCTTCTTCTACAAATTGCTGCAGCCATGTCTGTTTGATTTCTTCTAAATTAGACATATGTAATTTTAATTCATCATAATAGGTCGAAGTATGGAAAACACCGGTTATTGATTGATTGTATTCCTCAGCCGCTTTTAACAAGCTTCCTGTTTCCTCAATCGCAGATGAAAGCAGTTCATAAAGTTTTTCATATCTTTCTAAAAGCACTACCAAATCGAGTTTTGAGACAGTGTCAATCATTTTCTGTAATTCCTGAAGGTGTTCATCCGTTTCGGCTAAAAAACGCTGACATACTTCAATATACTCTTCTGCAGCTTTCTTTTTTGCAGTACGATTATCCGTTTCCCGCATGGATGGAAACATCAAAGGTGTCAATACATGATGCATCTTCTTCCAATCGGATTGAATAGTATGTTCCTTTGCTTTTTGGTTTAGGGGATTTAGCTTTAGTGCTTTTTCTAACCAAACCGCTGCGATGGAGTCATCTTTATGATTATGTAGTCTTGATAAAGCCCCAAATGTTAATAGTTTTGATAAGGTTACAGGATTAGTTTCCTGACGGATAGCAGCTAGCAGCTTTGCCTCTTCAGCAATAATCCCTGATTCATTTAGTTCTTGCTCCCACTGTTGGATTTGATCATGGGAATAGGAACGGTTGTTTTCTAATTGGTTCAAAATCATCACTCTTCTATTTAAATTTCTTTTACTAAGTTTTACTCACTATCTTACCATAACAGCTTATCCTATATAAAATGAGAGGTCTCAAAAAGGACCTGTTCGGAAATGAACAGGTCCTCGGAAGGGAAATTAACCTTGGTTGTTTGCCTCATCTTTAATCTCAGAACGGAAAGAATCGAGGCTTTCACGTCTACGTTCATTCTTAGCTTGAATTTGCTGCTTTTGTGTTTCACTGTCTGTAAGAGCAAGTGATTCTTCGGCAGCTTCCATATTTTCAATCGTATTTGTAATCATTGCTTGAAGTTTTTCAACGTTATCGCTGCGATCATCGGGATTGGGTTTGTTGTTATAAGTCATTTTTAAAAACCTCCTAAGGTGTATTTGGTACAGATATAGTTTGTTTCTGTACCTAAATACTTATTCAAGGAGTTTAAAACGTTGATTTAATAGGCTTTTAGAATGATAGATTCATAAAAATAGTAGCATGTATCTGTACCTAAAACAAGCAATTTTCGGGGTTTTATGTACAGAAATAACACGAAAAGTTGTATATATTCAAAATTGTTTTCTAAATTAAAAATGAATATTTTCCAAAAAATAACATTCGCAATTTTGCATCCACATTGTTCTAATCCTTCGCCAAGTTTTCGTGGTCAGCGGCAGTAGGAGGTTGTTCCATCCAACCCTTTTCTATTAAAATATTCAAACCATCTTCAGCGATTAAAGCAATTTCCATATTCATTCGAGCGTAATCAGTGGACAAGTCTCTTCTTTGACACATTGATAAAGCCTCCCCATAATAACCAAGTGCGGCAGATAGTAGTGTTGCTATATGGAAAAGCATAAGCTTATCAGAAAAGGGAGGTACGGTTGAATCGGTTACTTCTGATTCAAATATCCTTGGTTCATGGAGATTCTCCTCTTCTAACATTAAACCTAGTATATGAAAGTGTCTTTTACAAAGTTTTCGAGCACGTTCGAAATACTCTCGTACTTCTTTAGATTGGCATACTTGACTGAATCCTAACTCTAAAACCATTTTCACCATAGTTTTTTGCATATTCAGATGTGCACCACTGATTTCGATTGCATTTATCGGTCTTCGCTTTCCGAACCAACCAGTTATATAGTTTTGTTTCCTAATAAAATCAATCTTTTGTTTGTTATTTAATGTAGGCGGCTTACTAAGAATTCCCTTAGATAAAGCGACGGTAGTGACCCTATCATATAATTCCAACGTTTGAGAAGTACATTCAATAAGATATTTTCTGACATCTTCTCGAATACAAACGCTTGTTGCACCAGCATATCTCGTCAAACCGTGTATCGCCATAATTTGCAAATAAACAACCTTAAATGTATCCGTAAATAAAGTAGGGGCATTTACGGTTACATCTTCATCTGTGAACCCTATTGGAATAGGATAATTTTCTTCAGTTAAAAACTGTTTCACTTTTTCTATATGGGTTTGTGATAATTCTAAGGCAAATTGAATTACACCACGAGTGTTTTCATCCTTAGCATCATTTAACAAGTAGCGAAGAACACAACGTGACATAGTATCATTAATATATTGCGACCAGATGATACCATATTCTGAAGCATTAATTTTTTCTTGGTTATTGATCTGTTCCATTTTTTTATCTCTCCTAACTTTTTATAAGTAGGTTAACCAATAACAAAAATTTTATTTGTTTCTAAACTAATTCATGAATAATTATCTTATTTCGCAGCTTAAAGGNNAAGGTAGTTTGCAAAAAAACAATTTTCTTGTTCAGCAAAAGTGGACTTTTGTTGAACAAGGAGTTGCTGTGGCAGCATTCTTTTTTATTGACAGAGCAGTTTTGTTATAAAAGAAACTAAAAAAGCAAGCACAAAGTGCTCACTTTTTTAACAATGTGGTAAGAACTATATCAGGAATACCTGTCCCCTATGTTAAAGTTGGCATACTCAGTGATGAAGATAACTTAACGCTTATCTTTTCAATTAAGAAATATATTCTAACCAACACTCTAATTAGGGCTGTCATTATGACTCTTAATGAAGTATTCAAAACATCCCTCCACATTGAACTTTAGTGTTATTAAACAATAACACTAAAGTTATTATAC
>NZ_JBALPZ010000187.1:0-2760 GCF_036965645.1 Neobacillus drentensis
AGTGTCTATATTATAAAACTAGTTATAGCGTTGTAGGTTTAAATATCTACTTTTCCATAGTAAATTATCACTATATTCCCATTATTTACAATATTTATACTAGTCTGATAAAATGGTAGGGCACTGTTCTTCTAGTAGAACAATGCACTATATAATTGGGGGGAATAAACAGGTGAAGAAGAAAAATACCTTAAAGGTCTTATCCAGCCTTGCTGCTAGTACAATGGTAGCTACGACCATGTTCGCAGGGGCTTTTGCTGGAAGTACGGTCGCACCTAAACCGGCATCAGCTGCAACAACCGTCTCATCGGCACCAATGGATTTGAATGTAGTCGATATGGATCGCCTAGGTAAAGCGCTTCAAAAAAGAGGGCTCATTGCAAAGAATGCAACACCTGAAGAAATCACAAAAGCAGCAAAGGCCTACATAGAGAAAAAACAGGGCCAAAAACCAGGTAAGGCAGAAAAGGGTCAAACTACGGAACAACAGGAAATGGACAAAAAATCAAAAGACTTTCTTACTAAACAAAAAGACAAGCTTGCTAAGCAGCTAGCCAAAGGTCATGAAAACTTTAAAAAGGGCAAGCCAAATGGGGCAGTTAAAGTAGATTCTGCGAAACAGGCTGCTTATAACGGAGATGTTCGAAAAGATGAAGTACTAGTTCTTTTAGTAGAGTATAAAGACTTTAAACACAACAATGTTGAGCAAGAACCTGGCTATATGTATGCCAATGACTTCAGTAAAGAACATTATCAAAAAATGTTATTTGGCGATCAAGATTTTACCCTTTTCAATGGTGATAAGGTAAAAACGTTTAAACAATATTATGAAGAGCAATCTGGCGGAAGTTATACGGTTGACGGAACAGTTTCAGATTGGCTGACTGTACCGGGAAATGCGGCCGATTACGGCAGCGATAACCCGGCAGGTGGGAACGATAATAAGCCAGGTACAAAAGGACCGCGCGGACTTATTAAGGATTCCTTAAATGCCGCTGTTGCAGCTGGAATAAACTTATCAGACTTTGATAACTTAGATATCTATGATATGGATGGAGATGGAAATATTAACGAACCAGACGGCTTGGTTGACCACTTGATGGTCATTCATGCAGGTGTTGGTCAAGAAGCAGGAGGCGGAGCGCTTGGTGATGATGCAATCTGGTCGCATCGCTGGACATTAAATGGCGTTTATCCTGTTGCCAATACAACAGCTTCAGTCGATTACTGGGGAGGAAAAATGGCTGCCTACGACTATACAGTTGAGCCGGAAGATGGAGCGGTCGGTGTGTTCGCGCACGAATATGGGCATGACTTAGGGGCTCCGGATGAGTATGATACTCAATACACTGGAAATGGTGATACTGTTGCCCAATGGTCCATCATGAGCGGCGGCAGCTGGAGCGGTCATATTGCTGGTACGCAACCGCCAAGCTTCTCCCCGCAAGTGAAAGAATTCTATCAAAAAACAATCGGTGGCAACTGGGCTAATATTTCTGAAGTAAACTATGAAGATATCGATAAAAATGGGCTTGCTGCCACTATTGATCAAAGTGTTACAAAATCAAACAATCCTGGAATCGTTAAGGTAAACCTACCTGAGAAAAAGGTTCCAGGTATTGCACCTGAATTTGGTACAAAATACTATTATAGTACAAAAGGCGATAACCTAAATACAGTACTTGAAACCCCTATGTTTGATTTAACAAATGCCACTTCTGCGCAATTTAATTACAAGCAGTGGTACGAGGTTGAATTCGACTATGACTATTTGGAGGTTAATGCAGTAACAGAAGACGGTCAGAGCACACTTCTTGATACTATTGGGGATGAAAATACAGCAGGCGGCCTAGATTCTTCACAAGGAAACTGGGTAGACAAATCACTTGATTTAAGTCAATTCGCAGGCCAGAAAGTGAAACTTGAATTCAATTATGTTACCGATGGCGGTCTTGCTCCAAACGGTTTTGCGCTTGATAACCTTTCATTAAATGTAGATGGTAAAGTTACATTCACTGACGATGCAGAAGGTACACCACAAGTTACATTAAATGGCTTTGAAGTATCTGATGGCTGGATCAAAAAACCTCATTACTATTACCTAGAGTGGAGAAACTACGCTGGTTCTGATACAGCTCTACAATTCTCTCGAGGATCAAAATATAATACTGGTTTAGTAGTTTGGTATGGTGACGATACCTTTACAGACAACTGGGGCGGCGTTCACCCAGGTGAAGGCTTCCTAAGCGTAGTAGACTCTCACCCTGAAGCACTTGTGTTTAAACTAAATGGAGTTGACTCTATTGCTCAAACAACTCGCTACCAAGTGGCGGATGCTGCTTTCTCATTAGACAAGTCACCTGCATGGAGTACTGATACACCAACACGCGGAATCTATGATTACAAAGGTCTTCCAGGTGTAACCGATTTTGATTCTACAAAATCTTATAGCAATACGGTTATTCCTGATGCCGGAGTTAAGGTTCCTGCACAGTATCCTATTAAGGTCCAAGTCATCGGCGAAGCAAAAGACAACTCTGCTGGTGCCGTTTGGATTCACAAATAAGGAAAAGAAAGAGACATTGGGATTTCCCGATGTCTCTTTTACATATATAGTTATTTCAAATGCTGCTCTAATACGGTGGTGCTAATGGAGTAGAAAAGAGATTTGAGAGGTATGACAGTTTAGACCTGTTCCTAACCCCTGAAGGCTCAAAGATAGGAGAGCTACGACAGATAAGAGCGAGTCTCAACCCACGA
>NZ_JBALPZ010000187.1:2810-34270 GCF_036965645.1 Neobacillus drentensis
TTAAAGCGAGTCTCAACCCTCGAAGACACAAAGAAAGGAGAGCTACGACAGATAAGAGCGAGTCTCACCCCCCGAAGACACAAAGATACAAAACCTACGACAGATAACCACCGACACCTAAATCCTCGAAGCCCATTTGTTGCCGCCAGGAAGCCTCCTCTATGCATAGGGACAGCCTCTTTGGCGACTTCCTTCACCCGTTTCTCCAGAAGAAGTCTGCTCCACCACTTTAATCATCAAAAAGCGAAAAACTGCTAAATATTAACCAAAAAAAGTGGGTGCCCCTAGCGTTCGGGACACCCTTTATAGTAGAGAGGTTAATTTTGGGATGAGTAAGATGGCTGAAAACCAATGTACTCAATCAATAAAGAGCCGATCACCTAAACTTTGGGGAGTTCGAAGTGTCATCTTCTCTTTACACGATTATTTTAGCGAGAAAGATTGAAGATGTTATGAAGAAGTTGTGGTGAATTTGTGAAGTTACAAACATCACAGACCACAGATGGTATAGTAAGGGTATGGGGAGTGATCATTCATGAAGATATTATTAGTGGACGATGAACGCAGAATAGTAGAAGTCCTCGAAGCTTATTTAGAGAGAGAAGGCTATGAGATTCATAGCGCTGATAATGGGATAGATGCTTTGAAAAAAGCGAAAACAGTCGAACCTGACCTCATCATACTTGACCTCATGCTGCCTGATATCTCTGGTGAAGAGGTTTGCCGTCTGGTAAGAAAAGAATCAGACGTACCCATTCTTATGCTGACAGCTAAATCGGCGGAAGACGACCGTATAAACGGAATCGTGATGGGGGCTGATGACTATTTAACCAAGCCCTTTAGTCCAAGGGAAGTAGTCGTTCGTGTTCAAGCCATTCTTAGACGCGTCAAAAAGGCAGATAAGGTCGAACGCCTTGTATTTAATGACAATAGGCTTGCCATTGACCTCGTCAAAAAGGAAGTTACCGTAAACGGAGAATATATCACTTTAACACCGATTGAATATAAATTATTAACCAATATGGCCGTCAATCCTGGTCGTGTTTATAGCCGAATGGATTTGCTAGAAAAAATTCAGGATGAAGGCATCTATTATGAAGGCTATGAACGGAGTGTGGATACCCATATTAAAAACCTCCGTAAAAAGATCGAGTTAGATACACGTCAGCCTGACTTTATAGTTACTGTGTTTGGCATGGGCTATAAATTTGGAGGGGTCCTTAATGCTGCAAACACTCCGGTCTAAAATCCTTTTCTATCTAGTCCTTATCTCCATGATTGGCATCTTAATTGTCAGTTTTTTTATCCAGTACGGATTTGAAGAAAGTTTTAATAGTTATTTAGACCGTAACCGTGATAAAAAAATTGATAGAATCATTACCGAAATTGAAAAAGACTATCGGAAAAATGGGCATTTTACCACTGATCCAGTCTATGGGCTTTTGCATGAGAACGCCATGACGGATCAGCTATATTTTCAATTATACGATCGGTTTGGGAAGATGCAGATGGATACCTCTAGTATCCGCGGTATGTTAAATAGCTTTGGATTAACGGAACCGGAGCCAGATAGAGAAAAGTGGCACAGTAAAACCTATACTTTAAAAGTTGACAGTGTTGTAATTGGGAAGCTGGTTGCCATTTACCCAGAAGGCTTAATCGATGATGAATACACATTTATTCAAACCATTCAATTGTATATTTTAGCGGCCGTTTGCTTAACCATTATTCTAGCGATTGTCTTTAGTATGATATTTTCTAAGAAATTAACTTCTGGATTAAAGAAGCTCTCGTTTGCAGCAGGAGAACTGCAGCAGCACAATCTTGATATCCGTATTCCTTTATCAGGTCTTCCGACGGAGGTAAAGCAGATAGCCGTCTCCTTTAATAACTTAGCAGAGTCATTAGCAAAGGAAGAAATGCTGCGGAAGCAATTTACAGGCGATCTTGCTCACGAGCTGCGGACGCCTCTTGCCACCTTAAGAAGTCAAATTGAAGCCTTCCAGGATGGGATTTGGGAGCCGACTCAGCAGCGTTTACAGGTGAGTCATGAAGAGTTAATGCGCTTAGTGAGGCTTGTAAATGAATTAGAAAAACTGCTCGCAGCAGAAAATCCGCAAATAAGACTGGAAAAAATGGAATTAGAAGCAGGGAGTGTCCTAGCAGCTTTATGGGAAATATTTCTGCCTATTTTTAAAGAAAGAGGCGTAGGTTTGCAAATTGAAGAACCTATCCAGGAAGAAATGTTTGAGGCAGATAAAGATCGACTCATGCAAATTTTATCCAATGTCCTGAATAATGCCTTAAAATATACGCCAGAAGGGAAAAGTGTCACGATTTCGGTGGTAACAGACAAAGAAGACTATGTTGGCTTTAAGATTCAAGATGAAGGCTCTGGGATGAGGGAAGAGGATATCCCGCATATCTTTGAACGTTTCTATCGGGGTGACAAATCCCGTGATAGAAAAACAGGCGGCGTAGGGATCGGCCTCTCAATTGTAAAGGCCTTAATGGATGCCCATAAAGGTCTAATTAAAGTTAAAAGCAAGGCGAATAAAGGAACCAGCATTACCTTATGGTTTCCGCAGGAAAAGTAAAGGCCGCTCCGGAATGAACGGCCTTTTTTATGGATTTAATAATTCTTTAATATGGTAAACCTTCCCACTCTCAGGATTTCCTCTTAAAACTAGATTCACTAAGGCGCTAGCAACAGCATCCGTCTCCAATAATAAATTCTTTTCTTTATATTCCTTAAACTTGTCTAGTTCATTAAAGGCATCCTTGGAGGAAGAACGGATGGTTTCTTGCATGTTCGTATCCATGACGCCTGGACTAAAGCCAATAATGGTATTATCCGTTTTCAATTCTGCCTGTTCAATGGCGGCTGTTTGGGTGAACATATTTAACCCGGCCTTTGAACTGCAATAAACACTCCAGCCTTCAATTGAACGGACAGCCGCTCCGGAAGTGACATTGATAACGGTTACTTTTGTGTTAGTTAAATGAGCATTGCTTAAAAATAAATTAGTAATCAGAATGGGTGCGATCAGATTTACTTTTATATTTCGGATGATCGGAGTTTGGTCTAAGTTTCCTACTTTTTGAATCGGTTCGATCACACCTGCGTTATTAAAGAGAAGGATTTCAGTTGGGTTTTTTTCAAAAATGCAGTGGGCAACCTCCATAAAGACCTCTTGAATTTCTTTTTCTAATGAGAGATTGCAAGATATATGTTTATAGTCAATTCCTTTTTCCATTGCAAGCTTACTTAACTGCTTATTCTCTGTCCGAGATACAGAGATGACCGTAATTTGTTCCTGTAAAAGGCGTTTTGCAATACTTTCTCCCAAGCCCTTCGAAGCCCCGGTTATGATGGCAAACTTCATAGAAAACTCCCCCTGAAAGCTAGTTTAATTATGTATATACTATTTTATTCCTCCCTAAAATATTAAGCAAATTTAGAAGTAGATAAAAAATAAGCAGCTTCAAAAAGAAACCGCCAGCGGATTTTTTTACATTAAAATTCCAACAATTTTCCAGGCGTAGAGCCAGAGCTTGTATTACTGCCCGTTATTGCGGGGTAGAATTTTTTCCACTCATTCAGGAAGGATTGGGTAGAAGGGTTAGGATGTTCGAGGACTAAAGGAGTTGGACCTGTCTGCTTCACTTGACCATTCACGATAATGGAAAGCCGATTGGTAAGATAATGAATCTCCATCAAATCATGGCTGACAAACACAGCCGTTGTGCGCGAGTCCTCCATAATTCTCTTGAAATCTTCCATTAAACGGATTTTCGTAGGAAAGTCTAGTGCGGAAAATGGTTCATCAAGAAAAAGAATTTCCGGTTCCACAATCATGGCACGAGCCAGGTTGACCCTTTGTGCCTCACCACCAGATAGATAGAGGGCATTCTTTTTAGCTAAATGACTAATACCAAACAACTCCAGCCAATGATCCACTTTTTCTTTCATAATCGGTTTGGGAACCTTTCTTAGGGTTAAACCAATGGCAATATTTTGATAGACTGTCCCATCTAATAGAAGGGATTGTTGTAAAGCAACGGAGAACTTTCTTCGCAATTCAAGCGGAGCATTACCAATTGAAACAGTTTGCCCCCGGTAAAGAAACTCTCCACTCGATTGTTTTTCCAAAAACGCGAGGAGCTTAAGTAATGTACTTTTTCCAGCCCCATTCGGCCCCATAATGCCGAGAAATTCACCCTCACAAATCTTGAAGGAAGGAATATCAAGAATCGTTTTTTGATGGGCTATATAGGTCATGTTTTTAAGCTCGATTAACGGTTTCAAGATATTCGCTTCCTTTGCTGTAAAAATGTTAAGGCCGCCGTGATTAATAAAGCAACGGACAACAAGATAAAGGAGAGAGCTAAGGCGATGTCAAAGTTTCCTTTCGACACTTCCATAACGATGGTGGTTGTTAAAATGCGGGTATCACCTTGAATATTGCCGCCCACCATCATAGCGGCACCAACTTCGGCAATTACTCGGCCAAAGCCGGCCATGATGGCTGCTAATATCGCCATTTTCAATTGTTTAATTAGAATGAACAAAGTTTGCATTCTTGTTGCCCCAAGTGCCTTAATTTGCAGCAGCATCTTTTCGCTGATTTGCTGGAAAGCAGTACAGGTAAGGCTTGTAACGATGGGCAGGCTGACTAAAACTTGAGCCATGATAATCGCTGCCGGCGAATAGAGCAAGGCGAAATCTCCTAATGGACCAGAACGCCATAGGAGCATCGTAATCCAAAGGCCGGCTACAACTGGAGGCAGCCCTAAACCAATATTAATAAAAATTAAGAGAATTTTGCGTCCTTTGAATCTAGTTAATCCTAGCAGCATACCGAGAGGCAATCCGATGATGGTACTAATTAGAATGGAAATAAGACAGACTTTTAGCGTCAGCCCGGTAATCTCAAACACTTCCTGATCGCCGGAAAAAATCAACTCTATTGCTTTTTTCAGTCCATCTAATAGTAAGTCCATAACATCATGCCCCCAGGTGTTTCATTCAAAGTTTAACAAGAGGCGGACTCATTTAAGAGACCGCCCTGCATTTATTTTATTCGGTATATTTAATGAATAAGGATCTGCCAAATTCTTTTTTACCAAAGTTCTCAATCACATCTTGTGTTTTTGGATCTATCATAAAGTCTACAAACTTTTTAGCATCTTTACTATTCACTTTATCATGTTTTTCTGGATTTACTTCCATAACATGATAAATATTCATTAAATCTTTGCCGCCTTCCACGACAATTTTTAAAGTATCAAGGTTTTTGGATTGGGCAAGCCATGTAGCGCGGTCCGTTAAGACATATCCTTTTTTCTCTGCAGCCACTTGTAAGGTTTGTCCCATCCCTTGTCCGGTTGAAACATACCAAGTACCCGCAGGTTTAATATTTGCAGTTGTCCAGATTGCTAATTCCTTTTTATTTGTTCCAGAGTCATCACCACGAGAAATGAAAGTGGCTTGGGTTTCGGCTAATTTTTTAAAGGCAGTCACAATATCATCACCGCTAACGCCAGCTGGATTTTCCTTAGGTCCTACTAAAACAAAATCATTGTACATCACACGCTTATAGTTAATCGCATCACCTGCATCCACGACAGTTTTCTCAGCAGCTGGAGCGTGTACAAGCAGGGCATCTGCTTCGCCCTTAGTACCCATTGCTAATGCCTCGCCAGTACCGACAGCAATCACTTTTACCTTGACATTATTTTGTTTTTCAAACATAGGGATAATCACATCTAATAAGCCGCTATCCTGTGTACTTGTTGTAGTGGCAAGAATCATTTCGGTAGGTGCCGGTTTAGCAGCTGTCTTTTTCTCCTTAGCAGCGGTATCCTTTGTATTGGTGTTTCCACAAGCTGATAAAACTAGAAGCATCAAAGCAAATAAGGCGATAACTAAACGATTTTTCTTCATATAAGTTCCTCCGTTTGACTAGTTTGATAGATAATTTTTCCTAAATCCTGAACTGAATAACCTTCTAAATTTGTCAGGCTATCTTTGAAGCTCGCAGACTGTAAAAAATGGATTAAATCCAGTAAATGCTGCTTGTTTTCTGGTGTAAAACGAAAAACAAGATCAAACTTTTCTTGTGCTACTGGCACAAACTCCAAACCTAAGTGGCTGGCGGCGGATTGAATGCCGAATGTTACATCAGCCATGCCTCGATTTATGTAGGAAGCAGCAGATAAATGGTTCCATTCTTCATTGCTGTACCCATTAATCATATTTGGATGGATTCCGTGATGCGAAAGCTTGGAATCTAGCAAAAATCTTGTTCCGGCCCCTTTTTGACGGTTAACAAACTGCACATCTTTCCTCGTGAGGTCAGTAAAATCAGAGATGTTTTTTGGATTGCCCTTTGCGACAATGAATCCTTGCTGTCTGTCCGCAAATCTCATGACAGCAATATTTTCATAGACAAAAAGCTGATGGATAAAAGGCAGATTATACTCTTGTGAAGCCGGATCTAAGAGATGAATTGCCGCAATATCGCATTGGCCACGGTAAAGCATCATTAAACCTTCCAAACTGCCGATAAAGGAAGGCTGAATTTGCACATTTAAAGCGCTTCCAGCTTGTTTAGCAAAATGCTCAACAAGAAAATCATGGCTGCCTGAAAGACGAATGGGTGCCGAGGGTATCATGTTAATGCTTGGAGCATCTGTAGTTTTCTTTGTTGGTGCTTTCATGCTTTCTTTATAACGTTCAAGTTCAGCATGCTCGATTCTCATTTTGTTTCCTATCTTAAAGGCTTGTAGATCCCCCCTTTTGATTAGCTCATAAACCGTATGCTTTGAGATTTGAAAAATTTGTGCCACCTCATCGGGAGTATAGGCCCTTTCGTCCATTGTTCACCCTCCTTTTTCCAGTTTTTATTCTATTAAAAGAGTATCATAATAGATGTAACTTTTGTTAAGTTATGTAAAGTTTCGTTAGGTTTTGTTTAGAATTGTCATGAATTGTTCAGAAAGGAACTAAGTGTTCCCTCAAAAATCGATACCTGTCTAGCTGCAGCGCCTAGGAAAAAATGAACTACTTTTTTCCCTAATCAAGGCGCTTACGCATTTTATATTCACATTTTCTTCACAAACGTCACGTTTTGTTCATTCGTGAGCAAGAAGATTTGATGTAGTATTGTATTTAGAAGGAAAATTTCTGGGCAAAAGGAAGGGATGTAAATGTCGAAACTTTTGTATATTACAGCAAACCCTAAAAATGATATAAAGCGATCAAAAGGGATGCAGATCGGGGAAGTATTTTTAGAGGAGTTTAAGGCTGCCCAGCCGGATGTGGAAATCGAGCGCTGGCACCTATATGATATGGATATTCCTGATATTGACATGGATCTTTTATATGCACGGGCTAAATTGTCATTTATGGGCTATACAAAAGAGCAATTATCAGACACAGAGCGGACCAAACTTGAAAAAATGCACGACCTTGCTGACCGCTTTATTGCCGCTGATTATTATGTATTTGTTACGCCAATTTGGAATCTCGGTGCTCCATCCATTTTGAAAAAATTTATTGATAATCTATTTATTGTGGAAAAAACTTTTACAAATACCCCAGAAGGTCCTAAGGGGCTGTTAACTGGTCGAAAAGCCATTCATATTCAAACACGCGGCGGCATCTATTCTTCTGGACCAATGGTTGACTTTGAATTTGGCGATCGTTATTTACGCAAGGTGTTCCAATTCCTTGGTTTCGATAGCTTAGAGACCATTGTGGCAGAGGGAATGGATCATTTTCCAAAACAAATTCCAGAAATTATGGCCAAAGCAAAAGAACAGGCAGCCGAAGCAGCTAGAGAAATGGCAAGAGAAATCGTTACTATAAAATAGAAAAATGCGACTCGTTGATGAGTCGCATTTTTTTATGGTCCATCTCCTGCGTCCCGGAGCCTTCTTAAAATCTACCTGTAAATTGAAAGAATAGGACCAGGATGCCTAATGCCCAAACATAAATCGCAAATGGCTTTAAGGAATGATTCTTTAAGTAGCCGATCATCCATCTAACCGCTACATACCCGAAAAGGGCAGAGGCAGCAATACCAACCAGTAAGGCCGAAAGGGAAATCGCTTCACCTTGTCCTTCTAGTAAATCCTTTGTCTGCAAAACAATTGCACCGGCAATCGCTGGTGTTGACAAAAGGAAAGAAAAGTAAGCAGCTGTTTCCCGATCTAATTTACGCCACAGCGCCGCAACAATCGTCATACCTGAACGAGAAATGGCTGGCATGATGGCAACCGCCTGAAAAGTACCAATAATGAAGGCATCCTTATAGCTGATATCGTCCATTTTCTTATAACCATTTTTCGCTGAATCCGCAAGCCACAGAAATAATCCCGTAATTAAAAATTCCCAGCCAATCGTCACACCTGTTTTCGAAATCTCATCAATATAATCTTTAAAAGCAAGACCAAATACGACAGCAGGAATGGTTCCGACAATTAAGAGAAAAGTTAGTTTGCTGAACGGCTTTTTGAGTATTTTGATAAACTCGTCCTTATAAAAGACAAATACAGCCAGTAATGTCCCGACGTGCAGCATGGTATCGAGCAAAAGCCCCGCTTCTTGAAGTCCGAATAAATTTCTTCCTAGGTAAAGATGGCCAGTACTGCTGATAGGTAAAAATTCGGTTAACCCTTGGATAATGCCGAGGACTAGTGCTTCCAGTTTTGTTAACATACGCTCCCTCTCATTCTAAAATAATCTAGGCCTGTACACTTATGAATATGCAAAAAAATACTAATTCATGAAATCCTCTTCTATTTTAGGTGGTATCTGGTAAATAGGTCAACGGAAATATCGCTGGCTGCAATCAAAATAAGTGCAAACTAAAGGTTATCTCCCATAAAATAGATATATAACTGTCCTGAGAGGAGAACGCGTTTTGGAAAATTCTCATCTTCATTTTAATACGTCTATCGGTGTCAAGAAGCCAGAAAATATTCGAAACAAAGAACAGGCCTGCCCTTTCTGTGAAAGAGACCAACTCACAAACCTTATTGATGTGGATGGCCCCATTATTCTTCTAAAAAATAAATATCCTGTTTTAGAAAATGCCTATCAGACCGTATTAATTGAAACAGACGATTGCCATGGCGATCTATCAACCTATACAAAAGAGCATCTCCATCGCTTGATTCGGTTCGGACTTAAACATTGGCTTGAGATGGAGGAGACGGGCCAGTACCGCTCGGTTATTTTTTTCAAAAATCATGGTCCGCTGTCGGGAGGGACGATTGCGCATCCACATATGCAAATTGTCGGTTTACATGATATAGATTATCGAGAAAAGGCATCCCATGACATGTTCGAGGGTCTCGTCATTGCCGAGCGCAACGGTGTCAGGTTTACCTTGTCAACAAAACCACGCGTCGGCTTTTATGAGTTTAATGTCGAGATGGAGGATATCGGTTATAGGCAAGAGTTTGCGGAGTATATTCAAAAGGCCGTTCACTATATCCTGAATCATTTTCCTTTTAAAGCCACAAGCTATAATGTCTTTTTTAATCATATCGATCACAAAATTTATGCAAAAATCGTTTCTCGTTTTGTAACCACTCCCCTTTATATTGGCTACGGAATTCCTCAGGTCCCAAATAATTTGGAATGGATGGCAGAAGAGGTAAGAAGAATTTATTTTCCATCATGTAAATAAAACCAGCAGCCGGTTATAAGTTGAGATTTGTTGTTTTTCAAAATATAATGGAGGAATGGACAAGTTTTTTGTAAGGTGGAACGAATATGACTTCAAATAGCAATACAACTTCAAAACTTGATTACAGTCTCGTTTTTATATTAATCTTACTTTTTCTAGCGAGCTGTTTTGCGATTTATAGTGCCCAAGCGAGCGGGCAGTATAAGGAGAACTTTTTAATCAAGCAAATCGTCTGGTATGTTGTTGGGGCCGGTATTGTAACAATGGTTATGACCCTGGATTCAGATCAATTGAAAAAATTAACTTGGTACGCCTACGGGTTTGGTATACTTTTGCTCGGTTTTTTAATTGTTGCACCGGCAAGTATTGCCCCGGTCATTAATGGAGCCAAAAACTGGTTTGTGCTTCCAGGGGTTGGCTCGATTCAGCCTTCTGAGTTTGTTAAAATTTTTATTATCCTGGCTCTTTCACGTGTCATTGATCAGCACCATTTAAAAAATCCAGTTAAAACACTGCAAACAGATTTTTGGCTTTTAATTAAAATGGGTATTGTCACGATGGTTCCGTTAGGATTGATTATTAAGCAGGACTTGGGGACTTCGCTAGTTTTCTTGGCCATTTTACTTGGAATGATTTTTATTTCTGGGGTTTCTTGGAAAATATTAGTGCCGATTTTTTCGTTCGGAATTATTTTAATTGGCATGATATTTTATTTTGTTCTTTGGAATCCGGCTGTTTTAGAAAAGTATCTTGGGGTTGGTGAATATCAGCTTCGCCGTATTTACTCTTGGCTCGATCCTTATAGCTACGAGGGTACGGATGCTTATCAGCTGACCAAATCCTTACTTGCTATCGGCTCAGGTCAAACAGGCGGTAAAGGCTTTGGTAATCGGGAAGTTTATTTGCCTGAAAGCCAGACAGACTTTATCTTTAGTGTCGTTGGTGAGGAATATGGTTTTATTGGTTCGAGTGTTTTAATCAGTTTGTTTTTCTTATTGATTTACCATATTACGAAGGTTGGTATGGAAACAAAGAATAATTTTTATACGTACATTTGTGTTGGTGTCATCAGTATGATTACATTTCACGTGTTCCAAAACATTGGCATGACCATTGGCGTTCTGCCGATTACCGGTATCCCGCTGCCGTTTATCAGCTACGGGGGAAGTGCTTTGATGGGGAACATGATGGCACTGGGATTAATCTTTTCGATTCGATATCATTATAAAAAGTATATGTTTTCGACTACGGCATAAAAAGAGCGACTCGGTTCGCTCTTTTTTTCTTTTTTGCAATTCCGGGTTGCGAGATTAATTCAGAAGTCGCGGAAAAAACGCAAAAAAGCGCGGAATTATCACTCAAGTCCGCGGAAATAATCCAGAAGTTGGCGGTAAAAACACAAAAAAAGTGCGGAATTATCATCCAAGTTCGCGGAATCAACAAATAAACAGCCAAGCCGAAGGGCGGATTGCGGAAATAATCTAGAAGTCGGCGGGAAAAAAGGAAAGTATGCGGAAATAATCCAGAAGTTGGCGGAAAAAACACAAAAAAGCGCGGAAAAATCACTCAATTCCGCGGAATCAACCCAATTATCAGAAGCAGCCCACCAATGTCCGCGCTAAAATATTTCCAAAACACAAAAAAGGACCACCTTCATCCTCAGGAAGGCAGTCCAATGTCCAATCCGTATTATTTTTTCAAAAAGACCTTTTCAATATCATCCAGCATCAGGTTAGCTGCTAGCACCCCGCCGGCTGTATTCCAAATCGTGTCACTTACCTTATGAACCTCCCCCTTCTTAGCGACCTCTAAGTTCCTGAATAATGGGTCAGCAATCCACTCTTTCTCCAATTCCGAGCCTTTGCCATCACCCGTTTCATACGTGAAATAGAAGAGGATATCACCATCCATTGCCGGAACCCTTTCCTTCGTAACATTTCGCTCAGCAAAATCATCTACATTCTGACTGTCTGGACGGGCAAAACCAAGATCACTTAAAATAACCCCTGAAAAAGTATCCTTATGATAAATCCTGACCTCACCAGCCATAAAACGAACCATAGAGACCTTCATCTGTAATTGATCCCCAAGTTTTTTCTTTAGACCAGCAATACGAGAATCATAGCTTTGGATAACCTCGTTACCTTTATCTACTTTATTCAGCGCCTTAGCATATAATTGAAAGTTTTCCTTCCAGTCGCCCCGAAGAGTCTCAGCAAAAACAGTCGGAGCAATCGCACTTAACTGCTCATAAATCTTTTCTTGGCGCATTTTATTTCCAATAATCAAATCCGGCTTCAATGCAGCAATGGCTTCTACGTTTACTTCACTCTCCGTACCGACCACTTTGACATTTTTCATTTTATCAGCAATATGTTCATACCAAGGGTTTCCGGTAAACGATTGAACGGCCCCAACCGGTTTAACACCTAATGCTAAAAGAGCTTCGGTCCCTTCATTTGTGAGAATTACCACACGTTTTGGGTTCCCTTTAATAGTTGTAGACCCCATTGCATGCTCAACCGTATAACTTTTTTCCTCGGTTTTCTTTGGTTCTGTACTTGTTTTCTCCTCGGTACCGCCACAGGCAGCTAATAAGAAAATAGCTAGGATCGAGAAGAGTGAGAAAATCCTTTTGATTGCTTTCATTTTGTATGTATCCCCCTTGAAAATAATTGATAATGATTATCATTTACATCATAAAATGCCTGCAGCACCCATGTCAATAGCTAATTGAAAATGATTATCAAAATCATTGACAATCATTATCAATAACAGATAGACTAATAGAAAAAGAGGTGGAAAGGGTTTCAAATCAATGTTTCTAAAAAGTACTACGTTCAAATGGGCAGGATTTATAGGCGCAGCACTTGTCATGCTTCTGTTAATGGGCGCAAGTGTAATCTATGGTTACACAGATACCAGTGTACAGACAGCAATCGATGCTTTTAAAAATTACAATGGCTCGAACGAACATATTATTATCAAAACCGTTAGAGTTCCGAGGGCATTCATAGCTGCCGCAGTAGGGGCAAGCCTAGCAATTGCCGGGACACTCATGCAAACCTTAACGAAGAATCCACTGGCCTCGCCGGGAATATTTGGAATCAATGCGGGGGCTGGCTTTTTCGTGGTAGCCGCCGTTAGCTTATTTACCGTAAACGATTTACAAGCATACAACGGCCTAGCTTTCCTTGGTGCAGCAATTGCAGCGATCAGTGTCTATGGGATTGGATCCTTTGGACGAGAAGGGTTTACACCCATGAAGCTTACCCTTGCAGGTGCAGCAATTTCAGCGATGTTTTCATCCTTCACACAAGGATTACTCGTAATGGATGAAGCCGCCTTGGAGCAGGTACTGTTTTGGCTGGCAGGATCTGTTCAAGGTAGAAAGCTTGAAACACTTGAAGCCGTGTTACCATATATGACAATTGGCTGGGCGGGGGCTTTTTTGATTGCCGGAAAAATGAATATCCTGTCTATGGGGGAGGATGTTGCAAAAGGGCTTGGTTTGCATACAGGACTTGTTAAAATCACCATTGGGGGATTGGTCATTCTTTTGGCAGGAGGTTCCGTAGCAGTTGCCGGACCAATCGGCTTTGTGGGGATTGTCATTCCGCATGTTACCAGGGCCATCTTCGGAATCGATCATCGCTGGGTGATCCCCTTATCCGGAATCTTTGGTGCCATTCTGTTACTTACAGCCGATATAGCGGCTAGATATATCCTGATGCCATCAGAAGTACCTGTCGGGGTCATGACCGCCATCATTGGAACTCCATTCTTTATTTATATCGCGAGAAGGGGGTTCAATGGCCGATGAGCAAATATAAAAATTTCCGCCCGCTCAAGGGCAAAATGTCTTTTTTAATTGATCGAAAGGCAGCTTTATTACTTCTAATCCTGCTGCTTGTCACGTTTATCGTGTTGGTGATCAGTACAGGAATTGGGGATATGAAGATTAACCCGTTAACGGTGGTAAAAGTATTATTTGGCGGGGGTCCGGAAATGGAGAAGCTGATTATTACCTCATTTCGCCTGCCAAGAATTATTGTTGCCTTAATGGTTGGAATGTCTTTAGCTGTAGCAGGAGGTATATTACAAGGAATGATCCGCAACCCACTTGCCTCGCCGGACGTCCTCGGGATAACAGGGGGTGCCGCGGTTGCCGTTGTTGCTTTTTTAGCTGTTTTTAGCGATAAAAATAATGCTTTAATCGTCAGCATTGCTTGGTTGCCATTAGCGGCGTTTTTAGGAGCGGGGATTGTTGCCTTTTTAGTTTATATCTTAGCCTGGAAAAATGGTGTTTCACCGATAAGATTAGTGTTAATTGGCATAGGGATTTCAACCTTAATGCAGGCTTTAACCACCTTAATGATGATCATGGGTCCCATCTATCAAGCAGCTCAAGCAAATATCTGGATTACGGGTACCGTCTATGGATCAAATTGGAAAAATGTGGCCACCTTAGTCCCGTGGACTGTTATTTTCCTCATTATCGCTTTTATTGCGGCACGAATCATAAATATCCAAGAGTTGGGCGATGAAGTGGCTGCCGGACTTGGCGGCAAGGTCCAAAAGCAGCGGTTCCTGCTATTGATGATTAGTACAGCCTTGATTGGCAGCTCGGTAGCTTTTGCTGGAGGCATTGGGTTTGTCGGCTTAATGGCACCCCACATGGCCAGGAGATTAGTCGGCTCCTCGTTTGGTGCATTACTGCCAACGGCTGCTTTATTGGGAGGCATGCTAGTAATGATTGCTGATTTAATCGGCCGAACGTTGTTTTCGCCATTAGAGGTGCCTGCTGGGGTATTTACTGCGGGAATAGGTGCACCCTATTTTATTTACCTGCTTTTTAAAACAAGAAATGTTTAACATATCTGCTACGCGAAAATAAAGGAGTTGGCAAGATGAAGAACGCAATTGAAACGAAAAATTTATCTCTTTCATACGGTGAAAATCTTATTATTAAAGAACTGGATTTAGAGATACGGAAGGGCGAGATAACCGTATTTATCGGAGGGAACGGCTGCGGAAAATCCACGCTTCTACGTTCAATTGCCCGTCTCTTAAAGCCGAAATCCGGCGGTATTTTACTTGAAGGTAAGGCCATCGCGAAGCTTCCTACAAAAGAAATTGCTAAAAAAATGGCCATCCTCCCACAATCACCGGCAGCACCAGAAGGACTAACCGTCCTTCAGCTTGTTAAACAAGGCCGGTATCCGCATCAATCATGGTTAAAACAGTGGTCAGAGGAAGACGAAAAAAAGGTAAATGATGCCCTAAAGGCGACACGTCTTGATCATTTAAAAGAAAGAACAGTGGACTCTCTATCAGGCGGTCAGAGACAGCGGGCCTGGATTGCGATGACCTTAGCGCAGGATACGGACATCATTTTATTGGATGAACCGACCACCTATTTAGATATGACTCATCAAATTGAAATTCTTGATTTGCTATTTGAGTTAAACGAATTCAAAAATAGAACGGTTGTTATGGTCCTTCACGACCTGAATCTAGCCTGCCGATATGCTCATCATATTGTCGCCATGAAGGACCAAAAGGTTTACGCCCAGGGTGCACCAGAGCATGTGATAACCGGAAGTCTAGTAAAACATGTATTTGATATGGACTGCGAAGTAACCATTGATCCATTATTTGGCACACCACTATGTATTCCATATGGAAAAGGGAGACGGATCCTGAATAAGGCGGTTGCAATGAATGGGTAGCAAAATGAGAGTTGAGGAACTTGCCCAACTGCAAAAATACAGATTTAAGCCAGAATTGACGAATAGCATTAATGTTATCGATCTACTGAACGATGTATTCCTGCAGGACTTTTTTAAAAAATTGGCTAATATAATGGGAGCAAGAAATGAAAAAGCAGCGGCCTCAATTTTTATCAAACGTTATGCCTTTGTTGCTGTCATGTCGCTTTATACGATGACGGCATGGAATAAAAAGCTGGATGTGTCACTTCATAATCTAAAAATGGAAGCTCCAGAACCGGGGAAGGATTGGCTTTCTTCTTTTTCATTAGTGGATGATACCCTTCAAAACTGGGACGGGAAGAATCGACAAAAGTGGCGTGAAGAAATTGTAAACAATCTCTTTGCAAAAAACATTGATATCCTGATTAATAAATTAGCAAATATAGCTGGTATTCCGAGGTTAATCCTGTGGGAAAATATCGCCGTTTACCTATTTTGGCTGTATGAAACAGAGTTAAAAGAACATGAGAGTGCTAATGTTTTGGAAGACTTCACTTATTTACTTTTTGAGGGCGAAGGGCCCTTATTTGGCGCCTATAACCAAAATCCATTGCAAAGATACTATGGGGATAAAACAAATATGGTAAAATGGAACAATGAGGTACGGATAAGAAATACGTGCTGTTTTTCTTATCAATTACAAGCAGGGAAACGGTGTAAAACCTGCCCATGTACGCAAATTGCCATGGATGGAAGGTGTCAAGATGGAGAAGGAATTTACTGCTCAGTTCGAAGCGCTGCTCGAAAAATATAGTGAACTCCTTGTAGGCGAAAGCAGTGAAGGAACAAAAGAAAAGGTAAAGGCTTGGGCGTTATACACCCACATTGCCAAGTCCATGCCTGCCTTAGCCAAGCACTGGAACGGACTGTATCCCGATGCAAAGGAAGAAATGAAGCTGATTATTAATGAGATTAAACAGCTAAACGAGCAGCATAGAAATACGAATAAATAATAAGAAAACGGCCATGCACGAACATGGCCGTTTTGCTTATATTTGATCGTCAGATTGATTGTTCTGAGTTGGTTTGTATGTCTGAGTAGTTTGATTATCTGATTGTTTAGCTTGGTTATTAATATCTGTCATATCATTTTCTTCGCCAAACTCTGTTGCGTAATTAGGCTGACCAACGTTTTGACGTGTTGTATCTGTCTCAGACTCGCCGATACGAGCAAATAATAATGGGATGCAGGCAAGTCCGCTCAACCCAACAAGACTATAAATAATTCTTGATAAAGCTGAATCTTGTCCTCCAAAAAGGGCCGCAACTAAATCAAATTGAAAGAAACCAATTAGTCCCCAATTAATCGCCCCTATAATGACTAAAAATAAGGCAATTCTTGATAATGTTTTCATACATTCTCACCTCCTGAAACTAAATGAAGATATCGCATTTAGCATGTGTAAAATCAGCTGTTATAATTCTTGCATTAAAAAACAAAACAGGCTGAAATCCCAGCCTGTTTTGACTGCCTAGCGCTTATACTGGCTATTTTGGCTGTTTTGTTTGTCAGTGTTTTGTTCTTCATTCCCTGGGCCGGCATTGCCTTTAACACTGGCAGCACTTACAGCCGCTTTGGAAGGATTCTTTTTCACTCTCGCCATTCATATCACCTCATGAATAGGATGCCCATCCGAGCCAAAATATGATGCTGACAATTTGTGTGCAAAAAAATTTTAAAATTCCGCGTTTATTGATTGCACAAATTTTCAAAATATTTTATATTAAATAGTAGCAGGACTCATTTCTAAATGAATTTTTTTTGCTATAAAAATGAATGAGTATTCATTCAAAATTTAAGGGGGAGACAATGTTGAACCAATTGATTAAAAAAGCAGCTGTCCTTGGATCCGGAGTTATGGGCTCGGGAATCGCTGCCCACTTAGCAAATATCGGGATCCCGACACTGTTACTGGATATCGTGCCAAGGGATTTAACGAAAGAAGAAGAAGCCAAAGGACTTACAATAGCTGATAAACCGGTTCGTAATCGCATCAGCACACAAAATATCCAAAAACTTTTAAAGCAAAAGCCTGCACCACTCACCTCTAAAAAGAATCTCACCCTCATTGAAGCAGGTAATCTCGAAGATGATTTAGTTAAACTGAAGGACGTTGATTGGGTCATCGAAGTGGTCGTCGAAAACCTTAACGTAAAAAAACAGGTTTTTGAAAAAGTTGACCAATACCGCAAACCGGGAAGCATTGTCAGCTCGAATACCTCAGGAATTTCTGTTGAAGCAATGGTGGAAGGACGTTCCGATGATTTTAAAAAGCATTTTCTCGGTACACACTTCTTTAATCCGCCGCGTTATTTAAAATTACTCGAAGTCATCCCAACTCAATATACGTCGCCAGAAGTACTTTCATTCATGAAAACATTTGGTGAGGATGTCCTGGGAAAAGGTGTTGTAGAAGCCAAGGATACCCCGAACTTTATTGCCAACCGCATTGGCACTTATGGACTCCTTGTTACCGTTAGGGAAATGTTAAAGGCGGGCCTAAGTGTCGGAGAAGTAGATTCGATCACTGGTCCTTTAATCGGCCGGGCAAAAAGCGCCACCTTCCGTACACTTGATGTGGTCGGATTAGACACTTTTTATCATGTGGCTGGTAATGTTCATGAACAGGTCGAGGGTAAAGAAAAAGAAGTTTTTGAAATCCCTGCCTTCCTTAAATTGATGGTCGAAAAAGGCTGGCTTGGCAGCAAGTCTGGTCAAGGGTTCTTTTTGAAAAAAGGAAAAGAAATACTTGAGCTGGATCCAAGTACATTGGAATACGGACCGCGTAAAAAATTATCAACCCCAGCGGTTGAATTAGCGAAGCAGGAAAAAGGCACAGCCAATAAGTTGAAAGCGCTTGTATACGCGGATGACAAAGCCGGCCAATTTTTATGGAATACATTCACGGAATCCTTCGTATACTCTGCACAGCTATTAGGTGTCATTGCCGATGATATTGTGGCCATTGACCAGGCGATGAAATGGGGCTTTGGCTGGGAAATGGGACCATTTGAAGCATGGGATAGCATTGGTGTGGAAAAATCGGTACAAAAGTTGAGGTCGGCAGGCGTAGCAGTACCTGTTTGGGTGACTGACATGCTTGAAAAAGGTCATACCTCTTTCTACTTAGAAGAAAATGGTGAACAGTTCTATTATCATAACGGTCAATATCGACTCGTCGAAACCAATCCAAAAGTGATTGACTTGAAAAAAGTGAAGAAACAAAAAGGCGTCATTAAAAAGAACAGCGGCGCAAGTTTAATTGATATCGGTGATGGAGTGGCCCTGTTGGAGTTCCATTCGCTAAACAATGCGATTGGTCTTGATATCGTCCAAATGATCAATTACGCAGTGGATGAAGTCGAGAAAAATTATAAGGGTCTTGTCATCGGCAACCAGGGGAAAAACTTCTGTGTTGGGGCAAACCTCGCGATGATGTTGATGGAAGTGCAGGACGACAATATTTATGAGTTAGATCTAATTGTCCGCCACCTCCATAGCGCCTTGTTAAAAGTGAAGTACAGCTCCAAGCCGGTAGTGGCCGCTCCATTCGGAATGACACTTGGCGGCGGTGCCGAGGTATGTCTGCCTGCAGCCCATATTCAAACTTCATCCGAAACCTACATGGGTCTAGTCGAGGTAGGGGTCGGCCTGCTTCCTGGCGGAGGCGGAAACAAAGAATTATACATGAAGCACTTAGCAAACCTGCCTAACGGCGTTCCATTTGATTTGCAAAATATCGCCAATAAGGTGTTCGAAACCATTGCGACCGCAAAAGTTTCTACATCCGCCGAAGAAGCACGAGAAAATAATTTCTTGAGTGCGTCCGATGGCATTAGCTTTAACAGTGATCATCTTATTTATGATGCAAAACAGGCTGTACTTTCTTTACATGAACAGGGGTATAAACCGCGAGTCCGCCGCAAAGTTCCGGTAGTAGGGGAAACAGGCTATGCCACCCTATTGCTTGGGGCAGAAGCGATGCGTTTATCTGGCTATATCTCAGAACACGACCTCAAAATTGCAAAAAAGATTGCGTATGTCATTGCAGGCGGCCGCGTTCCATTTGGAACAGAAGTAGATGAGCAATACCTCTTAGATTTAGAAAGAGAAGCTTTCTTAAGTCTGATTGCCGAGCCAAAATCGCAGCAGCGTATGCAGCACATGCTGGTAAAAGGGAAACCGTTAAGAAACTAATACTAGATTAAGAGAAAGTGAGGGAGATGGCATGAGAGAAGCAGTGATTGTAGCCGGGGCAAGGACCCCGGTCGGTAAGGCAAAAAAAGGAACGCTCGCAAATGTTCGTCCAGATGACTTAGGAGCTTTAGTAGTAAAAGAAACATTAAAGCGTGCCGGAAACTATGAAGGAAACATTGATGACTTAATTATCGGCTGTGCGATGCCGGAAGCGGAGCAGGGAAACAATATGGCCCGCAATATTGGAGCATTAGCAGGCCTGCCATACACAGTCCCAGCGATTACAATTAATCGGTTCTGCTCATCCGGCCTGCAGGCCATCGCCTATGCTGCCCAGGGAATTATGCTGGGTCATACGGATACCGCTATTGCTGGCGGAGCCGAATCGATGAGCATGATTCCGATGATGGGGCATGTTGTACGTCCAAACATTAAACTTGCGGAAACAGCACCGCAGTACTACATGGGAATGGGCCACACAGCAGAACAGGTCGCCCAAAAGTATGGTATTTCCCGTGAAGACCAAGATGCATTTGCGGTCCGCAGTCATCAGCGTGCAGCAAAAGCGATTGCGGAAGGGAAATTTGTTGATGAAATTGTACCAGTAGATGTAACCATTCGTACGGTTGGCAATGACAATAAACTTGTGGAAAAAACAATCCAGTTTTCAATGGATGAAGGGGTTCGTCCGGATACCAATTTAGAAATACTTGCGAAGCTCCGTCCAGCATTTTCCGTAACGGGATCTGTAACCGCCGGTAATGCTTCACAAACAAGTGACGGGGCGGCAGCTTTGATGTTGATGGACCGTGAGAAGGCAGAAGCACTAGGTCTAAAACCGCTGGCGAAATTCCGCTCGTTTGCCGTAGGAGGAGTCCCGCCTGAAATTATGGGTGTCGGCCCAGTAGTAGCCATTCCAAAAGCGGTTAAGCTCGCAGGATTGGAATTATCGGATATTAAATTATTTGAATTAAATGAAGCCTTTGCATCCCAGTCATTGCAAGTGATTCGGGAGCTTGGCCTTAATGAAGAAATCGTAAACGTAAATGGCGGTGCGATTGCTCTTGGACATCCACTTGGCTGTACAGGAGCAAAACTAACGCTCTCTTTAATTCACGAGTTGAAACGCCGTAACGAACAATTTGGCGTCGTGACAATGTGTATCGGCGGAGGAATGGGAGCAGCCGGAGTATTTGAATTATTGTAAAAAACGAATAGGAGGAATAATAATGACTGAAACAAAAAAGGTTGTCAAAGGTGGAAGCTTTTTAGTTGAGGATCTTTCCTATCAAGATATCTTTACTCCAGAGGATTTTACAGAAGAGCATTTAATGATTGCACAAACGGCTTCAGACTTTGTAGAAAAAGAAGTGGCTCCACAGCTCGAACAACTAGAAAATCATGAGTTTGATCGTACGGTTAAGCTATTAAAGAAAATGGGCGGGCTTGGCTTATTAGCGGTTGACGTTCCAGAGGAGTTTGAAGGCTTAGGTTTAGATAAAATCACTTCATCCCTGATAACGGAGAAAATGGCGGGTGCAGGCGGATTCTCCCTTTCTTATGGTGCACATGTTGGAATCGGCTCTCTTCCAATTGTATTATTTGGAAATGATGAACAGAAGAATAAATACTTACCTGCCCTTGCATCCGGAGAAAAAATTGCCGCTTATGCCTTAACGGAGCCAGGTTCCGGTTCAGATGCATTAGGTGCTAGAACCACAGCAAAATTAAATGTTTCGGGAACTCATTATATTCTAAACGGTGAAAAGCAATGGATTACCAATGCTGGTTTTGCGGATGTATTTGTCGTTTATGCAAAAATCGATGGTGAGCACTTCACTGCATTTATTGTAGAAAAAGATTTCCCTGGCGTATCAACGGGTGCGGAAGAAAAGAAAATGGGCATCAAGAGTTCTTCTACTCGTACATTGATTTTAGAGGATGTTGCGGTTCCTGTTGAAAATTTATTAGGAGAGTATGGAAAAGGCCATGTAATTGCCTTTAACATCTTAAACATCGGCCGTTACAAATTGGCAGTCGGCGGTGTCGGCGGTTCTAAGAAAGCATTTGAGATGACAGTCAAATATGCCAATGGCCGTAAACAATTTAAAACAGCTATTTCTCAATTCAATTTAACAAAAGAAAAATTTGGGACAATGGCTTCAAAAATTTATGCAGCTGAAAGCTCCGTTTACCGCACGATTGGTTTATATGAAGAAAATCAAGGTAAGCTGTCTACCGAATATGCAAAGGATCTAAAAAAGGTGGCAACTGCAATTGCAGAGTATGCCATCGAATGCTCGGTGAACAAATTCTTCGCAAGTGAAGTATTATCCTATGTAGTCGATGAAGGCGTCCAAATCCACGGCGGTTATGGCTTCATGCAGGAATATCCGATTGAAAGAGCCTATCGTGATGCCCGGATTAACCGGATTTTTGAAGGAACCAATGAGATTAATCGACTGCTTGTACCAGGAACACTTGTCAAAAAAGCATTAAAAGGTGAGCTTCCTCTATTCCAAAAAGCATTAGCACTTCAAGAGGAATTAATGATGTTAATGCCAGAAGAGCCTGGTGATGAGCCATTAGCACAAGAAAAATACTTGGTAAGAAATGCAAAGAAAATTGCCTTATTGGCGTCCGGTTTGGCTGCTCAGAAATTTGGTAAGGCACTAGAAAGAGAACAAGAAATCTTAGCTAATATTGCGGATATCGTTTCAAACGTATATGCGATGGAATCGGTTGTGCTGCGCACCGAAAAGGCTATTGCAAAAGACGGCTTAGAAAAGAGCAAGCAGAAGCTTCTCTATACTCAAATCTTCTGCCAAGAAGCTTTTAATGAAATTGAAGCAACAGCCAAAGAATCACTGGTAGCGATTGAACAGGGTGATACGCTGCGAATGATGTTAACATCTCTTCGCAAGTTTACTCGTCACCAGCCGATCAATGTGATTGCTAAAAAACGCGAAGCTGCCGACGTAGTGATTGAAGCTGAGCGCTACATTATCTAAATATCTGGAGCCCTTCGTTTTTTGGGGCTCCATTATATTTTTAAAGAAAGAAGGAAATTATACAAAAGGTGTCGAATTTTACCTATTGGAGTGCGGTCTATTAGAAGTTTAGAAGGCTGTATGATAAAATTTTTATGAATGAAAAGGATAGGACGGTGAAGACCATTGGCTTTAACCTTTTACTGGTATCCAAAATGCGGCACATGCCGTAACGCAAAGAAATGGCTGGATGCACATCATCTTTCCTATGAAGAAGTACATATTGTCGAGCAGCCCCCATCACGAGATCAGTTGCAGGAGCTTTATGAAAAAAGCGGCTTGGAATTAAAGAAATTTTTCAATACAAGTGGTTTAAAATATCGTGAATTAGGGATTAAAGATAAAATGAAGACAGCAACTGAGGCTGAATTGCTCGATTTGCTTGCCTCTGATGGGATGTTAATCAAAAGGCCGATCCTGACGGATAGCGAGCACGTTACCGTTGGTTTTAAAGAAGAAGAGTTTGAAAAAACTTGGCTCTAACTTCTAAACAAAGGTAAATTTTATATAAACACAGGAGGGATTTTGCATATGAGTACACCAAAAGATTTTCGTTATTCTGAAGAACATGAATGGGTAAAGATTGAAGGAGAAAAAGTCCGAATTGGGATTACCGACTTTGCACAGCATGAATTAGGCGATATCGTTTTTGTTGAACTTCCTGAGATTGGTGCGGAATTAACAGTTAACGAACCATTCGGAAGTGTTGAATCAGTCAAAACCGTTTCTGAGCTTTATGCCCCTGTCAGCGGTAAAGTTGTCGAAATCAACGAAGACCTAAGTGACAACCCTGAGTTTGTCAACGAGTCTCCATATGAAAAAGCATGGATGATTGTTATTGAACCATCGAATGTAAGCGAAGTAGACAACTTAATGACTTCTGAACAATATGAAGAAATGACTAAAGAAGATTAATCTGTTGTAAAGCACCTATTTTATGGGTGCTTTTTCTCTTAAATTTCCACTCCTTTTCTTGTCAGGCAGGGACAGACTAATCCTAAACCATATTGAAGAGGGTGGAAGTAAATGACATTAAACCAACAAAAGATTGATGTGACCGACCGAGTGATCGGAAAATTAAAAAATGGTGAAATTGAACTGTTTCTTGAAAATACAGCCATTGGTAAAATAAAGCTTTCTGACCAGATGCAAGTAGAACTGGATCATCATTTTGAAGCGGAACAACAAAAAATTTATCAGCATGTAACCGTTACTGAACAGCCGAATGCCAAGTATACCGACTGTGATGATGGTGGATGGTGTTAACATATTTTCAAGCATATGCCTATTTCTTAGCGGACAATCATGTTATAGTTAACTTACTAAGAAGATGGTACACGAAATAAGTATTTTAGAATATGTTAACATAAACAACTTTATATTACAGGTGATGGGATATGAATGATTCGTATGTTGACAAAGTTCTTATTGTCGAAGGAAAATCCGATAAAAATAAGGTTAAGCATATTGTAAAGGAACCTGTAGAAATTATTTGTACAAATGGGACCATCAGCCATTCCAAACTTGAGGAATTGATTGAGTTTCTTGAGGATAAGGATGTTTATATTCTTGTGGATGCAGATGATTCAGGTGAGAAACTTCGCAAACAATTTAAACGTGAATTTCCCCATGCGGAACATTTGTACATTGACCGGATGTATCGGGAGGTAGCGACCGCACCTGAACACCACCTGGCCATGGTCCTATTAGGGGCAAATATTGATGTGCATGCCGAGTATTTAGAAATGAGTTAATGTGTGATGAATGAATGGAATCGAACTGAATTGGCTGATTTCCTTGATCGTGAGGGAATCGGTCTGTTATATTTCTATACCCCTCTATGCGGCACCTGTCAGGTTGCGTCTCGGATGCTCCAAATTGTCGGGGAGCTTGTAGAGGTTAAGATGGGAAAAATGAACCTGAATTTTTATCCGGATTTGGCCAAGAATTTTGCAATCGAGAGTGTACCCTGCCTATTGATTATTCGTAATGGTGAGGTCCAGGAAGCGATCTATGCGTTTCATTCTGTCCCGTTTTTGCTTGAAAAAATTAAATCTTATCTTGGATGAGCAGATGCGTGGAGCATCTGCTTTTTCTTTTCTAGAGAAAGTTATAGGTTCATTAACAAATAAGTGGGGTTTCTTAACCCCTGAAGCAGGACCGAAAGCTAGTCTACGACAGTTAAGAGAGGTTCATAACCCTCGGAGGAAAAAGGAATCGAAGCCTACGACAGATAAGAGAGGTTCATAACCCTCGAAGGAAAAAGGACCCGAGGTCTACGACAGTTAAGAAGGACTCATAACCCCCGAAGGAAAGAGGAACGGAGGGCTACAACAGATAAGAGAGGTGCATAACCCCCCGAAGGAAAGATGAGCCGATGTCTACGACAGATAAGAGAGGTTCATAACCCCCGAAGGAAAGATGACCCGAAATCTACGACAGATAAAAGGGATTCATACCCCCGAAGCAGCCTGGAATCAGGACAATGTGTCAAGATCAAAAGCTTGTTTTTCAATAGACATGCCATAAAAAAATCTCCCTTAAAATAAAGAGAGATTGTAAAAACATATTAAATATAATAAGTATACTTCTTAATCCCATGAGCGCAAAAATTCTGTCTCAATATCCTTCCAATTGGCTGCTTAGAGATAATCCCATTACACCATTCAAAAACCAAGTTAGTTGTAATCTTCTCATTAGGATAAAGCAGTTTTATTTCCCCTACAGCTCTTAAAACTGCAGAGTCAAGCCCCTCATAATGCCCGCATACCTGACATTGAACATGTCTATCAAAACAAAAGACATCAAAAGAATGGCAAACAGGACATATAATCCCTTTCTTTAATAAATCAATTGAATACTTTGAGTACTTTTCATAGGGGGATTCCGTCTGGTGAAGAAACACTAATTGCGCAGCTAAACCCTTATGTCGTTCATTTAAAGTGGACGATTTCCTATTTAACTTACACATAAAATCTGGCAGCTGGTTTGGATAGATAATGAATTTATTCATAGGGGATTGATACAAGTGGAATTTAGGGTTAATAAAAATAACATACGCTTCAATAGTCATACGTTACCCAAGACTTTGAAGAAGCTGTCGAAGAAGAGACTCACACCGCTCTAATTGCAGTAGAGGATTTTTTATTTCCTTATTGGAAGCGAGTGAATAAAACCTTCCGTTTTCATAATTAAAATCACCTTTATAATTTTTGACTTCGAACAGCAAAAGAGGTTCTTGCCTAATCATCAATGAATCAATTTGAAACTTACTATCATTTGACTCCAACAACAAGTCGTTTAAGAGGTAATTTGGTGGGGTGAGCTTCCCTGTTAACAAATCAAACATTTTTTCACCCTCATAACCCTTATTTTTATTATGAAGATATATTTTTCTCCTTTTCTTCTAACTCTGCTCTCACATCTAACAACTTTAAAATTCTTAATTCAAGCGGTTCAGGGCGATCCTTAAAAATCATACTCCACATCCTTTCTGTATCTCCTTCATTTTAACTAGAATCCTGGGACAAAGATTTGACTATTTTCTAACACTTTCGAAGGCTCGACATATTTCTCGGGAAATCGTTTTAAATAGCCTATTTCAACCGAGAATTGTCGAGCGATAAACAAAGGAATCCCGTCTTCCATGCTGAATAAGTAAATTAATACGTGCGCATAGACCGGAGTGATAGAAATGAACGATCTAACAGAAAAATTCTTGAGAAAATTCATCGTGCAGGGACACATCCTAAGCCTAATCAAACATGCTGATATAAAAGTAAAATTTTATTGTGAACAGGACTTTGCAGTCATCCAAATCAAAAATGGTCAAATGTCGTTACTAAATGATCCAGAAACCATTTGTTCGGAGGTCAAAGGGGACTCGCACGCCATACAGAAGCTTTTTGAAGGAACTGAAACATTACGAACACTCGAAAAGAAAGGGCAGCTAACCATTTCCGCCCCCCTAAGAACCACACTGCTACTCGAATCCATCTTCTTTTTAACAAAAGCACATGAAAACCTTTCTAAAGTCATATAATCCTATAGGTTGACTCGGGATTAGAAATTTAGTAATCTATTTTTAACAACAATCGAATGTACAGAATCTTATCTAGAGTGGCGGAGGGACTGGCCCTTTGAAGCCCGGCAACCGGTTTAATAACACGGTGCTAATTCCAGCAGAGCAAACCAGCTCGAAAGATGAGAAGAGATTCCCCCCTCTTCTATATGAAGCAGGGGACTTTTTATTTATGATCAAAAAAGGAGGAACAGGAAAAATGGGAGAAAATCAAAAAAAGTACCGGTTTGAAACACTAAGTGTTCATGGAGGCTTGACACCAGATCCTGTAACAGGAGCTCGCGCTGTTCCCATCTATCAAAACAATGCCTATCAATTCAAAAATACAGAACATGCAGCCAACCTGTTTAGCCTAGCGGAACCAGGGTACATATACACAAGAATTCACAACCCAACGACAACTGTTTTTGAAGACCGCGTCGCACTATTAGAAGGTGGAGCAGGAGCACTAGCCGTTGCCAGCGGCATGGCGGCTATTACACTAGCCATCTTAAATATCGCCGAAGCTGGCGATGAAATCGTGGCTGCTTCCAATCTTTATGGCGGAACCTATAATCTATTAGCTGTCACCTTGCCAAAATACGGAATCAAAGTGAAATTTGTTGATGCCGAAAACCCTGAAAACTTCCGCCAAGCGATTACTGAAAAAACAAAAGCCGTCTTTGCCGAAACCATTGGAAACCCAAGTTTACGTGTCCTTGATATTGAAAAAGTCGCAGACATTGCCCATGCAGCAGGGGTTCCATTAATTATTGATAACACATTCGCCACCCCATATCTTTGCCGGCCAATCGAACATGGGGCTGATATTGTCGTTCATTCGGCAACTAAGTGGTTATTAGGTAATGGAACCACAACTGGCGGCATTATTGTCGATGGAGGCAAGTTTGATTGGAATTCCTCAAGATTTCAAAGCTTCACCACCCCAGATGAAAGCTATCATGGCCTTGTCTATGCTGAAGCTTTAGGGGCAATTGCCTATATCATAAAAGCCCGCGTCCAATTATTACGCGATCTCGGACCTGCATTAAGTCCGCAAAATGCCTTCCTGTTTACATTAGGACTAGAAACTCTGCATGTCCGGATGAAGGAGCATGTAGCCAATACCAAGCAAATAGTTGATTATTTACTTGCTCATCCTGCGGTCGAGTGGGTATCCTATCCTGGCCATAGCTCACATCCAGATTATGAATTAGCGAAAAAGTATCTTCCTAAAGGAGCTGGCTCGATGGTCGTCTTTGGTATTAAAGGCGGAAAAGAAGCTGGGGCAAAGTTTATCAATTCCTTAACACTCTGGGCACATGTTGCCAACGTTGGTGACGCAAAGAGCTTAATTATTCACCCTGCCAGCACTACCCATCAGCAGCTAGATTCCGAAGGACTTAAGGCTGCGGGGGTATCAGAAGATTTAATTCGACTCTCCATTGGAATTGAGAATGTCGAAGATCTAATTGAGGATCTTGAAACAGCAATAGAATCTGCGACAGGATTATCTTCACTAAAAACAAATGCCTAGATTTTACCTATTAAATATATTCGAAAAAATCGTTGACACTCCATTTTATCCGTGATACGATAACTTTTGTCAAAATAATAAATTTACTTAAATAATATAATGTTTTAATTGAATATAGAAGCTGCAAGCTCTTATCAAGAGAGGTGGAGGGATGTGCCCGATGAAGCCCGGCAACCGTCAATGGTTATTGAAATGGTGCCAATTCACACAAAGCATTTGCTTTGGGAGATGGGAGAAGGGTTTATTTTTGATAATGCCTTTCTGCCTGTGCAGAAGGGTGTTTTTATTTTTCTGAAATAATAGAATCCTTTTTACTCTTACAGTTAACCCTATATCCAAGATTTCTATAAAAAGTAGGTGATTAGATGATTTCAATTCAGAATGTTCAGAAGATCTTCTCGGGAAAAAAAGGTGAATTTAAAGCGGTCGATAACGTAAACCTTGAAATTCAAGACGGAGAAATCTTCGGAGTGATTGGTTATAGCGGGGCCGGAAAAAGTACATTAATCCGCATGTTAAACGGCTTGGAGCTCCCAACAGAGGGCAGCGTCAACGTTGCAGGTCGTGTCATATCAAAAATAAGAGGAGCTGAACTTCGAAAGGCTCGTCAAGAAATCAGCATGATCTTCCAGCATTTCAACTTACTGTGGTCAAGAACAGTCAGTGAAAATATTTCTTTTCCATTAGAAATCGCTGGTGTAAAGGGTCCGCAAAGAAAGAAAAGAGTGGCAGAGCTTATTAAACTAGTAGGTCTGGAAGGACGAGAAAATGCTTATCCATCTGAGCTCAGCGGTGGTCAGAAGCAACGGGTTGGGATCGCCAGGGCGCTCGCGAATAATCCTAAAGTATTACTTTGTGATGAAGCAACTTCAGCATTAGATCCGCAGACGACAGATTCAATCCTCGAATTGCTGGTGGATATTAATAAGCGTCTAGGATTAACGATTGTGTTAATTACACATGAAATGCACGTCATTCGGAAAATCTGCCACCGCGTGGCCGTAATGGAAAGCGGCAGGGTAGTAGAGCTTGGTTCGGTCCTGGATGTATTTAAAAATCCACAGCAGCCGATCACGAAGCGCTTCGTCCAGCAAGTATCAGAGAATGAAGATACAAAGGAAGCTGCAGATCATTTGCTTGAGCGTTATCACTCTGGACAGATTGTGCAATTAACCTTTATTGGTGAATCAGCCGAGCAGCCGGTTATTACTAATTTAATCCGAAATCATAACGTCACGGTTAATATTCTGCAAGGTAAAATAGCGCAAACCCAAAAAGGATCATATGGAACCTTGTTCATTCATATTGATGGCGACGAAAAAGAAGTTAACGATGCTGTGGACTTCATTCGTGCTCAGACTGTAGGAGTGGAGGTGGTTACAAATGATTAAGCATTATCTTCCAAATGTTGACTGGTTAATCATGTGGGAAGAGACAAAAAATACTCTTTACATGGCAGGCATTTCCGTTATAGCAACGTTCATTTTAGGTACGTTACTAGGATTAGTTTTATTTCTTACTTCCAAAGGGAACCTCTGGGAAAACAGGCCAATCAACGCTGTAATCAGCGCTATAGTCAATATTTTCCGTTCGATTCCGTTTATTATCTTAATTGTATTATTAATTCCGCTCACCACCTTGCTAGTTGGAACCATGATAGGAGAAAATGCAGCATTACCTTCGCTTATTATTGGTGCTGCTCCATTTTACGCGAGAATGGTGGAGATTGGCCTTCGAGAAATTGATAAAGGGGTCATTGAAGCTGCAAGATCAATGGGTGCAACAACTGGGACGATTATCTGGAAAGTATTATTGCCAGAATCAATGCCAGCCCTTATTTCAGGAATTACGGTTACTGCGATTGCACTCGTAGGGTATACAGCAATGGCAGGAGCAATAGGTGCGGGTGGTCTTGGTAACCTTGCGTATAACTATGGTTTCCAAAGAAACCAGAACGATGTTACGCTAATGGCAACCGTTATTATTTTAATTATCGTTTTTGTGATTCAGTTTATTGGTGATTTTATCACTTCAAAATTAGATAAAAGATAAAAGGAGAGGTTAACATGAAAAAATGGTTAACATTAGTATTAGCAGCAGCACTTGTGCTTGCATTAGCTGCTTGCGGTAAGTCAACTGACAAGTCAGAAAGTACAGACAGCAAAACAACGAAATTAGTGGTCGGAGCTTCTACTGTTCCACACGCAGAAATTTTAGAAAAAGCAAAACCAATCCTAAAAGAAAAAGGGATTGATTTAGAAATTAAGACATTCACTGACTATATTCTTCCTAACAAAGCTTTATCAACAAAAGAATTGGATGCAAACTATTTCCAACACATTCCATACCTAGAGTCACAAAATAAAGAGTTTGGATACGGATTTGTGAATGCTGGCGGAATCCACATCGAGCCAATTGGTGTTTATTCAAAAAAATACAAAAAACTTAGCGATCTTCCTACGGGCGCTCATTTAATCATGAGCAACTCTGTTGCTGACCATGGACGTCTGCTTTCATTACTTGAAGCACAAGGACTAATCAAATTAAAATCAGGCATTGATAAGACAAAAGCAGAAATCAAAGATGT
The DNA here is from genome assembly GCF_036965645.1 of Neobacillus drentensis. GTDB lineage: Bacteria > Bacillota > Bacilli > Bacillales > Cytobacillaceae > Neobacillus > Neobacillus drentensis_D. The sequence goes on from NZ_JBALPZ010000187.1 coordinate 33,718, forward strand.
TGTAGAAAATCCTAAGAAATTAGTTTTTGACGCAGATTACGAAGCAAAACTTTTACCACAAATCTATAAAAATGGTGAAGGGGATGCGGTATTAATCAATTCAAACTATGCTATTGATGCTGGACTAAACCCAATTAAAGATTCCATCGCCATTGAAGACAAAAACTCTCCATATGTGAACGTTATTGCCGTTCGTAAAGGTGATGAAAACAAACCTGCTATCAAGACACTTGTAGAAGTTCTTCACTCTAAAGAAATCCAAGACTTCATCCTTGAGAAGTACAAAGGTGCAGTTGTTCCGGTTTCTGAGTAATCCTATAAATAGTTAAAAACAGGTAAGTCAGTGAGTAGTTCACTGGCTTTTCCTGTTTACTCTCATACATGAAAGTAATCAACTGGGTAAAAATACAAAGGACTTTATGCTCTCATTCGGCTTGGAAATGATAAAAAAATGAGGTATGATTTAATTCGAGTGCAGAATACATAAACTTTATTTTCTGAATTTACCTAAGATTTTTTTGTTGTATTCTCATTTAGCCTGTTCTTATTGAAA
>NZ_JBALPZ010000188.1:0-4938 GCF_036965645.1 Neobacillus drentensis
ATTTTATATGATAAGGGAAAAACCCCTAAAATAATACCCGAATTGAATGAAAAAATATAAGTATATTGAGGTGGATATATGCAAATTAAAGATTTTAAGGTTGACCAAAGTTTAAAAGAATTAACAGAACATCGTACAGTTGTGTTACCCATAGCCTGTTATGAAACAACGATTAACCAAAATATCAATGGATATATACCACTTCATTGGCATGATGAATTTCAGTTTGTTCTAGTTGTAAAAGGAGAAGCCATTTTTCAAATAAATGAAGAAAATATTATGGTTCAGGCAGGCGAGGGGCTATTTATCAATAGTGGCTGTCTGCACATGGCGAAAGAGAAGAATGATTCGGGCTGTGCCTATATTTGTTTAAATGTTTCCCCAAGTTTCGTTTTATCCCAAGAACTCTATTCCGCCTTTGTTAACCCTTATTTAAAGGCGACTAATCTTCCTTATTTATACTTGGATTCAAAGGAGCTTTGGGCGAATAATATTTTGAGTACCATTATGAAAATCAATCAGTTGATAAAAGAATATCCACCATACTATGAAATCGACATTAGCCTGTATCTCACGTTGATTTGGAAGAACCTCATTATGAATGGGATTCCATTAGAGTACGAACAAACGGAAGTGCTAAAGAGTGCTCGAATGAAGCAAATGTTAAATTGGATCCATCTGCATTATGCCGAGAAAATCCTTTTAGACGATATTGCCCGAGCTGGTCAATTAAGCCGGTCTGAATGCTGTCGATATTTCAAACGGATATTAAAGAAAACCCCTTTGAATTATGTAATGGACTATCGAATTCAAAAAAGTTTAATTTTACTGCAGCAACCCGATTCCAATGTGACAGATGTTGCCTATCAAGTAGGATTTAACAGCACCAGTTATTTCATTGATAAATTCCGAAAGTTGATGAACATGACACCATTAGCCTACAAAAAAATAAAAATAATGGATCGTTTGTAAAGTAGAGAGATTTTCCTCTAGGGAGTTTGGTTGAACCATAAAAGGAATCATAATCAAAAAGAGGCTACTCAATTCAGCAGCCTCTTAATAGGTCTCATAAATAATCTTTCCTGTTTGAGAAATGTCATAATCTCCTAGAGAATCCACTTCTGCTTGAAACTGATGGGAAGATAAAATATTCTTTACTGTACTTATTAACTGTTCAGTCTCTGACGTTTTTAGAATAACCAAGTCATAACGTTCTGTTATCAATGGCACAAAATCGATTCCAACAATTTTGGCAGCTTTTTCAATTCCAATTCCTACATCTGCTAGTCCAGCAGAGACAGCAGATGCTACACTTAAATGGTTTGACTCTTCGTGCTCGTATCCCTTAATGTTACTAGAAGGAATTTCGTTGATTCTAAGCTGTTCATCAAGAAGAATCCTTGCTCCTGAACCTCTCTCTCTATTAATTATTTTTAAATCTTGACGATTTAAATCAGCCCAAGAGGTAAGATTTAAAGGGTTTCCCTTTTTAACATAAAAACCTGCTTTTCTGGAAAGTAGATTGAGTAAAATATAGGGATAGCCAATTAGAATTTTCTTTATGTATGGTAGGTTGTATTCTCCTGTATCCCCGTCAAACATATGCAAACTAACGATGTCACAATCTCCATTGTACATAGATATAAGACTATTTAAACTTCCAGTATAAGAGCGTAATGGTTTATATGCAGAGTTTTTCTCAATGTATTTACCGAGAATATCTAATACTAAGTCTTGTCCACTAATGACAATGTTGTATGAATCCCTTGTTTTATTCCTGTGAAGTTCCTGCTCAGATGCTTGCAATTTTGTACTTTGAGTGGTCTTATGACTCTTAATATAAATATCTAAGTCTTTTGCATCAATTCTCATCTGTCTTCCTACACGGAAAACAGGCAGTTCTCCTTTTTTTACAAGGTCATAAAGGGTTAATTTTGAGACTTTTAAAAGCTGTGACACCTCTTCAATCGTATAGGAAAGCTCTTTTGACATATGCATCCCTCCCCTTTGTATTTTACCTTACTGCTTAAAAAAAAGTATATTTTAGATTATAAATAAAAAATGTGATTTCTTTTACATTTTTCTACTTTCTGTTTAGTTATAATTAGTTATAATTGGTTATATCTAATTTGAAAGGGAGAGGGATAATGAAAAAATTATATTTTTTATTTTCTTTAATGATGTTACTATTACTCGTCATTTCGGGGTGTTCAACGAATGATCAATCTAAGACAACGGAAGGGCAGAAGAAACAAGCAGCTAAACAAGAGAAAGTGGAACTGACGGTTTCTGCTGCTGCGAGTTTACAAGATGCTTTAACGGATATTAAAGCAGAATTTCAGAAAGAACATCCTAATGTAATAGTAAACTTTAACTTTGGAGCTTCAGGGGCACTTCAGCAGCAAATTTCTCAGGGGGCACCTGTTGACCTGTTCTTTTCAGCAGCAGAGGATAAATTTCAAAAATTAGTACAGGACGGACTTATTGAAAAGAAAAACGGAACAGATTTGGTAGCTAATGACCTTGTGTTGGTAGTACCAAAAGATTCAAAGAAAGGAATTAATACATTTGAGGACCTCACCAAAGCTGATAAAGTAGCACTCGGTACCCCAGAAACTGTACCAGCAGGACAATATGGGAAGGAAACATTAAATAAGTTAAATGTTTGGAAAGGGATTGAAGGGAAAGTAGTCTATGGCAAGGATGTTCGCCAAGTGCTTACATATATTGAGACGAACAATGTTGACGCAGGTATTGTTTATAAGACAGATGCATTGATATCTCAAAAAGTTAAAATTGTAGCCACTGCAAAGGATAACACACACCAGCCAATCATTTATCCAGTAGGTGTTATTAAGAATAGCAGCCATCTTAATGAAGCCCAACTATTCTACGATTATCTCCAAAATGATAAATCTATGAAGACCTTAGAAAAGTATGGATTTAAAGGTCTTAAATAATTGGATGTGTTAAAGGTTACTGTTGATTTTGACACAATGTTGATTGGAGCGGATAAGCTCGACTCCTGTGGGAGTAGGGCCCCACAGGCGCTTTAGCGCCGAGGAGGTTTCCCGGCACGCCCACGGGTTTGCTGACCGACTGGAGCGGAAATCGACATTCAAGATTAACACAGCCCAATAATTAAGAAGGGCAAATAGCTTTTGGACACCTGTAAGACTGTTGAAACAGTCGATACGGATATTGAGAATGCCGCTCGTGTAGACGGAGCAAATGAATTCAGTTTATTAGGATATATATAAATAAAACATTTTTGTTGGAACAAGTTTATAGATGGATACCCAAAGAATATGATGTTGTGAAAATAAATTGTAGGAGAGTGCATTTTATGTATCCTAGTCATCTCCATCTATACTATAACCTTCCATATAGCCAAGATGCTTATCAAACTGGAGCTTCATACCAAGCCGATTATTATTCGACCCTTGATCCAAGACAATTTGGCGGTTTTCAACCTCCGACAGCCCCGCCGCCTGGTCAGCATGGTCCGACAACACCACCGCATGGTCATCATGGTCCGACAGCCCCGCCATCGGGTCATCATGATCCAGAAGCTGGACCGCCAACATCTCCACCGCCATCGGCTGTTCCTCAACAAACGCACACTGTAGGTGCATTTGCAGTAGACCCAGGCAGCATGATTAGATGTTTACACAGATACACGTATGTATGGTTAAGAGGTTTTGAGCAATTTTGGTTTTATCCGACATTTATTGGCCGGCACTCTGTTTCAGGCTATCGCTGGACTGGACGTAGATGGGTTAATTTCGGAATTAGCCTAAGGCAAATTCAATCGTTTACTTGCGTTTAAAAAGGTTCCGTCTATTTTTTGCTCCTATCCAAAACAGATTTAAAAAAATTGTAATTTCTATAAAATGTGCAAAATCTTAAGGATCCAGCTGCCATCATGGCGGCTGTTTTTTATGTGGTAACTGGGGAGGTTTAATAAGGGAAACAATATCTTTATCATTATATTTTGTTGCAAATACAATAAAAATGCTATAATATTTACTAAAGTATTGATCATTACAAGAAATAGATGGAGTTGTATTTATGAAGGAAATTCTACGCGAAATTGGAATGATTGCTCGGGCATTAGATTCTATAAGCAATATAGAATTTAAAGAATATGACCTTACAAAAGGGCAGTATTTGTACCTGGTGCGTATATGTGAAAACCCAGGAATCATTCAAGAAAAGTTAGCTGAGATGATAAAAGTAGATCGAACAACAGCAGCTCGTGCTATAAAAAAGCTTGAAATGACTGGTTTTATTGAGAAGAAAGACGATCAACATAACAAAAAAATAAAGAAGCTCTTTCCAACAGATAAAGGGAAAAAGGTTTATCCTTTTATTAGACGAGAAAATGATTATTCCAATACCGTTGCATTAGAGGGATTTTCCGAAACAGAAGTAGAAACCATTTTTACACTTCTTCAAAGGGTTAGAAAAAATATAGAAAAAGACTGGGAATTTGTCAAAAAGGGAAACAAGAGAAATTATTAATTAAACAAAGGAGCGACATTTTTAAATGACTATTAATACAAAAAAATGCACCCTTGAAGATTCACGCACACTTCAAGAAATTAGTTATGAAACATTTAATGACACATTTAAGCATCAGAACTCACCCGAAAATATGATTGCCTATTTAGAAAGGGCATTTAACTTAAAACAAGTAGAAAAAGAATTATCCAATAGTTCGTCGCAATTCTATTTTGTTTATGTTAATAATGAAGTCGCTGGATATTTAAAGATTAATACCAATGATGCTCAGTCTGAAGAAATGGGTGAGGAATCACTTGAAATTGAGAGGATTTATATAAAGAACAAATTTCAAAAACATGGGCTTGGAAAAAATCTGTTAAATAAAGCTTTGGAAATAGCGTTGGAATGTAATAAAAAGAAAATCTGGCTAGG
>NZ_JBALPZ010000188.1:4992-10745 GCF_036965645.1 Neobacillus drentensis
TTTGTTCCGTATATAAGAAAATGGGGTTTGTACAAACGGGAGCTCACTCTTTTTATATGGGGGATGAAGAACAAATAGACTTTATAATGACCAAAACACTTAGATAACTTTTTAGAAGGGTGGAACCATGATGTATATACCTAAACATTTTAAAATCGATGATGAAGGCAAGATTTATGATTTTATTGAAAAGTATAGCTTTGCCACTTTATTTTCACAGCATAACGGAGAACCTTACGCTACTCATCTTCCTCTGATATTAAATAAATCTGAAAATACTTTATATGGTCATTTTGCACGTCCGAACGAACAATGGAAGGATGCTGAAAACCAACAAATTCTTGTGATTTTTCAAGGTCCCCATAGTTATATTTCTCCTTCTTGGTACGAAACCATGAAGGCTGTACCTACATGGAATTATGTGTCGATCCATGTATATGGAAAGATGGAGATCATCGAAAATCAAAAAGTAATCGTTGATTCTTTAAATGACATGGTAAAAAAATATGAAAGTCCCACTAGTCCATATAATTTAAGTGATGTAGACCCCAGTTTTATTGAAGGCATGAGTAAAGGAATTGTAGCTTTCAGAATCCACATCACAAAAATAGAAGCGAAAGCTAAATTAAGCCAAAATCATCCTGTTGAACGACAGGAGTTAATTATTAAGCAACTAGAAAACACATCCCAACACGATTCTCTACAGGTAGCAGCTCTGATGAAGAAAAATCTAGAAAAATAAAGTAAAAGTAATTCAATTCTTGTGTTTTCTGGATACCGCCGAGCAAAAATGGTATTTTTTCCGTCATCCTTTTTGGGAGAAAAGATCATTCGTGAATAAGTTACAACCTTTCTCATCAACTTAAGATATATACAAACTAGAAGAAGGTGTATTATGGCGAAAAACGGTTTCCGGTCATTCACGATCATTTCTTTAAGCATAGCAATATTACTAATGTCATCCTGTAGTCAATTACAAAGAAAAGAGGATAAAAATAAGGATAAAAGTCCTCGTGAAGTCTTAGGTTTCTACACAGAAAAGGAAGGAACATATCCAGGGTCTCAGCCTACCGTGAACTCGCAATTCAACAGTATGAGCATCATTGCACCCTTTTGGTATAAGCTTGATGATCAACATCCAGGCGGTCTTATAGATTCTGTTACTGTAAATCATAAGAAAAAGGTGATTCAGAGTGCTCATAAAAAACACCTGAAGGTTTATATGGTTGTACATAATCTCTTTTATGAAACCGTGGAGAAGGGAAAGCAAGTTGCGAGTAATGTACTTGATAACGATAAAAATCGTGATGTGTTCATTCAGAATATACGCAATGAAATAAATCAGTATAAATATGATGGTATTAATATTGACATGGAAAATTTGAATTTGACTGACCGAGATTCCTTTAGTTGGATGATTAAGAAATTGTCAGATGCTCTGCATCCTGATGGAAAAATAGTTACGGTTTCAGTCCCGGCAAACACAGGTGATTCCCGTGCCAATCCCTGGTCTCCATGGTTTGATTACAAAAAGCTTGGTCGATACTCAGATCGGTTAATGATTATGACTTACGATGAACACAACCCAAGAACAGCACCCGGTTCCACAGCATCAGTTAATTGGACAGAAGCAACGATTCGTTATGCTTTGAAACAGGGAGTACCACCATCAAAAATTTTACTCGGTATCGCTGGTTATGGATGGGACTGGGATACAACAGCAAAAAAAGCCGTGTATAGCTCCTATAAACAGTTAATGGATCAGAAAACAACATATAAAGCTAAAGTTAAATGGGATTCCCCGTCGCAAACACCTTTTTTCAGTTACGTAGATGAAAAACAACATAGCCACCAGGCTTGGTTTGAGAATAGCTATAGTCTGCGGTTTAAGTTAAACCTAGTAGAAAAACATAACTTACGGGGAATCGGGATTTGGAGGCTAGGCTTAGAAGACCCAAAATACTGGACGACCATACCAAAGAAAATAAAAGTAAAAAAGTAATGGAATCTTAAATTAAAAAAAAGGATATTTTATAAGGGGATTTTTCAGTCCCCTCCAAACTTATAATTCCATAGATGACAGTGGTAAGAACAGCTTAATCCCCCGTTTATTAAAGGGGAGAATTTTTAAATCGGCTATCAGATGACTGATGTAACCACCTATACAAGAATAGAAAACACCATGAATCCCAAGTGAAGCCTCGAAATTGGAAGCAATCAACCCAAAGAAAAGAATCCCTAAGATGGAATGGGTATAGGTGCGATGAGAAGAAAAGGACGCAATGACTATGTAAATGCCAAGCAGAATTAACCATAGCTCGTCTAACGAGAATCCACCCAACAGGATAGCAATCCCTGTAATGGTTAACATATGTTTTTGTTTAATGAGGGATGCAACCACTATAACCAAAATACCGATTCCAATCCCCAGCCATCTATCCCCCCTTGTTTTCTCAGCGAAACTATATAGGATCATCATTATCCCAATGATCAGGGCAGATAGCCGAATTACTTTATGAGACAAAGTAATTTTTCCGCGAAGTTTCCCGTCAATATCTAGATCAGGGATTAGACCTGAGATACCTCCTAATCCTACAAGCAAGAGTGTTGCTGACGGTGAGGTGTGCACTGTATTCACAACAATAAATCCTGTTGCTGATCCAATGACTGCATGTGATGTACCATTCAATTTAATTTCCCCTTTAAACATTATAGATATAGTAGGGCCAAAAACAGACATTACCTATTTTACACCAAAACATCTGTTCTGTTTAGGGGAATTTAGGATTGTAGTAGAATTTAGGATTTACCAGAGAAAAGGATTGTTAATATTGGGATAAGAATAGTAGTTTCATATAGTTAATTAGAGTGGATTAGTTATGTTGTGAGCTTACATGAGGGTGGTAGAAGAATGAGGAAAGAGCAGAAGTCAATAAGCGTATAAAAAATAATAATATTATGTAAACAATAATTCGCTATATTCATAAATAAGCTCCACTCTTCTTAAAAAACAAATAAATTATCAGTTGGGATTTGAAACAATTAGAAGTCCAAGGATTAGGGGCTTCTATTTTTTTACGGTTTTAAACTTTTCAAGAACAAACGAATGACAGAACAAATGGATGCTGTAAATAAAATTATCGGCACCCATTCTTTCGTCATAGAAAAGTTCTAAGGAATAGATAACTATTTCTGACCTGATTGAAAAAGTAAAGACAACTGCTTGGCAAGATATTGCGGAGTATAGGGCATATCCTTACGTAACCACGCGGAAATCGTGCCGATGAGAGCCGAAGAACCGTGCCAAATAGCAATATCCTTTTGAATGCCTTTAGCAGCGAGCAAGTTACTATCCACTCGCTCTGTTATCGTTTCAGTAATGATATTTAACAAGCGCTCTGTAAAGATGGGAGTTCGTCTGGAACCAAGGACCACTTTATAGAATTTAGCATTCTCGGCAATATACTCAAGCAGCGTGACAAGCTTTACCCATCCGAGTTCATCAGCCGACGAATTTTGACTAATTGTTGTACTTTTCAAAATTGATTCAATATCCTCTGCCATTTCTTGGGCCATTTTCTCCAGCATGTCTTGAATATCATCGTAATGGAGATAAAACGTAACACGGTTAATAGTCGCACGTTCTGCAATTCGATTAACCGTTATTTTATTGATTTCCATCTCCTGCAGTAAATCGATTAATGCATCCTTGATCAATTGGCGCGTACGAAGGATCCGAGGATCTACTCGCTGCTTTGCATTGTCTGTCACGTCGACAAACCCTTCCTATTATTTGGTAATTTACAAAAACGTCAGTTCTGTCTATTATTTTCGACTTTCCCAACATAATTCAAATAAACGTTAACTAATTTACACTTCCTCAGAAATTGTCTGTTGTCAGAACTAAGAACTCATTATAAAGTAATTTATACAATGTTTATTATTAAACACATTGTAAAAAAAGTCTATATTCAAAGGAGAAAGGATAGGAGATAATTGACGAATAATCATAAAACTGTCACAAATTCAATAAAAAAAGGACCTATCATGTTCATTATGATCTTAGGTGCTTTCATTGCAACCTTAAACCAAACACTCATGAGTGTCGCTACTCCTGAACTAATGGTTGAATTTAAAATCACAGCTGCAACGGCACAGTGGTTAACGACCGGCTACATGCTCGTGAACGGGGTCTTGATCCCGATTACCGCTTACTTTATGCAGCGGTTTACCACACGGCAGCTTTTTCAAGCTTCCATGTTTATCTTTTTAGCTGGGACCATCGTTTCTGCTATTGCAACAGGATTTCCTCTATTATTGACCGGACGCATGATTCAGGCGGCTGGTGCAGGAATTATCATGCCGCTCTTAACGAATGTTATTTTGACCATATTTCCTCCCAACAAACGAGGAGCGGCGATGGGAATGGTCGGACTTGCAATTATTTTCGCCCCGGCCATTGGGCCTACCATTGCCGGCTATATTATTGAAAACTACAAATGGGAAACGATGTTTTACGGGATGATTCCATTTGCTGTCATTGTCATTGTATTAGGATTCATTTATCTCCGAAATGTTTCCGAACCAACCAAGACAAAACTCGATATCCTAAGTGTCGTGCTCTCTACCATTGGATTCGGCGCATTACTTTACGGTTTCAGCCGAGCTGGAAGCCTTGGTTGGTCAGATGTAGAGGTACTAAGTACGATTACAGTGGGCGTCTTGTCCCTTGCACTCTTTTCTTGGAGGGCGTTAAAGTCGCAAAATCCGTTGCTCGACTTACGTGCATTCAAATACAATATGTTCTCTCTAACGACCATTATCAATATCGCGGTTACGATGGCCATGTATGCGGATATGATGCTGCTTCCACTATATCTTCAAAATGTCCGCGGTTATACAGCCATTGAGTCCGGCCTTCTCCTTCTTCCAGGGGCGCTAATCATGGGCTTCCTTATGCCTGTTACCGGCAAGCTGTTCGATCGCTTTGGTGCAAAATGGCTTACGGTGATCGGAATGATTATTACCATTGCGACAACGATGGGCTTTACTAATTTGACGGATTCGACCAGTTATACCTATTTAGTTCTCATGTCAACAGGACGCCGGATTGGGATGGCCTTGATGATGATGCCATTACAGACGGCCGGTCTAAACCAATTACCACAGCAGTTAAATGCACACGGTACCGCTATAAGCAATACCATTCGGCAAGTGGCGGGTGCCGTGGGTACTTCTCTTCTAGTTACAGTTATGTCGGACAGAACGAAATCACATCTGCAGGAGATGATTCCTACTGCAGCTGCTAAAGGCCTGAATCAAGCTCAGCTTATTAAGGAAGCAACTATACAGGGTATTAATGACGCCTATCTTGTCATCGTTGGGATCGGTATCATTGGATTACTTCTTTCCTTGTTTATCAAGAAGGTTAAACAAGCCTCTGAAATAGAATCCAAAGTCCTTATGAAAAAGGCACAAAGAAGAGAATTGGAAACGAACTAACTTTTTATTGTAGATGACTTTCGTTTTGAGGAAAAAGTAATTAGGGATAAACAAAAAAAGATTTTGAACTGCACCCCAATTGTTAGACAGTACTAACAGTTGGAGGTGCATTTTTATGTAATATTGAATACATAGATTACTAGTAAACAAAAAACCTCTGTAAAAGTATGAAGTTAATACTTTCACAAAAGTTTTTGGGGATTTTTATTAATATATATGTGATTCATTTTCTTTCTACATATAATCATATA
>NZ_JBALPZ010000189.1:0-2805 GCF_036965645.1 Neobacillus drentensis
GTGGGTCTAGCGAAACCTTTTGTCGTCGTACTAACTATGTAAAAGTAATGAAAAAAAGTTTCACGAGGCAAACAAATAAAACAAAAAAATAAATCCAAAAAACCACAATTTTGTCGTTTTTTGGATTAGTGTTCTAGAAGTTAAAGCAATGAGGTTCATCACAACTTACTTAAATGATTTGATTAATAGATTTTCTATTTAAAAGATTTTTTTTTCAATCAAACCCAAGGGACAGGTTAAATTTTAATACAAATAAAAGACCGACAAAAAATAATAAGAAATTGATTTGTAGCATTCGATTTCCTTATTTTTTGTCTCGAATAAATTTAACAGCATTTAAACCAATCATCTGTGCAGCTAAAGCTGTGTTTCCATCAGGCATAATTGGCGAAATAGAGAGATCGGCGACTTTCAGGTTTTCAGTACCAAATACATTCAGAAAACCATCCACAACTCCTTCTTCAATATTTCTTCCCATCCTGCATTGACCACCGTAATGGTTGAGCGCGTTATAAGATGCCTTGGCAAAATTAGCAAGTTGAGCTCGCTTCTCCTTGGTGTCCTTTATATTGAAAATATCTTCCGAAGGATAAACAACTTTATAAATCCCTTCTGGGTCTAATTTACGTGCCCTTTTAATGATTTTAAAAGTCTCGATATAGTGGTCCACCATGAAATCTAAATCCTCTTGGTTTGCCAATGGATTAAAGTCAACAGATGGATACGCTTCGGGATCACTATGTGCTGCTAAAATGTTCCCTTTGCTACTTGGATTTAAATCTACAATTCCAATACTCATAATATTACTTGGTTTATTTTCGTCAAAATTCCAGTTGTTTATCAAGACATCTTGAACGGGAACAAATCTTGGAAATATGTTTCCTAAAAGTTGAAGGCGGCGTCCTGCTCTTTGTCCTGCTTGATCATCCCTTTTAAAGGCGCCTAATGGGATTGGTTGATCGGGGTCAAATGAAATCACCATTAATAGTCGTGTTGTTTCCACTTCTATTCCTATACCTACCGCATAATGTGTTTGAAAATTGTAACCTACATTGGGACTTTCAATTAATGTAGTTATACCCGCTCTATCTAAATCAGTCGTTTTACCAATTCCAGAACGGTTCAGAATCACTGAGGAAAAATTTCCCGCAGAAACGATAATGCCTTTTGATGCAAAAGCTCTTTGTGATTTACCGTTTCTTACAAATTCAACGCCCACAGCAATTTGTTTATTCCCGCTTTGCTCAAATAAAATTTTGTTAACAGTAGTTTTGGCAACGACAGCGAGTTTTCTTCGACCAACTCCAAATTCATCAGGGTTAAATTCGTCACCTTGTGTTACGATATATTTATTTAAATATCCAGTTGCAGTAGAAGAACGTATAAATTTTCTAGACTCCAATTCTTCTTGAGTAAATTGTGACTTACTAAAAGTACAGTCTGTTATACCAGTATTATAGTCTTCTACAATCGGAATTTTTAGGACATCGGATGTGGCTTTTGATAAAATAGTCGGAAGCCCATTCTTAGGAATATCCTGTTGTCTTATAAAGATGGGACCATCGAATCCTCTTTCGTCTGGATTTTGTGTGTTACCTGTGTAGGTTTCATTTTCAATAAATAACTTGCGTACATTATTGTAACTCCATTGAGATCCTACAAGACTTGCCCACTCATTATAAAGGTTACTGCTTCCTCTTACAGCAAGCATAGCATTGTGCTCAGAACTTCCTCCGATAACTCTTCCACCTGATAATAGGATTTGACGCCCGATTGTTTGTTCTAATTTTGACAAGATATTAAAAGAGAATCTATTATCTGAGGATAAGGTAAGTGCAGTTCCGCCATTGGGACTGCTCATTTCCTCAGTCATATTTGTACCTGATTCAAGAACCAATACAGTTGTGGTTTTATCATCCGATAATTCCTTGGCAATAACCCCTCCCGCTGTACCAGCACCGATTACAATATAATCAAAAGTATTTTTTGCTGACATGTCTTCATTCCTCTCCCAATCCAATGAAACTAATTACAACCTTATTTTTATTTGTATGCAAAAATACCCCTCATCGTGAATTCACTCTTGCTTCCGTTGAGGGGATCGTATCTCAAGCTGAAGCAAACCTAGATGACTTGGAGCGACAGTTACAATCCAAGAAGGATGAAATCACAAATAGGGAAAGACAATACGATAATAAGGTGGATCTCAGCTGAGGGATAAATAGAGGTAGCCGAGAATGTAGTGAGACGTATCGAAAATGAATTAGATAAACACAGACGGATCTTAGAGGAAATCTTAAGATTAATCGCGAGAACCCATAATCCGTTTGACCTCATTAGGATATAAAGAAAGAAGGGATGATGCCAGGGATCTGATTAGGAGAACAGAGAATCCTTTAAATCGGGCGAGAGAATCCGTCACTGAGAGGCGCAACACATTAGAATCGATTGTTCCTCCACAAACAGATCCAATCTATATTGCAAATGTTGCTGCCAAAGAGGCGTTAGAGAGAATTATTTCAGCTGCAAGAACAAATTTAGAGGTAGTAAGGCGCACAGCTGGAAGGTTAGGCTTGAAATTGTAGCTTTGTTTGGATTAATACCCCAGTTATATTCTCGTGCTGTCTGGTAAGATTTCGAAGGTTTATAAGTTGAACTCCACGCTTTTTATATGGCTCAAGATCCTCTTAATAAAATAGCTCACAGAGATGGTAAGCATCGACCGCATCTGTCTTTACTTTACGAAGACTTGAACTTTTTGCTTTATAAGAAATCAGTGAATTAATGATGATCAATAAATATCCA
>NZ_JBALPZ010000189.1:2811-3054 GCF_036965645.1 Neobacillus drentensis
TGATAATGTCCTGTTGCTTCTAGAACGATAGGTGGTTTCTTACCAGTTTCTCTCTTTACGACCTCCAGAAACTCTACAAGTAAATTAAGACCTTCAATAGTATGGGAAACTTTAAAACTCTTACGATATGGTTTGCCATTATCTAAAAATGCCTGAACTTGACTTTCCCCTTTTGGAATATCCAGACCATTGACTGGATTCATTTCAAATTCCTCCATGCAGTGTCACAGCTTCGCTTGTTAT
>NZ_JBALPZ010000190.1:0-383 GCF_036965645.1 Neobacillus drentensis
CTCCACTTACTTCCCTAATATTATTCACATATAGAATTTGTCAATTAAATTTTTGTAAAATATAAAGTTATATCTTTACTTATTTATTTATAAAAGAAGCTTCTATTATTTGATATCTTATTTTTCCAATTTATTCTTTATGGAATTTACAAAACCTTAACACCAAGGTAGCGGTTTATTAATACTACTTTATTAATATTTTATTAGTGGGGATAGCATAAGTGGCTATCATGGTATTAGGGGAAGGTGGAGCCGATACTGGTAACTTAATTTTACATATTGATATGGTTCACTAAAAGGAGTGATTTATATGACAAATCAATTAGTAAAGTATAATGGAAAGGATTATGTACTTCTTTACCGGTACTCCTCGGATTATTGCG
>NZ_JBALPZ010000190.1:446-2838 GCF_036965645.1 Neobacillus drentensis
GTTCAATACTCCGAACTTTATTTTTATACAAATTTATCAGCCTTAGTTGAAGCGTAATTCAGACGCTTCTTTTTTTATTTAATTGACCTGTGTTTAGGACAGAACAACTGATTCTCTTTAATATATGAAAGGATTTGCCCGAAAAAGTCGATTCCCCATACGTTCAAGATTCGCATGTACGAGCACACGCTTAATTTCTGTGCAGCCCAGACTCGAATATGAGAAAGCACCATGCAACTTTTTCACTTTAAAAGTAAGTTGAGAAAAATGGCGTTCTGTTTTAGTGCTGTTTACCCATTTCGTTGTTCAACTAACCTCCCTCTATATAGAAAAGAAAATCTCTCGATTTCTCTTGTTTTCTCCGAATTACGCAGTAGCCTGTTTTAAAATTCATTTGAATATTGGAGGAATTGTGTACCAAAAGGATAATTTTGGGTGCAAAGTGAAAAAAATAAGTAATAGCTACCAAACCAACCTTTTCCAAAATGTGGATATTGATCTTGATCAAAAGAAAATTAAGCTGCTGCTTTCTGTAATGCCGCCCCATATGAGGAATGTCCCTTAATATACATTCTTCACTGCATTCACACTGTTTTTTACCAATCGTAAACAGAATGCGTATGAGCTTCTTACAAATTGCGATTAGAGATTGCATCTTCTTCAATGGATTATTTAAGCGATTAATAAAATACTCATTCATATATGTTAGTTTTACTCATTCACTGCTAACCTCACGCTGTGGTGATATACACATTTCTGTGTATTGTGCTTGTAGACCCGTACATTCAGAAGTTTGTCAGCTTAACCTTTTCTTGTAGGTTTATTTGCATTCTCACCATATTCATTTAACTCAAGCATCATGAATTACACCACTCCCTCGAGTAGGCTTTCGGCAGTCGAACTGCTATGGTAATTTCTCACGCCTTTTTGCCGAGCTTATAACACTATCATTCTTACTAGATCAAGTGCTATTCGACTAAGGGAGAACCCTTCAGAGCGTTACCCCGTCATTTGATTCTTCGATATAACCCTTCAGTTCCGACTGGAACTGCCTAACCTTTACCTGAGCATTGTATGACCAATCTCAATTTAAGCCAGGGACATTTCGCACAACTTTAGCACCCGTTAGAGTTGAAGATGGCTCATACACTAAGAGAAACTTTCTACTCCATCAAATGTGATGGACCAAATAGAATCAAAGAACAGCCAACCCTTGTGATCCCAAATATGGAAATTTGGTCCAAGCAGCAACCTGCAATCTGACAAGACTACCATCATCTTGGATATTAAATACTGAGACAGTGCCCTGATTTCCGTTAAGAGTGTAAAAATGCCGCCCATCTTTACTCACTCCGACATCCATCGGCAGACCAGGTGCTGTACTTTGCGGTGTACTGTTAATATGCCTTACCACCGACAGCGCTCCATTGGGCTCGATTCGGTAGGTGGATATAGTGCCGCTTAAAGTGTTGGTAATATATGCAAAACGTTCATCCCTTGTTGGTACAACCCAGCATGCAGTTTTATATCCGTTTGGTACAGAGCCGCTGATCACATGAAGGATCCCGTCATCGCTCAATGAATAAGATGAAAGCGCATTTGAATCTGCTTCTGTAACTAAGAGGATTCCAGAGGATAAAAAATAAGCGCCCAATGGTCCTTGACCATATGAACCATTAACGATTGGTCCTTTAACCGTACCTTTTTTATTAACATGGAATACACTTAGATGGTTAGAGGTTAGTTCGGTTACAAGGATTTTACTACCATCAGGAGTAAAGAGAACCTGCGCCGGTTGAGCATTGTGAGTGCTGAGGGAATGGGTGGATCCGGGAAAAGGAGTTAGGCGTCCGTTAACATCGATGTGAAAACCAGTGATATTCGATGTAAAATTGTTTGCGGGATTACCTACATTGGATATATAGACAAGATTACGAAACACATCTACACTATTGGGCTGAGCACCTCCAGATGGCTTTACATCCACGAGGACAGGTGTTCCGTTGTCAGTTATGATGAAACTGCTGAAACTATGGCTTCCTGCGTTAACGGCAAGTAGGAATCGTCCATCACGGGACAAAGTTAGGGCGCCTTGTGAAGTAAGTGGATCGACACCATCGCTTGCTGTTGCAGTGGAGACTTCCTTTGTTCCAGTACCTTTACCATAAGTTGGGTAAGCCCCTACAAAAGTAAGCATTCCATTCATGTCCCTGTAAAAGGCAATGATTTGATTCATTACTTCATTATTGGTCATCATGTATACCATACTAGCAGTTCCACGATAATATTGGTTCATAATCTGCATGTTATGACTCTCCTCCTTCATAATTTTATATGGTGATTTTGCCAATTAAATTCTCCAAATGGATTAATAATTGGTTCAAAAGAGAGG
>NZ_JBALPZ010000190.1:2845-16613 GCF_036965645.1 Neobacillus drentensis
TATCCCACTAATTAATTAATTCAATAAGAAAAAGCGTCCCAATATAATGTAGAAACGCGCCGGATTGTTGAAGAACTTAATAACTATGTCTTGTTGAGCAACCCACCCATTAAATTAAGTAAAAAGTTACACAATCTAAAAAACAAACTCTCTCTAATTTTAGGGTTAGTATAAAAAGCAATTAAAGGGAATTTTGAAAAACAATAGGATGGTAACAGCTCGACGATGTGTGGAAATAATTCTTCCCCACAACACTCTCATATGAAAATAATTGTTCATTTAGCCCTCTAAATACTTTTGTATATAAGTTGGTAACGGCTTCATCACTTAGGTAAGTTTCAATCAATTCCTTATCTCCATCAATTGCTTCTCCTCTTGCTTTAATAACATCTCGGGTAATCTCAGCAGCGTGATCGTATATTGTCTTGTTCATAGAAATCACCTCCACAATTTTATGGATGACCAAATGTTCAAATTTATTAGATTGAGCAGGGTCAGATTGATTTACTAGATTACCACAATGCTTCATAACTAAATCCAAGTTTTATCCTAATATCATCAAAATTGTTACTTAAAACTATTTTCTACCGGTTCTTTGGGTATTAGGAAAATCACAGCCCTATCGCTGTTTTCACAGAAAAAAATGGCTATCCAAAGATAGCCATTGTTAAGACAACTATATAAAGAGTTGGGGGGGAATATAGTATAACTAGTGAATACCCCGATTTCAAACTATTAAACAGAAAAATTGTCATCAGTAAAAAATACTGACACCAAAGGTGGGTACTTGTGTGGTGCCTGTATATGAAGAATGGACAGAATCACAAGATTTTCTAAGGCAAAGAGTACTATGTCCCCCACTTACTATACTTCATCTGGAACGTTTAATACCTTTATCGTCTTAAATACCGGAATCATTTTGACCCTTAAATCGTACTCAGAATGGATTATTTCAAAGTCTTGTTCTGTCGCTGTAAATTGCATAGAAACAACGTTATCTTGATCTAATAGGACGTAGGAATTTACGTTTGAAAACAGCTTGTAAGATTTATGTGCTATCAGCGTCCACCCATATAGTAGTTCATGACTTTTATTTGCCATTTCTACACCCCCTATTTTAGATTATAAGCTAATGAAAGACTATGAGACTATAAAATATTGCCACCTGTATGTTAGGAAACTAATGGATATTTTATTAAAAAGGCTGGTAGAGGGCACCAGTCATACTTACTATTATTTATTTATTGCTGTTTAATGATACTACTGACCTATCGGGTCAGGTGCTACGGCTAAGGCTTGCACCAGGCCTTTTAGGAATATCATTTTTAGTCAGATTTTAACACCGTAACTTGATAGTGTTTAAGAAGTACTTTTACTCTTGTCACTAACTCACCTACATCAAAAGATTTTACCAAATAATCATTTGCACCAAGATCAAAGCCTTTTACTTTTGTTCAGTTTCTCTTTTGCTGTTAACACTAAAATAGGAAGAGTATCCGAATAATACCTTCGAACCTCTTGGCAAAATGTCCAACCGTCCATATTTGGCATCATAATATCAAGAATAATCAAGTCAATTCTTTCAGTTTCAAGTAATGATAGTGCAGCTTTTCCATCCGATGCATCCTCAATCGAGAAGCCTTCTTTAGGAAGAATGACACAAATTAATTCTCTAATATGTGAATCATCTACAACTAATATTTTTGCCATAGAATTCATTTCTTTTTCAAAATTGAAGGGAATCGCCAATACCTCAGCGATTCCTTATGTCTACTCTATTCTACATGATTAATAGCTAGCTCAACTATACAGGGATTATGATTTCCTTTCCTCGGTGCCTACAAGCGTCCAAAGTACCATCGAAGCCAATGTTGACAATGGTCCTACGAATTAAGCCAAGAAGACGGTTCTTCTCACTTTTTTGAGCAGAAAAGCTAATCTACCTCTATAACGTATATTTGTATGCCCCCAATCATTTGAAAAAGTGGCAGTGGGGACGGTCAATGATTAACAAATAAATCAAAAATGCTGTCTAAAAGATCATTTTTCAAAATTGATCATTGGACAGCTTTATTTTTTAAAATTTTTTCATTACTACATGTTTCCACATGCCAATGGTATTCTTCTAGGAAGATCGATGAATATGGGCGGCGTAAAATATTTTACCTTTAAAGATTTATCCTTCCCTAAATTTCCTTCCGTGCTTCCTCACTTTATCGTGCTCTGCAGGAAAAGCATTACAAATATTCATAAATCTTCTGAATTGTTCGCTGTCTATCGTAGGGAACAGCCTGACACTAACTATGTTTTGATAAATGAACTAAATAGAGATGACTTTCATACATTTCGATTGCATCCGTTATATCTTTAAGAGTAATTTCGTATATATACTGTCTGCTCATTAAAAACGGAAGAATGGGTTTCCAATCAATTCTGCCAGTTCCCAATTTTAATCCATCATGTTTCAGACCTTCGCTATCTACAACGTGGAAATATTCAATAAATGAATCTAATTTTTCTATCTGCTCCAACAATAATCTGTTATTACCTCTGAAGGAGATAAAGGCGTGACTAATATCATAAGCCAATGGCAAATTTAATGGCTGAACAATGTCCTCAAACCAATTCGGATTTTGGGCAGTAAAAATACCTTCAATGGAATTTTCCCATAAGAAAACATCTTTTCCATATGATAAAATTTGTTTTATCTCTTTTACCATTTTATCATTATTTGCTTTATTTATAGCAGAGGTGGCATTCTGCATATAGTGTGGGTGAATCACACATTTTATAGAATTTGATAAACAAATATCAGCAATAATTCTTGTAGATAAATGATAGAAAAGATAATCTTCTTTCTGTTCGTGGATAATATTTAAATATCTCCCATTGTATATTGAAGGATGATGTAAATATACATCATAACCCTGGCTTGAAAGCATTGAAATTGTATTTTCTAATTGTTTTCTTTTGTCTCCAAATAAATCATCCTCGTTTAAATGCAGTTCAATAATATCTGGCCGATAACGCAATCGGTTATACAATTGTTCCGGATCGTATGAACATTTTAAACCTATCTTCAACAACACTCATCACCACTTTCAAATAATACTGACATTAATTAAGAAGTGAATAGTTTTTTCCATTATTATAGCAAATTTTCAAATACACCTTTGTTAATTTACAGTAAATATTTACCATAAAATACTTTTACTACTTTAAACATTTCCATTAAAACAGAAAAAAACAATTTCCATTTTAAGATAAAGCTATTTTAATAAATAAATAAGTCGCATAATTGATTACCCCCTAACTCCGCATTGAATTAGGGCGTAATCATCGACTTTTGAGTATCATTTTTATTTAGGTAAAATAATTATCGCATGATCAATTGTACGATCACCTATCGTGTAGGAAAGATATATGAACAACTTGGTATCGACTGGTCATAATGTTCGAATCACCACTATCCAAGTTTACCGCATTAACCGGATCAAGAGATTTCATATTACATGTACTATCCGGTTATAGCTGAATAAAAAGGAGGCATTTTATAATTACTCTTTCCAGAATCCGAAAAGCACTGACAGGGAAGGTGTGAACGTCTTTTATAAAGAAGATGATGGTGATATATTCCATACATACTCTATCTATGCCCGCGGCATTGATATGCTGAACATCACTTACCGGTTTCTTGACTAAGTGCCAAAAGGCCGCAAGGATGCCCGAGGTCTACGACATCGAAACCAATACGTCGCATAACTTTAACTATCTGGGGATATGATGTGGAATTATCTCATTAAATAAATTTAATTCTGGACCATTTATTATGGGTCCAGAATTTTCTATTATATTGACCTGTTTTTTAATACTTTATATACCCTTCGTACCTGTTAAGACTGTTTACTTTACATAACTGCCTCTATTTATGATACGGTTCACCGTAACATATCTAAATGAGCTTTGCTTAATTTAGAGCCCTTTTGAGTACAAATTAACTATTAAAGGCAGTATTTCTTAATTGGATTTATTTAAGATAGCAGTTAAGTGGTTAGCAAGGGATACTGTTAAGGATAAAACGATCAATCAATAATCAACTCGGTTTCTGTTTCCCTTTCTACAATTTCACATGCCACTTCTTTTGCAGATTTTAATCTTGAACGGTCAGAAACAAAGTTATTTTCATCCCAAAAAGGAGTATCCATCCCCCCCATATAGACACCGGAAACAGAAATCGAAGTATTCTCTAACTCTTTTACTAAGGATTCGGTGAACCCTCGAATGGCAAACTTACTTGCACAATAGGCTGTTTCATGAACTTTCCCGTGTAATCCAGCTGTTGAAATAATGTTCATAATTTTTCCAGCATTCCGTTCCAAGAAGGTAGGTAATATTGCTTTTGTTACATAAATCGTTCCCTTTACATTCGTATCGATCATGTGACTGATTTTACCCGCTGAGATTTCTTGCAGTGGACCGAAGTAACCGATACCTGCATTATTAATCACTTGATCAATTTTTTCTATTTTATTCAAATGGAAAAGCAATTGTTCAACCCTATTAGAATCTGTAATATCGCAGGTCGCTGATATAGCACTTCCGTTTGTCTTTTCTATCATTTGGCTTACTTCATCCAGATGAGATTGTGTTCTTCCCACTAGAATGATCCGATTTCCTTCCTGGGCATATGCGAGGGCAAGTTCTTTACCAAGCCCTGTGCCTGCCCCTGTAATCAAGATCGTTTTCAAGCTTCACACCTCCAAATTAGCGGGTTATTACCCTCAAATCTTTTAAGCTTGTACCGTACACAGGCATATTCACATTGAAAATTGTCAGCTTCGGTTGCACCCAGATCAGAAAATGTTTGTCGATATTTGGCTCCATTTTAAATCCTCCTCAAATCCGTCTCTTCCAATCTTTCATTGCTTTTCTGTTTGGGTAAACGAAATTTAAATAGGCTTATACAAAAATAAACGATGGATACGATTAAAACAATCAGCCATATTTGATTGACAACAGGTGTGTTCCAAATTCCTAAAAAATACAATAAAGACGGGATCGTTAATGTAACCCAGGATTGAATAAATGCAACCCGCCCAAGATAATGGTCAATCTTCATTTGCAGTGAATTGGATAAAAAGAATAACAACCACAGAAAAGCCCACATTCCCCATGTAATCGCACTGACAGCATCATGGAAGTGGATCATGTCTGTCAACGTATAGACAACAGCTATGACCGCTACCCATAAACAAAACCAGCCGAGTCCCCTGCCATCAAGTCCTTTTAATGTGGTGACCCCAACATATAAATAAGTTAAACCAAATAAAAAGATAGATGCGTAGTTATATAACTCCCAATGAGTTTGACCTGATACCATTATTAAATAAAACGGTATAATCAGTTGTATGACTCCTACAAACAGATTAAAAACCCCAACACTTTTTGCTTCTGCTTTTCCTGTTAACATCAAACTATTAAGAAATAAAACAGCTCCCGAAAGAAATAATCCGACGAAACTCATATGCTTTGTTGTGAAAAAAATTTTTTCACAACATTCCCCTCCTTCAAAAAGGAAAAAGCAGTTTTCCATCCTTTACAAGATGAAAAAATGCTTTTTCAACAGATTATAAAACAATACTTACAACCACAGCCGATAACACACTTACCAGAGTGGCACCGTATAAAAGCTTTAAACCAAATTTGGCGACAACGTTACCCTTTTTCTCGTTAAGACTTTTTACTGCTCCAGCAATAATCCCAATCGATGAAAAATTGGCAAATGAAACAAGGAAAACAGAAATGATTCCTAATGTGCGTGTGCTGAAAGAGTCCCCTATTTTCGCCAGATCCATCATGGCTACAAACTCATTCGTTACAAGCTTTTCAGCCATTATACCGCCAGCTTGGACAGCCTCTGACAATGGAATTCCCATGATAAACGCAATCGGCGAAAAGATATATCCCAATATCTCCTGGAATGAAATATGAAAAATTAAATCAAAAATATTATTAATGGCAGCCATTAAGGCAACAAAACCAATTAGCATCGCACCGACAATCACTGCTACTTTAAAACCATCGATAATGTATTCGCCTAACATTTCAAAAAAGCTCTGCTTTTCTGTTTCCTGGATATCAAGAATATCCTCGTTAGGATTTACCGTATAAGGGTTAATAATAGAAGTGATGATAAACCCGCCAAATAAATTCAGAACAAGTGCGGTCACCACATATCTTGGTTCAACCATGGTCATATAGGCACCGACAATTGACATAGAAACGGTGGACATCGCTGATGCACAAAGGGTATATAAACGATGGGCAGGCAAGAGGCTAAGCTGCTTTTTCACCGTAATAAACACTTCGGATTGACCAATCATGGCCGAAGCAACCGCGTTATAGGATTCCAATTTCCCCATGCCGTTCACTTTGCTGAGTAATAAACCAATGGCTTTCATAATAAACGGCAGGATTTTCAAATACTGAAATATTCCAATTAACACGGAAATAAACACGATTGGCAACAATACATTTAGGAAGAATGGCATTTCTCCTTTATTGGCAATTCCCCCGAAAACAAACGATACCCCGGCACCTGCATATTCTAATAATTTATTAAAGACCCCGGCAAATACTTTGATTAAATCCAGGCCTAACGTGGTATTTAATAATAATGCTGATAATATAACTTGAATAATGACCATAAGAATAATCGGTTTTATTTTGATGTTTTTCCGATTATTGCTTGCCACGTATGCCAGTCCGAAAACAACAAGCAGTCCGATAATCGCAATGATGTATTTCATTTTCAGTCCTCCAAAACTCGGTTGTATTCGCTTTCACCACAAAGAATAAATTTATTTTGTTAAATCTTTAGAAGAAAAAAACCCGGGTAGCAATTCATCAATGGTGGTCTCCAACTTTTCGCCGTTTAAATTAGCTAAAATAATTTTTGTGTCATTATCACAGAATTCTGCCATTACTTGACGACAGGCACCACAAGGTGAAACAGGGCCCTCCGTATCAGCAACAACAACAATTGTATCTATTTCCTTTTTCCCTTCAGAAATCGCTTTAAAAATAGCCGTTCTTTCAGCGCAATTGGCCAATCCATAGGAGGCGTTTTCAATATTGCATCCTTGAAAGACATGATGATCTTTTGTTAAAATTGCTGCGCCTACTTGAAAATTTGAATAGGGCGTATATGCTTTTTTCCTCGCTTCGATTGCTTGATCAAGTAATGTTTGCTTGTCCATCATTTCGTCATCCTTTCAAATAAGTTTTTAGTATCCAGGCTGGCTTTGAGACCAGCCTGGAGATATTTTCTAGTATTCAGATGATGATGTTTCTGAAATTACGATCTTTACTATATTTTTTTCCATTCTTCTCTTCCTTTGCCGATTATTGAATTTCTGTATAGATGAGTGTAGGTGCGGCTACTTTTTCATCTGTAACTTTATAAGCCGAGTAAATTTTTCCGACTACTTCCTGAACATTTTCTTTGTTGCTATGAATCGTAACCAAGGACTCTCCAGCCTCGACATGATCCCCTACCTTCTTATGAAGGACAACGCCTACTGCCAAATCGATGACAGATTCTTTTGTAGCCCGTCCTGCTCCTAACATCATAGCAGCGGTTCCAATCGTTTCCGCCGTAATTTCGGCCACATAACCAGAAGTTTTCGCCGGAACTTCAACCATATAGGAAGCAGTTGGAAGTTTAGCAGGATCATCCACAACCGATGCATCTCCTCCTTGTGCTGCAAGGAAGGTTTTAAAGGTTTGTAATGCCTGGCCGCTCTGAATGGACTCTTTTAACATTTCACGCGCCTGGTTGAAATCAGCAGCTTTTTCTGCCAATACAACCATATGGCTTCCAAGGGTAATACAGAGTTCTTGCAAATCTTCAGGTCCTTGTCCTTTAAGCGTGTCAATCGCTTCTTTTACTTCAAGAGCATTGCCGACTGCAAAGCCGAGCGGCTGGCTCATATCGGAAATGATCGCCTTTGTTTTCCTCCCGACGCCATTGCCGATTTCCACCATCGATTGAGCTAATTCTTTCGCATCTTCAAGATTTTTCATGAATGCTCCACTGCCTGTTTTGACATCCAGAACAATCGCATCAGCGCCTGCAGCAATTTTCTTACTCATAATGGAACTGGCAATCAGCGGAATGGAGTTAACCGTTGCGGTTACATCCCTAAGTGCATACAATTTTTTATCAGCAGGTGTTAAATTCCCGCTCTGACCAATGACAGCTACTTTATTTTGATTCACTAATTGGGTAAATTCTTCATTTGAAATTTCCACATGAAATCCATTAATGGATTCCAATTTGTCAATGGTACCTCCAGTATGGCCTAAGCCTCTTCCTGACATCTTTGCAACAGGAACACCGACAGAAGCAACAAGCGGTGCCAGCACCAAGGTTGTAGTGTCGCCAACTCCACCGGTACTGTGCTTATCTACTTTTATCCCTACAATGCCTGAGAGGTCGATTTGATCACCGGATTGAAACATCGCCTCCGTAAAGTAAACGCGTTCCTCTTTTGTCATTCCCTGAAAAAACACAGCCATTGCAAAAGCTGACATTTGATAATCAGGAATATCTCCTTTTGTAAACCCATTTATCAAGAATTCAATTTCTTCTTTGGTTAATTCGTAACCATCACGTTTTTTCTCAATTAAATCTACCATTCTCATTGGAGCGCACCTCTTTTTATATAAATATCAACTAATATTTTTATCGAAACCTAGTATCCGCATCTAAAAGTAGGATGTCAGACGTCTAATGAACAAATTCATTTTACTCCTTTGTTACTAAAGTGTAAACCCTTTCTTTTTTGAAGTTAATGGTAATTGCAACCAGTACAATGGGGGGCGGGTTTACCTTTACCTTTACCTTTACCTTTACCTTTACCTTTACCTTTACATTGATTCGTTTCTATAACGTCAGCGCTTTCATTTCTGTAAAAGTTTTATTTTCTGCCACTGGCAAAGATCTTTTTAATCCATGTGATTACTATAGTAGTAGTAATCTATTTTGTAAAGAGGTTTCCAATTTGTTTTAGTTTTATGATTCATCAGAAAAATAGGTAATAAGAAAGTCGGGCTTCCTTTCCAATCAACTAGATGATATCATCGTTCTAAGCTCTAATTTCCCTAATAACGCAGCTCAAGGAATCTATCTAAGATTACTAAAATATTTCCAATTAAAGTAAGAAGCACGGGGACGGTTCCCGTGCTTCTAAGAGGGCTAATTAGGCCCCTTCTTCTTTTTTTATATCTGTTACAATATATAATTACATAGTTTATCGATATTCTCTACTTCCACAGATCCCTACACATTGGATAATAAGTTTGATTTAAAACATTTCAACAATAAACTCCTTACGACCCATAAATCATTAATAAAAGAAGCCGGTATTCCTTAGATTACGGAATATCGGCTTCTTTTTGTTTAAATTGTCTTAGCGTACAAAATTCGCGAATTTTGCTTAGGACCCTTTAAAGGGGGGATAGTTTTATATTAAACGGATGTGGCCCCTTGTCCACCATCTATTCTGTAATAAGACCCACTAATAAATGATGCCTTTTCAGAAGATAAAAACACCATTAAATCTGCAATTTCTTCTGCAGTTGCATATCTATTCATAGGAACTGATGCTTCAAATGCTTTCCTTGCTTCTTCTTCCCTTTCACCCATAGCATTCTTCTCTATTCTTCTCATCATTTCTGTATTTACGCCTGATGGAGCAACAGCATTTACACGAACCCCGAATTCGGCCATCTCGAGTGCTGCTGATTTATTTAAACCAATTACAGCATGTTTGGATGCAACATATGCGCTCATTCCCGGAGCTCCTAATAAACCTCCATTAGAGGCAGTATTAACAACTGCACCTTTCTTTTGCTCTTTCATAATTTGAAGGACATATTTTAACCCAAAGAATACGCCCATTACATTTACTCCAAATACATTTTTGAAGTTTTCTTCTGTTTGCTCAGTAATATTTTTAAATTCGCCATTAACACCAGCATTATTGATAAAAACATCAATGTGCCCATAATGATCTTTAGTTTTTTGAACATACTCTTTCACTTCATTTTCAATTGAAACATTAGCAGTAAGTAAAAATATATCTTTTGCATCCACAAACTCAGCTGCTTTTTCTAGTGGCTCCCTCTTCAGGTCTACTAAAGCTAATTTTGCTCCTTCTTTTGCAAATGCTTTAGCAGCAGCAATACCAATACCGCCAGCTGCACCAGTTATTAATACTACTTTGTTTTCAAATAGCATAATGATAACTCTCCTTTTTGTTAGTATAAATCAGTAGGTGAACCATCCTTACACTTCTTAGTATTTATAAGATTGTCCACCATCGATTGGAATAACGGTTGCGTTGATGAAATTGGATTGATCAGATAGTAGGAATGCCACCAAATAACCCACTTCTTCTGGTTTACCGAACCGTTTCATTGGGTTTGGCTCAACAAATTGTTTTCCTACTTCTTCCCAGTTGTCTGGATCAATTTGTTTCAATGAACCTTCGACCATGGGTGTCATAATTGCACCTGGTGCAATGGCTTTAATACTGATTCCGTATTGACCGTATTCAATTCCAGAGTTTCTTGTTAATCCGACCACGCCGTGTTTACTAGCTGCATAACCAGATTGGTTTCCTACCCCACGAATTCCACCAACAGAAGCTGTATTAACTATAGAGCCAAAACCTTGTTCTCTCATGACTTTCAATACGTGTTTCAAACCATAAAACACTCCGTTTAAGTTGACACTAACTACTTTTTGGAATTCATCAATGCCAAAATCCTCTGTAAGGTTTTGTTTCCCTTCGATCCCTGCGTTGTTAAAGAAACCATCGATTTTCCCAAATTTATCAACTGTTTCATTTACAAAGTTTTCAACAGCTTTTTCATCTGCCACATTCGCAGAGATAAGCAACACTTCTGCGTTTGGTGCAACTTCTAACAATTTACTTTTTGTTTCTTCTAATGAAGCAGCGTTTAAATCAACGAGTGAAAGTTTTGCTCCTTCTCTTGCTACTTGTAGGCAGAGGCTTGGCCTAAACCAGATCCTGCACCTGTAATTAATATCACTTTCCCATCAAATCGATTACTCATTGTAAATTTCCTCTCTTTGTTTTTTTCAAGGTCTAAAGCGAATTTTTTGAATTATTTTTAATTAAAATATCTCACGTTAGAGATATAGGATAAATTATTGCGCCGTATACCCGCCATCAACAATCAAACTAGTACCAGTCATGAATGAAGAATCATCAGAGGCCAAGAATAATACTGTTTTTGCCATTTCTTCAGCTTTACCAAGACGTTTCATCGGTGTGGCTGCAGATAAAGCCTGCTTGCTTTCTTCCGGAATAATTGGTGTATCAATAAAACCAGGGCATAATGCGTTAATGCGAATATTTTGTTCTGCATATTCAAGTGCAAGTGAACGAGTTAAGTTAACCACGCCGCCTTTTGCCGCGTTATAGGCTGCTGAACCTGGTGACCCAACCCAACCGTACATAGATGCCGTATTAACAATCGTACCGCCGCCTGTTTTTAACATTTCACGGATGGATTCACGTGCTACTAAGAATACACCATCCAAGTCAACATTTACGGTGTTTCGCCATTCTGAGTATTCTAAATCATGTGAAGAATGAACACGGCCGATACCCGCATTGTTGAATACAACATCCACTTTGCCAAATGTTTCAACAGTTTGTTTAAAGATATTGGCGACTTCTTCTTCACTCGTAATATTGGCTTTTATAAAAAGAGCCTCAGCATTAAGCGCTTGCAATTCTGCCTCAAATGCTTTCCCTTTTTCCTCATTTAAATCAACAAGAACCACTTTGGCTCCTTCTGAAACAAATAAACGTGCTGTTGCTGCCCCAATACCTGATGCTCCACCGGTAATCACAGCTACTTTGTCTAATAATTTCTCCATACTAGTTCCTCCTTTAACACATTATAAAGAAAAATAATAGTCAGATTGATTATCTGTACTATTTTGTTCACAATTCAATTGTACTCTTTTGTTCACATTTAACAATCATTAAGATATCATTAAGTGTCTACTAGTTAGACACTTATTATTGATGTGTCTATTTTAAGGGAGGTTTTTTCATGAATAATGAACAAACTACGACTTCTCACCGACAGAATCGGACAAAAGAGCATTTAAAGCAATCACTGATTGAACTTATAAAAGAGAAGGGTTACCATTCTGTTACTGTAAAGGACATTGTCGATTATGCCCGTTATAATCGTAGTACATTTTATATCCATTACACAGATAAAATTGAATTGGCTGAGGATATACTTGTTTCCATGCTTCAAGGGTTAGAAGCTTCAGTGGGCAAACCATATGTGCCTGGTCAAAAAGTTTATGCAGCAAAACTAAATGCACCATCTTTAAATATCGTTTCATATATCTATAAAAACCGTAATTTTTTTAATCTGATTAACTACGATGACACGTTACCAGGATTACATACACGGTTCCCTCAAACAATCTTAAAAATCTATAAGGATCAATTTATTTTCGAAACCATCAACAATATCCCCGTTAATATGGATTATTTTAAACGTTATACAGCATATGGATTTTACGGACTAATTCTGAACTGGATTACAAATGGCTTCAAAGAATCTCAAGAAGAATTTATCCATGAAGTAATTGATTTAACGAGAACACACATTTACTCACTGAAATATATTGGAAAATAACTGACCAGTGATATAAATGGCTTTTTATTTGTTTCTGATTCAAATTCGTCAATATTAGCTGCTCAAGCAAACTAACGAAATTAGCTATATCGTAAAAAGGCAGTATTGGTTCTAATTCGAACATTATCAGTAGTAGGTTTTAGGCCTTGTTCGTGAAGGGATATAGCCAATATAATCCCTAAATAATTCAACTGTGACTTCCTCATTTGTACCTAAGTAAACATTAAGGTAAGGAAAGTTTTCGTAATAATCTAGTATTGTAGGCTTTGCTAAATCTTCCGTTTGCTTGTAATTCATAAACCTTTCAAACATTTCAAAAAGCGTCATCTTTGTTCGGTATTTTTTAAACGAGTAACATTTTTAGTACTTCTTACACCTTTACGATTTGTCTTTCTTGCAACTGTTACATAAAAAAATCAACCTTTTATATAAAAATTGATGAAATTGACCCACTAGTACACTGTCTCACTAGTACTAGGTAATTTTCAGAAGAAATACTGGTGACTTTTTAACTTCAAATCGCGGTTCAAATCACATTCAAAAAACAGTTCGAACCGTTGATCACACTGAAAAAGTTGGCGAGACTGCTTAGAAATCGAACCCACGGAGACCTGCAAGTCTCAAGCAGTTTTGAAGTTAGAGGGAAGGTATCTTTTTTAATTCCACTTAGTAATAAAAAATACCGAAGAGTGTTGATTTAATGCACCTTTTGATAAGCCATATATCATTTAATTTTATCTAATTAAATATAAAAACATCTTTTCCGTGACCAAGTTGTGACCAGTTTTCTTGTTTTATAAATAGGATTAAATAAGGAATTGAGGAAGTTTATATAAACCTCCTCCTTTTCCATTTGTCACCCAAAGGGGGGATGCCCCTAATTGAACCTGTGACCCCAACCCTGTCAATGATGGATATACTCTATGATTATAACAGTTTAATTAAGAAAGTATTGTTTATAAAAAGGATTTCAATAAGTCTTATTATGATTGAATTTTTGTTATTGGAA
>NZ_JBALPZ010000191.1:0-2051 GCF_036965645.1 Neobacillus drentensis
AATAAATATTACTATCATTGAATTAATATTCGTTTTTACCGAATTTGCTATAATGAAAGTAGCTTAGGGGGGTGATGAAATGAATGGGCGGCTTATTAAGGAAAACATTAAAAAGAAAGGATTTAAGCAGAACTACATACCCAGTGAAGTTGGGTTGCATCCAGTAACATTGAATAAATATTTAAATGGTAAAGCTGAAATTAGAGAATCAAAGATTTACAGATTGTGTGAAATGCTGGAAGTAGATTTTCTTTTTGATCAAAACGCTAAGAAAAATTAATGACGAAGAGAGGAAAAATTAATGAAAAATCAAAACTACCCACTCGTTACAATGACAATTGAGCAGTATGAAACATTAAACGAAAGGTCTAAACAATTCGATATAACAAATAAAGCCTTTGCTTGTGTTATGGAGTGTTTTACTACTGATGATGATCAAGCTAAATTACTTGACTACATAGAATCAAACAAAGATAAAAATATATCATTTGACAGGGAAATAAAACAGTTTATTGAAAGTAAAATCAAACAAATTACCGGATTAAAGAAGTTTTCTTCAATAAAAAACATAAAAGTGGATCTTCCGGAATTTACAAATATTAGTCCGGCTATCCAAACACTAACACAAAATAACCTTAACGATTTTCAAAATATTTTTAAAAAATAAATAAGCCAGCGTTAATACACTGACTAACAATAAGCATATTTAATTCATCATGTAAACTTAAATAGACGTGCTACATTATTTTCTTGTGGCATGTCTGCTTTCTTGTACTGTTTTGTCCTTTGATAACTATATAACTTTAAAAACTCTTAATCAAAGTATACAACAAGGTATATCAAAAATCAATCCAATTTTTCTAAAAATATAAATTGGAATGAAATAAATTAGCTTATCTACAACATGTAGAAAAGCACCAAATAAAACAAGAGTTTTATCAGATTTGAAGGGGAGTGATAAATGCTTAATAAAAATTAATCAAACATCAAGAAGGGAGAAGGAACAAAAATGAAATATGAACAAATTGAAGAACTGTTACAATTCACAGACAAAGAGATTATCTTTATGCCCAATGAAATATTCAATGATTTAAAGGTTGCTATTCCAAATAGTAGTTCACATCTTGCTTTCGCATATTCCTATACATACCTTACAACATGGATTTACAGATATGCTAAACATTTATCAACTAATGGTTTTGTTGACAATATCAAAATGAAAGAAATTTTAGGTTACAACCAAAAATATAAAAAATTAGATTACTTGATTAAGAAACATGGTTTGTTAGATCAGTTAGGCTACACACAAACAGTTAAGGATTTTCCTACTACATGGACATATGATGAATTTGAAGGATTAGAGTTTGGAATGTATTCAACCAATAAGGAATATTTAGCTGTTTTAAATTTATCAAGAAAATTCACTGTCAAGTATCCAGTTAAAGCATTTAACAGATACGAACAAGGGGAAACAGATGGAACGTTTTATCAATTTGAAAATACACACAGTGTTCCATTTGAAGTGTTCGTATTTTGTGTGGATAACGACCAACTTGGAACAATTGGATTTTACCTATACTCTTACATTAAAAGAATGAATGATATTTTTATCAAAGGATGGGATGTATCTCTAGATAAATTGGCAAAGGAAACATCATTACCAGAAACAACTTTAGATAACTACATAGGTGCATTAAGAAAATATAGAATGATTGAAGTTAAGCACAATCAAGAACATTTCTCCTTAGGAATGAGATTAGAGGATAGGAAAGCAAACACATACAAAGTAAATGGATTTCATCAATTTTCAAAAACTCCACAGCCCTATGAAAAAATCAAAGTATTGAATAGGGATGAATATAAAAAGGTAAGTGAAGCGTTATGGGGAAAGAAAGCGGACATAGAACTGGAACAATTACCATATTAACAATTGATTTCTGAATAAGTTACATTTTAGGGGTACATATAATATAGGATTATATAACCTATATATGAATGTTAATTATTAATTTTAACAACTATTGATATAAATAATTTAAACTATATTATAT
>NZ_JBALPZ010000192.1:0-4215 GCF_036965645.1 Neobacillus drentensis
CCCATGCTCCCACCCATGCTCCCATCTTACCCAATAAACTGTGCTAATTCTTGATTGAGTTTGTCTCGCTCATCCCAGATTAGTCCGTGGCCGCTGTTTTGAAATGGTACTAGTTTGGAATTCCTGATTCCTCGATTTTGTGCTTCCGCCAAGGGGAAGTGACATACTTGGTCGTGAATTCCATGAAGAATGAGAGTGGGAACATGAATTTTTCCTAAATCATGAAACAGTTTTTCCTCGTATAGCCAAGTGTTTGCGATTGCTGCAGTTGACCAGCTTGCCGCCTGCAGACCTAAATGGAACAGCCAATCCGATAATGCTTGGGTGGTATGCTGAAAGAAAAACATATCTCCAAATCCTCGCAGCATATTGGGCCGGTCATTATAGGTTCCTTTTATGATGTTAAGTACCTCTTCTTTTTTTAGGCCATGGGGAAAGTAGGGCCGTTGGATCAAACTTGGAGCTGCCGCTGCCATTAGGACGAGCTTGGAAACCCCGTGGCCGCTGTGACGTGCCATATATCTGATGGCAATGGCTCCCCCGGTGGAGTGTCCAGCCAGCGTGATATTTTGTAAATGTAATGCTTCAATGACAGTCCGAACATCGTCTGCCAGCCGGTCGTAGTCATATCCTCCCCATGGTTTATCTGATTTCCCAAAACCTCTTTGATCCCAGCCGATACAACGATATCCCATTTTCGGCAGTTGATTAAACTGATATTCAAATAACTGATGGTTTGCCGGCCATCCATGAAGAAATAAAATTACCTTGTCGCTTCCCGGATTAATGTCTTCTACATAAATGGACACGTTGGATTCCACTTGAATATAGTAGCCCATACAGATTCCTCCATTAGTTGAGTATTCTTTTAGACTATATTCTGGGTCATGATGGAAATGAACAAAACGTTTAAGGAACCATTGATTCAGTTGAAGAGAAGGCTTCGTAGTGGGCTTTCTTTTTTTGTACTTGCCCATGAAGTTCCCGGACAGTTAACCAGTCAAGGGGTTTGAGCTTGCATATGTATACATAGCGGGTCATTTAGGAAGAGTGCCCTAATACCTGTATTTTTGGAGCAGGAGGTTAAAAATGAAAAATAACCAAACTAGTAACACCAATCTTTTCTTCGATTCAAGGGAAAGTGTATTTTTTAAAAGGAATGCGGAAAATATTATCTTCCAAGTTACTTCAGTGCAGCTGCCAGTTCTGAGAGATATAGGATTGGACAACATCTTTCTGAGCAGGGGTCACATATTAGAACCGCATTGGCATCCAAATGCAGCTGAGCTGGATTATGTGGTTAGTGGGGAAGCCATTATCTCTGTTCTAGATCCCTTCACTCCGCAATTGCTTACTTATCGTGTGAAACCGGGAGACGTGGTTTTTATCCCAATTAACTGGTGGCATTGGATCATCTCCATTACGGAAGAAGCGCATATTGTTGCGATCTATGATAATGAAAAACGTGAAAATATCTTTGGCTCCGACATCCTTCGAAAGACTCCGCCAGAGGTTTTTCAGTTGGCTTATGGTGTTAATGCGGAAAAGTTAGCAAAGGTTTTGGCACCAATTACTGAGACCGTCGTGATTGGACCAAAAACTGGTGTTCCGTTAGATGACTTGATTAGCGAAATGTTTGCACCCATGAATAGAAGAAGGCAAGGAATGTGGTGGGGTCCCAAGACTTCTCCTGATCTATTTTTTGATGTCAGCGACAATGTAGGCTTTCAACGGAATCCTGAAAATGTACTTTACGAAGTTACCTCTGCTCAAATCCCGGAGATGCAGGACCTAGCTTTAGGGGATCTTTTTCTAAGCCGGGCTCATATTCGCGAGCCGCACTGGCATCCAAATGCGGATGAACTAGATTTTGTTATCTTTGGAGAGGTAATCATATCGATTTTTAATCCGTCGACCTTAGAGTTCCAAACCTATCATGTTAAACCTGGTCAGGTCACACTCCTGCCAAAAGGATGGTGGCATTGGATTACTTGTGTTACCGAGGAAGCTCATCTTTTAGTAGCCTTTAATGATGGTCAAATCCAATCGGTCGAGGGATCAGATGTTTTAAGATTAACACCGCCAGATGTTTTTGAACTCGCCTATGATGTGAATGCAAGAAAAATAGACAAAGTATTATCCCCAATTGATGAAACAGTTGTCATTGGCCCCCCCGATACTGACGAATCTGATTGAGAAACACGGGGCCGGTTCTCATGCTCATTCATTAAGGACGCACTAGAACCGTCCCCATGCTTCTATTTTAAGTCTAGTTATATAGAACTATTAATTTGAAATTTTTTCAAAATAGTTAAAGACTTTCTCCCTATTTATTGGTAAAATAGGAGGGAAAAGGAGATGAAAGAGTGTGAAAGCTTTCAAAACGTTATTTAGCAGTTTAGTAGTTGTTTGTTTGTTTATCATTATTCCATCGGTTGCCTTTGGTCAAACCAACGGTGAGCCGGAGAAGCCAATTAGTAAATCAAGTAGTCTGCCGATCAAGTCAATCGGTAAAACCATCATTAAAACTACTCCACAAAGTCCGCTAATAAAATCAACATTAAAGAGTCAATCCTATACGGACGTGGCTGATTACCCATTGGTAACTGCTGGGCAATACGTAGATCTTTTGCTTGATAGTTACTATACCTACCATGATATTTACTTTGGATCGGTATCAAACTATTCAAGTGATAAGATGGATATTCAAGTCACTGATTCTAGTGATTATGCGTATTACAAAGATACGATTACTACGATTGAGTTTTATAAAAGCTATGGCAGTACCTTGTCATTTGCCGGGTATACCCAGTTTGACACATATGGATCTTATAATTCAAATCTACATTCTTATGTCACAAAATCCGATTTTAGCAATCAGCCATATATCTATATAAGACTGGGTCTTGCTGACACGATATATGATACATATTATTCTGATACAACACTTTTTAAAGTGAAAAACCCTTACTATGTTGCGCCGGTAGTTGATACAACTCCGCCAGCCAAGCCATACGTCAGTGCTATCAGTGATAAGGATACAACAGTGTCTGGGACAGCAGAAGCCAATTCAACAGTATATGCCAAATTAGGAACAACCACGATTGGCTCAGGTAAAGCAGATTCAGCAGGAAACTATAGTTTTACTATTTCTACCCAAAAAGCAGGAACGATATTGACGTTTTATGCCCAAGATGCCGCTGGAAACAAAAGCGGTACGGTGTCTGTAAAAGTGGCGGATAAAACACCGCCAGCCAAACCTACTGTTTATTCAGTCGGGGATAATCAGACCATTGTCAATGGCAAGACGGAAGCAAATGCAAAAGTGACGATCAAACTCGGCACTACTGTCCTAGGCCAGGGAACAGCAAGCAGTACAGGTGATTTTATTATCAAACTCTCTGCAGCCCAAAAAGCCGATACAACCTTAACGATCTATGCGACCGACTTAGCAGGTAACCAAAGCTCTGGAACCATTTTGAAGGTGTTGGACAAAACTCCTCCTGCCACTCCGACTGTTAATAAGGTGACCTATTTATCAAAAAGTGTAACAGGTACAGGGGAGAAAGGTTCAACGATTTATATTTATAAAGGGACTACATTGATTGGAAAAGCAACGGTAGATAGCTATGGAAAATATACAGCGACAATCAATCTTCAAACAAAAGGGTCAACGTTAGAGGTTATTTCTATGGATAAGGCCTACAATCAAAGCAAGTCCGTATATGTAACTGTCTATTAAATTACGTAGGTAAATTCCCGTCATGTTGCTATATTGAGTAAATTTCAGTAAGTGAAAAACCTGAAGCACACATCTGCTTCAGGTTTTTTTAGTGCGGAAACGATTTGATTTGGTGACTTGAAATATTTTTTCCAGCTCTTAGTTTCTATATAATAAGATGCGAGAAAGTATAGTTCTTATAAGCCAATTTGTCTGCAAAGCAATTGGCTTTTTTCAATATAAACACATTACTTAAAGTTTTTAACCTCTGTTAAGACTTAATTAAGGTTGAGGTTCCATAATACAGACATGGACTTAAAGAAAGCATTAAAAATTGAAAGGAGTCCTTCACATGGAAAAAAAGAAATTTACTTCTTGGGGAGTAAGCTTTGCAAGTCTTGCTCTCGCAGCCGGATTGATGTCATACATGGGAACTACAAATAAAAATACAACAAGCCAAACAGCAGCAGTGGCGACAACACAGAGCTCTACAC
>NZ_JBALPZ010000193.1:0-2176 GCF_036965645.1 Neobacillus drentensis
GAATCATTATCTTTTTAATAGGTATTGTTTCTTTTATATCGCTATTGGTTTATGGTTATAAAGAATTTAAGGCAAATGAGTCTAAAACACCAAAAAAAGTGATCTTTTTAGTTTTAGGAATACTTGATACCTTTTTCGGTACAGGTGGTGAATTAACAGGACTTGCTTTAATATTATCACTTGCAGCTATTCTTATTGGTCTTGTGATTATAGGGGTATTTCATTAATACATAATGTGAAAGTTTGTGAAATATTGCACTTAAAGTAACGGATGCAAGAGTTGAAGAAGAGGATCACTGCGGCGGTCTTTTTTCTTGTTAAACTAACTGAAAAGGTTAGTTTAAGATAATCATGCCAAAGGACATTTGTTTTAATCTATTTCTCATTTAATTGTGTCATTTAATTGAGAAATACTGTGTTATTTTACTAGACGGTCACAACATTTATTCATTTTTTTAAAATACACAAAAGAACTCAGTAAGAAAATCTTACTAAGTTCTGTTATATATTTTTACCATCTCTCAGTGGTTGCATATGTGTTTATTACTTTATTTGCAATAAACCGAATAAAAGGAATATGACGCTGAATTAAAATATTTTGGGGTTCTGGTTCGAAAAATACCAACTTCTGTTTTTTTGTATGTACAATCGCACATCTCAACAGATAAATTCTTTCAGTTAAATCGTCAATAAAATTTATTAATGAATCTAACCTCAATGTATTATTATATTTCGAGGCGGTATGCGGAACTTCATTTTGATCTAGTGTTTTTATTTTATTCCTGTCTAACCCAATTTCCCGCAGTGACACACCCGCTTCATTAAACCAAGCTTTTATTTTATCAAGATCATTAAAGGTATCATTAAAAATTTCTTTCAACATCATTTTTTCAGACACTCGGCTAGCACCTGTTCTCGTTTTAACTTTATCCTCATCGTAAAAATATTCAATTGCATTGTAATAGGAAAGAAATTGAACTCTAACATCCTTTGTTGCATTTGCTGCGTTAAAAAATTTTAATGGAACCAATTCGAATTTGGGCGTATTAGTAAACCTGATTGTTGCATATGGATTTGATCTAACCGTTCTTCTGCTATCCAAAGGGTGTATAGTTGCAATCCCTAAATTCAAGCCTTTTTCCACCCCTACATGATATAAAAAGTGATTTAATAGTTCTTCTTTATGGGCATCAATTTTACTTATTTCTTTTTCAAAGAAGTCTTTATTAAATAAAATCTTAAGGCTTAAATAATTTTTAGGAATACCAATTTCAGTTGACTCGTCAAAACTTTCCACAGAATTATGGTTAGTTAAAAAAGGAAAAGGGTTCACTCTTTTTTCAAATATATCGTAATAAGTTTGCAAAAATAAAGTGCTAATCGCGCTTATCTCTATTGAACACACATGATCAATATCCAAGCTATCAATTTCTAAATTAATTAACCCACTGTGGTCTACAATACTTTTTGCTGTATAAATATCTAATGGTTCAAGAAGTATTTCCATATAATTCGCTACACGAAGCTCTCTATTACCAGGTGGGACTCTAAAGTATGTATGAATAATCGGTCGGTTATTTTTTAAAAGTTCCATTAAATTTTCTATAATGGATAAATTATGTAAAGGGAGGGATTCTGGAGTATCCCATGCATTAATCTTTACTGTTAAGTCATGAATAGTTTCATCTACCCACTCTTGCCAAACCCGATCAAAAGATTCTTCATTTAACTTTGTAGAAACCTGCTCCTTCATGTAATCATAATCAATTAGTTTCAATGTTTTTGTATATTCTAGAAAGGTACTCTTCTCCCAAGAATTTACCCAATCCTTTAATAAGTCTGGATCAATTTGTCGATAAGAAACTAAGAAACCATCTTTAATCTCCATAATAATCCCTCATTTTTAGAGTTTTTTTATTTAATATTATACTATTTTGTCCATAATATTCCATAATTACATAAAGGTTAACCACGGTCTAATAGTTATTAAGTTTAAAATAAAGAAAGAATAAAAAAATACACAATTATTGTGATAGCTTGAAAAGTTGTCACAGTTTTCGCTTGATAAAATTGGGACATTTTTTCCAACGTACATTTTACATGGAGAGGCAGGCTGGTCAAATCAGAAGAATCTAATACATAATTAAAGGAGAGAATAATTCTACAAAGTCTGAAT
>NZ_JBALPZ010000193.1:2250-10356 GCF_036965645.1 Neobacillus drentensis
TACGTTTTTTAAATCCATTCTCAATTTTATATCTATTTTACATTTTGAATCGATATAAACGCTTTCCAGCAAATATAAGAATAGTCTTCGGACAGCTACATTTGGCAAACCCTCTATTGTATAGAGATCTTTTATTTTATCCTGAATAAACTCCCGATTTGCATCAACGTTCTTTAAAGAATTGATCGAGTCTTGCAGTACTTCAATCCGCGCCCTTTTTTCCGAAATGGAATTCTTTAGATGATCCTCTGCAATTGTAAGCACCTGAATGTGCTTTACTTTCATCTCGTTATCTATCTCATTTAAATTAGAGAAAATCTTTTCTTTTTTACATTTTAAGTCCACCAGTTTTTTCTCTACTTCCAACACTATATTGCGTAGCAAATCGATCTTCTCAATTAATTCCTCGCATTGAGATTCGATTTTCATTTGAATCTTTCTTACTATTTCATCAATTTTCATCGTATGAAAACTTGTCAAATAATTTTTGACTTCACTATGAACATCGGACTCTAAGAACTTACTTCCACATGAAGGGCAGTAATAAATCCTTTTACCATACCCTTTTGAACGTTGATCTTTCCCTTTTATTTCTGTTTTACAGTCTTTGCAAAATAGCAAATTAGTAAGCCAGAAATTCGTCTTAAAATAATTAGGCGGAATCTCTTTATTCTTCCTTCTTTCATACAGCTGATAGCAGAATTCCCACTCACTTTTAGTTATCACTGGTTGAATGAGATCACTTTCTGTCATGATCCATTCAGTTCTCTCATTCGTCGTATTTTTAGATTTAGGATTTCTCTTCCTTATGGCGATATATCCCGCATAAAATGGATTGACAATGATTTGTTTGACCTTATCTTTATCCCAGTTCTTTCCTCGATAACTATTTTTTGGCATTTTAGATGCAATCGAATCGAATCCATAACCTACTTTATATAAGGAATAAACTTCTTTTACCAACATTAGTTCATGGTCAACTTTTTCAAATTTTCCATCCCTAATATTTGAATGCATCTCTTCAGGTAAATTTGAAAGGATTTCTTTATAGGTTTTTGTATCCTTCCTTTCTCCATTTTTATTCCTCTTCCTTGGATATTTTGAAAAATATTTATATCCGAATGGAGCTGGTCCCCCAGTCCATAATCCTTTTTGCGCTAACGTTTTAATGCTGTCCTTAGTGACTAAACGAATTTTATCTAATTCATATTTTGCTAAGGCATCTTTAACCGTAGAGGTAATAATTGCTGATTTACTATAAACGGTTTCTGTTAGGCACTCAACGATGTCTATTCCAAAGGCATCCATTGTAACTCTTAACACCTGATGATCTTCTGGAATTCTAGCAAGTCTAGAATGATCATACACAATCACAAAGTCAAATTTTCTTAACTCGGCATCCTCTATAAGACTCATTAAGCCTTTGCGATGTTTTTTTCTTGAAGATACTGCTTCATCCGTATACTCACCAATAATTTTAACTTCGTATTTTTTTGCGAATTGATACGCTCTACTTAATTGTGTGTTTAAATTTTGTTTATCCGTAGAATGCCGTCCATAAAATACTGCCTTCATTCCTGGTTTCACTACCTCAAGCAAGTTCAAAAGCATGACCTCCTGTTAGCTCAACCAAATAAGGATGTTTAAAAATAATCTCAATTTTATTTTCCATTCCGCAATAAACCCCTTGAACTACATCTCCTAAAAGTTCAATTTTGGATTCATCATCCAGTGATTGCTCTAAAAGATTCTGTTCAGAATGGTGATTTTCATGAAATTTTAAAAGTTCCTCCATTACTTCTACGGAATGGTAGTAATAATCTTTGAACTTCAACGTACTTTTTGATAATTCTTCAATTTTTTCATGATTTTTAATAAAATGGTCTGGTAATTTCCCATAATCATCTACAACAAGTAATTCATCGATAAATGATCCAATCCTTGATTTAAAATTTTGACTTGCAGACTCAAAAAATTTTTCGACTTTTTCATAATGCTTTATATTGAATTCCAATATTTTTTTAACCACATTCTCATAATCTTTCTTTAATATGACGTTAAAAAACTGATTTGCATAGTAAATGACTTTGTTTTCAAGGTCTTCTTTTCTAATTTTTTTCTTTGGATGATTTGGACATTGGTAAACCCATAATTTTTGCCCCTGCCTAACAGCATTCTTATAAGTCAACTTTTCCCCACATTCTGTACAGTAAATCAGGTTTTCCAGTAAGAACGAAGGCTTTCTTTCTCCCTCTTCATCGCTTTTCATTGGTCTTTGTGACTCATAATTTTGCATTTTTATCTGTACAAGTTCCCAGATTGATTCATCCACAATCACAAGCTTTGGGTCAAAATTTATAATAGGTTCGTCTCCATTGCGATAATGCCTTTCACCTTTATAAATCCTATTTGTTAAAACATTTTTCACATTGCCATGTGACCACTCTTTTCCATCCTTAAAACGTAAACCCTTCTTATTTACCAAATTGGTAAATCTGTTTATATTTTTGAACGACTCATTTAAAAATAAATCGTAAAGTTTTTCAACAGTTACTCCCTCATTCTCATGTTTGATCCAATCCCCTTTATTTTTGGGGTCAGGACGGTACCCAAAATTAATGCGAGCTGCTGCATGTTTGCCGTCTCTTGCTACTGTGACTTTGGAGTCCTTTAATTTAGTGACGATATCTTCTCCATTTTGTTGGTTAAATGAAGCTAAAATTCTTTCAAGCAATTCCCCTTCAGGACTGAACATCATTGGCACTTCATTCTCCAAAGCAAAATGCACCTCTACATTGTGATTTCTCAAAATCTGATAGATTTCCATATGTTGCTGAACATTTCTCGCAATCCGACATCGACTATACACCAACAATGTTTTTACATTGCCCTTTTTGATTTCTGTTAACAGTCGGCTCATACCGTTTCTTTGTTCCGTTTTTGTTTTCCTTGCGGAGGTTTCTTTATCAAAATATTGATTTTCATCCTTCAAAATCAATCTTTTTCTAAACGCTAACTCCTTCACCTTACTTACTTGATTGTCTATCGACATTTTCTGAATCTCTGTTTTAATCGAATTTCGGTAATAGGCAAAAATCGTCAAATACCCCATCCCCCTTGCTAAGCATATTGTATTCATCCAAAGAGATTTTTTTACTA
This sequence comes from Neobacillus drentensis, assembly GCF_036965645.1. GTDB lineage: Bacteria > Bacillota > Bacilli > Bacillales > Cytobacillaceae > Neobacillus > Neobacillus drentensis_D. The sequence continues at coordinate 5,410 of NZ_JBALPZ010000193.1, forward strand.
TTTTTTAATTCTTCAAGTAATAGGGTGGTGTAAATATCAAACCACTTTTCAGCAGCTTCGGGATCATGTACAAAGTTAATGGATGAAATTTCAAATGATTTTTTTGACATTAAAAGCACCTCTAAAAATTTTTATTTTCTACTTTTTTATACTAATTCCTTCCTTTAGTTATTCGCTTTCATATTTTTTGAAGGATTTTTAATTCCTGTTATCGAATAAGACAAATTATTGCTTTCATATAATCGAAAAACTTAAGCAGATAAAGATGAAAAAGTCTTTTATTTTTTCATCCCATTTTTAATAACGCCATTAAGATAAAATTCGACGATACGAACCAAGGAGGTAAACACATGCTGCAAGACATGGGGCAACGAATTCGCATACTCCGATCTAATAAAGGGATAAGTTTAAATGCATTTGCAGAAAAGTTGAATGTCTCACCTGGTTACCTTAGTAATTTAGAGACTGGAAAAACAGATACGATTCAATTATCTTTTCTGGAAAAATTGCAATCCGAACTTCATCTTTTACCTATTGAGTCTGAAAACTTGAATGACATAAATCCAAGGTACCTACATGCCTTGAAAAAACTGAAGGAACTTGAACAATGTAATCCTGAAGGAGCAGATTACCTGCTTACAACTGTTGAAAAAGGACTGGAACTTCTATTAAAACAGGAGTAAGTAATATCTAATATGTCCAACATTTTACAGGTTATTCATTTATATAAATGCATTGTTTATAAAAATGAATACTCAAATAAAAAATGGAGAGTCTAACCAGTAGTGGTTGGACTCTCTTTTTATGTATGTGCGGTAAGTCTTATTGGACTAGAACATTTCCAAGAAGGAAAGGAGCGAATGGAAAAGGCATTAATTCGAGCATCACATAGATAATCTACACCCACTTCGGTTGATATAGCAAACTAGAATAAAAATTAAACAAAAAATATCATCTATAATAGAAGCCATTGATAACTAATCAAAATCGCTGGTCGAAAAAGTGGTTTTATTTGAGGGAAAAATATAGGAATCGTTTTATCCTTACCATCTTAGGAGTGTTCACATGAAAGAATTAACTTTACTGAAATTGTTGGATGCAGGTTGTTATGACAGTGTTTTAAAATTAAAAATTGATTTAATAAGGTATAAAAAGTTAGGGTTGGTCTTTTATAAAGAGACGCTAAGTGGACTAGACTTTGACCAGCCTTTTGAACTTTATTTCCATGCTACAAAAGGTTCCATTACCTATCAAGGTGCCTTTCCTATCCCAGTGGACTATTTCAAGCCATGGATGAGGAAGAGGAAAAAGATGAACCACCTTTTACCATATTATCAGTCCTATTATGAAACCAAACAGCACCCTGATTCTCATTATTTTGAGACTCTTTCCCACTATAAAGGTGAGAAATTTGTATGGCTTTATAAAGAAGGTGCTCCCCATGCATGATTGGCTTCCCTTAGACCAACCCTTGGAGCTACATCCGAAATATGGTACGATCATGTATTTATCAAGACATTTTCTTATTGACCCCATTTTGGGGCACTATTTATTTCTTCATGGCTTTGATAATGAAGAAAAATTAAAGAAGTTCCTTGATCCCAATCTAGAAAAAGACCTGCATAACCCGTTTTTATTAAACGATATGAAAAAGGCGATTGTTCGTATCATTAAAGCCATTAAGCAGAAGGAAAGAATTCTTATATTTGGTGATTATGACTGTGATGGGATAACATCGACGTCTCTACTGTACTTAGCTTTAAGGCGATTTAAAGCGAATGTCACCTATCGATTGCCTTTAAGAAGTGAAGGCTACGGGTTGTCAGCACAGGCTATGAATCAAGTGGGGGAAAATATTTCTCTTGTGATTACTGTTGATAATGGGACAAGTTCCCATGAGGCAATGAAAGTTGCAAAAGAAAAGGGAATTGATGTCATCGTAACCGATCATCATGAAATATTAGGATCTTATCCAAATTGTCATGCATTTATCAATCCCAAAAGACATGATAATACCTACCCCTTTACTTACCTTTCAGGTGCGGGTGTGGCATTGAAGATAGTACAAGCCCTATATCAGGTCGCAAAAAGAAAGTTTGATTTTGAGTTCCATGCATATATGGAATTAGCTACTTTAGGAACGATTGCTGACGTAATGCCAATATTGGATGAGAATCGTGTAATCTGCAAAAGTGGCTTAAAGAAAATGAATGATCATCCACATCCTGTTTTCAAACAGATTTTTGAAAAGTCCTATGTTAAATTTGTGGATAGCTCCACCATTGGTTTTACACTTGGACCGCTTTTTAATGCCTGCGGTCGAATTGATAATCCAAATATTGCGGTTCACATTTTAACTTCAAATGAAGTTCAAGAATCGCATGTCGATTCTTTAATGAACTTAAATATCAAACGTAAAGAATTAACGAAACAACAATTTGTTTTGGCTGAGGAACAAATCAAACAAAAGCAACTTTACAATGATAAAGTTATTGTCGTATTCGATGAATTTCATAATGGAATCATTGGCATCATCGCTGCAAGAATTACAGATAAGTACAAAAAGCCTTCCATTGTCATTTCCAAAACAGGCACTGGTTCGGCTAGAAGTGTGAATGGAAGCGGTTTTTCAATCATTAACGTTATTAATAATTCTTCCTACCTATTAAGTAAATATGGAGGTCACCCAGCTGCTGCTGGTCTCTCAATTCTCCCCGAAGAAGTACGCATTAATGAATTCCGAAATTCCATTCAAATGGCTGCAGAGAATGAAGTTTTTAATCAACCTGCTTTAAATTACATAAAAAGGTTAGATATTGGAAATTTTTCAGAGGAACTCTTTGAGGACATACACCACTTAGAACCTTATGGAACAAATATTCCCAAACCCCTATTTTATTGTGATTCTGAAATTTGTCCTTCATACAGTTTTTTTGGGAAAAATAATGATCATTTGAAACTTCGTTACCGAAAAAATGAAGCCATTGCCTTCTTTAAGGCACCCATGATCCCTGAAATTTCCAAAAACAAACCTATACATGCCTTATATTCAACCTTTTGTAACCATAAAAGAAATTTTTTGATACACTCGTTGAAAGTTGAATAAAAAACAGTGGCTAGCACTTAATCGTTAGCCACTGTTTTTTCTTCTTGCTGTTGATTGGTTTGTTCTTCGTTCAGATTTTCAAAATAGTGTTTTATTGCATTATTAATGACTCTCTTTTGTTGTTTGTAAAACTTATCTGTGAATGGACACTTTATTGCTCCATCTTCCATAATGAGATTAGACCTAATTATCCCATTTTCAAATATTTGTTGATATATATTCTCTAGATGATTTATGATTGCGAGTTCCTCCATGTGGATACTTAACTTAGTTACAACCTCTTTACTTAGGTTTATAAAGTCATCTAAGCCCAATTGAAATTTCTTTTCTTCTGTGGGATAAATGATCTTTTTCCTTAGTTCCTTTTTTAGTTCTTCAGAATTCGTCATATTATTGCTTGTACACTTAAGAAGCTTGTTTTCTTCATCCATAATCCCATACAGTTCTGTTAATACTCCATTTTCTTCTTTCAAAACAAGATTTTCTTTTTGCAAGGAATTATTTTGCTCAACAATTTCAAACATGTTCATGTGGATAATTTGATTTTCTTCTTGTAAATCAACTAGCGTGTTTTCCAAGTTAATGATTTGTTCACGTAATTCTTTAATTTCCTTTTCGTGTTGTTTCTTATTGGTTTCCGACTCAATCTTGTCAGGCATTTCATCATGGAACTTAGGGCGCTCAATATCTTCAGAGTAGTAGTTCCTAAGCTTTTTAACATAGTCCTCATATACTTCCATTATGGATGGTAAGCCTGGTCGTAGCTCCTCAATATAATCAAATAATTCTTCTTCGGATACTCGATAACCTTCCTTACGGTTTTCACTTCGTATCCCCTGAATCTTTCCTTCCCGTATCCACCTTGTCACCATCTGCGGCGAATCAGTTATATAGTATTTTTGGAGAATAGCAAGGATTTCATGAACATTGTATTCCTTCACGAAATGGTCTCCTCTCATAAAGTTACTATGGTAACTATATGAAAGAACTAATTAATTAATAACTACTAGAATGTTCTAAACAAATTTTACAAATTAGAGAATATCCACGAAGAAAATTACAATAACCTCGACCGTTTAGAATAATAAGCTAAGCCAGTTAGTGGTCGCTTGAAAATAGATTCCTATCTGGTTAACTGATTTAACAAATTAATAAAAAAGAGGTTGCTAATAAGCAACCTTTTCATTAACATAAAACAATTGAGTTTTATCATTTAGATTTTTGGGCATATTAAGAATATATGTCAAAGGTGGAACAATAAAGAACCTGCCTTCATTCCAAACGAAATCGAGCTAATTAACATGTAAATAATTTTGTAGTTCCAACCCTCCTTTAAGAAGGGTTGGATGGTGATTTTAAGTAGTCAATTAATCTGTATAATAAATATACACCTAATGCATTACCTAACCATTTGAGGATAATCCAAGTGACTTTTGGATTTACAATAATCAGACCAGATTTCGTACCTAAAATGATTATCACCAATACAAACAAAACTAATAACGATACGTTAACAAGATTCTTCATTATTACCACCTCGACATTATATTCAAGGTGAGCTTTTACGCACTCTTTAGAAGGTGGCTGCCTTTAAGCCTACTTTCCTCATATATTTTTATACCATAAATAAGGACAAAGTTCTACCTATTTTTCCATTTTTTCTACTAACTTACTACTTTATCCAATATTTTAACAACCTTTTTTGCCGCTTTAAAATTTTCCTCTATGGATTTCATGGTAATATGAGGATTTCCACCATGTGCAAATTCATTTCTAATATTTTTAAAAGAGATAAGGGACCTATTCAGAATTTCATAATCTGTCTGTCTAGTTATTTTACC
>NZ_JBALPZ010000194.1:0-37960 GCF_036965645.1 Neobacillus drentensis
CTATTGGTCAACCAACGGATACGGAGATGATAATTGTTTTTTATTCATTTCTGTATCCTTTTTTATTTCTACTTACAATAGAAGGTTGAAATCTATTATAGCTACAACTTAAAAGTTATCCGATTGGTCAACCAAAGGATATAGAAATGAGCGCTTGCTATTCATTTCTATATCCTTTTTATTTTTTAAACTAAAAAACAAGGAGTGTTTAATATGGGTCATCCATCAATTTATCCAACAGGAGCAACAGTTTTTAATCCTCAAAAAGCCTGGAGCGGCTACACCATTTTACAAGCAGCTGATCATGGTGCCTTATTAATTGATATGAATGGAAAGGAAGTTCACTTGTGGAAAGGTCTTCGCGGTTTTCCGAATAAGATGCTGCCAGGGGGTTATGTTTTGGGGCATACAAAACAACGGGATCCTAAATATAGTTTCCAAGATGAAGCAGATTTGGTTCAAGTCGATTGGGACGGAAACATTGTCTGGAAATTTGACCGGCTCGAATACATAGAAGATCCAGGTCATGAACCACAATGGATGGCAAGAGCTCATCATGATTACCAGCGCGAAGGCAATCCGGTTGGCTACTATGTTCCAGGATTGGAATCGAAAGTAGACAGTGGAAAGACGCTTATCTTGGCTCACAGAAATGTTCATAAACCGGAAATCTCCGATAAACCACTTCTAGATGACGTTATTGTCGAAGTTGATTGGGAAGGAAATATTCTTTGGGAATGGTCCGTAAGTGATCATTTCGACGAGCTTGGCTTTGATGAAAGTGCCAAGAATGTGCTCTTCCGTGATCCAAATTTAAGAGGCTTTGGAAACGATACAGACGGAGATTGGATGCATATTAACTCCATGTCTACGATAGGGCCTAATAAATTTTATGATCAAGGAGACGAGCGCTTCCATCCAGATAATATTATTTGGGATGCTAGAGAATCGAATATTATTGCGATTATTGATAAGAAGACAGGGAAAATCGTTTGGAAACTTGGACCGGATTATTCAACTCCAGAAGTGAAACATATCGGATGGATTATCGGACAGCACCATGCTCATATTATACCGCAAGGCTTGCCTGGCGAAGGTAATCTCCTTGTATTTGATAATGGCGGCTGGGGGGGTTATGGTCTTCCGAACCCAGCATCTCCTTATGGTATAAAAAATGCGGTTCGTGATCACTCAAGAATCTTAGAAATCAATCCGGTCACGCTTGAAATTGAATGGCAATATACACCTACTGAAGCTGGATTCCAAGCCCCATTAGATTCGTACCGTTTTTACAGTCCTTATATCAGTTCCGCCCAAAGACTGCCTAACGGAAACACGCTGATAACGGAAGGAGCAGACGGCAGAATATTTGAAGTCACACGTGATCATGAACTTGTCTGGGAATTTATTTCCCCTTATAAAAATGGCCGAAACTCGAATATGGTCTATCGTGCTTACCGCCTGCCATACGAATGGGTACCACAGCTTGAAAGACCAGATGAAAAAGAGATTGTACCTCTCGATGTGGCAACATTTAGAGTACCTAATGCGGCTGCTATCGGTACAGATTCCGTCGTTGCCGTTGCAGGTACCGAAGAATCTTATGAAGAAGGAGCACTTTGCGTCGCAAGAATAGATGAAACCATTATACGCCAATCAGATAAGAGCTAAAGGGGATGATAATAATGAAATTGAAAAAGTTACAATCTTCTATTATTCTATTTTCGCTATTTAGTAGTTTACTAATAGCTGGATGCTCTAACTCCTCGAAGGAAACTTTGGGGAGTGCAAAAGCAAGCGGAAATAAAACCAATACCATTCGTATGGCCGTCGATACGGCGGCAGGAGGATCGCTTCAATTTAGGCAGGCGGAAAAACAAGGATTTTTTAAAGAACAAAAGGTAGACGCTAAGCTCTCTAATTTTGCGATGGGTGTTGATACGATCAATGCCGTTTTAACTGAGCAGGCTGATACGGGGATTGCGGCTGATTATGTTGCCATTAATTCATTGGCAAAAGGAGATTTGGTCATAGTAGCTACCCTTACGAGAGGCAATGATAAGACGTCAAAGGCCAATCAACTGCTTGCGAATGGCAATATTAAAAGCGCAGCTGATTTAAAGGGAAAGAAAATAGGAGTCAATAAAGGGACCGTTAACGAATACGTTTGGGCCCAGTATCTGAAAGCCCATGATTTAAGCGAAAAAGATGTCACCTCTGTTCCTTACAGCACACCAGACGAAGCGATTGTAGGTGTGAAAAAAGGAGATATTGATGCCGTTTGGGTGAGCGGTGCCCTTTTAGAAAAATTTAAAAGTATTGAAGGCGTCCATCAAATTGATGATTTAACAGGGGCGGGAATAACGATCGATAGCTACCTTCTTGCCAAAAAATCATTGGTTGAAGAAAACCCTAAAGCGGTTGAAAATGCATTAAAGGCACTTAATGAAGGGGTCCAATATGTTGCAAATCATAAAGAAGAGACAGCAAAGCTTGCCTTTGAACAATTGAAACTTCCAGAGGATGGCGTATTAAAGGATCTTGACAGAAATAATTATGTTCTTGGCTTTACCAAGGCAGATGCTGCCCATTTAGAGGATATGAAAAAATGGATGGATGAAAAAGGAATATTAAGCAAGTCTTTTAGTTTAGAAGATAAATTGAGCTTAGATCCACTTAAAAAAGCTTTACCTGATTCAGTTAACTATTAAGTAAATGGAGGGGACCTGATGAACACAGCCCTTAAAGAAACCCAAAAAGCCTCAGTGATTTCTATTTCTGGGTTATCTCAATCGTTTAATGGGAATTCTTCCTATATTTTAGAGAATGTTAATTTAACCATTCAACGTGGTGAATTTTTTATCCTGCTAGGTCCCAGCGGCTGCGGGAAGTCAACACTGCTAAACATCATTGCCGGATTTATCCAAAATACAGCAGGGGAAGTTTTAGTCGATCATGTAAAAGTCCATAAGCCTGGAAGAAATCGTGGCGTTGTCTTTCAGCAAGCAGATTCTGCCCTCTTCCCGTGGTTAACCGTTAAAGAAAATGTGGAGTTCGGGTTAAAAATGGAGAAAGTTCCAAAATCAATTCGGGAGGAGAAGTCCTCCTCCTTTATCGAACTTGTTGGCTTAAAGGGACATGAAGGGAAATTTCCAAAGGAGCTATCAGGAGGAATGAAGCAGCGGGTCCAATTAGCACGAGTCTTAGCCAATGACCCCGATATTTTACTAATGGATGAACCCTTTGGCGCCCTGGATGCGATGACCCGCCGTACCATGCAGCAAGAATTGGTAAGAATTTGGAAAGAGACGAATAAAACAATTATCTTTGTCACTCATGACATTCAAGAAGCCCTTTTACTAGGTCAAAAAGTCGGTGTTATGTCTGTTGGTCCATCTTCAAATATCTCTACCATTTATGAAGTTCCATTGGCTTATCCAAGAGATTTCACAGACAAAGAATTTCATCATCTTTATCAACAGATCCAATCACATTTTGATTAATAGGAGGGAAAAAAAGTGTATGCACAAAGAAATGAAATAAAAAGAGATCAAGCTTCCCTGCCGAAAATTCGAATACAATTTTCCCTCATGAAAATGGTCTTAAAAAGCGGCGTACTGGGGTGGTTATTGGTTATCCTAATTTGGAGCATTGCCGCGGCTTTTTCAGATCCTCAGTTTTTGCCCAGCCCATTAGTCGTTTGGCAAGGAGCCGTGGATCTTAGTAAGGATGGCTCATTATTCACTTTCATGGGGGCCAGCTTTTTGAGAGTAATTATTGGCTGGACACTAGGGAATTTGATTGCTATCCCGATCGGCTTATTAATTGGCCGATTCTCAAGCTTAAGAGTGCTGCTGGATCCAATTATCAATTTTGTCCGCTTCATTCCTCCCCTTGCCTTTATTACCTTATTCATGCTTTGGTTCGGAATTGGCGAGCAATCGAAAATCTTTCTTATCATGTATGCCACCTTTTTTATCGTCATCATCAATACGATTACGGGTGTCCTTTTTGTGGAAGAAGATAAGATTCGTTCCGCAAGAAGTATGGGGGCGTCCGAAGTACAAATCATGTTCCATGTCATCATTCCAGCTTCCCTTCCATATATCTTTACTGGAGCTAAGCTCGCAATGGGCTCCTCTTTCATGGCCATAGTCGGAGCTGAAATGGTTGCGGCGAATGAAGGAATTGGCTACATGATTTGGAATGCCAGGTTGTACTTTAAAACTGATTGGATTTTCGTCGGCCTAGTCATACTTGGATTAATGGGGTTTTTTATGGACCGGGTCCTTACTCTATTTGGGAAATTCGCGTTAAAACGATATAACGTGGTGAAAAAATAAATGAGCACGAGTGAGCACGGGGACGGTTCTTATGCTTCCATAAGCATGAGAACCGTCCCCGTGCTTCCCTGTGATTTACTCTAAGTTTAGGAATTCATTGATTCTATCAACATATTGATCTATTGAGTAGTTTCTATATAAGTTACTAGATAATCGGATTGGATCCCCAAAAAAGTATCTTTCATAGTGAGTCTGCCTTGTACCAAATGAGCTCATAGTAAGATCCCATGCCAAGCGGAATATTTTAACCCGGTCCTCAGCATTCATACTCTGCGCCTGCAGATATTGTTCTAGGTCTTCCCTAATTTCAGAATCAAAGGATTTTTCGGTTGGCAATGAAATCATTCCGCTTGCCCCGATTAATTGGATAATTTCGCAGAAACGTGGATAAATTTTGGGGAAGACATTACAAGCGACTTGCAAGGGAATCATACTAGGTCGCATAAGGCCCCACTCATCTATTTCTGCATCATTTTCTGACTTTTCTAATAGTGCCTTCATTGTTTCTAGACCAATAATGATTTCAGAAAGCTTTTCTTGTATATGTTGATACTCACTAACATTTATAGTTTTGACAAGTAGTTGAGCAAGACCGAGGATAAATTCTGTTTTTACGATTTGCCTTGTGACTACTTGATGGTATGCAAAGGTGTGAAAGGAGCTTCGGCCCATAAAGTCATTAGCTGCATCTACATTATCGTAATAAAACACTCGATCCCATGGAACTAAAACATGATCAAAAACAACAATCGAATCCATTTCCTCATACCTTGAGCTAAGCGGATAATCAAAGGAGGATTCTCCACCCACAAAAGATTCTCTGCAAATAAATTTCAATCCCTTTGTATTAGAGGGGATTGAAAAGGCGAAGGCCTCATCAGGGTCCAGAAATAACCTTGGAGCAGTAATAACTAATACCTCATCCGTTAAACCGCCTTGCGTAGCAAGCAGACGGGCACCCTTTATCACGATTCCCTTTTCATTTCTATCAATAACCTTAGCAGAGATTGGCTGCTCAGAGTATTCCAAATAGCCCTGAGAACGATTTACCTGAGGAGTAATAAATGTGTGGGTAAACGAGAGGTCCTGCTCCATTGCCCTTTCATATAGGGATTTAATATTTTCAGGAAAACAATTTTTCCGACCATTTAAAAGAGCGGCAGACGAGGCAAAGCTCATTATAGCTGTGTTCATATAGTCAGGACTTCTTCCCATTAATCCATGAGTGATTCGCGCCCAGTGTTCAATCATCTTTCTTCTTTTCTTTAAATCCTCTTTTGTTTTTGGCTGCAAATAGGAGATTCCAATCGGTTCTTCTTTATCTGGTAAGAAGAATGTCATCTCTTCCTTTAGATCGGAATCATTTTGTAAATCATAAAGAGAAGCCTTTGCTTTAAGTATTCCTTTAAAGGCAGGATGCTCCGAAAGTGCCCCCTTTATTTTTTCACCATTAAACCAAATTTCATTTTCCAACCGATTTAAACGTTCAATAAACTCTTTTCCGTTAATCGCTCCCATTTTTTCCTTCTCCCTCTGTTGAATACTCCGAACAAATCGTACTAGCATAGCTAGTTCCATTTTATTGAAGTCAATGGATGCTTGTTCCACTTGGAAGAGCCTTGTTTTTAAAATGGGGAAAATGTCCAATGTGTTGAATAACCTTAGGTCCCTTAAATTAGAAACCCCCTGCTTCTTCATGGTAAGCAGGAGGAGTTCTGGCAATATTTTGTGAAGCTATCCGCTATGTTCGTGGAACATAGCGGAAGATCAAAACAAGTTTTCAAGGGATCCAACCCACAATCTGTAATATCGTTATAACGATTTCAATCACAATTAGAATCACGACAATCCATTCTACGAACAGTCCTCTGATCGAATGACTTATGGTGGAGAAACCATCAATGATATTATATAAAATTTCCGTTTTGCTCTTTAAAATGATATGGCGGTCATTCAATTCAAAAAAGTCCATCATCTTGTCATAAAATTCATTGGCATTACTGCTCGTCCAAGTGATATCCGGCTTATCCAAAATCATGATATAGGCGAGGGTGTTATAATCATGACGCAGTATTTTTGCGGTTGTCCTGGCCAGCTCCTTATTGCCTATTCTTAACTTCCCTTTTTCCAGCCGATCAATCATGGTTTCGAGCCTGTCGTGAATGCCCTCTAATTGTTCCTCCGTTTTTTCAAGAGCTACTGATTTTGCGAGAACAGTAGAAATTAGTTCAGGATAAAAAGGCTCATATTCAGGTACCACTACATATTCGTCAGTCAATTCAAGGGCTTCTTTCTCATTGATATGAAGGCTATAATCGTCCGAATACCTGCCTATGTTTTTCAGATCCATTTCGGGCTCGAAGGTTTGGAGGTAGTTTAAAAAAACCTTGATCTCATCATCCGTGGAGTGATTAATAAATACAACACATCCAAACGAAAAAACCAGAACACTTTTCGATTCATCCACTTGTCTACCTAGAATGGATTGAAGGATGGTTCCTCTCAGAATTAAAGGTTCTTCCCAAGTGAATTTCTTTGGAATACCGCATTGTAAAGCAATCTTGTTCAGATCAATTTCATTCGTGATAGAAATAGCTTTAAAGGAAATATCCATCATTCGTTTCACTCTTTCACTGATTAGTCATACTTTCATTTAATTCTATTTTTACAAACAAATCAAATGCGCATGATTAAACCAATAAAAAAAGCGCCTTAACCCAATGGATAAGGCGCTTTTTGAGCATGGGGACGGTTCTCATGCTTCCGAAGCAGAAGAACCGTCCCCATGCTTCACTGCTTTACAATTCTTCGCCGTTTGTTTCGATGACGTTTTTGTACCAATGGAATGATTTTTTCTTTTTTCTTTCTAATGTACCATTGCCATAATCATCTTGGTCGACATAGATAAAGCCATAACGTTTAGACATTTCTGAAGTGCTTGCGCTGATTAAATCAATACAGCCCCAGCTGGTGTAACCCATCACTTCTACTCCGTCATTGATGGCTTCTCCCATTTGATCAATATGAGCACGCAGGTAATCAATCCGATAGTCATCATTGATTGTGCCATCTTCCTCTACCTTATCATAGGCTCCTAATCCATTTTCAACGATGAATAAAGGTACTTGATAGCGGTCGTACATTTTCTTCAGTGAAATCCTTAAGCCCTTAGGGTCAATTTGCCAGCCCCAATCAGATGATTCTAAATAAGGGTTCTTAATGCCGCTGAAAAAGTTCCCTTTTTCTTTTAATCGTTCAGGATTTCCACTTGTCACCATGGTCATATAGTAGCTAAATGATAAGAAGTCTACAGGATGCTGCAACAAGATCTCTTCATCACCTGGTAACATCTCAATTTGGATATCATTTTTCTCAAAATAGCTTAGCATATAGCTTGGATAATAGCCGCGTACTTGAACGTCTGTGAAGAATAGATTCTTTTGATCTTCCTCTAATGCCGCTAAAATATCATCTGGACTGCATGTTTCAGGATATACTTCCATACGAGCCAGCATACAGCCGATCATCGCATCTGGAATCATTTCATGGCATGCCTTTACAGCCCGTGCACTTGCCACAAATTGATGGTGGAGCGCTTGATAAACGGCTTGTTCCTTATGCTCGACCCGGTCGACAAGAATCCCGCTGCCAATATACGGAGAAACGGTGGATACATTAATTTCATTAAACGTTAGCCAGTATTTTACCTTACCCTTATAGCGATTAAATACCGTTTCTGCATAATGAACGAAGTAATCGACTAAGCGGCGGTCGGTCCAGCCATTATATTTTTGCACCAAGTGAAGCGGCATTTCATAGTGAGATAAAGTCACCAAAGGCTCGATTCCATATTTTAACAGTTCATCAAACACGTTGTCATAGAATGCCAGGCCTTCTTCATTTGGCTCCAACTCATCCCCATTTGGAAAAATACGCGGCCAAGAGATTGACATCCGGAAGGTTTTAAAGCCCATTTCAGCAAACAAAGCGATGTCTTCTTTATAGCGGTGATAAAAGTCAATTCCACGGCGTTTAGGGAAGTTGTCGCCCTCATTTCCTGCTAATAATGCTTCTAATTCTTCTTCACTTCTAACATCCATCTCGATGTCGTTTTTGCGTTCTTCTTTCGGAATAAAGGTAACCATATCAAAAATTGATAATCCCTTACCGCCTTCATTATAAGCACCCTCTAATTGGTTAGCCGCGGTTGCGCCGCCCCATAAAAAACCTTCTGGAAAACGTCTATGTTTCATTAGAATACCTCCTAGTATTAAACGATTAATATATAAGTGAATAAGACAATCATACTATCAACCAACCAAAAAAACTGGTCTATTTAAGACCAGCTGAAGTCATGTTTGATTCACAAAAAGCGCTGATACCGGTTGATCAACACATCAAACAATCGCAATAGGGTATAGCTGCTTACACTACTGTTCTCAATTTTGCCGCATTGCAAAATTTCATGGAATATTTCCAAGTTACCGAGCTCACTGGAAAAAGTAATGAGCAATTTTTTACCTCTGGCAGTTTTGATTTTTTCAATGATTGGAAGCTGATTAGAGAGGATATTTCCTTGAATGGATATCGTTATCATCATGTCTTCATCAGATAAAGCAGATAAGGTGTCAATTTGTTTAAATAGATTGGTATCACATTCGCATAGCTTCCCAAGAAGAAACAGCTTTTTTTGCAATTCCATTGCTTGAATTTGATGTTTTTCAAACCCTAGGATCACAATTCTTCTCGATTGCTTAATTTGGTTGGCTATCTGATCAATCTGTGACATAGGAATATTATCTATCACTTCAATATTTTCATTTAATTGTTTAAAAAACTTCCGTGTATTTAATTCCGAATCTGCGTCTTCATGTAAAGAATCTCCCATTGGAATAGCTGCACTATTTCTTAGGTTTGAAAAATTTTTAAAACCAATTCTTTTGCAAAAACGATTAATAGTAGAAGGAGCCACATTACATGCCTCCGCAACGCTATCTAATGAAAAACTTTCAATCCTATGAATATGTTCCAAAAGACTCATTGCTATGTAATAATTGATATCCTTATTAAGAGAATTATTAATATAAGCCAAAAGTGTATAAATCAGCTGCTCCACATTCCCCACCTCACCTAAAAATTCTAACACACTACACTGAACAACAAAAAGTGCCTTCACCCCAAATGGGTAAGGCACTTTTGTGAAGCACGGGGACGGTTCTCGTGCTTCCGTATTTCGGAGCAGCAGAACCGTCCCCATGCTTCTTTTTTAATATTAACCACAAATCGTTAATAATGTTTCTTTCTGTTCGATTGCTTCTTTGGCTGTTGGGTTAATTTCTGCGTAATCTCCACTGTTGGTGATGATAATAGGTGTTGTTACTTCACAACCCGCTGCTTTAATTTTTGCGATGTCAAATTCTACTAATAAATCGCCTGCTTTGACGGTATCGCCTTGATTGATATGAGCGGTAAAGTGTTCTCCTTCTAGTTTAACAGTATCCATGCCGACATGAATGAGGATTTCCACGCCATTATCGGATGTAATGCCAACTGCATGTTTGGTTCTGAATAGTGTGGTTACCACACCGTTAACTGGAGAAACTACTTTTCCTTCTGTTGGTTCAATTGCAACGCCTTTTCCCATCACTTCACTTGAAAATGCTGCGTCTTCTACTTGATTTAATGGAATGATCTTTCCTTTTAATGGACTTGCAACCTCTTGCGTACGAGTTTTATCGATCACTTTTTCTGTCTTTGGTTCATTTGCTGCTTTTTCTTTATTTGCAGGATCTTTGAAACCGAATAGATAAGTTAAAACAAACGCTACAATAAAACCTGCAACTAAAGCAATGACTGCTCCGTAGAACGACATATCTAGTGATGAACCTGGCTTAATAAAGGCTGGGAAAACGAAGATACCCATTCCACCGAACATCCATAATTTCCCTGCAGTTGCAGCAATAATACCACCGCCGACTGCACCACCAATACAGCTCATAATAAATGGTTTCTTAAGTGGTAATGTTATACCGTAAATAGCTGGTTCAGTAACACCGAAAATACCTGAAATGAAAGCTGAGACACTTAGTGATTTTAATCCTTTGTTTTTTGTCTTTAACATAACCGCTAATACTGCACCAATTTGTGCAAAACATACCATAACTGTTGTTGCTAGAACTGGGTCGTAATGTAAAGTTGTTAAGTTGTTAATAGCGATCGGAACAAGTCCCCAGTGAAGTCCGAAGATAACGAATATTTGCCAAAACCCACCGATGATTAAACCAGCTATAACAGGGCTTAACTTATAAACCCATAATGTGCCTGCACCAAGAAGACTGCCTGCCCATGTAGCAACTGGACCAATTACTAAGAAAGTTAAAGGAACCATTACCATAATAGTTAAAAATGGCACTACGAAAGTTTTTACAACGTCTGGAATGATTTTTTTGAACCCTTTTTCTACCTTTACTGCAAAGAATGCTGAAAGTAAAATCGGAATAACGGATGAAGCATAACTCATCATGATAACTGGAATTCCTAAGAATGTAATGCGAATATCAGATTGGAATAACGATCCTTTAAATAGTGTATAAAGTGGGTCTCCTGCTGTTAATGTTGTCAATGTTGGATGCACCAATGCCGCAGCGATTGCCATACCGATAAAAGGTGTTCCTCCAAATTTTTTCATTGCTGTGTAACCTAAGAAGATTGGTAAGAAATTGAATAAACCATCTCCTGCGATATTTAGTAAGTTATAAGTTCCTGATGTTGCTGACACCCAGCCTAGAGCAAGAATTAGTGCAGCCAAACCTTTAATCATACCTGTTGCAGCTAAAACGCCTAGAATTGGAGTGAATACTCCTGAAATCATATCTATAAATCTAGCAAGTAATCCAGCTTTGTTTTCTTCTCCTGAATCATTATTATCAGCAGCCCCGCTCATATTGGCTACTTGTAAGAACGTTGCATAGACATCAGGTACATGATTTCCGATAACAACCTGATATTGCCCGCCGCTTTGCATTACGGTCACAACACCCTCTAAATTTTTAATTTCCTCTGTTTTGGCCATTTTCTCGTCTTTTAACTTGAAACGAAGCCTTGTGACACAATGGAACACACTGTTAATATTTTCTTTCCCGCCGACTAACTCTAAAATGTTCTTTGTTAATCCTGTATAGTCCTTTTTAGCCATTAAAAACACCTCCAAATTTTTTAAATCCATTTTTGTATTCGCTTTCAGTCCAAGAAAAACAAAAAACCTAAACTACTCAGAATATAAGAACATAGCATTCTCATACTTTGAGTAATTTAGGTTTTGCCTGCCGGACAGTAACAATCCTAAAAGGGAATGTTTTATTTTGTTTTTGTTTATGCTTTGATTCTACCATGTCCAAACTAAATGTCAACGCTTTCATATGCTTTTTTAATAAAATTGTACTGGTAATAAATACCTAGTTCATTATCAGGGTCAACCTCTTACTCTTCTATCTTTTTAAAATATCTATAAATTTTTTCGAGCTTCTTCCTTTGATTTCCCTTAGGACTTTCCATACTTCCAAACTCAAAGAACTTCACCTTCTTGATTCCGACAAAATTGAATAAGGCTTTTTTCATTAAAATTTTATGAGCATTTTGTAACCAAAGGAATGGATAGTGGGCAGGTCCTTTCATCGTTGATATACATACAACGGACTTTCCTCTCAAAAGCCCTTCTGGGAAAAGCCCTTTCTTATCTTTATAGGCAAAATTAGCAGCAAATAATTGATCTATATATCCGAGAAGCATTGCCGGAGGTCTCCCCCACCAAATGGGATAGATAAAAACAATCTTGTCAGCCCACATAATTTGCTCTCTATATTTTTCAGTATTAGGATCCTTATACATATCACGTCTGCGTTTTTGTTCATTAAAAACCAGGAGTGGGTTAAAGTTCTCTTCATATAAATCTAAGACCTGTAACTCCTTGAGAGCAGGATTTGCATTACTACCTTTAATCACCTCCTGTAAAAATGCATAATTTAAACTTTGGTGATTTGGATATGTGTAAATGACCAGCAGCTTCATATCGCACTCCTTACTTATCATTTGATAACTAAATTGTAGCATCCCTTCAACTATTTATCAAATGATAATTGTTTTTTGATAACATCTTTGTTATCTTGTCTGTAAGAGGTGAAAAGAATGGACAAAAAAGACCTATTTTTTAAGCTTGTAGCATTTACAGCTTCTGTTCATCGTGTGACAACTGAATTAACCAAAGATGTAAAGTCTGATTTAATCTCGCAAGTTCAATATAACATTCTTGAATATATTGCGGTTAGTCAACCCGTGACACCAAGTGAAGTGAGCGAGTGTCAACACATGTCTATGCCAAACACAAGCCGGGAGCTTAGAAAATTGACTGAAAAGGGGTTGATTGAAAAGGTGACTGATTCCGTAGATCGGCGAAAACAATATATTCTTCTTTCACATAATGGAAAAAGCATGATGAACGAAGCCTTCGCATCGATAGAATCTCGTTTTTTAACCCGGATGCAAAATGCTTCGGATGAGGATTTAGAGGATATTGAACGGGCCCTCGAACTACTTCAAGCAAAAGTATTTTATCAATAAGATTAATAACGGAAGAATGCTTTCTCATTCCATGATTCTTTCATAGAGGGAGCTCCAATACACATAAAAAGGATTAGATATTTTCTTCATTAAGCACACATATAAATATAAAAGTGTATATTAGTAACCAAATGAAAGAGGTGGGCTGCATGGGCACTGATCCATTTACTAAAAAAATATTCGAAGCTTTTGTAGATGCAATAATCCCAACTACCCCACCACATTTTAACAATCTTTATAACGTGCAGTACTTTGGTGCTTTTGAATTACTCATCCATGAATATATCATCTGGACACTAGACCATTCGATTTCCCTTCTAAAAAATACAAATTACTCATTATCAAGACAAACAGCGGAACTGCTTGAATTAGGTGCCCAACAATTCCTATTAAACAGCGGTAATACCCAGACCCTTACCTTTTATAAAATCCCTAATAACATATTTTTCTCAGTCCTAACACCAGAAGACCGTTTACGCACTGTAACTCTTTTAGAACAACTTACGATCAATCCTGCATACTTACCCTATCCTTTTAACCTGAACCCTCGTTTTGTCCTGCCTGTCATGGATTTTATAAACAGGCTTGCTATGTTTGGTTTCTACTCAGAATGGTCTGGATATGGGACAACACGTTTGAACCCGCCTAACAATCGTCGTTTAGAGTCATTTCCCATAAGCTGGATTCAAGTCAACTATCCCGGTCCTTCAAAAGGGTATCATGCGTTGCGGGGTTACCTAGTCGATAGGTTTATAGAATAGGAGGCACTAAGCATGTGTCTTGATGCTGATGTCATTGTTATTGGAGCCGGCGGCGGCGGTGCGGTCATTGCCAAAGAGCTTGCTGAAAAAGGAATATCTGTCTTACTATTGGAAGCTGGTCCTTGGTACGGCAATCAAAAATGGCCTGAGCCTAACAAACATCCTGGAGCCCTAACCAGCTCGAGCGTAACCGATTTGAGTAAAAACATTTTGGACAAATGTTTTACCGATTATGAAGCAGACATGAACGATTTGGTATCCGGAAAATTTCGCTGGGGGCCGGCTGACAGGGATCAAAAACCGTGGTTTCGGGGATTCCAACAAAAGGGATTTATCTGGCAGAATTCTGGGGTAGGCGGAACAACCCTCCAATATCTTGCAAATTCACCGCGAGCATATCCGATGGCAGTCGAAGATGTCTGGCCTATCTCCTATCGTGAAATGATTCCCTTCTATGAAAAAGTCGAAGCTACTCTTCCTGTGAAACCAGCACCTATGACAGCAAAAGAGGAGTTATTTTTTTATGGAGCGAAAAAAGCAGGCTGGTCCCTATTAAAAACCAGTAATGTTACAACTCCGGGATACCGTCCGCAGCCCAATGCCATTCTTCAGCCTGCCCCTCAGATCAATCATCCTGCATTTGACTTTAAAGAGCCTCATATTGGATGTACACTCAGAGGGCATTGTATAAATGGCTGTAAAATGGGGCCTTCCGTTGAAACTGTAGCGAAGCGGTCAACCTTAGTTAGTTACATACCATTGGCTCTAAGGACAGGAAATGTCGAGATTCGGCCAAACACGTTTGTCACTAAGATTTTAACTGATGATGATTCCACTAGAGGAGTTACAGCGGCCGGAGTACAGGTTAGAAACACATGGACAGCTGAAGCCTCTGAATTAAGAGCAAAGGTTATCGTTATGTCAGCTGGTGTGATTGAAACACCTCGACTTTGGCTGAATTCAAAGCTGCCAGATAATCCTTGGGTCGGAAAAGGCTTAACGAACCATTGGTTTGATTGTATTACAGGTATATTTGATGAGAAGGTATTAACAAACATCTTGGGAATCTCAGAGGGATTACCTTACACAGGCCAAAATTCGGGGGCAAGATTTGACTACCCTGGTCTTGGGATGCTATTAGCTTTCGGAACCAGCCCCGGCGCTTACTCTACTTTATTATACGGATCCAGCCAATCGGGTTATGCCCTCTTCAACACTTCTTCCAAAAAGGTGTTAGAAGGAGTTCTAACAGGTTCCACGCTAAAAGAGGTCATGTCTGATTATTCTAGATCTTATAGTATTGCAGTCATCATTGGTGACGAGGTGAATCAACGGAATGGAATTTCGTTAGATCCCGTGCGAATAGATGAGCATGGACATGTTCCTATTCTTAAATATAAACCTAGTAAAAAAGATATTCCTAAAAGGGAGTACTTAACTAGAATTGCAGCAGATATTTTAAAAAAAGCTGGTGCAAAAAAGATTATTCGCACGAACATGCCGCCAGGTGTGTTTATTCATATTCACAGTACCATGCGAATTGGTTATGTCACGGACACAAATTGCGAGGCACATCAGGTAAAAAGGTTATTCATCGCAGATAACAGCGTACTTTACAATAGCCTGGGCGGGCCTAATCCGACTCTGACCACCCAAGCCCTTGCAACACGTACGGCTGAAAAAATTGCGGTTAAATATTTTTCATAACCGTTAAACCTTTATTTTTCCAGTAATTGATAGATTTCCTCCTTTGCCGGCAGGGAGGAAATCGCCCCTTTTCCTGTGGTCGTAAGAGCTCCACTGGCATTGGCGTACGTAAGGATTTCTTTATGATATTTTTGAAGAACTTCTTCAAGATTTTGTTGTCTCACGTTTTTTTCTAAAAGCTTGTATAATAAACCGCCAATAAATGCATCTCCAGCTCCAGTGGTATCCTGCACGTCAACTGCAAACCCGCTTGAATGAAATTGTTTGTCTTTTACATATAGTTCTGCACCTTCGGAACCTTTAGTAAAAATAACGGCTTTCACGTCCCCAACAAATAAAGATTGAATTGCGCGATCTACCTCAACAATTCCAGTAATAAATTCTAGCTCTTCATCTGATATTTTCACAAGGTGTGCCATCGGAATAAATTCTACAATTGTCTGTCTGCAAGCTTCAGGTTGTTCCCATAGGGGCAGACGGACATTTGGATCGAAACTGATTATGCTGCCCTTTTCCTTTGCTAAACGAATTGCCTTTGCATGGGCCTGCTTCATCGGACTCTCCACTAAATCCACTGAACAAAAATGGAGAATATCACCTTCTTCAAACCAATTCTTCTCTATTTCACTTTCATGCAGCAAAAGGTCCGCAGAAGGATTGCGATAAAAAGAAAAGTCCCTCTCTCCGTCAGCCCGTAACGATACGAAGGCAAGTCCTGTATTCGCCTCACTTGTTCTTGAGATTTTTTCCGTCATCACTCCTGCCTGCTGAAGCCGCTCTAAAAGAAAATCGCCAAACGCATCATTACCTAACTTGGTAATCATTGATGCCCTTCCTCCATATTTCGCTACTGCGGCTGCGACATTTGCCGGTGCGCCACCAGGAGCCCGCTCGAACTCCAGCACATCTTTTAGCGCCTTTCCCTTTTGAAGGGGAATAAAATCAATCAGCACCTCACCAATTGAATACATCGTTCTCATTATCTACACCTCATTCTCCTACTAAATATCCCATTTGCTTGCTTGAAATAATGTCCTTCCGTCTTCTGCAAAGAAACGGATCCCCTGGCTTTCCGCACCCGGGAAAATCCTGCTTGTAAATACCTCTTCCCCATCATTGATAAAAATCTCGACAGAAGAGATATCCACAAAAAGATGAAGCTTTAGTTTAGATCCATCCACAGAGCATTTCCTCACAGTTCCATACTTTTCTCCGAATGGTTCTCCTGAGAAAGTACGGTCTAATATGACCTTTCTCTGGACAACATCGTATTTAAGAATCGTTTTTTCCTTTTCTCCTGCTCTGAATTCAACACCAAAAGTCTCCGCATCAATGTTTTCAAATTCACATATAAGCTCAAAAGAAGCTCCATTAAAATGCTGGTAAACTTTCTTCTCATCGAAGAGGACATCTTTTATATCATGCTGCTGTTTACGAAGCACCTGAAGCTCTTGGACCGGCTGTTGAATGAGCTTACTTTCACGGATCCATAATTCTCTAGGCAGCGTCAAACAATGGGCCCATCCATTTTTGTCAGTCGGGTAGTCCATTTCCGGAAGCCCCATCCAACCTACTAAAATCCTGCGGCCATCTGGCGTCAACATCGTTTGTGGTGCATAAAAATCAAAACCTCTATCTAGTTCCTGAAAAGAGCCGTGTGTCAGGGTACCTGTTCTTACATCAAGTGGTTCGCCCAGAATATACCCAGATTGATAAATATTCTGAAACAGATCGCCATTGGGGTTTAGTCCTTGAGGAGAAAAAATCAAGACACCTTGGTCCTGCATTTCAAAATAGTCTGGGCATTCCCACATATAGCCGAAAGAGGACAGGCTTGTTTGCAGTTCCCCTTCAAAATTCCAATTCTGCAAATCCTTAGAACGATACAGCACAACGCACCCTGTTTCGTTTTCCCGCTGCGCACCTATGACAGCATAGAATTCATCTTCTGCTTTCCAAACTTTAGGGTCACGAAAATGATCCGTATAGCCGTATGGTACATGATCGATGACGGGTTGTTCTACCTTATTTATTTTTCCGGCTGCATCCATAATAGCCAGACATTGAAAGGGATGCCGCACCCAGTTCTCATCACGAGTATTACCGGTATAGAGTATAAGCAATTTCCCCTCATGCTCAATCGCACTTCCAGAATATGCCCCATGACTATCGTACACACCAGAGGGTTCAATTCCGATTCCTGTATTTTCCCAATGAACCAGATCCTTTGATTTAGTATGATACCAATATTTTAGTCCGTGTACGGGTCCTAGCGGGAACCATTGATAAAACAAATGATATTCTCCATTGTAATATGAAAAACCATTAGGATCATTTAGTAGACCTGTTTCCGGCTGTATGTGAAAAGTCTGCCGCCATTCGCAGCCCTCAACTTCTGTTTGCAACTTTAAGATTTCTTCCTTATCTGCGTCTTCTATCCGGCGATATCGCTGCTCTTTTGTCCATATCATAGTTGTTCAGCTCCTTATGAAAGAAAGGAGAATCCCCTGATTCCCCCCTTTTTTATTGATTATGCCGCTTGATTTTCATTAACTGACTTACTTTTTTTAGCATCACGCTTAGCTAGTACAAAAGTAATGATGAATGCTACTACTATGGAAATAGCCATTCCAATTACATAAGAAAGAATGGAACCAGGCTTGATGGAAATGATTCCTGGCAGGCCGGCCGCACCCAATGCAACAGCTTTTACTTTAAAGAAGGTAATAAACCCAGATGCAACACCGGATCCAATGATTGCACCTATAAATGGATATTTAAGCTTTAAATTGATACCGAACATCGCTGGCTCAGTAATCCCTAATAAGGCTGAAATACCGGAAGCAGAAGCAAGACTCTTTAGCTTTTTATCTTTCGTCACAAGCAAAACAGCAAGAGTTGCTGCACCTTGAGCAACGTTTGACATAGCGGCTATTGGGAATAAGAAAGAACCACCGGTTTTGGCAATATCAGAGATTAATTGTGTCTCAACCGCTACAAAGCTTTGGTGCATACCTGTTATTACGATTGGGGCATAGAATAGCCCTAAAAGTGCACCGCCAACAAACCCAGTCGTATCATATAACCAAACAAGACCGTCCGTAAAAAGATTACCAGCCGTTCTCATAAACGGGCCTACAAGGGTAAACGTTAAAGCGCCCGTTACCAAAATCGATAATAGTGGTGTTAACAGATTATCCAAAGCTGACGGAATGACTTTACGTAAACTAATTTCTATTTTTGCTAGAATAAAAGAAGAAGCCAAAACGGGCAGCACTGTTCCTTGATAGCCTACTTTTTCAATATCTAAACCAAGTATGTGCCAAACTGGTACTTTGTGATCGACTAAAGCGGCTCCATAGCTATATGCATTTAACAAATCTGGATGAACCATAATCATCCCAAGGGCCGCACCTAAATAAGCATTTCCGCCGAATCTTTTAGTAGCCGAAAACCCTATTAATACTGGTAGAAATACAAAGGCCGCATTGGCAAACGTATTGATCATCGCAGCTAAGTCAGCGATCCCCGGATTCGCATCAATCAAGGATTTCCCATCCATAAATAAATCTTTAGCCGTTAATAAGTTATTCAGTCCCATCAGTAAACCGCCCGCAACGATGGCTGGAATAATTGGAACAAAAATATCAGAGAGCAATTTAACTAACTGTAAAAGAGGATTTTGCTTTTTCGCTCCAGCACTTTTGACCTGACTTGTTGACATCTCGTTAATTCCAGCAAGGTTGACAAGTGGTTTATAAACTTCATTCACAATTCCAGAACCTAAGATAATTTGGAATTGTCCAGCTGTAGAAAATGTTCCTTTTACTGTATCCATTGCATCCAATGCAGCTTGGTCTACCTTTTCTTCGTCGTGTAAAACTAAACGCAGTCTTGTGGCACAATGTGCTGCGGCTGAAACATTTTCTTTACCGCCAATTGCAACCAGAATAGCTTGTGCAACTTCCTTATGGTTCATGATTTCATTCTCCTTTTTTATGGTTTCTAGGAATCTATTTAGAATTTTCATGTTGTAGAACCGGTTCCAAACGAGGTTAAAAAAATAAAACGCAGTGTATTTGGAACCGGTTCTATTTCTCCGGTTAGAAAAACGGTTCTTTGTGGAACCGATTCCAAACACATTATAGTGTACCACTTAATAAATTGTCAACGCTTTCCCGTTCAATTATTTTATATTTGGATAAAATAATAGGGTCCAATTCTTCACTGTTTAGTAGTTTAACCATACTTTGGGCAGCCACTTGTCCTGCCTCTTTATAATAAAACTGAACAGTTGTTAAACTTGGATGGATAATTTCTGTTATTTCATATCCTCCGAAGCCTGTAATGGATAAGTCATCCGGTACCCTAATTCCCTTTAAATGAGCTGCTTTTAAAGCACCAAGGGCAATGTTGTCTGTTGCGCAAACAAGGATAGAAGGATTGAACTCATCCATTATATCCGGAACCCTCTTGATTGCGTCGGCCATTTTAAAGCTCGTCTCATAATAGTTAACTTCACAGTCGCCCGCCTCTTGAATCGCCTTTGTAAACCCTTTTTTTCTATTGACTCCCACAGCAATATCTTTTTCCGTAACTCCTAAAAAGGCTATTCTCCGATGCCCTTTATCGATTACATATTTACCTATATCATAACCAGCTGCAAAATCATTATGGATGAGACTATATACAGCTTGATGTTGCTGACCAACAAGTAAAATAGGTATTTGAAGCTGCTGGAATGCCTCTATGTGTGTTTCGGTAATTTGTGTGGCAAGCAAAATAATTCCCGCAACCTTTTGCCTAGCCATGGTGTAAATATTTTCGATTTCACGTTCTTGATCCTGACTAGTGTTTGATATTAACATTTGGTAATTCAGCCCTCTAAGCTGCTGGTCTATACCAATTAAAGTTTGTGAAGTAGCATAGGAATCCAGCCGAGGCACGATTGTCCCAATAATATTTGGTTTCTTTGCCTTTAAACTTTGAGCAAACGTATTGGGAATATAACCCGTTTCTTTTATGACACGCTCAATCTTTTTTTTCGTTAAATCGCTGACAGACCCGCCATTTAAATACCTAGAAACTGTACTCTTGGCAACACCAGATAATTGGGCAATGTCTGCAATAGTTTTCATAGCTTCAACCTCATTTTTCAAATAACCAATTTGTATTTTCATACGACCGGTTAATATTAATAGTTTTTCGTCCTTTTTAGTATAAAATCATTTTTTCCATGAAGAAAGTGGTTTAGAATATAATCGTTGTATTTTTTTCTGCAGTTCTTTAAAATTAAAGATAATTCAATAAATTTTCTATCCAAAATCGGAACCGGTTCCTTACTCCTATTTTGCACAATAAAAGAACGCATAAAGGTGGTTTTTGAAATGTTTAAAGGTTTATTTAAAAAGAAAACGGCTGAAAGTGATCCATTTATCTTACAACCATTAGAGGGACCTATAGTACCACTCGAAACCGTTCCAGACCCTGTCTTTTCACAAAAAATGATGGGAGATGGCTTTGCCATCCAGCCAACAAATGGAACGGTTGTTTCACCAGTCGATGGAAATGTAGTAAGTGTATTTCCTACCAAACATGCGGTGAGCCTTATTGATCATAACGGAAAAGAAATCTTAATCCATGTTGGGATGGATACAGTTAGCTTAAAAGGTGAAGGGTTTACTTCTTTTGTCAAGGATGGGCAAACCATTAAGAAGGGACAAAAACTGCTCGAGGTTGACTTTGACTTTATTAAAGAGAATGTGCCTTCCATTATTACGCCAGTCGTATTTACAAACCTAAGTGAAAATGAAAAAGTCGTTATCGATGAACAGGGGATACGAATTATTTAGAATAATCTTTCTACGCAATCATTACGTCTAGCCTCTCTTAACTTACAGAGAGGCTAGCTTATGTGCATGATAAACACGATCTTAATTTTCTGATTGTGTTAATTGCTTCTTTTTCTTTAATAAAATTAAATAATAGAAAATGTAATAAGCAAACATAATCAGCAATAGCCCCGCTGTCCAAGAGTTTCCGACCGCTGCGCTAATATTTTGGTAGCCATTTGTTTGCTTTTGTGCCGCTGCAGCGGTTAGAGCCCCAGATGTGTACATCCAATAAAAACGATAGATCAGTCGAGCTAGAAAGATGAATGTAACCGTACTGCCTATCCATATATTCGGCCGGTAATACCAATGCTTTTCCCTCTTCTCAAAGGTAGTTAAAGCAGCCCCATAATAGGCGAGCAGAATACCTGCTAAAATACCGGCAACATCTGAGATTAAGCTGATCGGATGGGTAAGCCCTACAGATAAAAAAGCCAGCCCAATAATTAAGAACATACACGTCCTGATTACCATTTTCCTTGGATTTAGTTCTTGCCAGCCAATATTCCGGCGAATCCGCCTGTAAATAGCGAAAATAAAGATTGCGATAATGATGACAAGAGTACTCAAGTGCTGAGTCATGGATTTACCTCCTAAATATGGATATTCTACACTCTCTTCATAATCTCTAGCTTCTCTTTCTGAATTACCACTCACTCCACCCCTTTAATACATGTACAAGGTGTTGCACTTGTTTTTATTGGAATATATTTCTAATAATTTTAACATTAATTAATTTGCTTTACATCACGAAATTTTGATAAAAAATTCAGAAAAAAATCTGTATAATGGATGACAAAGGAGTGAGATCGTTGAGTTTGAGTTTACGGGGTCACCACTTATTATGCGTACACGGCTTTCGAGGGATGGGCTACAGCCCCGATTTTGTAAAAAAAATGAGCGAAATTGTCGAGCAAATTAGAGATGAACGATTGGACTTTCCCATCCAAGTGGTAGCAGCACTAGATGATACTTGCTGTACGTGCCCTCATAAGGGAAAAACCACCTGTGAGGCAAGCGTTGGATCTAATGAGCATGTCCTAACAATGGATCTTAACGTCATTCGTCATCTGGGGTTAATCGAAGGGGCTATCTACAATAAGTCTTTTTTAGTTCAATTAACGGCTGAGAAAGTGGAACCAGATCATTTGGATTATATTTGTAAGGGATGCTCCTGGCTTTCATATGGAGTCTGTAAAGAGGGGATTGCCGATTTACGGGAGAAGTATTTAAAGGAGTAAAATAAAGGTACGAGATTTAAAAGGAATAAATCCCCCAGCCATTGAGGCTGAGGGATTTGTTTTTAGCTTAATTGGCTACAAACCTCCGCAGGATGGGGGCGTCCCGTTTGTTTTTTGCGCCTCTCGACCTTCTCCTGCTTCTTTTGAAACTGATTCAAGTCCATAACCGGTAGCACTAATTTCTAGGTTCTCTTCCTGATTCCTTTTAGATGATGGATTTAGGTTTGGATCAAAATTGTTTGTTTCCATTGGTGCCTCCTTGTGATCATGATAGTAAAATTATCTGCAATAATTAGCTTTTTCATTACCTCTCATAAAATTGACATTAAATTTACAATTATAAAATCGTCAGTTTACAAACCTCTCCTATACTGTAGTTATTAAATAACGAATAAAGGAGTTGCGCCGATGATTGAATTTCTAGTTCGTCTGATAATCTTGGTCCCTCTATGCACGATTCTCTGCCCATAAACTTTCCCATTCTCCAACTGCCTTTTTAATACTATTCCTTCAAAATCAACTACCCTAATCATCTTCAAAATTAGCCCTAGTGCTTCCCCCATAACAAACATCTTTTTTCAAGCTAAAATTATTTAAGCAGACAAGGACAAAGGCTGATAACCCACATAAAATGTAAGGTAAAGGCATATTTGATTATTTGTACTCATATACTTGTAAAACATTTTCACTAGAAAGGGGAATCTGGACCTATGGATATTTGCATTTCTTGTGGAAAAGAATTATCAATTATGGAGAGAAATAGGACTGAGTGCTGGGAATGTAGAGATACGACAGTAGAAGCCTATACAGAAGAAGATTAAATAGTTTTGATGTTAATCTGTCAATTTATTTTCATAAGCAGGAAAGGCCCAGTCTCTGAACAAGTTAAGACTGGGCTTTATTATTTTTTTAAAAATGACCATTATTTGGATTACGAAAATACTATCAGTGTTAAACTAAGTGAGGTGTTTATGGGATGAAAGGGTGTTTAGTATGGATTTTGCTCAAGCTCAGGATACACTGACAATGTTCGAATGGATTCTTCGAGCAATTGTCGTTTTTTTCTTTTTGCTGGTCGTGGCTAAGGTTTTAGGGCAGCGGGCCATTTCCCAGTTAAGACTGCTTGATTTCGTTATCGCGTTAGTGATTGGAAATATTATTGCCCATCCCTTATCTGATGACCATCTTAATTTAAAAGGTTCTATGACCACTACAATTGTCTTGGCTATATTATATCTTGGATGTATCTTTCTGAATCTAAAATTACCCTGGTTTAGAAGGATGGTTAACCATGCTCCCATCACGATCATCCAGGACGGAGAAATTATTTTTAAAGGATTAAAAAAAGCGAGAATCACCATAGATGCCTTATTAGAAGAATTGCGGGAAGAAAAAGTGGCGGATTTGAAAAAAGTAGCTTTAGCGATTTGGGAAGCTGATGGAAAAATATCCGTCTTTTTAGATCCAAAATACGAACCGATTACCCCTGCTTCCTGTCAAATGAAAACAGACCCATTTGAATTGCCAAGGACCATTATTAAGGAGGGCAGAATTAATTCAGAGGAGTTAAAACATATACATAAGGACGAAAGCTGGGTTATTTCCGCTTTAGATCGCTCCTATAAAACCGAGGTTAAAAACGTTCTGCTGGCCACCCTTGATACGAAAGAAAATCTGAAAGTATTTTTGTATAAATGAAAAACTGACTCAAAAAAATTTTTGAGTCAGCCGCTATTTCAGCCTAGTCCAAAATTGCCGGATCATTGCATCGGATTGGAGTAGTCATTCACTAGGATCTGCACTTCGTCCGTTCCGTGAATCATCCCCGGCCTTTCAACGGCACAAACAATTCCCCGCCGCTTATAGCCTGCTTTAACAAAACGAGTAGCAAGCTTTTCATGGTCCTTATAGTGCTTTTGGATTTCTTCGCCCGGCAATGTGCAGGGCATATTTTCTCCCATACAAATTAAGCCCGCTCCACTTGGGAAGAGGATTCTTGAGCCTAGCGTAAGTTTCGTTAATTCAGGATATCCCTTTACCAACAGATTTGCTCCTAACCACTCCGGCAGCACCTTTTCGATTCCTAGCTCCTTTGCAATTTGAGCTAAATCCTCCTCAGACACGATTGTAATCTGCCTGCGGTTTAGGATCTCGGTTCCCCTAGGGTACATAGGCTGTCTTGAATCAGCCTTACTTGTTATCCCAAAATGGCGGTCACCTCTTATTCCGCCAAACTCAAGTGCTGCTTCTGGAATTCTTCTGGTCACGAATGTCTCGGGAAGATCGGCCATTAATAACGCTTGAATGCTTGCTTGTGCTTTTTTCAAGAAATATACCTCCACTTCTATTGATTAAACATGGTATTTCAATATTACCATTATGTGTCCCCTAAAACATGCCAATTGATTTTTACAGCCTGCTGCCAATACAATGAATCTATAATTATTATGAAGTTAGTGTAGAGGAGTAACTATGTACGTTTACCGCGATTATCCCGAATTTTCTTGGTCCAATTCCAGACACAAGACTTTTTTAGAGTGCACACGAAAGTATTATCATCAATACTATGAATCTCATAATGGCTGGGAGTATGAAGCACCCGAAGAAAACAAGGCCGCTTACCGACTGAAAAATATCAGAAATATCCCTATTCTCTTAGGGGATGAAATCCATAAGGTTATTGACCTTCAGCTTAAAAAATTTCTAAATGGTAAAAGCCTCTTTACAGAAGACGATATGATCGCTTTGGTAACGAAAGGATTGAATAAAGCCTATTTAGATTCAACCAGATTTCGCATGCACTGGTTTCAGAAACCAAAACGATACCGGATGCTTCATGAAATTTACTACGGTGATGGGCTGAGCCCGGATGAAATTAGTTCAGCGAAAACGAAGCTGCAGCTTTGTGTGAATCACTTCTTTAGGAGTAAAACCTATCAAGATATTCTGAACAAGTTAGAGATGCATGTCCTGCACTCAGAGGATTTTCAAACGTTTGAAGTGAATGGTGTCGATGTATTTGTTGTCCTCGACTTTGTTTATAAGGATGTCAGTCAGGGAAAATGGATTGTTGTCGATTGGAAAACTGGTAAGGAGTCAGAGGAGGACCGGAAACAGCTTGCTCTGTATGCCCTATTCCTTTCACAGAAACACGATATTGCGATTGAAGACATTGTCCTGCGGAACGAGTATTTGTTAACAGGCAAAAGCCAGGAATATCAATTAACACAGTTTGAGATTGACTCAGCTCAAGTATTAATGAATGAAAGCATCTATCATATGCTTGGCTATCTCGAAAATCCCGCCAGGAATAAGCCATTAAGCATAGACCAATTTGAGAAGAACTCTTCGAACAAGTGCCAGCGCTGTAACTTTAAAGAAAAGTGTGAAGTATAATTATGGTGTCAGGCACCACAAAAAGACAGTGTCCACTTGTGGCTGACACCTTACATTTCGTATTCCCATAATCCGAGGTGTCCTTTTGCTGGAATTGGCTGATCTAGCAGCTTCATGTTTTGTACTTCCCAGGCGTAGTTTCCTTCATTGAAGTCTCCTAAGAAGTAGTTGTTTTCTGATACGATGACGCTATTTTCTAGGACGGCCCATGTGGTTTGATTGTCTATTACCTTTAGGCAATTAATCAAATTACAAACAGCGATAATCTTCCCAGTTGGAAGATTATCCACTGTATATCCATGTTTACCGAGTAAAGCTTGAATCGCTTTATGAGAGCATACGGCTTTATCTAATTGTTTACTAGTATGTATTGCCAATGGTCCCCGATAGGTGGTTCTCCATGTCCTTGTTTCATATTTGGCTTCTCTCAACACAAAAAGACTAGCCCATGGCTGTTTCATCGACAAAACCTTCATGATACCAGGCCCTTCTTTAAAAGTTATGTACCTTAAAGTATTCTCACTTATTCCAGCTCCCATTCAGTTTATCAAGCTCTATTGGCTACCCTGGTACCTCGTTTTTTGATCTTCGGTAGTCAATTAGCTCTATCCTCATTCTCATTTATTTATAAAAATATTACATAGATTACATTAGACCTAATCACATTTCTATAGTATAGTTTGAATTGTTAGACAACACTTTTTTCAGATTGTACCTAAAAATGAAATGTATTGGAGGAAACGGTAAATGCACTATCGACGTTTAGGCAATACGGGATTAAAGGTCAGTGAAATCAGTCTTGGAAGTTGGCTTACATATGGAGGATATGTGGAAGAACAAAATGCCACAGCTTCGATTGATCAAGCCTATGAACTAGGAATTAATTTTTTCGATACAGCAAACGTTTACATACGTGGTGAGGCAGAAAAAGTTGTTGGAAAAGCATTAAGCAAATATCCAAGAAGCTCCTATGTTCTGGCAACAAAAGTATTTGGAAATATGGGCGAAGGACCAAATGATCATGGTCTTTCACGAAAACATATTATGGAGCAATGTGATGCCAGCTTAAAACGCCTTGGCATGGATTATATTGATATTTATTATTGCCACCGTTTCCACCATGAAACCCCGCTAGAAGAAACACTGCGCGCACTAGATGACCTAGTCCGTCAAGGAAAAGTTCTTTATCTAGGTGTAAGTGAATGGACGGCTGAACAAATAACGGAAGCAGTCCACATTGCCGATAAAAAACTACTGGACCGTATTGTTGTCAACCAGCCGAATTACAGCATGCTGCATCGTTATATTGAAAAAGAAGTCATTCCTGTAAGTGAAAAGCATGGTATCGGTCAAGTGGTCTTTTCCCCTTTAGCACAAGGGGTGTTAACAGGTAAGTACAAAAAAGGTGAACTGCCGCCTGAAGGAAGCCGTGCCGCACAAAAAGATTTAAATTTATCTCACGTGCTTACAGAGAAAAATCTAGATAAGGTAGAGCAACTAAAGAAAATTGCGGGTGAAGAGAATATAGCCTTAGGCCAGCTTGCACTTGCCTGGATATTAAGACAGCCAAACGTGGCCAGTGCCCTTATTGGAGCCAGCCGTCCGGAACAGCTTGTTGAAAATGTAAAGGCATCGGGTGTGAGGTTATCTACTGATAGTCTTGAACAAATTAATGAAATTTTAAATGCATAAGCAATAAAGTAAAAAATAAAACGAGCATCTGCTGCCAACTAAGCAGATGCTCGCTTTACTATCTATTTAAATGCAGGACAATTCCTACCACTCAGGAGTACGGATTACTAAAACATCACATTTAGCTGAGCGAACGATAGATCCAGATACGGAGCCAATTAAATATCGTTCAACAGCGTTTAATCCTGTAGCTCCACAAATAATTAAATCCGCCTCTACAAAGTCAGCAATCTCCTTCGTGATGATCGTTTTGGGAGAACCATATTCGACTACTGCTTTTACGTTTGTAACACCTTCAGCTTTTGCTTCTAATTTGTAGGCATTTACAAGTTCCTCTGAAGCTCGCTGTGCACGCTCAACAGTGGAGCGTTCATAAGCTTCGAAAGAACGAGTATTGAAAATGTTTACTATGTTTAAAGTTGCGTCTTTGTTACGTTTTGCAACATCAATGGATTTGTGAAAGGCGAATTCGGCTTCTTTTGAACCGTCTACAGCTACTACGATACTTTTATAATGATTTGCCATCTGCCATATCTCCTTCTATTTGAGGCTGTACTATCTTAAAAAAGATGCTGAATCGTAGACCAAGTGCAAGATCTTTATTTAAGATTGTTGAGGCTTTTTAATAAATAACGATAGGACAACATTAATCACCGCTAATACTAAACTAATCGTAAATACTACGGATGATCCCGCTGCTGCTGCTTGTGGCAGTTCATTGGCAGTGGATGCTAAATAACTATTCTCTTTGGCAGAAAAAATGGATACCAATACTGCAATACCGATAGCGCCAGCGACCTGCTGAAGCGTTTGAGTTAACGCAATTCCATCTGGATAGTACTGTTTCGGAAGCGAATTTAACGTGTTAGTTTGTACAGAAGCAAGAACCGCCCCAATTCCCAGCATCATAACAATATGTGTTGCCACAACCATCCATATAGCTGTGTCTGTACCAAATTGTGAATACAAGATATAACCAATCGCCACTAAAATAGTACCAGGCGTAATCACCGCTCTAGGACCATATTTATCAAATAAACTTCCAATGGTTGGAGCTAATACGCAGTTAAGCAGGCTTCCTGGAAGCAGGATAAGCCCTGTTGTAAAAGCAGCAATTAATAGAGCCATTTGCATATACATCGGTAAGATGACCAGCATGGACAACATATTAAAGAATGTAATAAAGGTCATGAAAACTCCAAGAACGAAAAGTGGGTACTTAAATGCGATTAGATTCAGCATAGGAGTCTTCATTTTCGTTTGACGAATCGCAAAAATAATCAGTGCTATACATCCAATAATGATGGAACCAAGAACCGCTGTACTCGTCCAGCCTGCCTCACCAGAAACACTGAAGCCGTAAACAACCCCGCCGAATCCAATTGTCGAAAGAATAACCGATACTGCATCAATTGAAACCTTACGAACTTCATTTACATTCGGCAAATAAAGTATTCCGAAAATAAGAGAGAACAGTAAGAATGGTAATGTAACCAAGAAAATCCAATGCCAAGATAAGGTATCTAATATAAGTCCTGCAATCGTTGGACCCAGTGCTGGACCAGCTAACATAACTAATCCCATAACGCCCATCGCGGCGCCCCGCTTATTTGGAGGAAAGATTGTAAAAATAACATTTTGCGTTAAAGGTAAAGCAATCGCTAAGCCTGCTGCTTGGACAACACGTGCCGTCAATAAAAGACTAAATGCAGGTGCCACTGCAGCTAAAATGGTCCCGATAAGGGATAGAGTTATAGAAGTCAAAAACATTTGTCTTGTTGTAAACTTTTGCATCAAAATACCTGTTACAGGCACTAATATACCTAATGTTAAGAAATACCCTGTTGCCAGCCACCCGACTGTCGTCGCATTAGCGTTAAATATTTTAGCTAAATCTCCTAAAGCAATATTTAATGCCGTTTCACTAAAAAGCCCCACAAACCCTGCCACAAAAAGAGCAGCCATGATCGGGCCTGTTTTAATTTGTTTATTTACCATTGATCCTGTTTTAGCTTGTTGATTTGTAATTGATTGCACTGCTGCTTGTTCACTCATGTATTTATTTAAACTCCTTTAATAGATTTAGTAATACTTGCGAAATAACCCTTAATGGATTGCTTGCTTTTTGTGTTAAACAAAGCATAATGCCGCCTTCCATTGAGGCTGTCATCATCAGCGCAATGGATTCCGCCGATTCTTTCGGAAACCCATCTGCTGCTAACTTGTTCGAATAAATACCTTGCATCTTACTGTAAAGATCCGCGCAAGCTTCTCGGACTGTTTCACTTAAAGAGGCAATTTCGCTGACAATACTGCTAAATGTGAATCCAGTAATCGTTCCTTCCGTTCCAAAATTAACGATCAATTTTTCAATCATTGCGTTTGTTGCTTCTTGCGTAGTCGGATAAAGATCAAAAATCCCCTCGATATCGTGCGTAATCACATCATTCAATGAGTAAAGACAAGTGATGAGTAATTCTTCTTTTCCATTTGGAAAGTGG
This sequence comes from Neobacillus drentensis, assembly GCF_036965645.1. Classification (GTDB taxonomy): domain Bacteria; phylum Bacillota; class Bacilli; order Bacillales; family Cytobacillaceae; genus Neobacillus; species Neobacillus drentensis_D. Next base: position 30,149 of record NZ_JBALPZ010000194.1, read on the forward strand.
TGATAAAATGAACCTTTTGAGAGGTCACAGGCTTTTAAAATTTCGTTAAGCCCTACACCTATATATCCTTTTTGTTGGAAAAGTGTTGTCGCGATGTTGATTATCAGCGATTTTGTATCCATTCCCGTAGTACACCTCCAATTATACCAACCGGTCTGTTTGTAACTATAACAAAAATTTTTTCCCTAAGTCAAGGCTTTTTTCACAAATTAGACACAAACATGGATGTATTCACTCGAAAAAATGTCAACCTTTACTAGTTTTCTAAACACATTCATAAAAGTACCTAAAAGTAACATGCTATAAATAAAAACTATTACATATTGAGGTGTAGGAATGCGACATAGGTTGATTTTCGGTATTTTCACATTGGGTCTAGGCATTATTCTTTTTGCTACTATGCGTCCCTTCTTTTTAGATAAGGGTGAACAGCGTAACAATTTAAATTCTATCACTCGAACCGAAAACACTGGCAAACCCTTGCAGGTACAAAATGTCCAGCGTCAGAATGGGAACATTCAAAGAATTAATATGATCAAAACCAATCATCAGCTAGTGCACAGACTAAACAACAGCCCCGCAATAAAGGTCATCAACCATAACAAAAAGGATAAAAGCCACTACTATAAAAATGAAATAGTCGTAAACTTTAAGACGCTGCCTCCACCGGAAAAAATAGCTCAATATCTAAAAGATATTGATGGGAGTCTAAGTGAAAAACATGAGACCGTGTATATTTTTAAATCCAAAAGTAAAACCACCAACCAACTTGAGAGATACTTTATCAGAAATCAAGCGGTTGAATATGCAGAACCACATTATATCTTTGTTCCGAATGATGTGAATGACACCTACTACCAGAGCTATCAATGGAATTTACCGGCAATTGGGACAGAACAGGGATGGAATCTTTCCCGCGGCTCCAAAAAGGTAAAAATTGCAGTAGTTGACACTGGTGTAGACCTGGATCATCCTGACCTTGCACGGCGCTTAACAACCGGTTATAACGCCATTGATGATAATAACAACCCTGATGACGATAATGGACACGGCTCACACGTGGCCGGAATTATTGCTGCCGATACCAACAATGGTGTGGGCATGGCTGGCATTACGTGGTACAACCCAATTATCCCTGTAAAAGTTATGGGCGCCGATGGAACTGGCGGTTCGTTTTATGTTTCGAAGGGAATCCGCTGGGCGGTCGACCACGGAGCCGATGTGATTAATTTAAGCCTTGGGAATTACCAAAGCTGTGATATATTGGAAAGTGCGATTGATTACGCTCAAGAAAAAAATGTCGTTGTAATCTCTGCGGCTGGTAATGATAATACAAGTCAGCGAAGCTATCCAGCTGCCTATCCTGGTGTCTTGGGAGTAGCGGCCGTAGATTGGGATGGGAAACGTGCAGAGTTCTCAAACTTTGGTGATTATGTGGATGTGGCCGCACCTGGTGTGGAAATTCCGAGTACTTTTTCCAATGGAAAGTATGCCGCCCTATCCGGAACCTCGATGGCAGCACCACATGTTGCTGCATTAGCTGGTCTAATCCGATCTGTGAATCCAAAGCTTAAAAATACGGATGTAGTTAAAATCATTACCAGCAGTGCACGGCCAGTGAATCAAAACAGACAAAGCCCTTACTACGGGAATGGAATTATAAACAATGCTGAGGCACTTCAAATGGCTGCGAAGAAGAATAAATAGTTGTTAATCCATCCCGATTGGAACTTTCAAAAAAATGGCTCAGTTCAACCGAACCGAGCCATTGCCCATTCTTTACATTCAATAACTAATTATATTCAGATATCTTCAAACCATTATTCTCATGCCATTCTGCATATAATACTTCCTTAAAATCGCTTATATTTTTATTCGTTAACTGTTCTTTGAGCCATTCTTCTGTTAATCCCGCTTCCATAAGATTTCCACTGATCACCTTTCCATCCATGATAAGCGCAAATGGCAGCCTCACTTGTTTTTGTGGAATATTTAGGTCTTTTTTTGTAGGAGCCCCATAGTCATGCTGCGGGGCAATGCTTATTTGTCCATCCCGTTCTAATATCACATATTCGGCCTCATAGAGAGAAAAATAACCCTGCTTTCTCATTTGCTGTTGTAGTTGATTTAGATCAATATGATTCTTTCTTAGACTTTTATAAAGGATTTGTCCATTTTTAATTAATAGTGCAGGTTCGCCTTCAAACATGACTCTGAAGAACATAAACTTTTGAGTTGATTTTTCAACACAATAGATCAGCAGACCCCAAAACACTATTGTAAAAACAATTTCTGTTATATCAATCTTATCATCAAACACAGCATCCCCTACAAAATTCCCCATCACTAATCCAGTAATGAAATCAAAGGGGGTTATCTGTGAAAATTGAATTTTCCCCAAAAATTTTAATACAAGAAGGAGGGTGAAAAAACCGACAATTAATTCCAAAGCGATATCAAAGTACATACATTTTCTCTCCTATAAGGCCATTATTATTCTTTCAATACTATATATTGTTACCATTTCCTCAAATTTATTAACGGCTCTTCGATTACTCTTGTTCCTGCTCATGGATTTTTTTCAAAATAATGACTCTGTTAAATCTCACTGTTAAGAGCCAAATTATTAAAGAGCCTTAACTCTCTCATTTTTCTGTATTATTTTGCTATTCCGCCTATTTTGCAACCGCTTTCAAGAGGGTGGAATCACATGTATAATACAGGTATACGAATTTATAAACCCACAATGGGAGGAATATCGTCATGATTAATGATTTTTGGATTGAACTAAAACACTGGTTTTTTGGAGAGCCAATGAATGAAGTAGAAGAATTTGAGCGCCTCGAATCACAGCATACCAGAGTTCACCATGATGAAGATATTCACGAGATCATCCGAGTCCATTAAACAAAAAAACGACCAAGTAAGCCCTCTCTTTATGGAGGGCTTCTTTTTTCTTTTATAAGCCTTATATTAAAAAGAGCTGAACTCTAATTGGTCCCGCCCATTTAAGGAGCTAATATGGATCAGAGGGCTGGCCCAGCTGTTCAGCTTTTGCTGCTGCTTCCTCCATTTTCGTATCTTGATTGGTACCTGCCTTGTTAAGTCCTTCTCTGACCCTGACTCCGTAATCTTTATCACATTGGGTAAAGATATCAACCATTTGGTCCTGGATCTCTTTTCGGCATGTCGATAAGGCATCCACCAGATTGGAGATTAATTCATCTCGTTCCCAATCACTAAATCTCCGATACGTCTCGCCTGCCTGTCCAAAGTTATTTTCACGTGAAATTTTTTCTCTTTTAAGATGACCTTCAACATACGGTTCGTGTTCTTTCCCTGGATTATATGCTTCCTTCAACCCTCCCATCAGCGATGGCTCATAATTCACATGAGGATTCTTATGTTTCCCAAATTCTGTTCTGAAGTCCATCTGCCCGCCTTCTTGATTAGTAGCAACGTGCTTCTTTGGACGGTTGATTGGTAATTGCAGATAGTTAGTTCCGACACGATGCCGCTGGGTATCAGAATAAGAAAAGGTTCGGCCTTGAAGCAGCTTGTCATCAGAAAAATCTAAGCCATCCACAAGTACACCCGTACCAAATGCAACTTGCTCTACTTCTGCAAAATAATTCTCCGGATTTTTATTTAACACCATCTTGCCAACCTTATGCCATGGATAATCTTCTTTATACCAAAGCTTAGTTGGATCAAGTGGATCGAAATCCAATTCTGAATGTTCACCATCTTCCATGATTTGAACATAAAGTTCCCATTCTGGATAATCGCCGTTTTCAATCGACTTATACAAATCTAGAGTGGCGTGGTTAAAGTCTTTCATTTGGATTTGGTCAGCTTCTTTTTGCGTTAAGTTCTTAATGCCTTGAAGAGGCTCCCAATGGTATTTCACCAAAATGGCTTTACCTTCTTCATTGACCCATTTATAAGCATGAACGCCTGATCCTTGCATTTGCCGGTAATTGGCTGGAATTCCCCATGGTGAAAATACAAACGTCACCATATGAGCTGATTCCGGACTTTGAGATAAAAAGTCAAAGGTCCGCTCAGGGTCAGCGACGTTGGTAACGGGATCTGGCCGGAAGGAATGGACCATGTCCGGAAATTTTAACGGATCACGGATAAAGAAAATCTTTAAATTGTTCCCTACCAAGTCCCAGTTTCCATCCTCTGTATAAAACTTTACTGCAAAACCTCGGGGATCACGCAGTGTCTCTGGAGAATTTCCGCCGTGTACAACCGTCGAAAACCGGACAAATACGGGGGTTTGGACCTCCGTATTTGTGAAAACCTTTGCCCTTGTGTACTTCGATATTGGTTCATCATTCACGGTTCCATAGGATTGAAAATATCCATGTGCACCTGCACCTCGAGCATGTACAACACGCTCAGGAATTTTCTCCCGGTCAAAGTGACTTATTTTTTCTAAAAAATCATAGTTCTCTAAAGTGATAGGCCCTCTATTGCCCACTGTTCGAACACTTTGATTGTTCGTAACGGGATGTCCTTGACGATTTGTTAACGTTTCTTCCGATTCATTTGATCGATTAGTATGATTATTCATTGCTATCCTCCCTATCATTTCACAACATAGAAAGTTTTTCCAAACATTAGAGGATTATGTATACAATTTGTACATCATTGGCATATGGCTCTACATAAAAAAGACGGGCAGTAATCGGTACTGCCCGTTGTCCCTTATGATTCGCGCATTAAATTTTTCCATTCAATTCGATACAAGTCCCTCCGGCGATCCTGCAGCTGCCGGACCGAACCAGATTTTTGTGAGCGTCTTAACTTTTCAATATCTACATCACCCACGACCACTGTATCAATATTGGCATCACATTCCCCAACAATACCATCCCTGGCAAACTCAAAGTCCGATGGGCTGAAAATACCAGATTGTGCGTATTGGATATCCATGTTTTTCACATGTGTTAAGTTCCCCACCGTTCCAGCTATACAGGTATAAATTTGATTTTCAATTGCCCGTGCCTGTGCACAGTACCGAACACGTAAATAGCCTTGCCGGTCATCTGTACAGAATGGAACGAAGATAATATTCGCCCCCATATCAACGGCCATCCGGCCTAGTTCCGGGAATTCGATATCGTAGCAAATGAGGATCGCAATTTTCCCACAATCCGTCTCGAATACATTGAATTCGTTCCCTTCAGAAATGCCCCACCATTTCCGCTCATTCGGTGTGATATGCAGCTTCGACTGCCTCTCAATTGTCCCATCACGCCGGAAAAGATAGGCGACATTATACACCTCATCATTTTCGACAACAAAATGGGAGCCCCCGATAATATTAACGTTGTATCGAACTGCGAGTTCTGTAAACAGCTCGATATATTGATCGGTATAGGTAGCTAAGAGTCTTACTGCCTGGTCCGGCCTTTTTTCTTCTGAAAAAGACATCAATTGGGTGGTAAAGATTTCAGGGAAAACTGCAAAATCGGAACCGAAGTCAGCTGCAACACTGACATAATATTCAACCTGACGCGTAAATTCGTCTAAGCAGTCAATTTTCTTCATCATATATTGGATCGCACATATTCGGACAGGATCCGATGCACGATAGACACGACGTGACTTCGGATGGTAATCGATATTGTTCCATTCCATCAAGGTCGCAAATGCCTCTGATGCCTTGTCATCAGGCAGGTAGCGGGTATTAATCCGTTTAATCCTAAACCCTTGAAGGAGCTGGAAGGATAACACTGGATCATAGATGCTGTGTTTTTCAACTGCGTCAACATATTCACGGGCGGTCATTTTATCTTTATATAAATGATAGTTAGGGATTCGGCCTCCAATAATAATACTTTGCAGGTTTAACTGGCGGGCAAGTTCCTTTCGCGCTTCATAAAGCCGGTGACCGAGTTTCATCCGGCGGTATTCAGGATCGACCATGACTTCGATTCCATAAAGGTTAAATCCATCAGGGTCATGATTGGTGATATACCCGTTATCTGTAATGGTGTTCCACGTATGTTGGTCTTTGTATTCATCAAAATTGATGATTAGACTTGAACAGGAACCGACAATTTTGTCTTCATATTCCACACAAAATTGGCCTTCAGGGAAAATACGGATATGACTGCGGAGCTGCTCACGTTTCCACGGTTCCATATTAGGAAAGCAAACCTTACCCAATTCTATAATGTCATCTATATCTTCCATCCGTATGTTACGAATAATGATTTTTTTTTCGTATTTCGATACATCTGTTTCGGTCATATTCTCACACCTCTTAATAGTGTCTTACCCGCATTTTCCTTAAACTAAACTATTTTCTAATTATAGTTCCCAACAAAATACTTGATTACATATTCTTTGTTATTTTTAACAAAAAAGGGGATGTCGTGAAAAGTGGAGAATACAATTTATCAGTTATACTGATCAAGAAAGGATGTGTGAAGATGACATTTATCTTGGGGATATTGGCATTACTCATTACGTTACTGGTCATTGCTGCCATTTTATCAATAGAAGCACACTTGAAGAAACTGAATAAGACGAATGAGAAAATATTGGAATTACTGAGTGAGTTTAAGAACGATAAGTTAAAGTGATGGTTGGGCTTTATTAGGAAGAGGATGTGGTTAAAGATAAAGAACCTAAAAAAATGACTTGGAATTTCCAAGTCATTTTTTTAGGTTAATTTTTTTGTGATTTTCTAACACCTTCGGTTAATTCAACGACGCCCCAATCCATAACAACACTCTTTTTCCAGTTTTCAAATAACTTTGCCATCTTAGATTGAGTTGCTTTTTTCTCGTTCATTTTTTCCATATGTGAAAAACCCCCTAATTCGTGTTTTTTCCGTTGCTTTATATTAAGTATTTAATTATGTTATTTTGTATTCCTAAGTAATGTTACGACAAAATTCACAATTCGTAAAATAATAAATTTGAATAAACTCGATAACTTCTAGTTATAATGGGGTGACTAAAAAAACAAAAGGACCCAGTGCTTTCATAAGCTGGATCCTGGTCATTACCATTTCTCTTTGGTTAAAGATAATTCTTTAATTTTATCAATCCAATCCTTGAAGCTCCCAAATTCATTTGATTCAAAACCAAAGTGTTCCTTTATTAGCCGGACAAATTCGCCTTCCTGTTCATGAAAGACACCATCTGAATAAATCAGCTGCAAGAGTTCCGTCATGACGATATTTTTTGATCGTTCGCTTTTAAAGCTATTTAAAATATCGTCAAGATTCATCCCTGCCGGTTCATAATCCTCAAGTCCTAATTCCTTTTGATACTTGTTCAGTATGGACGTTTCAAATATAGATAAATTCCCATCTATGGATGCAATTATAACAGCAAGTTCAAGAAAAGCGATCTTTTCCTCTGGCTGTAGTTCTTCTAAAAACATCGTTACATCTCCCTTTCTTCTTTCTTATATATACGAAAAAAGTTGGACTAAGTTTCAACTTTTTAAAAGATTAATCAAATTAGCTGTCCGCAGCCTGTATTAATTTAAGTGGATATAATTTTAATTAGTTTATGCAGTTATGATGACGATAGGAGAACAAACCGACGTACTTATTTAAAGTAGGATCAGGGTGAAATTGAAGAACATTATTAAGATGGAAGCTTCAAGTGTTGTCCTTCATAACCACGATGAAGGACATTCTTGTGATGGTTCTCCCTTGGTTTGTCCTTCATAACCACGATGAAGGACACTCTTGAGAGATGGATTCTCCCTTGGTTTGTCCTTCATCACCTCGATGAAGGACATTCTTATGATGGTTCTCCCCAGATTTGTCCTTCATAA
>NZ_JBALPZ010000195.1:0-14860 GCF_036965645.1 Neobacillus drentensis
CTAATTGAGTTTTTATTTGAAGTGATTTGGAACATCTTAATGTTTATACCAAGAGTAATAATTCGTTTAATAGGGAACATTTGGTGAATTAATGAAATGTAAAAAGGATAAGTTTGTGAAAAAACGCACTTAAACTAATGGGTGCTTCCGTTGAACAAAGGGGTTTCAATAATTTAACTTTAGTGACAGGAGAGGTACACATTAATTTGAAAAGAAAAATCTTAGTTAAAGAAGATAGTGTAATAATCGACGGTGTTGAAATAGAAGGTATATTCGTACGTGAGTATTGCAAAAATTGTGGTCATGAAATAATCCTTTATGAGTCATATGACTCGGAATTTTGTCCACAATGTAATGAATGGGTGTATGATGTTTGTGGTGATGATAGTTGTTACTTTTGCAAGGACAGACCCCAAAAACCATTACATGAGTAATCTTGTTTTACTAAGGGTGCTATACTTTAAAAAACAAAAACGGGCTGTTGTCGGCAGTCCCTTTTTTCATTGTCGTTATTGAACTCCCTCAGTTTAATACGATTTTCTCCCGAATACTCGCTTATTCGCAGGATCTCATATCCATTTAATTAGGTTTAACGGATAAAAGAAATGATTTCAGACCATTAAGGCTTCGTGAAGGCATAGTTAAATAGAGGAGTAAAGTGTAACTCCACAATTTACCATATAATGTACATGCTCCACGCCGCCCCTGGAGGCTTTCCCTCCTATGTCTCAACGGGTCATTTGCCCTATCATTCCTTCGTCATGCCTATCCAAGGGGTGGAGGCCAGTCATGCTAAACTGATGGGTCAGTGCCCTTATGTTCAATAAATCTGGTACTCCGTACATATTTGAAATCCTACGAATAAGCCAATATTCGGTCAATATAAGTGGTTTAAATTATTTATTTCAAGGGGACAAACAATCTTCAATTCTGTAAGTTATTACGCTGCTATTGCTGAAAATGGTTTGAGCTTATCAGGACAATAGGATTCATTTCGTCTAGATATACATACAAAAATCCTTGCCAACTTGCCAATTAACTTCATAATGGATTTCATTTTCTTCATTTTTTTAACTTTGACATTTTGAGAATGTAATGCTTGAAATTCTGGGTTATTCATCACAAGACTCATTGTAGCTAAGTAAAGGAATCTCCTTAGTCTGGAACGTCCTCGCTTAGAAATGACAATTTGGCCTTTCCATTTACCTGAACTTGCTTCAGCTAAATGGAACCCTGCATGGCGAAGAAGAGAATTGCCATGAGAAAAACCACTTAAGTCTCCTGCTTCACCTAATATGCCAGCTAAAGAAATTTCACTAATTCCTTTAATGGTAAGGAGCTTTTTGGCGAAAGGAATTTTATTTAATGCTTCGGTAACCTGTTGTTCAACTCTTACGAGTTGTGCTACAGCTAAATCATATTCCTCTAATAACTGCTCCAAATGGAATTTATAAGCATCAAGTGCTTGTCTAGTACCAACAGATTTTTTGGCTAACTGGAGGAGTAATAGGGCCTTTTTTAATCCAGGCTGCCTCTTCATGATTGATTTCCAACCTGTAATAACATCGTGAGGCTGCAGAGTTTCTAATTCCACTGGGATTGGAAATAATCGCAGGGTTGCGATTGCCCCCTTAGCCTCAATATCTTTAAACACCTGTCGGAGTTCAGGAAAAACAATATCTACACAACGATTTAATTGATTAATAGCACTAACAAGGCGTTTAACTACTACATCACGGTTAGACATTAGAACCCTTAGTTTTTCAAATGATTCTGATGTGTACCTAACCTCTGAGTAGTAACCATTCTTCACCATATCAGCAATAACTAAAGCATCCTTTTTATCACTTTTTGATTGAGTGTTATCTCGATTTTCTTTATTCTTTTTTACTAAATGTGGGTTTACAGTTACTACCTCAATATTCTGCCTTGAAAGCCATTTTGAAAGATTGATCCAGTAGTGTCCAGTTGGTTCCATCCCAACAATAGCTTCATCTAGGTTGTTTAATCTTTGAAGATTTTTAATCCATTTTAGTAAATTAGCAAATCCTTCTTCATTATTATTGAATGTAAGTGGATCTCCAACTACAATTCCACGGAAATTTACGGCTCTGGCCACGTGAAATTGTTGGGCTATATCCACACCTACAACAAGATGCTTAACGGAAATTCTTTCTATTAGAAAACTTCATAGTAGGGTTCCTCCTAAGGTTGTGAGTTAGAGTGGTGTCTATACTCATATCTTACTGAGGGACCCTATTTTTTTCAAAGTCGAAAAATAACGATCTACAGGAATGCTAAAGGAGCAGTTTAGTGGAAGAGGTCAGATTGATCTTTGTTCAACAATTGGGCCAGATTGTTGAATAACACTTAATAGAAAAGTGACTATTCTTGTTAAAGTATATAAAGATGTGGAGAAATGTACTTAAAGTAACGAGGCATTTAGTTAAATAAACTTTCATGCAAATTCAACTTAAAAAACCATCCTCTAAAATATTTAAGGTGATGGTTTTTTAAGATATTTTATTTAAGATTTTTCCAACAATAAATCCGAATATTATTCCAGGAAAAACAAACAACATTGGGAGCCATACAGGACCCAATAACACTCCAAATATCATTAAGTCTGAGGAGAAAATTAATCCAACAGTTACAAAAAACGCAGTGAACACATATGGAAGGAAAGAATAAGGGGCTTTGTCTCCTCCTGCGTCTTTAACTGCATCCCACATAGAAAAAAAGTACAAACAAGGATAAAACATCAACCACTGATAGTTTGCATATTTTATTGCATTGGCAATTTCTCCGTGAAAACTCATAAGTATAATCCGATTGAAATTGGATTGTATATTTATAAAAATTTCAAGTATTAATAAAACTGTGCCTTTATAATACTTTCCGTTTAAATACTGTCCAAATCCAGGAAGTGCAATGCTCCATATTAATTTTTCAAATATACTCTTATTCATTTAATAACCCCCAGCAATAATGCTTATTGGACGTCTTTTGCAATTTCTTTTCTGTTAGTAGCAAGTGGGGGTGTTCTAACCATTTTTTTGTACCATAATATTAAATTTAACCATTTCTTTGTTACGATGAGATTTTTGAGAATAGTACCCTCATAAGCGGTCACAAGGTCTGTACGAATGGCTGGTGCTAGTCCTGCTCCATGATAGTTTTGTGCAGCTTGAAACGAAAAAACGATATAATACAGCATTAACTTACCGGAAAAAAGAAGAGTATGTTGAAGCTTACTGTTTCTAAAGATTTCGGAACTGGTAAGTTATCTGTTTACATTATTTTTGAAAATATTTTTATTTGACCATCAGCCGTATTCTGGGAACTTTTTTAATTCTTTTATTAGAGCGACTTTACTGAATGCGATAGAAAGGGTTTTAGCCATAATGCTTTTTTAGCTTGAAAGAAATACAAATGATTTCTTACGATGCTAATTTTTAACCTTTTCCAAATATCCATCTTTGATCTTGGCTGGACGTCTGCTCACTTGGGGGGGCATGACGCGGGGTGTCGCTTATGGAATTCGTGTATCTGGCCTATGTGCCGAGAAGTTTCCATTTCTTGAATAGCACCTGCCACGTTTCTATTTATGTGACCAATTAGATACAGGTGGTTCATTAAACCAATTTTTCCTTATTAATAACTTCAGCCCTTTCTCTGAGTAGTTTTCAATCATCTTGATTAGTTCCTTTAAAGAATCTATATGATCCTTTTTATAACTGGATACCACTGCATTTTGTAGATTGGTTATACTTACTGGATTAAGGAACATTATTAAGTTTGCCATTAATTTATCTGAAAAAGGTGATTCCTTTACTTTATTAACGTGAGCCTCTAGTCCAGTTGTAGTTGGAATTCCATTTTCTCTATAGATATCGGATAAAGAGGCTGATTGATAAAATGCTAACTTTTTCCCTTCTAGTATAAATTTCTTTGTGTCCATATCCTCTACGACTTCAGAAAAACCGGTACAAAGAGCAACTCCAACATTGTTACATTGAAGGGCACTGAACATATTTGCCAATTCTACCGCATTAAGTGGCCGTTGCTGAGTTGAAGCAACTTTGAATAGTTTCCCATCCCTTTCATCTGCTTTTTTGTAAGAGAAGGAATTATTTTGTAATAAATCTTTATCATTAAGCAATTTTAATAAAGAAAAATCTAATTGAATTACATCATTAAGTATTTTTTTATAAAATTTTTTTACTTTATAATCTGTTAATTCAATATATTGAACAGCAAGCGCTCGCAATCCATTACTCGTTATATGCTTTAAGATCTCTATAATTAATTGGTCTGAAAATAGCTTTGTTGTTGAACTATATATATCATCTTCCCTGAAGAACGGTGTATCTTTATAACCTTCCTCAGACAATAATTGAGTAGCCTCATGTTCTTGATATGTAGAGATTTCATATATTTCATTTAAAATATTCCTTAAATCGGTATCCTCAGAAGTTTCACTAAGATATTTTAATAAAAAATTCATCATGTTTGAACTTGATTGTAAGTACCAAAGGAAACCTAATTCATTTACGTTCATTTTATACCCCCTAAAGACTCAATTTCTTTTTTTATTTTGTCAAAAAAAATTCTTGATTATTCATGAATCAGTAATTCTTCCTAAATACACTTAGAGTTTCATTGTATGGGATTGAATCTTTCGAAAAGGAACAACATTTTATATATCCGACCAAACTGATGTTGGTAATATAATGATTCAAAAATATTGAGGTGAATATCTAAAGCTAACTTCCTTTAATGGGGGAAAGTGAGTTATTTTGTAGAGGGCGAACAGTTTTGTGGACGGGATCAAGTCCCCACTGGAAGAGCCGTTCCACCCTGGCTACTATGATCATAAAACCTAATAAAAATAGGGCACCATAAAATCTTTCGTGACATATAAATAGATACTTACACCGAGAGTAAAAGTAGTATTTCTGAAAATATGGGTGAAATAGATTTTTTGGCAACGTCGGTAAATTATTGAGGACAGGGTGTAGCAACTAAGATGAAAGAAGTTGAGCCCAGGGAGCCTACCTTCTCTTATGTGATAGCCAAATGGGCGAGCTAAAACTCCTGATTTTGTATATTTGCTTAGGAGTGAATTTAAGTAATTGCAAAGTATCTACTTTTCAACAAAACCAGCTAATAGTAGGTAGCTGCTTATTCAAGAATCGGGCGCTTTTCTTGAATAAGAAGGCGTCTTTTTTGATACACCCCTACACGTTAAAGGATTAGATTCTGTTAAGGAAAAAAAGATTGTGAATATTTTCGCTTAAACAAATGGGTAGCTTTGGTTTAAAATAATGAATGGCAATCTTTCTTAATATTTACATTTAACTACCATCTTGAGATATCATTTGTCATGGTACAATTATCTTGAGGTGGTATATTTGTTTATTTCTCCTATGTTACTCCACAAATCGGATCATCCTTTTGATGATGACAATTATATAACTGAATTAAAATTAGACGGAATTCGTACAATCTGGACTAAGTTTGAAGATAAAGTCAGGATCTATACTCGCCATAATAATGATTAACTATACTATAATAATAGTAGACCAATTAGTATAATATATGAAGCTATTCTATTATTTTTTTTCATATTATAATTATTAACCAGATTAAAAAATAAAAGTTCAATATGTATAATATGTAAACGGATCTTAGGGGGACATAGATGAAAGTTCAGGAAGTCATATTGGAAAACAATATGAAAAGATACATGTTACTGGATGACAAAGGGATGCCAGTCCTTCCAGTGATGAAATACATAAAATACCTAGATTCACGGGGGAAAAGCCCAAATACTCAAAAAACGTACTGTTATGCATTGAAGGAGTATTTTATATTCCTAGAGGATGTAAATCTAGGATATAAAGATGTAAGATTAAAAGATTTGGTGGACTTTATTGCATGGCTTCGCAATCCATACGGAATTAATAAAGTAGTTCCCCTTCAACCAACTGAAGCGAGAAAAAAGGAAAACACTATCAATCTAATTCTTACAGCTGTAAATGGTTTTTATGATTACTTATATCGAAATGAAGAGCTATATAAAGCTATGGTTGATTTAGTCACGAAAGAACAATTTATTAATGTTTTTCTATGGTAAAAACAGGATCTATAATGTTTATATTTATGCTGAAAAGGTTAAAAAAAGCAATACCTTAGAAGCCATTGCTTTTTTATTTGAGGCGGATTAGTGAGTAAGCAGGATGAGGGTATCAATGTAGAAGTAGTACCTTTTACTAGAAAAGATTTGCCTCCATTTGTTTTAGCAACCTTCTTAAAAGCATTCTCTCGTCCAAAGTAATATCTGTTAATAGCCTCTCTTGTTGTTTTCTCCACTTTTCATTAACAGGGGCTTCAAGTTCTTTTCCAGTGTCGGTAAGGAATATTCTAGTAATTCTTTTATCGTTGTAATCTTTTTTTCGAATTATTATCCCTTTCTTCTCAAGAGCTTTAACCATATTAGTAACTGTGGGAGCCTCGCAATTTAATTTGTTACAAAGTTCAACTTGAGTTAATCCATCTTCTCTCCATAGTTTACATAAAAGGTTATCTTGTCCAACATGCAAGTTAAGATCATGTAGTAAATGATTGTAATTTCTTCGTGTCTGTGACGAAATTTTGTCTAGAAGCTCTCTTATTTCATCATTTAACATATAAAAACTCCCCGTCTAAAATCATTAGTGATCTAACTATAATTTGAAGTGTATTTCAAGTCAATTTATGGGTTAAAGCCCAACTAATCGTTTGTACTTTTTGCCTTTTCACCATACTCTTTACCAAAAGCCTCCATCATATCTAGAACAGGGATTAATTTCATTCCTTTTTCTGTGAGGGAATATTCTACTTTAGGTGGAACTACAGGAAACACTTCACGTTTAATGATACCATCATTCTCTAATTCTCTTAGTTGCTTAGTGAGGGAACCTTGTGATAGGTCCCATAGAAAATTTTTGATGTCGGAATAACGACGTGTAGTTCCTTTTAAGTACCAAAGAATAAAATACTTCCAGCGTCCAGATAAGACATTCTGAGTAAATGCTATTGCGTACATATCTTCTTTTTCATCTATAAACTCTCTTTGAAAACCATCTTTACAAACCTTCAATTTATTTCACTCCTGTCTAAAAGTACAAAAATATGTACTATATCCATTTATATTGCCCTCTTTTCATCAATTCATATTGACTTTATGATTGTCCATATAAACCAAAGCAAATAATTACTAGTTAATTATCTGAAAGACGATAACATTATCATTATTTTTGGTTTTATAGTTAGCAAGCTAACTAACTATAACATAGAAAGGAGGTTTTGATTAGTGGATATAGGAAATTCAGGACTAAAACTGTCTATTTTGGACTTCGTTCATCACCTAATAAAGAAAGTAATGCTAGAAAAAGTCTTCAAAATACAACTGAAATGGTTCAATTAGCAGACCGTTTGGGATACACCAGGTATTGGTTCACTGAGCATCACAATACAACTACTTTGATGAGTACCTCACCTGATATGTTAAGTATGCATGCAGCTGCTCATACCAAAAACATTCGTGTAGGTTCTGGTGGAGTTATGTTACCTAATCACAGTCCTTTAAAAGTGGTGGAGAACTTTACTCTTTTAGAAGGTTTGTATCCTGGTCGAGTTGATCTTGGTATAGGGAGGGCCTCTGGAACTGATGGCTGGACTATGTGGGCTTTGCTGAGGTCCAAAGAATTATTAGGAGTAAATGATTTTCCTGAGCAATTAGATAACCTACTTTCTTTTTTTGACCGTAACTTCAAAAATACTCATCCTTTTAGTAACATAAATCCCCCTGGGGACAAATCGATGGTACCTGATATGTATATATTGGGTTCTAGCGAGGGTGGATTACAGTTTGCACTTGAAAAAGGCTTAGGATTTGTATTTGCTGCACATCTGGCACCACAATTAGCTGTTCCGATGTTAAGAACTTACAATTCTAACTTTAAACCTTCGTCTTATTTAAGTGAACCGAAAAGTATGTTGGCGACTATTGTTATCACAGCCGAAACGGAAGAAGAGGCTAAGTATATTGCGGGACCGGTAGAGTTACTTTGGGCACGAATGAGTACAGGTTCAAAAAACCTTACATTTCCTACACCAGAAGAAGCCAAAAATCACAAATATACTCTAGAAGAAGAAAGAGCTAAGGAAAGAAATAAAGAACGTTTTATTATTGGCAGTGTAGAAAACGTCGCTTTTCAACTTACTAAGACTGCGAAGGCGTGTTTAGTTAATGAAATTATTATTGCTGATTTTTATCCAGATCAAGAAAGCCGAAAAAGAGGACATGAATTATTGGCAATGGAACTAGGGTTAATGCAGGGAAATTAAAGATTCGGTATGTAAGAAGGAGAATTCAATAGTGATTGATAGAAAACTTAGACTTGGGGGTATCATCGACGGAGTTGGTTGGAGCTATTTTGGATGGCGACATCCTGATATACCAGCAAACGCAAGTGAAAATATTGATTTCTATGTTGAAAAAGCCATGCAACTTGAGAATGCGAAGTTTGATACGATTTTTTTAGCTGACGTCAGTCATATTGGACCGGGCATGATACCACATTACCTTAGCATGTTTGAAGGGATTTCTATCTTGTCTGCATTGAGTATGGTAACTCAGTCCATAGGTTTAACGGCTACAATAGCTACTTCATATGCTGATCCATTTACAGTTGCCAGACAGATAGCTTCGCTGGATAAGATTAGTAACGGACGAGCCGGATGGAATGCTATCACTTCTAATCCAGGAGGTTTAGCAAATTATAGCCGTACTCATTTAAGAAAATCAGATCTTTATCCACTGAAAGAAGAATTTTTAGAAATTGTTGAAGGTCTTTGGGATTCGTATGAAGATGATGCATTTATACGAGATAAAAAAAGTGGAGTATTTTATGACCCAAGTAAGATGCATTCATTAAATTATACAGGTAATTACTTTTCAGTAGATGGACCTTTAAATATTAGTCGTTCTAGACAAGGTAGACCAGTTGTCTTTCAAGCTGGTACTTCCTCGGCTTTTATGGATATAGCTGCTAAGCATGCTGAAGTCATTATGGCTCCTGGTGATAATTTTGATTATCTAAAGGGATATACCGCTGAACTAAAAAGAAGAGTAAAAAATCAAGGACGATCACCAAATAACCTGCTGATAATGCCTTCTCATAGCCCGATAGTTGGTAAAACAGAAACAGAAGCACTAGAAAAATTGAGAGAAATAGAGTCATTAATGCCTATTGGTCATAGATTGCCAAGGCCTCAACTGATGGGATCAGCGGAGAATGTGGCAGAGAAAATAGAACATTGGTATAGAGAAGGGGTAATGGATATCTTACTAATTAGACAAGATTACCCAGCGGGATTTGAGGACTTTATTAAGTTAGTTGTCCCCATATTACAAGAAAAAGGCATATTCAAAAAGGAATATGAGGCTAACACACTTCGAGGAAATTTAGAGCTACCTTACCCTGAGAATATGTTTAAAGAATAACAAAAATTAAACTAGACATCAGAAGGAGAAGTTGGGGTCTGTGTAGCAACGGAACTTTTTTACGCAATAAGCATTAGCTGATTTTAATTTTCGGTATTATTGGCTATATAGGGTTAATTATATTATTTGTAACCAAAACACACAATTACCTTAATCCTTAAAAAAGGAATGTAGACAATTTTGTGTTGCGTGTTGAGGCGATTGGAATAGTTCATAACTGATATGGAATCATAAACGAACAAAATATATTTAGGAGGAACAATAATGAGATTTGGAATTATAGGTGCAGGAGTAATAGGGACAAATATTTCTAAAAAATTAGTTAAGAATGGACATGATGTCAAAATTGCAGAAACCCGAGGAATTGAACATTTAGAAGGAAGAGAGCTTGATGCAACACCTGTGAATTTAGAAGATGTAATAACAAATATTGATGTTCTTATAATATCTCTCCCTTCTATTGTAATGCCAAGCATTCGTAACATTGTAGATAAAGTTGGAGAGGAAGTAATCGTTGTAGACACCTCAAATTATTATCCTTTTAGAGACAATAAGATTGAAGAAATTGAGAACGGGATGGTTGAAAGTGTATGGGTTTCAAATCAATTAGGAAGACCTGTCATTAAAGCTTTCAACAACCAATTAGCTTATACATTAGAAAATAAAGGAACCCCCAGAGGTGCTAGTGGTCGCATTGCCTATGCGATTGCCGGTAATGACCAATCACATAAACAAGTAATCATGGACGTAGCAAACGAACTAGGCTTTGATGCAGTGGATAGTGGCTCTTTAAGTGATTCATGGAGACAACAACCAGGAACTCCTGCATACTGCACAGAACTAACAAAAGAGGAACTAACGGAAGCGCTCAAAAAGGCAGATAAAGAAAAAGCCCCACTCCTACGGGATAAGGTAATAGAGAAGCTTTCAGCTGAATTATCTCATGAAGATATTGTAAATCTAAACAGAGAAACATATAATTCATAATTTAGGAAACCCATATTGATGATTGCGATAGTATTTAATTTTAAATTGAATAGAAAACATTGGAAATTTGGAATCGAGTAGGAGGGGGTAAATAACCCCCGACCTCTCACACCACCGTACGTACGGTTCCGTTACGGCGGTTCAATAGCTGAGTGTGCTTTCTCGAGGAGTTGGTTTAAGTCTTTAAGGCCAACTTTCTCGAGAATTTTATTATTTATGGCTATATAATGATTTGGTGGCAAATGCAGTGATTTTTCAGAACGTAGTCGATATGACACTTATTTTATGGTATGGGATCTCATTAAAGAGAGGAACCAGTTTTCTAAGGAGGATCTTGTCCTGCTCAATACTTATTTAACCGGCACGTTAAGCATTTGGGAATTATTCAATTGATTTAGAGAACATTCCACAACCATTAGAAGGAGATGTTCCGGAATAAACAGTAAACGGGTCACATATGGAATGAATATCCATATGTGACCCGTTTTTATAAGAATCTCGGTCGTACCTCAAATTTATTTAATAATTATTGAAAATCTCATCCCTAGTTTATTGTGGAGCTCGGATTTTCGGATGTTCTAGCTATGAATTGTTTGTCCTCATCTTTTAAATTATGAATATTCTTAGCAGAAATATGGAAGCGCTGGAAGAAGACTAAACTCGCTAAAAGAGTCTTATCAAACTAAAAATCCCGCAACCAAAAGCAAGGGAATGGGCTAACACACGAAAGGGATATTTGCGAATCGCCTGTAGCCATATCCTCCACGATTATTGAGAAATCTGTGAATAAATGAACTTCAACTAAAGGGGGCGTTAGTTGAAGAAGAAAGGGCTTAACATATTAGTCATATAAAATATGTCGTGTTCTTTAGTTTATCTAACTTTTTTTAATTTAGGTCTTGATAAATAATGAAATAACCTCTAAGTTCCCTGAATTAATAAACCTTCCTATCCCTAATGGAACTGTCCTAGACGGTGAAATCATTGTTACAGATAAATTAGGAAGACCGGACTTTGAAGCCACAATGGAACGTTTTTTTAGTACAAAATCTAATCGCAAAATTTCATATAGTGTATTTGACATAATTTATTATAATAGCGAAAAAATTACAAATTTATCATTGTTAGAACGTAAAGACATATTAAATAAATTAGTACCAGAAGACACACCTTTATTAAATAAAGTCCAATGGATAAAAGGGGAAGCCGTACAATACTTTGAATTGATTAAGCAGCATGAACTTGAGGGGATTGTACAGAAGAGAGTAGACTCACAGTATCATATTAATAAACGTTCTTATGATTGGCTTAAAGTAATTAATTATCAATATGATAATGTTTATATATCTGGACTAAGGAAAGATAAATTTGGATTACTATTAAACTATAGTGATGGTAAATATGCAGGATTAATGGAGTTTATGCCGACAGCAAATCATAAGGAATTTTATAGGCAATATAACGATTTTATCGTAGAAGAAAATGAAAAGTTTATTTATCTTGATCCTAAATTAAAGGTGAAGGTTAAGTATCGAAATATAACAAAAAAGGGACTCCTTAGAATCCCTAGTTTCGTAGAGTGGGCTAATTAGTTCACTCTTTTTTAGACTTCCCAAACATCATTCATAAGTTCCTCAATTTCTCGTCTTAGTTTTTTTTGTTTCCTCTTTTAAAACTTCGACCTTATCATCAATTATTACTATCACATCTCCAACTGCTGCATTTTTGGGGAAAATGGATTTAGGGAAGTCTTTAGTAGTACCTTCAATTTCCACTACAGCAATGTTTCCTTCGAATCGATCAATAATTCCCTTCATTATCTCACCGTCTTTACGCTCATAGTTGTACCGTTAGTGGTAAATATGATATTCCCACTTTTATCGGTACGATAAGTTATTATTTTTAGTGCATTTAATCGATTAATAACTGTACTTGTAGGATGTCCATAACTGTTTTTACCTACACTTACGACCGCATACGTTGGTTTAACAGCATTCAAAAAGGCAGAACTAGTGGAAGTTGATGCGCCATGATGACCGACTTTATTGTTTGTTTAGAATTAATCATATCCATTTCAGATTTTATTTCAGCATCTCCAGTAAATAGGAAGGATTTCTTTCCATATACTAAACGTAAAACTGCACTCCAGTCATTTAAATCACTAGTTGAGTAAGTTTTAACTGAACATGAGACATATTATCATCGATTGCGACCCAGGTCATGATGATGCGATTGCCATTCTGCTGGCAATCGCTCATCCTCAAGAATTGAACATTATAGGGATTACCACGGTGGATGGGGATTCTATTTTGGAGAATATTACCGATAACGCTCTTAAATTATTAAACTTTGTTAATCAAGACATTCCTGTTGCGAAAGGTATGAGCGGTTTAGATGTCACTACAAAGGCTGAGATCACTGTAGACGAAATTGCCGAATTGAAAAACAAGGGCAAAGATTAAAGCACTGATATTCATAACATCAGAGCTTTTTTAATAGATAACTAATGAAGAAAAGTATCGTTTTAAGGGATATTGACAGGAAAATGTCGTGAAATTAAAACAAAAAGTCGTAAAAGTGAAAATAGAAAGTCGTAATATTAGTATTTCAATTTAATCTATTTTTTTTATACTAGAAATACGAATGTTTGAAAATTCAAAAAAGCAAAAAAAATCAGGCATTTGTACATAATTGTTTAAAAAAGGGGGAAAACGAATGAAAAAGAAAGCGTTAACATTTTTTCTGATGTTGGTGATGGCAGTTTCAGTAGTTTTATCAGGCTGTTCCTCGAAGGAAAGCAGCGGGTCGGCTAGTGGGGGAGATTCAAAGGACAAGCCATATGAAATCACAATGGCCTACTTGTATTTTACCAAAATTGATGACCTTCCTGCAGTTCAGGCCGAAATTAACAAAATTACCAAGAAGAAAATTAACGCAACTGTAAAACTTATGCCGATTGAAGCTGCAGCTTGGCAGCAGCAATCAACCCTACTATTAACAGGTAATGAAAAAGTGGATCTTATTTTGGCAACAGGAACTGCAGGCTACTCTTTGCCAGCAACAAAAGGACAGTTTCTTCCTTTAGATGATTTATTAAAGAAATATGGAAAGGGCATTATCGATGCTGTTCCTAAGCATGTACTTGAAGGAGCTAAGGTCGATGGCAAAATTTACGGAGTTCCAAGTATAAGAGACTTCGCAGCTAATTATGGATTTGTTATGCGAAAGGATATTGTAGACAAATACCATATCGATCTATCCCAAATAAAATCTTTTGAAGATTTAACCAATGTCTTCAAAACTGTAAAAGAAAACGAACCTGGCATGACACCAATTGCTAACACCACAACATTTAACCAACCTGCAATGGTTATAGACGGTGGAAATTTTGATTATCTTGGTGACTCTTTAGGTGTTGTATCATTTAAAGAAAAAAAGGTTGTAAACTTGTTTCAACAGCCAGAGTATGTTAAAGCTGTGGAACTTGCAAGACAATGGTATAATGCAGGATATACCTTAAAAAATGCAGCAAACATTACCGATGCCACCGTATCTATTGTTAAATCAGGTAAAGGCTTTGGTTACTTCTCGCATCAGAAGCCAGGCTTTGCTCTACAAGAATCAGCAATGACGGGGCATGAAATGGTAGCTGTTACCTTTACAAAACCATATTCTTACACAGATGCTGCAATCGGACTTAACTTGGCGATCACAAGAAATAGCCAAAATCCGGAAAAGACGATGCAATTCTTGAACCTACTTTATACCGACAAAGATATTATGAACCTGTTAGCGAATGGTATTGAGGGTAAGCACTACCAAGTAACTTCCGATGGAACGATAAAATTACCAGATGGAGTAAAAGAATCAAACTATGTATTCAATCAGTGGGAACTTGGAGACAATGCTTTGACTCATGTTTGGCAAGGCAATAATGTGAATTATTGGGATGAATTGCTCAAATTTAATGATTCAGCGGTCATTTCTCCGGCATTTGGTTTCCAGTTTAATCCTGATCCGGTGAAAACAGAAATTGCTGCAAGTACAAACGTTATCAATCAGTACAAAGGTGCACTTGAAGCTGGCGGCTTAGATCCTAATAAGGCTTTAGCAGAATTTAATAAAAAACTAAAAGCAGCAGGCATTGATAAAATCATTGCTGAAAAGCAAAAGCAATTTGATAAGTGGAAAAAGAATAATTAACTAATTGAGAAGAGAGCTAGTGAGCATTGAACTGACCTATTAAAATGAGACAACGAAAAAGCACCGATTATGCTGCCTGTTCCCTAAACTCAATAGGGGACAGGTAGTTTAATTTTG
>NZ_JBALPZ010000196.1:0-7854 GCF_036965645.1 Neobacillus drentensis
GTTTGAATTGGATGGTGATGGCGTATGAACGAAAAAAAAAAGCTGCAAGAGTTGGATTTGTATAAACCAATTCAGACTTATTTTGTAAAGGAAGGTTATGAGGTTTACGGAGAGGTCAAAGATTGTGATATCGTTGCTGTTAAGGACGAGGAACTAGTTGTCATTGAATTGAAGCTTACCTTAAGTGTTGATTTGCTCGTACAGGCTGCCAAACGACAACGCATAACAGATCAAGTATATATTGCCATTCCAAAACCAAAGTATCGCTTAAATTCACGACGATGGGCTGAAAAATGCCATTTAATAAGAACGCTGGAGTTGGGTTTAATTGTGGTTTCAAACCCATTAAAACGGGCGAAGACAGAAGTAGTCTTTCACCCAACACCGTTCGATCGTCGTAAAAGCATGGGGAGAAGCAAATTACGAAGAGAATCGGTTTTGAAGGAAATCAATGGTCGAAGTGCGGATTTTAATGTTGGCGGAAGCAGTCGGACCAAAATCATGACAGCTTATAAAGAGAATTGCATCCAAATTGCTTGTTACCTGCGGCATTTTGGGCCGTTATCCCCAAAAAACTTAATTCAGTTGGGAAGCGGAGACAAAACTTCCTCCATCCTCGTTAAAAACTATTATGGCTGGTTTGAAAGAATCAAGAGAGGCACCTATTGTCTCACTGAGAAGGGCGCTAATGAAATAAAGGAATTTCCTGATCTTTTGAATTTTCACATGACTAGTGTAAGGAAGCAGGAAGGCAATCCCGATTGAAAAAGTTTTATCCAAAAAAGGCGGGTTTTAAAATGAGTAAAATCGTTGTCATCGGAAGTATGAATATGGATATTGTGAATCACGTTGAAAACCATCCACAACCGGGTGAGACCATCAAAGGGTGGGGGACTGCCTATCATCCCGGTGGAAAAGGTGCTAATCAAGCAGTTGCTGCTGCCCGCTCAGGAGGACAAGTGATCATGGCTGGAGCGGTTGGAACGGATACATTTTCCGGAAAACTTGTAAGCACGCTTCAGGAGGAAGGCATCAACACCGATTTTATCTTGGAAAAGGACGGTACATCTGGGATTGCTTTCATCACCGTTGATTCATCCGGAGAGAATACTATTATATTATCAGAGGGATCAAACGGAAAATTCATGCCGGATGACCTGGAGCCGATCTGCCGAATGATGGAGAGTGGCGATGTCATTTTACTTCAAAATGAAATCCCCTGGCAAACCACAGAATATGCCATTCAAACAGCGTATAGCAAAGGAGTGCGCGTGATCTTAAATCCTGCACCAGCGGTTAAAGTGCCAAAAGAACTGTTTCCATTCGTTGATATGCTGATTTTAAATGAAACCGAAGTGGAAGCCATCACGGATAAACCAGTCAAAGATATCGATCAAGCGCGAAATGCAGCAAGCCAACTAAATGAATGGAATATAAAAGAGGTCATCATTACGCTCGGAAAAAATGGGGCCATTTATCGTAATCAGAACGGATTGGAATTGGTTACTCCTTCCTTTTCGGTAAATGCGAAGGATACGACCGCCGCAGGTGATACTTTTATAGGTGCTTTAGCTGCAGAACGCGTTTTGGGACATCCTATCCAAGATTGCCTTCGATATGCCACTGCAGCCGCCGCTTTGTCGGTAACGGTCCAAGGTGCTCAAAATTCCATCCCCACTCGGGAAAAGATTTTATCATTCTTAAAATCGATGGAAAAGTAGTCAGGTAGAAAATAAATCGAAAGTAAAATTTCTTAGTGGCGAAATAATATTAGTGGAAATAATTGAGATTTTATTAAGGGGTACTATATGGCAAAAAAAGAAAACCAAATTGGCTATAATCTTGATGCAAATGGAATAAAGTCTCTGCCTATTGATGAAATTAAAACGATTTTGCGTGGAGCAGATGATTTAATAATGAGAGGAGGGCGAACCTTACTTGCCAAAATTTTGGGAGGTTCGAAAGATAAAAAGGTATTAGAACTTAATTTAAATAAAAGTCCAGTATATGGAGCATTCAAGGCGTCAAATTAAAAAGAGATCCTTGCAAAAATTGATTGGATGATCCTGCATCAATATATAGCAATCAAATATGATTACAAACTTCAAACTTCCTCTTCTTGTCTTTACGGATAAAGGTTGGGAGATTGAGCGTGATATCTATGCCAATGAACTAATGGAGAAGCTTTTGGATGCTGCTATTAATCGACAATATGAATTTGTGGAAACCATGAAAGATAGAAACCGTGGGATGATTCTTTTATTATTAGATAAAATTGCAGATTCACGGAATAAAGAATTTCTAGTGATTTTAATGGAATGGCAAATGATTGAATATAAAAACGTCCGAAACAGACTCAAGGAAGTTAAAGATGTGTTGGAAAATAGCAACCCATAATTTTACATTTCCCCTTAAATAACAGGTAAGGAAGCAGAAGAACCGTCCCCATGCTTCTGAATGGAAGGGTTTAAAAGCATTAGATTGGGTATTACACAATTACATAGGTAGCTATAAGAAGTAGAAAGTCGGTGTTCCTGTGCTATGGAGGTTCTGGTTTGGTGGATAATACGGAAATGAAAACGCTTGCAACTTCTTTTTGCAACCAGTCCTGTTATTTGGAACTCACCATCCCGCCTTTTGGAATCTCTATCTTACGGCTTGTGAAAACAAGAAAGGGGAGTAAAAGTAATGAGACAGAAAAAAAAGTGCGTAGCCATGTTACTGGCAGGCGGACAAGGCACCCGTCTCAATTCATTGACGAAAGATAAAGCCAAACCGGCTGTTTCCTTTGGGGGAAAATATCGAATCATTGATTTTCCTTTAAGCAACTGTACAAACTCTGGAATTGATACAGTAGGTGTATTAACTCAGTATTTGCCCCTGGTGTTACACTCCTATATCGGGATCGGCAGTGCGTGGGATTTAGATCATATGAATGGCGGCGTAACCGTATTGCCTCCATACTCGGAAACTTCCGGTCTGAGGTGGTACAGAGGTACGGCAAACGCTATTTACCAGAATTTGAATTATCTAGAACAATACAATCCAGAATACGTGATCATTCTTTCCGGTGACCATATTTACAAAATGAATTACACTGAAATGCTTCGTTATCATATGGAAAAGGATGCGGATGTTTCCATATCGGTCATAGAGGTCCCTTGGGAGGAAGCAAACCGGTTTGGAATTATGAATACAAATGAGAATTTAGAGATTATTGAATTCGAGGAAAAACCGAAATCTCCCAAGAATAATTTAGCCTCAATGGGGATTTACATCTTTAAATGGCCGGTTTTAAAAGTGTTTCTAGAAATGGATGAACAAAATCCTGAATCAACCAATGATTTTGGTAAAGATCTTATTCCTTTGTTACTCCAAGAAAATAAAAAGGTGGTAGCGTATCCATTCAAGGGGTACTGGAAAGATGTTGGGACCGTTAGCAGCTTGTGGGAAGCCAATATGGATCTTCTCAATGATGAGACAGAACTTGATCTTTATGACCGAGATTGGAGAATATACTCTGCCAATCCCAACCGGCCGCCCCAGTATATTTCCCCCATAGCACAAATAGAAGAGTCATTGATTAATGAGGGCTGTACGGTAGAAGGAATCATCCATCATTCTGTCTTATTCCAGGGCGTAACCGTAGAAGAAGGCAGTCAGATTTTCGATTCTGTTATCATGCCGGACGCCCGTGTAGGAAAAAATACGCTGATTGAAAGAGCAATTATTGCCCCAGGAACCGTAGTCGAAGATCATGCAGTCATTCGTCCATCCAATGAGGAGGATGTGATCTTGTTTGCAGGAGAAGAATCATAATAAGACCCAAAGAGGAGAAAGGAAGATACTATGCCATGTTCAATGCTTGGAATCATCAATGCCACCACTGAGTTTGACACATTTCAAACGTTAACTGCGGAACGTTCTTTAGCCTCTCTTCCGTTTGCAGGCCGATATCGATTAATTGATTTTATGTTATCCAATATGGTGAATTCAGGGATTACGAATGTGGCTGTTTTCACCGGCCAAGAGATCCGGTCGCTGATGGATCATTTAGGATCAGGCAAACAATGGGGCTTGGACAGAAAGCGTGACGGTCTGTTTTTGTTTTCACCTGATGGCAATGCTAGCAACGAGATCTTTGGCTCCTTTGCCCATTTGGCAAGAAATATGACTTATTTCTTACGTAGTAAGCAAAAGTTTGTAGTGATTACCAATTGCTATACCATCGGAGTACTTGACTTTTGTAAGATTTTAGATCGGCACCTGGAAACAGGAGCGGATATTACGGAGGTTGTTCATAATGGAAGATCTTTAGAGACATACATTTTGAGCAAAGAGGTATTGCTCTCTCTGTTTGAACAATACAGGAATCATGGTTATTACAGTATTTTAGATGTCGTGTATGATAAACGCCATCAATTTCAAATTAATCGGTATGACTGGACTGGCTATATCGCCATCATTGATTCTCTCAACGGTTATTATCAAAATAGCTTAGATATCCTGAAGCCATCCATATGGAAACAGGTGTTTACTACGAACGATCCCATCTTTACTAAGGTAAAAGATGAGCCGCCAACACGCTATAAAAAGGGATCAAAGGTCACGAACTCGATGATTGCAAATGGGTGCATCATTGAAGGAGAAGTAGAGAACAGCATTATATTTCGTGCCGTTAAAATTGGAAAGGGTTCGATTGTGCGTAACTCTATTATTCTGCAAAAGTGTCAGATTGAAGAAAATTGTATACTTGATGGAGTCATTTTAGATAAAGATGTCGTTATTGGGAATGAGATCCAAATGAAAGGGACAGCTGAGTCGCCATATGTAGTAGACAAAGGCACCGTGAGAAAAGGTACCGTACAAAAGGGGCGTTAATCATTCATGAAAGTTTTATTTGCCGTATCGGAGTGCGTCCCGTTTGTGAAAACAGGCGGCCTTGCTGATGTAGCGGGTGCACTTCCTAAAGCGTTAAAAGATCTTGGGACAGACGTGCGAGTTATTTTACCTAATTACGGTTTGATTCCTGAAAAGTTTAAAAAATCCTTTCAGTTTCACAAAGAGATGAATGTGCAGGTTGGATGGCGGAATCAATACTGCGGTATTTTTAAACTTGAGCAAGACGGGATTACCTATTATTTTATTGATAATGAATATTATTTTTATCGGGATTCCTTATATGGTCATTACGATGATGGTGAACGATTCTCTTTTTTCTGTAAGGCCGTTCTAGAGTGTATTCCACATTTAGATTTTATTCCTGATGTGATCCATTCACATGACTGGCACACAGGGATGGTCAATTTTTTATTTGACGCACAATATCGTCTCAATCCACTCTATAGAGACATTAAAACCGTATTTACGATTCATAATTTGCAATTCCAAGGGATTTTCCCTTATACCGTAATGAGTGATCTATTAGGATTAAGTCATCCATATTTTAACAGCGAGCAACTAGAGTTTTATGGCGATGTTAGTTTTATGAAAGGGGCAATTGTTGCTTCAGACATCGTGACGACGGTCAGCCCGACCTATAAAGAGGAAATTCAATATCCTTATTTTGGCGAAAGACTTGACGGGCTCCTGCGAAGGCATAGAAATAAGCTGATAGGAATTGTCAATGGGATAGACGATACGGTCTATCATCCAAAAGGAGATCGTGATCTTGCCATTTCATATGATATCGATTCGTTAGAAGGCAAAGCGAAAAATAAGCAAGAACTACAGTACTATTTTGGTTTACCAGAAAAGAAAAACACGCCAATTATGGCGATGGTCACACGCTTAACCAATCAAAAAGGCTTGGATTTAGTTCTCCATGTATTCCGGGATATGATCAAGGAGGATGTTCAATTTATCGTTCTTGGGTCAGGTGATCCCTATTATGAAACCTTCTTTAACCAAATGGAACAAGAGTATCCCGACAAGGTAGGGGTATATATCGGTTTTAATGAAGCATTGGCACATCAAATCTATGCAGGAGCTGATTTGTTTTTAATGCCTTCTCAGTTTGAACCATGTGGGTTAGGACAGCTAATTGCCTTACAGTATGGTACCATTCCCATTGTCAGAGAAACAGGCGGTTTGAACGATACGGTTCAATCCTACCATGAGTTTGAAGGTACGGGCAACGGCTTTACTTTTAAAAATTTCAATGCGCATGATATGCTTTATACCCTTAGAAGGGCCCTTCATTTTTATCAGCAAAAAGAAAGTTGGAGTCAATTGGTACAAACAGCAATGAGTGAAGATTATAGCTGGCGGCAATCTGCAAAGAAATACAACGAGATTTATGAGGAGCTGCTGCTTAATTCACAAAGCGAGAGAAGGTAATGCCAATTAAAAGGAGAACACATTTCGATTTCAAGCGAGTGTGTTCTTCTTTTATTCCTGAAGCATAATAGTCAGTGGTTACCCAAATACATATAAATAGAAGAGAAACCGTTTTTACATTTTTGGGAAGTATGGAGGGAGTTTCTATGACGATACCTACAATTATCATACCGGGTATTCAAGGTACCAAGCTTGTTAATACAAACACACTGGATTTCGATACCATCTGGTCCGTTACACAAAGTAAATATGAAACCATCTATGACCTGCTTTTAATGCAGGACAATCGTTTTGAAGTCAACCCTAAGTCGATCATCGAACGGGGGGATGTGGAGGATGTGGCCTATCGGGAAATCGTTCACGTTCTTGAACGAAAAACCAAGCAGCCCGTTTATATATTTGGGTATGATTGGAGGCAATCCTCTCTTGAAACGGCCAAACGTTTAGCCTATTTTGTTGAATATCTAAAGGAAAAACTTTCTGTAAAAAAGTTTAACTTTATCGCCCATAGCTTGGGGGGAATGGTGCTAAGCAGCTATTTGAAGACGCTTCAAGGAAATTATGATTCCATTGACCATTGTATTTTTGCTGTAAGTCCTTTTAGAGGTACCATCCAGGCACTTATTGCCTTAACTGTGGGTGAGGGAGGAATTCGCTTTCCGTTGTTTAATTCGAGTGATGAATTCCGAAAAATTGCCCGTACCTTCCCTTCCGTTTTTGAGTTGTGTCCTACCTATCAAAATGCGCTTCTATTCGAAGATGGAACTGATTTTGATATTTTTAACCCGGATCATTGGCAAACCAATATCGGCGATGATGACTGGGGGATGTTCTTGAATCGAGTCAGTCTTATGAAAGCCTTTTGGGACCGTCAAAATCCAGCCATGTTGGATTTACGGAACCTTCCTCTTGAGGTAAGGAAAAGGTTCCTCATTTTAATGGGTAGGGGAGTAAAAACAAAGAATAAAGTCATCGTCCAACCAGAAAGTCCTGATGGAAGGGTAAAGAATTTTTTTAACTTTGATTCACTAGATTCTGAAGGGGATGGCGATGGGGCTGTTTCGGTTGAAAGTGCGTCTACTTATAAAAATGATATTTTGACGCTTGGGATCAAGAAGAAATGGACGGATTTTTCCTTGCACGCTCTTTTCTTGAATGATGGAAGAGTCCAAACAACCATTACCCGATTTTTATTGAATCAAACGTCCGATCATGCCAATGGATCAGCATGGTGGACAGTCATTGATGACTCTGTCACACAGGTAAAGTAGACACAAGGTTATGGAATTTATTCCATATTTTAATCATGAAAATGTATTAGAAAGCAGCTGTCAAATTTTGTGGCAGCTTTTTATTATAAGAGTTGGAGTATTTTGTTATTCATTATGATCCTTCCATTTTGAAAGAATAAGATGCTCCCTTCAAACAAAACATCCTGAATTACCAAAGATCTACTTTTCAAAAGAACTTTTCTAGTAATAGGGTTTATGATAAACTAACAAAGTCTATAAATAC